>DOKY01000026.1:0-2070 GCA_003510135.1 Pseudothermotoga sp.
ATGGAGACCATCATGCAGCACCAAAAGGTATCAAAGGAAGAGGCTTACAAGAAAGATATCGAGATGCTCAAACTCGTACAGATACCGGAGCCAGAGAAAAGGATGAAGTCCTATCCGTTCGAATTCAGCGGTGGCATGAGACAGCGTGTCGTCATAGCCATAGCGCTCAGTTGCAACCCGAGCGTGCTCATAGCCGACGAGCCGACGACCGCTCTGGACGTCACAATACAGGCCCAGATACTCGAGTTGATGAAACAGCTTCAACAAACTTTGAAAACAGCGATGATCTTCATCACGCACGATCTCGGTGTGATCGCCTCGATGGCGCACAGAATCATCGTCATGTACGGTGGAAAACAAATGGAAGAAGGATCGGCAGAAGATATCTTCTACAATCCTGTTCATCCTTACACGAACATGCTCCTGAAAAGTATCCCGAGGGTGGACAAGAAAGTGGAAAGACTCGAGCCAATACCAGGTCAACCCCCTCGCATGATCGACATACCCAAGGTCTGTCCTTTCTTGCCGCGTTGTCCAAGGTCGGTCGATGAGTGTTCGAAAAGTATTCCAGACATGGTAGAAGTGTCGCCCGGTCATCGCGTCAGATGCTTCAACCCGGTCGAAGGTGGTGTATGACGTGAGCGAGAAAGACGTGCTCGTGAAAGTGGTCGGACTTAAGAAACACTTTCCCATAAAACAGGGATTCTTCATAAAAAGAACAGTTGCCCACGTGAAAGCGGTCGACGGTGTGGATTTCGAGATCAAGAAGGGAGAAACCTTCGCCCTGGTCGGAGAATCAGGTTGCGGCAAGACCACGATAGGACGTACGATACTCAGGCTCATCGATCCTACCGAGGGACAGATCTTCTTCGACGGCACCGACATATCGAGGTTGAGCTACAAGCAGTTACTCCCTTTCAGAAGGAGGATGCAGATCGTTTTCCAGGATCCGATGAGTTCGTTGAACCCCAGAATGACGGTCGGACAGATCGTCACCGAACCGATGCTCTTCCACAATGTTGTGAAAACGAAGCAGGAAGCGTACGAAAGGGCAAAGGAATTGATGGAAATGGTGGGGTTAAAGACGTTTCATCTGGACAGATACCCGCACCAGTTCAGTGGAGGTCAACGCCAGAGGGTCGCGATAGCGAGAGCGATCGCGATACAGCCCGAGTTTATCGTTCTGGACGAACCAACTTCCGCACTCGACGTATCCGTTCAGGCACAGATCATAAACATGTTTCTGGAGTTTCAGGAGAGGTTCCACTTCAGCTATCTCTTCATTTCGCACAACCTGGGCCTGGTGAGGTTCATCAGCCAAAGAGTTGCTATAATGTATCTTGGCAGGATCGTGGAGATGGGCGACTCGGAAGAGATATTCTCACAGCCCCTTCATCCTTACAGCAAGGCCTTGCTCTCAGCCACACCCGTGCCGGATCCAAAGGTCGAAAAAGCAAGAAAGAGGATCATACTCACGGGGGGTGTGCCGAGTCCCATAAGCAGACCGAGCGGCTGTTTCTTCAACCCGAGATGTCCCTTCAAGATCGACATTTGTGAAAAAGAATATCCTCGGATCATACAGGTTTCAAACAACCACTGGGTGGCGTGCCACCTGGTGAAGTGAGGGGGTGTTGGTGTGAGGAAGGCTTTAGTGGTCTTAATGCTGCTTGCAGTCGTGGCAATCTTCGCGGCAGAGAAATACGTCTGGTTTGACGAAAACACACCGTATTTGGGTTCGGACGCCAAGGGAAAGTACGGCGGAAGAATCGTTGTAGCTACCCTGAGCGGTCCAAGGACGATGAACGACACTGTTGCGAAAGAAACGAGCTCGACGGATGTCATTGCACTGTTCATGGGTTACGGTGGAACGCTGGTTGAGCTCGACAACTACGCGAAATTGCATCCAGCCATTGCAAAGCGTTGCGAAGTAGAACTCACCGATGAGGGCAAGATGATCATCACGTTCTGGTTGAGAGAAGGCATCAAGTGGTCAGATGGGCATCCGTTCACCGCCGATGACTTCGTCTTCACCGTCAACGATGTTTACTGCAATCCTGACATTCCGAGCAG
>DOKY01000026.1:2375-77568 GCA_003510135.1 Pseudothermotoga sp.
TCTGGCCCAAGCACATCGCCGAACAGTGGGTGAAGGACGGCACGTTCCGTGAGAAGTGGACCGTTGAAGCCATCAACAACAAAGAGCTGGTTGGTCTTGGACCGTTCATACCCGTAGAGTACGTGCCGGATCAGTACATCAGGGCCGTGAGAAACCCGTACTACTGGAAGAAGGATGCGGAAGGCAATCAGCTGCCTTACCTGGACGAGTTCGTCTTCAAGATTCTGCCCGATCAGAACGCAATCAAGCTCGCGTTTGAAAACGGAGAGATCGATATCTACGGTGTGACAGCAAAGTTCTACCCAGAAATCAAGGCGAAGGCGAAGGAGAAGAACTGGATCGTCGGGACCGGTGGACCGACGTTTGGAACAACGTTCATCACGTTCAACTGGAACCACGCCGATCCTGCGAAGAGATCCTGGTTCAGGAACGAATACTTCAGAAAAGCCGTTGCATACGCCATGGACAAAGAGGCCATGATCGACACGCTGCTGGCAGGCCTTGGTGTCGCACAGTGGGGGCCTGTGTCTGTGCTTTCGCCCTTCTACAACGAAGATGCTTTGAGAAAATATCCGTACGATCTGGATTACGCACGCATGATGCTCGAGCTCGGTGGTTTCAGCTGGGATAAGGACGGCAACCTGATCGATGCCGATGGTAACAAAGTCGAGTTCATTCTCTCCACGAACGCTGGAAACACGGTACGCGAGGGTATGTGCAACATCATCAGAGAAGCTCTTGGAAAACTGGGCATGAAAGTGACCTTCGTGCCGCTCGATTTCAACTTGCTGGTCAACAAGATGTTGAACACCACCGACTGGGAAGCGATAGTCATAGGCTTGACCGGTTCGGACGAACCACAGGGTGGAAGGAACGTCTGGTCACAGAAAGGAACGTTGCATTTCTGGAATTACCATCCAGATGCAGCACCCGGAAAGCAGATCGATCCTGAGATCTACGAGGCACCCGATTGGGAACTTGAAATCGACAGGATCTTTGCAGAAAATATCAAGATCCTCGATCAGAAGAAAGTCTACGAAATGTTCTCGAGATTCCAGGAACTCGCCTCTGAACATCTACCGCTCATATACACGGTACAGCAGTTGTATCTGTACGCGCACAAGGCCGATCTGAACATCACCGATCCAAACGCGTTCGGTGGAATGCTCTGGACGCTGCCCTGGATCTACTGGAAGAAGTGAACCTTTGGGGGGCTCTTGCCCCCCATTGACCGACGAGGTGATGAGCTGTGCTGAGGTACATCGCAAGGAGACTGATCATAGCGATACCTGAGCTGTTAATCATCTCCTTTTTGGTGTTCATGATCATGGAGGCTGCCCCGGGAGATTTTCTTGATCAGTACAAGCTCGATCCATCGATGTCGAAAGAAACTCTCGAGGCGATGAAGAAAGAACTGGGACTGGATCAACATCCACTTGTCAAATACTTCAAGTGGCTGTCGGGAGCCATCAGGGGTAATTTCGGCTATTCTTTCTACTACAGGCGGCCCGTCTCGAAACTCATCTGGGAACGCGTGGCGGCAACGCTCACCTTGTCGCTAACTTCTCTCGCCGGTTCGTGGATCTTGGGTGTTGCGCTCGGTACGTTCGCAGCACTGAAAAAGTATTCCCTGGGGGACAAGATACTCACCGTGTTCGCGTTCAGCTTCATCGCAATCCCATCCTTCTTTCTGGGTCTGCTGCTCTTGTACCTTGCGGCTCGCACGGGATGGTTTCCCATCGGCGGTATGATCTCGATCGATCACAACACCATGACCGTTTGGCAGAGATTCAAGGATCTGCTGTGGCACATGGCATTGCCCGCGACGGCCTTGACTCTCGGTTCGATGGCTGGCCTCATGAGATACATGCGAGGTTCGCTCTTGGACGTTCTGAACGAAGATTACGTCACCTTCGCGCGAGCGAAAGGGATGCCTGAGAGAATAGTCGTGTTCAAGCATGCAATGAGAAACGCGATCAACCCCATGATCACATTCCTTGGTTTCAGCATTTCTGGTATTCTCGGAGGAGCACTTTTCATAGAAAACATATTCGCCTGGCCCGGAATGGGCAGGCTCATATACCAGGCCCTGATACAGAAAGACCTTTATCTGGTCATCACCAGCGGTCTCATGAGCGCCGTGCTCTTGGTTGTGGGTAATCTGGTGGCGGACATCCTCTTGGCACTCGTCGATCCGCGAGTTCGTTTGACCTGAGGAGGTAACGGCAGTGGCTCAGAACAACAATCAGATGGATTTTCAGGAAAAGTATCTCAGCAGGGGTCAACTCATCTGGAGAGCCTTTCTGAAACACAGGCTCGGCGTTGGAGCGCTCGTGGTGCTGATAGTTCTCTACCTCATGGCGCTGTTTGCGGACTTTTTGTCGCCGTACAATCCTGCGGAACAATCTTTGAGACACACCTACTCACCCCCAACGAAGGTTTACAGGACTTACAAAGGTCAGAGAGTGAAAGCTTATGTGCTTCCTTCTTTAAGCTATGTCGACAAGATCACCTACGAAAGGACGTACAAGGAAATGCTCTTTCCGCGAAGGCTCGTCATCGAAAAGCCTGACGGTACGAGAATGACCTACGAGCTCGGGAAAGACGGGGTCGAATCGTTCAAATTTTCTGTAAACAGGGTTGAGAGCATAAAGGTGAACGGTCAGTGGTATGACGTCAAAAAGAGTCCCGCCATCACCGATCACTTCCTGTTCAATTACAATGAAGACGTTTTGAACAAAGGTGTTTCACGCTTCGAGACAACTTCTGCCGTGGCACAGGAGATGTTTTTCAAAGCTTACAAAGACAGGTTTGGCTTGACCAGCGAGTACGACATTGAGGCTGTCGCTGTGACGGAAGCACTTGACAGCATCGTGGTCAGGAAAGACGGGAAATTCGAGATGATCAAAGGAAAGGTCATCGATTACGATTACAAGACCTATCCCATCAAATGGTTTGTCACGAGCTGGACAGGAAAGTTTCTCTGGCTATTTCCATCGAAGTTGCACCTTTTTGGTGTGGACAACTACGACAACAATCAGTTCGTGAAGTTTTACATAATGGGTGCTGATCTGTTTGGAAGGGATGTCTTTTCAAGGATAGTCTTCGCCTCGAGGATCTCCCTCTCCATCGGTCTGATAGGTGTCTTCATCACGATCGCGTTGGCCCTGGTCTTCGGAGGTATATCCGGTTACTACGGTGGTCTGGTGGACGAGGCCTTCATGAGGTTCGCCGAGATCATCATGTCGATACCAGGTTTCTATCTCATGATCATGCTGAGAGCAGTGCTACCGCTCGATTTACCATCCACGCAGATCTATTTGCTCATCGTTTTCATCCTCTCTTTCATAGGCTGGGCTGGAACATCACGTGTCATAAGAGGTCTGGTGCTGTCCATAAGGGAAAGGGAATTCGTGGAGGCAGCCGTGGCGATCGGGCTTTCAAACTGGAAAGTGCTTACCAGGCACGTGCTTCCGAACACGACAACGTATCTGATCGTAAACGCAACTCTGAGAATACCGGGCTACATACTCGGTGAGGCGGGCTTGAGCTTTTTGGGATTGGGCATAAGAGAACCGCAAGCATCCTGGGGACTGATGCTCGCTCAGGCGCAGGATGTGTACGTGATAACAAAAGCGCCTTGGTTGCTCATACCGGGCATCTTCATCTTCATAACGGTTCTTGCGTTTAACTTCGTGGGAGACGCTCTGAGAGACGCACTGGATCCAAGGTCCTTAGGTTGAGATACTTTCCAGAATAAACCTCTTCGAATAGTCTATTATGTCGCCCGCACCGACGAACAGGTACACCGTGTTCGGTGCGGGTTTTACTTTCTTCAGTAGCTCTTCAGGCGAGGGAACATACTCGGCCTTCTTGCCGTGATGTTTCAAACCATCCACGATCATTCGTGCGGAAACGTTCGGAAGCACCTGCTCAAACGCGCCGTAGACCTCTGTAACGTAAATCTCATCTGCGTCCATCAAAGCCCTGGCGAAGTTTCCGTCCTCTCTCGCAAGCCTCGTGTAGCGATGAGGTTGAAAGACCATCACCTGCTTCAATCCGGTGAAAACCTCACGTGAGGTTCGGATCAACCATGCAATTTCCTCCGGTGTGTGGGCGTAGTCATCCACCACGTATATGTTTTTTGATTCGTCGATCGTCGTGACAGTGAACCTTCTGTACGTTCCAACGAAACTCGACAGAGCTCCGATCACGTCTTCAGGATTGAACCCCGCAGCCCACAGCAACGTCACAACCGCCATCGCATTCAAAACGTTGTGAAGCCCCGGCACTCTCAATCTCAACGTGTGAGTCTTTCCGTTCAGTCTGATCGTCGCAACCTGTTCGAACCGTTCGGTCTCTCTGTCCAGAAGAACGCAGGTTCCTCCATTCAGACCAAACGTGTGATGGCCGAGATGCGAAGTCAGCCGGTCTTCATGAAAGGTAACAACGTTCTGCGCAGATTTTGCCAACTTTTCGAAACACGACAGATAGTACAGTTCGTCACCATGAAAGTTCTCCAGATGGTCCCGTCTCGCGTTCGTGATTATCAGATGAGTTGGCTGAAAAATGGAAAAACTCGGTTGACTCTCGTCCAGCTCGTAAACGAAGGGCCCGCTTCCCTTCCTGTAGTTTCCAAATTCGAGCGAGGGGTTCATGCCACCTAAGAACACCGTGGGGTCTGCACCTGTCGCCTTGAGAACGTGCGCAAGCATGGCGGTGGTTGTAGTTTTGCCGTCGGAACCCGTTACCGCAAACTGAGTTGAGCCTTCAACGAGCTGTCTGAGCAGTTCAAAACGCGTGATGATACGGACGTTCTCTTCCCGTGCTCTTAACAATTCAGGATTGTTCGCACTGACTGCGGGTGTGTGGACCAAAAGATCCGGCTTGAGCCAGTTCTCACGGCTGTGTCCTACGAAAACTTTCACACCCAGCTTTTCGAGAGCCTCTGTGTGCTCGTTTCTGAGTATATCCGAACCGTACACATCGTGTCCAGTCATATGACAGTGTATCGCTAAAGAACTCATGCCCACACCACCAATTCCAACAAAATGAATCTTCATAGGCATTCCTCCAAAATGATTTTTGCGATCGTATCGGCAGGATTCGTTTCCTTTTCAGGCAGTTTTCCCAACCCGATTGCCACTTTAATGGCTTGTAAAACTCTCGTCGGTGTTGCCTCACGTTCTCTCACGATCACACCACGACCAATCTTCGCAACGAATTCCGCGTTTCGAACCTGATGCCCCTCAGCGGCTCCTTCCCAGGGTATAAGAACCGCTGGAACACCGTAGTGGAGCAACTCGCTGACCGTCAGGGCACCCGCACGGCAAACAACGGCAACCGCACCTCGCCAGGCCGAGGACATGTCGTGGATGTAATCCAAAGCGAGAACGTTATCGAAAACTGAGAGTCTCTTGGTCCAAACGTGATCACCGGTACCGTGCACAAACTTCAAATCCTTCTCTTCTTGATAGATCCTCTCCATGATCGTGTTGATCAGGTCACTCCCCCTGCTTCCCCCGAACACCAGCACGTAACCTTCTCCAAAAACACCACGGTTCGCGTTGCTGACTCTTATCGGATTTCCCGTAACGACTATTCTGTTTCTCACAGACCTTGGAAAGTTGATGATCGCCTCTTCAAAACCAACAAATATTTTCTTCGCGTACCTGCTGAGCAACCTGTTCGCCAGACCCGGCACAACGTTCTGTTCCTGGATGTAAAGAGGTATCCTTTTCTTTTTGCAAACCAGACCGAGCGGATACGAAACGTAACCACCCGTGACGAGGCAGCAATTCGATCCGTCGGTTTCCGAAGCTATGATACTCTTACTTCTGAGAATTTTCAATACCCTTTTGATGTTCGCTGGCTTGAAGATAGGTCTTTCCAGTCCCTGCACATCTAGCCGAACAAGCCTGTACTCTGGATGTTCCTCAGGAACGATTCTGTTCTCGATACCCCTCGGTGTGCAGAAGTACACCACGTTCAAATTCACGTGTTCAGAGAGTTTCTCAAGAACTGCCAAGGCGGGATACAAATGCCCACCGGTGCCACCACCGGCAGCCAGGACCTTCATCTGGCCTCACTCTCGCTAGTTGCCATGTTGATCACGACACCAAGGCTCGCCATCATCATTGCCAAGGAACTGCCACCGTAGCTGACAAACGGCAACGTCACGCCGGTCACTGGGAGCATGCCCGAAGTTACCCCAAGGTTCACCAGAACCTGAACCATAACAAGAAGGGCCAGACCGGAAACGAACGCCGTGACGAACGTGTCACTCGAAGACTGCACCAACTTGAGCATCACCCAAACGAGCAAGAAGAAAAGCAGTACTACACCCACGATGCCAATCAAACCGAGTTCTTCACCTATGGCAGCGAATATGAAATCCGTGACAACGGCCGGTACGGACAGCTTCACGTCACCGAGTCCCACACCCTTGCCGAGGAAACCACCTTCTCTGAAAGCTCTCACAGCTTGCAGAACCTGTTCGGGTAGATCTCCCGTGAAGAACGCCTTCAGTCGTGACAGTTGATAACCCTTCAACAGAATTCCAAACTTCTGCGCAATGAAGAAGAGGAACGCCAGCGAACCGAAGGTCGAGAGAAGATAGAGAAGCTTGCCACCGTGCGAATACAACATCAAAAGCACGACCAGAAAAATGATGAGTGAACTGCTAAGGTCCGGTTCGAAGACTATCAAAAGCAGTACAGGCAATACGAGAAGCAGAGGTTTCAAAAAGCCATGGATGAAGCTGTTCATCTTCTCCCTGTGTTTCTTTATGTAGGCCGCGCAGCAAACGATCGTTGCGAACTTGGCAAACTCGGAAGGTTGAAAACTGAAACCTGGTAGCAAAATCCATCTGCGCGAGCCGGCCACGGGCGGAAGGGAGTACGGGATCAAAAGAAGAAACAACGCCAGTACGTAGTAGAACCAAGCGTACTTTTCGTGGTATCTGTAATCAACAAAACACGTGACGATCATCAGGACAACACCTATGGAAAGTTTTGTCACGTGTGAGCGAAAGATGTCGCGAGCAACACCACCGTACAGGTTCATCTGTGCGGAAACTTCAAGGCTCGAAATAACTATCAACCCCACGGCGATCAGAACGGCCGTGATGATCAAAAGTGCCAGGGCGTGGCTTGGCACTACGCGCCCTCCTTTAAAGATTCTACCACCCGGACAAAGTGTTCTCCACGCTCAGCGTAGTTCGCGTACAGATCGAAACTCGCCGCGGCAGGACTCAACAGAACGATGTCGCCTCGACTGGCCCTCCTAAAAGCTTCGAAGACAGCTTCTTCCATGTTCTCGACGACGCGAAAGGGCACGTTCGACGCTCGCAGAAGCGGGGTGATGAGGGCGGTGATTTCACCAAAAACCACGACGTGCTTAACTTTTCTTTTGATCTGCGCAACGAGGGCGTCATAGCTTTCGTTCTTGCCCCTGCCCGTGAGGATCAGCACAACGTTACCTTCCTGGTAATTCTGGAGTGCGGCGATCGTTGCGGCAGCACTCGTTGATTTGGAATCGTTCACGAAGTGAACTCCGTCTATGATTGCGACCAGTTGCATTCTGTGCTGCGGCGGAGTGAAGTCTTCGAGCGCTTCGAGCACCATTCTTGGTTCAAAACCGAGTGATTCCAGCACCGTGAGAACCGCCGAAAGGTTCTGCAGGTTCTGGTGGGTCTTGAGAAATCCGTTTCGCAGCGGATAGGTCTGCCCACGAAATTCCACCTGATCCTCGTTAACAAGATGCGCTGTAGAAAAACTGACTACGTCTGTCCATCTTTCATTGATGAATCTTCGACAGCTTTCGTGCATGAACCTTTTTCCAGCGAACGTGAACAGTTTGAGCTTGCTTTCGACGTAGTGCTGAAAGCTCGGATGCCAATCCAGATGGTTCGGCTCTATGTTCAGGATGATTCCAACATCGATCGGCAAGTTTTTTGACCAGAACAATTGAAAACTGCTGATTTCCAGCACGAGATAATCAAGCTGTTCGTCACGAACGCTGGCGATAGGGTTTCCAATGTTACCGGCGACGATTACCCTCTTGCCGAGCTTTGTTAACACGTGCTCAAACATGTGACAAGTGGTCGTCTTGCCATTTGTGCCCGTGACAGCCACGATGAAACCGGGTTTCTTAATATTTAATACAACATCGAGATCTGTCAAGGTTCTCTCGCGTGCTTTTGAAACAACGGGATGATCGAATCTAACGGAAGGACTGACCACGATCCAATCAGCCTTCAGAACGCACTCCGTGTTTCCGTTGTCTTCGAATTCAACGTGCATCTCATCGAGATCTCGTCTGTCCTGTTCGCTCAAAGCCTTTGCTTCACTCACGAAGACTCTATGCCCCATCTTGACCAACATTTTGCAGAGAGATCTGTTACTGACACCGTAACCTATGAGCGCGTACAGCAGCTGCGTCACCTCCACGTTGAATTATACTTCTCAGCCGGCAAAGAAGCGAGATCTTGACGACGGAAAGCTTGGTTTACCAGTGATTAATCTTTTTGCTGAATCTTAAACACCGGGTCTATAATAATTTTTGGTTGTGGAGAGGAGGGTGCGTTGTGAACAGCATCGTTGAGAAGATCATCGAGAGCGGAATAGTTGCGGTCATCAGGGTTGACAGCCCTACCAGGGCGGTCGAAGTATGCAGGACCTGCAAAGAAGGTGGAATCGTTGCCATTGAGGTGACCTTCAGTGTGCCCAGAGCCGTCGAAGTCATCGGTCAGCTTTCGAGAGAGCTCGGCAACGAGATCCTGCTCGGGGCAGGCACGGTCCTCGATCCTTACACTGCAAAGATCGCGATCGAGGCTGGTGCGAGGTATATCGTGGCTCCAAATCTGTCTGAGGAGACAGCCCTTCTGTGCAACAAACACCGCATACCTTACGTTCCGGGTGTACTCACACCAACTGAGATCGTTAGGGCACTCGAGGTCGGCTGTGAGCTGATCAAGCTGTTCCCAGCTTCCGCCGTTGGACCGAACTACATCAAAGCGATTCACGGTCCTTTACCGCAGGCGAGACTCATGCCGACGGGCGGGATCGGACTCGAAAACGTTAAGGAGTGGATCAAGGCAGGTGCGGCTGCGGTTGGTGTGGGCGGAGGATTGACAAAGGGAAGTGAAGAAGAGATCAGAGACAGGGCTCGACGTTTTGTTGAGCTCATCAGGGAAGCCAGGAACGAAATAGCTGGGAGGTGAGTGTGGTGAGAAAAGCGCTGGTTTTGGTGTTGCTGGCAGCCGTTATGCTCTTAGCCTTCGCAGCGAATTATCCACGAAAACCCGTCACGATAATCTGTCCATGGGGTGCTGGTGGAGGAACTGACAGACTGGCAAGGTTCCTCGCAGATGAACTGTCGAAGAAACTTGGTCAACCCTTCACCGTTGTGAACAGAACCGGTGGAGGCGGAGCCGTAGGTCATGCTGCAGGTGCTTACGCCGCACCGGATGGTTACACCCTGACGTTGGTGACGCTCGAGATCGCGACAATGCACTGGATGGGCCTGACAGATCTGACCTTCGAAGCGTTTGATTACATTGCACAGGTGAACGAAGATCCTGCAGGAGTGATCGTCAAGGCGGACGCGCCGTGGAAGACGCTGGAGGATCTTTTGAACGACATCAAAGCGAACCCCGGAAAATACCTGTTCTCCGGTACCGCGGCTGGAGGCATATGGGATCTTGCCAGAATAGGTATGCTCGATGCCGCTGGAATCTCTCCGGACGCAGTCACTTGGGTACCCACAACGGGAGCCGCACCAGCGCTGGTTGAATTACTTGGAGGGCACGTGCATGTCGTGACCTGTTCAATAGCCGAGGCCGTATCTCAGATTCAGAGTGGTCAGGCTCGAGCCCTCGCCGTGATGGCGGACGAGCGGCATCCCATGTTCCCAGATGTACCAACTTTGAAGGAACTCGGTATAAACTGGTCTGCCGGTACCTGGAGAGGCGTGGCTGTACCAAAAGGGACACCCAGCGAGATCAAAAAAATTCTTGAAGATGCCATAATCGAGATAGCGAGCAGTGAATCTTTCAAGAGCTTCATGCAAGCGAACGGGTTTGGCATAAAGATCAGAAGAGGCCAGGAGTTCTACGAATTCGTCAAACAACAGGACCAAGCTTGGAAGAAAGTACTCGAACTCGGAGGATACTTACAAAAATAACAGCGATGGCCCTCAAGGGCCATCGTTTCTTCAAGGAGTAGGTGAAGATGTCTGTCGCAGATGTGATACTGGGGTCTGTGCTGGTTTTCATCTCTTTCTTTGTTCTGCTGTACAGTCGAAAGTTTCCTCATTTCGTGGTGAGGGGCGTTCGTCTACCCGGACCGAGTTTTTTTCCGCGGATTCTCGCGGTGTTGCTGCTGATCTTTGCTGTCTACATCTTTGTGGAGCAGTTTCTTCTTCGAAAAAGGAAAGCCCTGTGGGAAGAACACCGCATCGATGCGAAGAGTCTTTTGAACGTTCTCTGGATTTCCCTCATGGTACTCTTCTTCTTTCCGCTGGCCAGTTTGATAGGAACGTTCATCACTGTGAGCTTAATGTCCTTCCTTCTGACTGTTGTGCTGAAAGCTAAATGGTACGAGGCTCTGATCTTTTCATTTGCGGTGGCTCTTGTCGTCTATCTCATCTTCGGTGTGATTTTCAAGATCCCGCTGCCTGGAGGAATTCTTCTCGCAAAGCTGAGGTGAACGTAATGCAGCTCTTCGACGTTTTGAAGCCCGATGTGCTGTTCCCTTTGTTGTTGTCCATGCTCTTTGGCGTTTTCGTCGGAGCCATACCGGGCCTGACTGCAACGATGGCCGTAGCCCTCATTATACCCCTGACCTACTACATGAAACCCGTCGCGGGCCTTGCCATGGTTTTGGGCGCATCCTTTACTGCTATCTTCGCCGGTGACATACCCGCCACGTTCCTCAGAATTCCAGGCACTCCCGCATCCGGCGCGGCGATCCTTGATGGGTTTGAATTGAGCAAGAAGGGGAAGGGCTCACTCGCACTCATGCTTGACCTTTTTTGCTCCGCTCTTGGAGGTTTGATAGGAGTCGTCATACTGATAACGGTTTCACCACCACTGGCGAAGTTCGCTTTGCAGTTCACGCACTTCGAGTACTTCTGGCTTGGTATTTTCGGCCTGAGTATGGCCGCTGTTTTGAGCAGAGGCAACACCATCAAAGGATTGTTGTCGGCCACGCTCGGTTTGCTGATTTCCACAATCGGTATTGACGTCACCACGGGTTATCCGAGATTCACCTTCAATGTCACTGAATTGATGGACGGCGTGAGTTTCATACCCGCGATGATAGGCCTGTTCGGACTGTCTGAAGTTTTGAAAAGAACGTCTGAAAAGAGTCGGCTTCAACTGTCTGCAGTCTCAGAGGTGGTCAGACCAAACCTGAAAGAGACGTTCGCACACATATGGAATCACAAGTTCACTCTTCTTCGTGGTGCCCTCGTAGGCACCTTCATAGGAGCATTGCCCGGTGCCGGTGCGGACGTCGCGGCGTGGGTTTCGTACGGTGTGGAGAAGAACGTGTCGAAAGACGAAGAGCTTGGCAAGGGTAGCGTGCGTGGAGTCATTGCTCCAACCAGTGCGAACAACGCGGCCATTGGAGGAACCTGGATTCCCGCACTCGTGTTTGGTTTGCCTGGTGACTCTATCACCGCGATCGTTCTTGGTGCGATGCTCATGTACGGTCTCAGACCGGGTCCGATGATCTTCACTCAGTCAAGAGATCTCGTCACGCAGCTATTCGCAGTCGCAGTGTTGATACAGATTCTGCTGATACCGGTAGGCTGGCTCGGGATAAAAGCATTTTCGTTGTTTGTGAGACTCAAAACGAGCCTCGTGATGACTGCCGTGACAATTTTTTGCATCATAGGTTCTTACGCCCTGAGAAACAGCGTTTTCGATGTTTATGTGATGTTTGTTTTCGGTCTCATCGGTTATGTCTTTGAAAAGTTGAGAATCCCGCTCGCGCCGATGATTCTGGGTTTGATCCTTGGCAGAACAGTTGAGGACAATCTGAGGGTTGGTTTGATCAAGACAAAGGGAAACTTCCTTCCGTTCCTGACTCGTCCCATATCGCTGGCACTGTTCGTGATGATAGTTCTGGTGTTGATCGTTCCGCCGTTGACGAAAACCTTTTCGAAGAAGAAAGTATAATTTTTATCGGAGGGAGATCTGTTGAAGACCGCTGCCGTTTTGACGATAGGTAGCGAGGTGGTTGAAGGCGTCATACTCAACACGAATGCCCAGTACATCTGCCAGAAGCTCACCGAGAACGGCTACAAACCAGTGAAAGTCGCCAGCGTGGACGACGATGAAGGTTCAATCAGGGAAGAGGTACAACGTTTGCTCGAGTGCTGTGATCTGCTGGTCCTGTGCGGGGGTCTGGGACCAACCGAAGATGATAGAACGCGCGAGGCGGTTGCCAAAGCTCTGTCAAAGAGGTTGATTCTCGACGAGGAGATCAAAAAGAAAATCCATGATAAAGTTTCGCGATATTACACCAGCCTTCCCAGGAACTTGGACAAGCAGGCTCTCGTCATCGAGGGTGCTCAAATCATCGCAAACCCCGTAGGTACCGCGCCTGGTCAGTTGATCGATTTTCACGGTAAGAAGATCGTTCTCTTACCCGGACCACCCCAGGAAATGAAACCGATGTTTGACAGCGTGCTTGAGAAACTGAGAACAGAACAAAACTTCAAGACGATTAAGATGCTCTTTTTCGCCGTCCCCGAGTCGGTCCTGGATCAGTTCATAACCGACACCTCGGTGAAAAGTTGCGTGAGGATCGCAACCCAGGCATCTTTCAGTGAAGGCGTGTGGGTGAGACTCACCGCGCCTCTGGATTGCTTTGTCGAAGCTCAGAATCTTGCGCAGAGAATCGTTGAGAAGTTCCAGCGCAACTTCATAGGTTATGGGGACACGAGCGTTGAGAAGGCCTTGTTCGAGGAGTTGAGAAAGAAGAATCTCACCTTTTCGGTTGCGGAGTCCTGCACGGGTGGACTCGTGAGTGCTAAGATCGTATCGATTCCAGGAGCATCGAGCGTGTTCGTTGGGGGTGTTGTTGCTTACGACAACAATGTGAAAGTGAAGATACTCAAGGTCCGGGAGGAAACGCTCAAGAGTTTTGGAGCGGTGAGCGAACAGTGTGTTGTGGAGATGGCCCGTGGGATTAAGGAACTCACCGGTAGCGATTTGGCCATTTCCATTTCTGGCATCGCCGGACCAACAGGGGGAAGTGAGGAAAAGCCTGTTGGAACGGCATACTTCTGTGTAACGGATGGAAAGACGGACAGCGTTGAAAAAATCTTCTATCCACAAGAAAGAAACATATTCAGATCAAGGATCGCCACACACGCGCTGTATTTGTTGCTGGCACATGTGCGTGGTATGATATAGTCTGACAAAGCAAGTTAGGAGGAATCCGTATGAACGAACAGTATTTGAGCGTTTTCCTCGATGAGAGCAGAGAGTACGTTCAGAGTCTGAACGAATCTTTGTTGAAACTCGAGAAAAATCCTCGCGATGAAGAAACGATAAACGAAACGTTCAGGATTCTTCACACCCTCAAGGGTATGGCGGGCACCATGGGATTTGAACACATGGCCAAGCTCAGCCACAGGATGGAACAACTTCTGGACAAGGTGAGATCCAAGAGAATCACCCTGACGAGTGATCTGCTCGATCGTTTGTTCGCCGGCGTTGACATGATAGACAGGATGATCAACAACATCGCCTCTGGCGGAAACGACCAGGCGGACGAAGAAGATCTGAAAAGCTTGATGGATGCGTTTGAGGTAGTTCAAGAAGAGAAAGTCCAAGAACAGAGCGTTAATTCACAAACAAAGGAAGAACCTGATGGTGTGGACGATTCGGTGATGAAGGTCATCCAGGAAGCTTCAAAAGAAGGTTACAACGCGTTCAAAGTCAGGGTGGCTCTGGCCGAAGGAACACTCATGAAGGCTGTCAGGATGTACATGGTGTTCAAAGCTATAGAAGATTCTGGCGGGCAAATTCTGAGCAGCGTTCCTCCCGTTGAGGACATAGAGCAGGAAAAGTTCGACAGAGAAGTCGAGCTCGTAGTTATTACGAAGCAGAATGCAGAATCTTTGCACAAGGTGATCTCCTCCATATCCGAGATAGAAAAGGTCACCGTGTTGACTATAACGAAGGGTCAGGGAAAGCCGAATGAAGAAGAGGAAGAGAAGGAGGAAGAAGTTCAAGAGAAAGTTGAGATCGTTGAGGAGAAAACGCCAGAACAGAAGATCTCCCAAAAGAGGAGACTCGTTCAAACGGTTCGTGTGGACATCGACAAACTCGATACACTGATGAACCTCATGGGGGAACTCGTCATATCGAGGAGCAGGATCTCCGACATTCTGAAGAAATACAACATAAAGGAAGTCGACGAAAGCCTTTCACAGTTGAACCGGATAACGCTCGATCTGCAGAACGTTGTGATGAAGATCAGGATGGTTCCCATCGCTTTTGTCTTCAACAGGTTCCCAAGGATGGTCAGAGACCTTGCAAAGCAACTTTCGAAGGAGATAAACTTCATCATCGAGGGTGAAGACACGGAGCTCGACAGAACCTTTGTGGAGGACATCGGAGAACCCCTTGTGCATTTGCTGAGGAACGCAATAGATCATGGGATAGAGACGAAGGAAGAACGCATAGCGAAGGGTAAGTCTCCCGTCGGTACGGTCGTACTCTCTGCCAGACACGAGGGTAACACCGTTGTGATCGAAGTAAAGGACGACGGAAGGGGCATCGACAGAAACGCCGTCGTCAGGAAAGCGATAGAAAAAGGCCTCATCAGTGAAGCCCAGGCAGAGAGTATGCCGGACGAGAAGGTTTACGAACTTTTGTTCTTACCAGGTTTCTCAACGCGATCCGATGCCACGGAGCTGTCCGGTAGAGGTGTGGGCATGGACGCGGTCAAAAGCGTGGTCGAGTCTCTGAACGGAACGGTGAAGATAGAGAGCATCAAAGACAGAGGAACAACCGTCACGATAAGACTACCTTTGACACTTGCGATAATCCAAGCACTTCTGGTCACGGTGAACAACCACGTTTATGCCATTCCGATCGCCAACATAGACAGTACGTTGAACGTGCCCGCCAACAAAGTACAGAAGCTCCAGGACAGGCTCGTCACAGTCATACGCGGCGAGATAATTCCGCTGGTGAAGCTCTGGGAAGTGTTCGGACTCAACGGGCGCAAAGAAGAACAGTACTACAACACGGTCATCGTTCGCGTGGGAAACAGGAAGTACGGCTTGGTCGTTGATTCGCTGATAGGTCAAGAAGACATAGTGATAAAGTCGCTCGGAAAGATCTTCAGCGATGTAAGAATATTCAGTGGTGGTGCCATACTTGGTGACGGGAGCATAGCCTTGATACTCGATGTTTCAAACGTCGTCTGAGGAGGGAGACCATGGCTGATCTTTCAGAATTCGAAGTCTTCGTCTTCGGTGTGGGTAGCCAAGACATGGCTTTCGATGTGGAATACGTGAGCATCGTGATAGAGAAGACCGATATTACCCCCGTACCGCGTGCGAAGAAGAACGTTCTTGGGGTGATGAATCTGAGGGGACGCATCGTTCCGGTTATCGATCTTGCTGCCATGCTCGGACTGTCCTCCAAGGACAGCGCAGAGGGGAAGATCGTGGTGGTGAACTACGAAGACATCGAGACCGGTTTTCTCGTAGAAAGGGTTAGAGGTGTGATGAGATTCAGGAGTGATGACGTTGAAAAGATGCAGAAGTTCGAGAGTTTTGGTGAGAAGTCGAAGGGTATCATAAAGAAGCAGGAAGAGCTGATAATTCATTTGAACGTGGGCAAAATACTTGAGGAGCTGACAATGTCTTCGTAAGAACGTTTTGGGGAGGTAAACGGAATGGCAAAGAGAGTGCTTATAGTGGATGACGCCGCTTTCATGAGGATGCTCCTGAAAGACATAATCACGAAGGCCGGATACGAAGTGGCGGGGGAAGCGGCGAACGGAGTTGAAGCCGTGGAAAAGTACAAGGAACTCAAACCGGATGTGGTGACGATGGACATAATGATGCCAGAGATGGACGGCATCACGGCGATCAAGAAAATCAAGGAAATTGACCCGAACGCTAAAATCATTGTGTGCAGCGCGATGGGCCAGCAAGCCATGGTGATCGAAGCGATACAGGCCGGAGCGAAGGATTTCATAGTGAAGCCTTTCCAGCACAGCAGAGTGATCGAAGCTCTACAAAAGCTGAGTTGAGGATGTGGGAAACATAGGTAAGTTGATAGCGCAGTTTCTTCTCGCCCTCGGTATCCTGATAGGTCTGCTTTATCTGGTCTATGTCTTTGTGAGAAAGCGTGTTCCTTTTGTTGCTTCAAGAGACGTGCAGGTGCTTCAGAGACACTACATCGACAGGAACACCTCCATAGTTTTGGTCAAGGTCCTCGACGAATATTATTATTTGCTCCTTTCACACTCCAGTTCCACCGTGTTGAAGAAACTCTCAGAGCAAGAGGTAGCACACGTGGAAATCAGAGAACCTTTTTCGAAAATCCTTTTCAAGAGGCTTTCGAAGATCCGCGGTCAGAATAAGGAAGAGAAAGAATGAAAAAGAGATGCCTCGTTTTGACATTGCTCTTGCTGGTAAGCCTATCTTTTGCGCAGGAGGAGGTCCCTTTCCCTTCCATAAGCATAAGGGTGAATCCACCAGAGAGCCAGCGCGACCTGGTCGTCACGCTGGAAATACTCCTCATACTGACCGTTCTCACACTCGCACCAAGCATACTGGTTCTATTCACATCTTTCACACGCATCATCGTGGTTTTCTCTTTTCTGAGAAACGCACTCGGTACCAGGCAGACCCCACCCAACCAGGTCCTCGTGGGCCTTGCCCTGTTTCTCACCTTCTTCATAATGCAGCCGGTCTGGAACGACATATACAACGATGCGCTCACCCCCTACCTGGAAGGTGCGATAGGATACCAGGAATTGTTCGATCGGACCATGAATCGCGTGAGAAGCTTCATGATCAGTGAACTGAAGAACCACCACAACGAAGACAACGTTTTTCTGCTCGCTTCAAGTGTTGGAAGCAACTTCGACAGGATTGAAGATGCACCGAACAGTGTTGTCATACCTGCCTTTGTGCTCGGAGAACTCGAGATCGGCTTCAAAATGGGCATCTTGCTCTATGTACCGTTCATCGTGATCGACATGATCGTTGCCAGCGTCCTGCTCTCGATGGGTATGATCATGATACCTCCGGTGCTGGTCTCTTTGCCTTTCAAGGTCTTGCTCTTCATAGCGGTGAACGGTTGGGACCTTCTGGTCAGTGGCCTGATCAAGAGCTTCGCGAGGTGATCGGTTTGACCATAGACGTTTTCGTGGATGTCGTTAAGGAGGGTATCGAGGTCATCCTGATTCTGATAACCCCGCCGCTGCTGGTGAGTCTGATCGCAGGACTCATCATAGGAGTGTTGCAAGCCGCAACGCAGATTCACGAGCAAACGCTAACTTTCGCTCCGAAGATCATTCTGACCTTTCTGACGATCATGCTGCTTGGATCATGGATGCTGCAAAAGCTGGTCGAGTACATGCGGGAGATCTTGGAGAAGTTCATGGGGATGGTCTGAACTGAGTGTGTACGAGTTCGTTCAGGAGAAATTCCTTGTATGGGCTTTGGCCCTGACGAGGATCGCGGGCATGTTCACGGTGGCACCCTTTTTTGGAGACTGGTTCTTGCCACTGCAAATCAAGGTGTTGCTCACCTTGTTTTTGAGCTGGTTGATTGCTCCTGTGCTGCAGCAGGCTGTACCTTTGGACACACCCGTTCTGACGCTGGTTATCAGCATGCTCAACAATTATCTCTACGGTCTTGCGATAGGATTGTTGGCGCTCTTACCGCTCGTGGGGCTCAGTCTGGCGGGTGAGGTCTTCGGTACGCAGATGGGTTTCGCCATGTCTTCACTTTTCGATCCCCAGCGTGAGGAAGTACCGCTGCACGGAGAACTGCTGTACACGATAGGCCTGTTCGCTTTTGTGACGATCAAAGGGCACTTGCTTGTCTATCAGGCGATCGTCGATTCGTTCGAGCACTTTTCGCTCACAGCCTCGCTCGCAGGATTGAACTTCATGGACGCACTCATCAACAAAGCATCGGAGAGTTTCGTTGTTGCACTCAAGTTTGGCATGCCGCTGATCGGTCTCATGCTGATCGTTTCGGTGGCACTCGGCATCCTTTCTCGCCTGGTTCCACAGATGAATGTTTTCATGGTGGGTTTGCCTTTGAAAGTGCTCGTTGGTATGCTCTTAATGGTGGGAATGATAGGCATATGGGCGGAAATGAGTGCGCGTCTGGCTCAAAGTACGGTCAATTTCATAGAGTTTTTCCTGAGTCGTTGAAAATCGACCTGCAGCTTTTTGCTGATCCTGACAGAACCGAGAAGCCCACTCCCAGACGGAGAAGAAAAGCCAGAGAAGAGGGACAGGTTGCCGTATCGCGCGAGTTGAACATGGCGCTGAGCTTTCTCGCAGCGGTGATCGCTCTGAGGTTGATTCTGCCCCAACTCGTCAGATCCTTGACCAACGCTTCGACACCTTTTCTCGCGCTCGAACCGATGGATTTGGAAACGCTGTCGGGTTTCGTCTTCCAACTCTTCAAAGATCCTTTGGTCCTTTTTATCCTGTTCATGAGTCTAGTCGCTCTCGTTGGAATAATCGCTGGCGCTCTGCAAACAAGGTTTTTGTTCTCCTTCAAACCCCTGAAACTGGATCTGAACAGGATCAACCCGATCGAAGGGTTCAAGAGGATGTTCTCCCTGCGAAACCTGTTTGAGCTGTTTAAGTCGTTCGTTAAACTCACGATCGTGGGTTACGTGTCTTACGTCGTGATCAGACAGCGCTACAGAGAGTTGCCAAATCTCACCGACCTCGAGCCGGGCGAGTCCATCTGGTACCTTGCGAATCTGATCTACAAAGTGCTCTTGCGCTGCGCGATAGCGATCTTGGCCTTGGCCTTAGTGGATTACCTCTTTCAAAGATGGGAATTTGAAAAAAGCCTGCGAATGACAAGGCAGGAACTGAAAGAAGAGTTCAAAGAGGTCGAAGGCAATCCTGAGGTGAAGAGACGACAGCGTGAGATCATGATGAGACTCGCACGTGGAAGAATGCTTCAGAAGGTTCCGGAGGCTGACGTCGTCATAACGAACCCAACGCACATCGCCGTGGCTTTGCAATACGACTCCGAAGAGATGGAGGCCCCGGAAGTCGTGGCAAAGGGAGCAGATGAACTTGCCAGAAAGATCGTCAAGATTGCCGTTGACAGCAACGTGCCCATCGTTCGCAACCCGCAGGTCGCATGGGAACTCTACAAAAGCTGTGAGGTCGGAGATCAGATCCCGCCAACCCTGTACAGGGCCGTCGCAGAAATCCTCGCATACGTTTACTCGTTGAGGTGAAATGCTTGCTATAATTTCATGTTAAGGGAGCGAAAATGTGAAAGGCCTGGACGTTTTTGTCGCCGTTGCGGTCGTAGCGATCGTTCTTTTGATGATCATTCCGATACCTGATTTCGCGCTGGACTTTTTCCAGCTGCTCAACATCGCTTTGTCGATGATCGTTTTACTTTCTTCGATGTACGTCAAGCATGCGCTCGACATGTCATCTTTTCCCACGCTCTTGCTCATAATCACCCTGTTCAGGCTGGCGTTGAACGTGGCCTCGACGAGGCTGATCCTTCTGGAGGGTGAAAAATTCGGAGGTAGGGTCATAAGGACGTTCGGAGAGTTCGTGGTCAAGGGTGACTACATCGTTGGGCTTGTGATCTTCCTCATACTGGTAATCATCCAGTTCATCGTGATAACGCGCGGTGCCGAGCGCATAGCGGAAGTCGCGGCGAGGTTCACGCTGGACGCGATGCCCGGAAAGCAAATGAGCGTCGATGCGGATTTGAACGCAGGTCTGATCACGGAAGATGAAGCCAGAAAACGAAGAGAGCTCATAAGGCGCGAGGCGGACTTCTACGGTGCGATGGACGGTGCCTCGAAGTTCGTGAGGGGAGACGCCATCGCAAGCATCATAATCGTGCTTGTGAATATAATTGGAGGAATCCTGATTGGTGTGTTGAAGCACAATTTGAGTTTTGCCCAAGCGGCACAGGTTTACGCCCTGCTCACGGTGGGAGACGGCCTCGTAACGCAGATTCCAGCCCTGCTCGTTTCAACCGCCACGGGTATACTGGTCTCACGTGCGGCCGCCAGGGAGAACCTCGGTCAAGACCTCGTGAAGGAACTTTCGAGCGAGAGAAAGGTGATAACCATAACCGGCTTCATCCTTTTGTTCTTAGGTCTAGCCACGCCGTTGCCTTTCACAGCTTCGATCATAGGTATCGCATTTCTCGCACTCGCCTTCTATTCCTCAAGGGTCGCACCGAAGCAGGTTGCTCCGGCTCCGGCTGGGGCACCAGCGGCGCCCACACCGACCAAGCCGATCTTGACGACGCCGCAGGAGGTCGCCGAAGTGATTCAAAGCGACACCGTGGAGGTTGAGATAGGTTACGGTCTGATACCCTTGGCCGATCCGTCGCAGGGTGGAGATCTTCTCGAAAGGATCGCGATGGTTCGAAAACAGATCGCGTACGATCTCGGGCTGGTCGTTTCGCCCATCAGGGTCAGAGACAGCGTGCTTCTGAAGCCCAACGAGTACCTCATAAAAATTAGGGGTGCGGAGGTGTCGCGTTACGAACTCGTACCCAACAGGCTGCTCGCGATCAATCCGGGAACCGCAATCGAGAAGGTACCGGGTATCGCGGTGAAGGAACCTGCCTTCGGCCTCCAGGCGTTCTGGATAGACCCGTCGCGTAAAGAAGAGGCGACGAGGTTGGGTTACACGGTAGTCGACCCACCGACAGTTTTCATAACGCATCTGACGGAGACTCTGAAGCGAAACGCGGCTGACTTGCTTGGTTCAAGGGAATTCAATATGTTGCTCGATGGTTTGAGAGAGAGGTTCCCACAATTGGTGAACGACCTGATACCTTCTGTCTTGAAGGCTACCGATGTGAAGAAGATCTTGCAGCGTCTTCTCAACGAGGGTGTGAGCATCAGAAACCTGCCGTTGATATTCGAAACGTTGCTCGAGTACGCAGAGAAATCCACGGACCTGACCTATCTTACCGAGCAGGTGAGAAGGGCTTTGAAGAGACAGATCGTTCAATCTCTGATCAGCGAGGATGGTAAACTGCACGCTGTAGCGCTCGACGGGGAACTCGAAAAGAGGCTCGTCGATTCTCTTCAGGATGTTGCCGGTGAGAAAAAGATTGTGCTGAACCCGCAGATACTCAGAGAGATCATGGAGAACCTATCGAAGCAGCTCGAGACACTGATGAAAAAAGGCTTTTCCCCGATCGTTGTTTGTTCTGGTGCGATAAGGCCATACTTCGCCCAGCTCGTCAAAAAATTCCTGCCGAACGTGCCCGTCATCGCCTACGAAGAAGTGCCTGAAGATCGAGTGCTCCAGGTTGAGGGTGTGGTAAGGCTATGAAAATGAAGAAATACATCGTCAACGATATAAAGGAAGCGCTCGATCAAATAAAGAAAGATCTGGGTGAGGACGCCATCATACTCAGCACACGCAGCATCAGGAAAGGTGGGTTCCTCGGGATAGGTGCCAAGAGATACCTTGAGGTAACTGCGGTGTGTGAAGACAGAGAACAGCAAAAGGCCGAAAGTGGTGAAGTTTACAAACTGCAAGAATTGCTCGTGAGGAACAGAGAGAAGAGACAGGAGGAAGAGATCAGAGAGCTCAAACAGATGTTGCAGGAGATGAAACAAATGCTTGGCATGCAGAGGTTGAACGGCTTGCCGCAGAACCTCCAGAGAATTTTAAAGGGTCTGCAGACTCAGGAGATAGATCAAACCGTTGCGAGCAAGATAGTTGAGTATTTGAGGATAAGCTATGGAGACGTGAACCTGGACGATTCCTTGCGACGGTCTCTGGCGGAACACCTTCTGGCCTTCGTTAAAACCGAAGTACCGATCCTGCAGGGTACGGTTCTCTTCAGCGGACCAACCGGTGTTGGCAAGACCACGACACTCGCAAAGCTCGCAGCGAGGTTGAAGATCGTCGAAAAGAAACAGCTGGCCATTCTCACGCTGGATACCTACAGAATCGCGGCGACGGATCAGTTGAAAACCTATGCGACCATCATGGACATACCCATGAGGGTCGCGTACACACCAAAAGAAGCGAAGATGGAGCTGGATGCGATGAAGTCCTTTGACGTCGTGTTGATCGATACGGCTGGCAGGAGCCAGAACAACGATATGCAGATGAGCGAACTCAAGGCTCTGTTTGACGTGATACAGCCAGATTTGGCATTCCTGGTGGTCAGCATGAACTCGAGATTTTCAGACCTGAAAGACGTGATCGAAAGATTTCAGGTGGCCAGACACACACATCTGATCCTCACGAAGATGGACGAGACGCGAACCTTTGGACATCTCATCAATGCACCCCTCATGGGTGGAATACCTTTAGCTTTCGTTACCAACGGCCAGAGGGTACCTGAAGACATCGTGGAAGCGAACGCAAAAGACATCGCCCATCTCATATCGAAAGAGGTGTTGAGGATTGCCCAATCAGGCTGAGGGGCTTTACGGTTCTCACGCGAGGATGGTGAGCGTTGCCAGCGGTAAAGGTGGAGTAGGCAAGACCGTGGTTGCGGTCAACTTGTCCGTGGTTTTGCAGGAACGTGGATACAGAGTGCTCCTTTTCGACGCCGATGCTGGCTTCGCCAACGCCGAAATCCTCATGGGTGTTACACCCAGGTTCACGCTGAAAGATTTTCTAAAGAAGAAGGTCGATATAGAGGAAGTGATCTTCAGAACTCCGTACGGCGTTGACCTCATAAGTACGGGGATGGATGTGGAAGACCTCATCACGTTCAACGTTGAAGACAAGGGCAAAGTGGTGAACGAACTGAGAAAGATCGGAGAAGATTACGATTACATCCTTTTCGACTTTCCACCTGGCTTCAACGAACAGCTGGAGAGATTTTATTTGAGCAGCGATCATGTACTCGTCCTCACGGCCACAGAACCAACAGCGCTGGTGAACGCCTACACCTTCGTCAAGATTCTGATCTTGAAAGGGCTCGAACCCGTGAGCTTTCATGTTGTCATGAACATGGTAAGGGATCTGAAGGAAGGCAGGAAAGTCGTCGAGAAGTTTGGCTCGGTGGTGAGCAAGTTCATCGGGGTGAACTTCGATTCAACACACTTGATGAAATTCGAGCCTCTGGTGAGGGAAAGTATCGCGAGACAGATTCCTTTTGTGGTGCTCAAAAAGACGTCTCAGCCATCACTCGCGATTCATGGTATCGCTGACAGGATAACAAACAGGACCGTTGCAAAAAGGCTTTCTTTCATAGAGAGAGTCAAACTTCTGTTCGGTATGGGATGAAAGCCGATGGCAGAATATGTGGTGAGGGTCAATGCGCGAGATGTGATCAAACCTGGCATGCCACTCATTATAGAGTTCGAAGACAAGAAGGGCGAGAAGTTGAAGATGAAGAGCACGGTACACGACACCCATTTCGACAGGGGCACGCTCAAGATCGCTATGCCAAGCTACCAGGGCAGGTTCCTACCCTTACCTCGCGGTGAGTTCGTTCACGTCACGGTGATCGCGGACAAGGTTGTTTACGCCTTCAACAGTCGTGTGCTGGATTACGGGAGAGATCAAGAATCGAACTTCCTGGTCATGTATATCACCGTTCCAGAACAGGTGAACAGAGTTCAAAGGAGAAGATACGTTCGAATACCACTGGTTCTGAACGGAAGTTTCACGATCGAGAACGAGGAAGGGAGATATCCCTTTCTGACGAGGGATTTCAGCGCCGGAGGAATGTTGATGTGCTCTTCGAAGCTGCTGAAGGTGGGACAGATCATCTACGTCGATCTGGACCTGGGGGACTTGAGGCTTTCAAACCAGAAGGCGCAGATCGTCCGCTATGTGGGTCTGAACCAGGCGACTGGCTTTCACGAGTACGGAGTGCAGTTTCTGGATGTACCGCCGGAGCTTGAAAAAGCCCTGGTTTCTTACGTGTTCCAGCAGGAGATAAAGCTAAGAAGGTTGCGGGAGGAGGTGTAAAATTGGTTCTTTCAGAGAAAGAACTCGATTTGCTCAGGGAAATTGGAAACATTGGGACGGGCAACGCGGCCACAGCGCTCTCCCAGCTGACGAACAAGAAGGTGGAGATCACCGTACCAAAAGCCGAGGTCATTCCCATATCGAAGATACCCTTCGTATTTCCAGAGCCTGAGGATCTTGTCGTTGGTGTGAGAATGTCGGTGCACGGTGATATCGCCTTTGATGTTTTGCTCGTGCTGAACAGGCTGGCGGCAAAGAGGATCCTGCAGGATCTTCTGGGCTCGCCATGCGAGGACGTGACGCAGCTCGACGAGCTTTCAAAATCGGCCCTGAAAGAGGTCGGAAACATAATGTGTGGTTCCTACATAACGGCTCTCGCCGAATTCACGGGCTTGTATCTGGATCCTCTGCCACCGGACCTGACAGTAGATATGCTCGCAGCGATCATATCTGAAGCTGTGCTGCCCACAGCCTCATACGAAGACAGCGCCATATACGTGGAGACCGAACTGAGCATAGAAGACTTGCAGTCCATAAGCTCTTACATGCTCTTGATCCCTGGGGAAAACAGCCTGGAGACAGTCTTCAAGAAGGTGGGGCTTAGATGAGTAAAAAGATCGTCATCGGTATCGGAGAGTTAGCGGTCGAGCGCAATCCTGCCGTGATCATAACGCTCGGTCTGGGTTCGTGCGTGGGTGTGTGCATGAGAGATCCTGTAGCCAAGGTCGGTGGGATGGCACACGTGATGCTACCAGACAGCGGCGGGAAGGACGTCCGGTTACCCGGAAAGTATGCAGACGCTGCGATCGCGACGTTGATAGATAAACTCCTTTCTATGGGTGCATCCAAGTCAAGGCTCGAGGCGAAGATCGCGGGTGGAGCTTCGATGTTTGAAACTTCTGGAATGAACGTTGGAGCCAGAAACGTTGAAGCTGTCAGGTACTGGTTGAAGCACCACCAGATTCCGCTGAAAGCCGAGGATGTGGGAGGAAACAGGGCAAGAAGCATAGAATACAACATAGAGACGGGAAAGTTACTCGTGAGAAAAGTGGGAGGCGGAGAAACGATACAGGTGCTCGAAATCTGAGTGAGGCGGTGCGACGTGTACGAGATAGACGAGGGAAAGATTGTGAAAGAACTGTTGCCCACGGTGAAGAGGATCGCGAATGACCTTGTGCAGCATTTGCCCAAGAACGTGGAGGTTGAAGATCTAATACAGGAGGGTGTGCTTGCACTCATCTCGGCCGTTCGCAGGTACGATCCAAGGAGGGGCGTGAACCTGAGGACGTTCCTTTTAAAAAGGATCAAGGGGGCCATGTACGATTATTTGAGGAACATAGACTGGATGCCGAGGAGTCTGAGGAGGAATATCAAAGAGGTTGAGAAGGCGATCTACGAGCTCGAGTCGAAGTTGGGCAGGTACCCAACGGATGAGGAGATAAGCCTTTACACGAACCTGACCAGCGAGGAAGTAGTACGCGCGAAGAACGAAATGGTACGAAAACAGTTCTTGAGGCTCGACGAATATCTTTACGAGACGTACGATTCTTACGGTCCGGATGTGGAGGACGGGACTGAACCATTGCAAGCAGCTTACAGAGAGATACTCCTCGAACAGGTGGCTGAAGCGATAAAACATTTGTCTGAACGTGAGCAGTTAGTTCTGTCGCTGAGGTTCGAACAAGAACTTTCCCTGAAGGAAATAGGTCTCATCATTGGGGTGAGTGAATCGAGGGTTTCTCAGATACTCTCCGGTGCCCTGATCAAGATAAAGAAACACGTGCTGGGGGAGGAAGATGGTAAATCCGGTTGATCTGCAAACAGTGATCGTGAGGGGTGTGGACGTCTCGTCCACCGTTTCTCAACAAGTGAATGCCCAGATCGCGTTGGCACACCTGACGAACGTGCAGATGATCCAAAAAACAGAACAGCAACTGAGAACGGTCAATCCGCGCGAGGGTGTGGAACAAAAAACGATTGGCTCTTCCACAGAAGAGAGAAGCTCTTCCAGCTTCTACAGGCCCCGCGCACGCCGAAATGTCTCTGCTCAGGATCTGCGTGAGGGTGAAAAGGGAACAATACTGGACGTGAGACTGTGAAGGTGGGATACATAAGCGTGAGAAAGATAGACGAAAAGTACGTTGGTGCGGTCCTGGTGGTCGACGAGTTTGGAATCCCTCAGGAATTCAAATACACGGAGCCCGTAACACCAACACCGTTGCAGAGGATACTGTACGGCAAGTCTCTGGATCTGTATCTGACAGTCGAGATCATCGCGAAGAGTCTTTTGAAGAATGTAGAACAGAAACCGGAGATCTTTCTCACGGACAGCATATCGCTCGTGGAAGCCTCTGATCAGGTCTATTACGTTTCGTCCCATCCCGCTTCGAAGTCAGAACAGGATCACGATTCAGAACCGAACGAGTGCGTGATCTCTTTGCAAACTGAGAGTTTGAAATTCATCGCCAAGACCAACTTCAGTCAGGACAGGGTCGAAAAGCTCAAGAAGATCGTGGAAGAGTTCGATGTGATGGAACCCTTTCAAAGATTGGCAAAGGCGCTCGAGTTCGTATGTCGTTCCTGAAACAGATTGTCGAGACTCTCAAACTCGAGCTCGGTTTCATAAAGGTTCACGCGCTCGATCCCTCCTTTCCAAACTTCGACGTGAGAAAAGAGCAGACAGTGGTGGAACCAAGGCTTTCGAGTGCCGCTTTTACCTGTCAGACGAAGCGACTGCCGTTTCACTCTTCTGTTCCTGTTGTGTCGCATTCGATCAAGTCTTCGTTTGTCAAAATAACAAATGGCACGTTTGAAGCCAAAGAACCTTTGACTGAGGAAACGAGATTTGGGGAGACATTGAGTAAAGTCCATTCAGCCACTCTGAAAGCGCCAGTTTCGTTGCAAAAGTTGTTACTGAGGTTCGAGCCGGATTTGAGAAAGAGTCTGTTCAGAGTTAGCGTACACAGCAGGAATGTCCCTCTTCTTCGAACGGTCCGTTTCAGACCGTCGAACATGAACGAAGAGCAGAAGAATAGGGTTTTGAAGGCGATCCAGAACTTCCTCGTCCAAGAGAAGATCGATTCGTTCAAATTCGTGGGCTTCTACAGGAACGTTCCAAGCGATTGTGCGAGGAGGATGATCGTGCTCGACAGACAGCTCATAGTTGAACTGAAGGAGGGAGCAAAAGGTGTGAAAAAGGACCTCGCCGTGCTACTCACCGATGAAGGCTACGTTTTTCTGTCAGTCCCTTAGGAAGATCTTCTTGAGCAGAGAAAGACACTTTTCTGAAGAGACGTTGTACAGCAAATAGACTCTTTCTTTCTCGTTATAAACGAACTTTCCATGCAGCTTCAGCGAGCCATTTTCAGCGTAAATCTTTAAAGTCGTTTCGTCGAAAGCAATCTTTTTGACCTTTCTCTGAATTGCCATCAGCCTGATCTTGAACAGATCGATCAATTGTTCCACCTGTTCGGGCAGTTCGCCGAATCTATCTCTCAACTCGGCTCTCAGCTCGTCGAGCGATTTCAGACTTTCACAGGAAGCCATTCTCCGGTACGTTCTGAGCCTTTCCATCTCGTTCTCGATGAATTCTTCGGGTATGTAGAACGCGCCCGGCACACCTTCGATTTCGACATCCAAGTGTTCGCAAGGTTCGGCTTGCAAGGTGTGTTTGAGTTCTTCGTTGAGTATCTGCAGGTACATGTTCAGACCGATCGCGTTCACGTTTCCATGCTGTTCAAAGCCAAAGATCGTTCCTATGCCCCTTATCTCCATGTCCTTCAGTGCGATCCTCAGACCACTCCCAGGACCTGAAAACTCCCTTATCACCTGAAGTCTTTTCGACGCGGAAGGACTCAGTTCAGAATCGAAAAGAAAATACGCAAAAGCCCGCCTGTCACTCCTTCCAACCCTTCCCCTGAGCTGGTACAGTTGTGCGAGACCATAGCGGTGCGCATCGTCAACGATGATCGTGTTGGCCGACGGCACATCGATTCCGTTCTGCATGATCGAAGTACAGACGATCACGTCAGCTTTCCTCTCGTAGAAGTTTCTGACCGCTTCGGTCAACTTTCTCATGGGCATCTGGCCGTGTGCCATCACGATGCGTGCTTCGGGTACCAGCCTGCAGATCTTTTCGTAGACCTCGCGCAGATCCTCGATGCGGTTGTGAACATAGATCACCTGTCCTCCTCTGTTGATCTCCCTCAGTATTGCACCCCTGACGAGTCTGTCATCGTAACGAGCCACGTACGTCACCACGGGCAATCTTCCCAGAGGAGGTGTCGTCAACACACTCATATCCCTCATGCCGTTCATCGCCATGTGTAAGGTTCTTGGTATTGGTGTGGCACTCATGGACAGAACGTTCACGTTCAACCTGATCTTCTTGAAGGCCTCCTTTTGTTCCACGCCGAAGTTCTGTTCCTCATCGATGATGACCAATCCTAGGTCCGAAAACTTAACGCTGTCAGAAAGCAACGCGCTCGTCCCTATTACAACATCGATCTTTCCGGTCCTCAGATCCTCGATTATCCTGCTTCGTTCAGACTTCGGAACCGATCTGTCCAACAGGGCTACAGATACTCCGAACGGTTCCATCCTCTGTCTGAAGGTCCTGTAGTGCTGCCTTGCCAGCACCGTTGTCGGGACCAGCAGGACAACTTGCTTTCCACTCACCACGCATCTGAACGCGGCCCTCAGAGCTACCTCAGTCTTACCATAGCCGGCATCACCACACAAAAGTCTGTCCATAGGGCGATCGCTCGCAAGATCTTCCAATACCTCCTGAATGGCGATCGATTGATCGTGCGTCTCAACGTACGGAAACGTCTCGGCAAACTTTTGCTCTATCTCGGAGTCACCCACGAGGCCAAGGCCTTTCACTTCTTGTCTCCTCATGTAGATGTCCACAAGTTCGGCTATCTTCCTCTTCAAATCCTCTTTGACCCTGTCGAGCCTTCTCTTCCAGGTTCCCCCATGGACTCGGTCGATCTTCACGTTGGGATCACCGATGTACTTGTGGATCTTGTCCAATCTCTCGATTGGCACGTAGATTGTCGCATCTTCGTACCTTATCACGATGTAATCCTTAGTACCGAGGGCGTTTGTCACCGGCCTGACAGCTTCGAAAACTCCTATGCCGTACTTTTCGTGCACAACGAGATCACCAACGCTGAGTTCTTCCTCATCGACGATGGGGACCTGAAGTAAACCAGTCTTCTTTTCGGAGTATTCAAATTCTTGAAGGTCGAGCTGTACCTCTCTCGCAGATTGAAGCTTTCGCTGAAGCTCGACGAGACTCAAACCCGAATACTTCCTGTACTCTTCGTACTGTTCGTCTGAAAGAAATTCTCTGATCTGTCTTTCCAGTTTTGCAAACTCTTCGAAACATCTAATTGCGTCCATCAGGAGGATTTCGAAGTCTGCATAATCGAATATCGTGCCGTTCGAGCCAGCCTTTCCAACGATCGTATCGTAATCATGCTTCTCACACACGTACTCCCGTGCGGGCAGAAGGATGAATTCTTCCAGTTTTTCTGCCGAAATCTGGCTGATGACGTCAAAGCTCCTGATATCCTCGATTGAGTTTCCGAAGAGCTCGATGCGTATGGGCTTTTCGTAGATCGGTAAGAAAACGTCCACGATGTCGCCTCTGACGGCGAACTCGCCACCCGATCTGACCAGGTAGGTTCTTTCGTAGCCAAGATTCTGAAGCCAGAGGGCGTCGACAAACGTTTCGCCCCGCCTGAACCTTTTCGAAAGGCTCTTCAAAGATTCGACAGGCAACGTGAAGCGACTCACAGAATACAGGCTTGCCACCACGAGTTTTTGATCTTCGTTCAGCAAACTCCAGAGCGTTTCGATGCGCCTCTTACGAACGAAGAAAGAGACAGGAACTTCTTCGAACGGAAAAACATCCGGACCTGGGAACTGTTGAACGTTCAGTGCAGAAGCGATTTGCGTAGCCTCTTTCTCGGTCGGGACTATCAAGAGAATGGGTCTTTCATAAGATCGATTCAGAAGGTCTTTCACCTTACTCATATTCGAAGTCCACCACTTGAAAGGTTCTCAGGCGATTGTTCCGAGCTTTGATCCAGACCGGCGCCACGGGAACAGCAAAATCTCTTTCAATGAAGCCTTTGAAAACGTGCTCGAGTGCGCCTTTGTCGTTGTACAATCCGGGGTTCGCAAGGATTTTAAGCCTTATGGGTCTGTCAAGCACGTACGCTTCGTCGATCACGTCAATGTTTTTCAGCATCGAGAGTAATTCTCGCTTTTCTTCATTGTTGAGTTGCGGCCGTACGTTGACGAGAGCAACGTTTCTCGATAGCGGTCCTACAATCTTCACGTTGGCGAGCTGTACGTTCCTTGCTTTACCTCGAAGAAAATCGAGCAGGACTTCGTTCGCTTCCGAAACTGCTCTTCCATGATAGGCAGGGTTTATCAGCATTTTCATCAAATGTTTCAGTTTGCAACCTTCACGAACAGAGGATTCGCCTATCTTCACTGGCCGGATTCCAAACAGATCCAGCATTCTTCTGATCGAATCTTTCGTGAGCTCCTTCAACGGTGAATAGAGATTTCCATACACTTTGAGTCCGAATCTTCCCCAGCTGTCCGACTGGTTCGAGCCAGTCACAATCACACTTTCTGGAAAGCGGTTCTGAACACTCGACAGTTTCGCGAACCTGGTGCACTCGTTGCAGTTTGGGCCGAACCTCCACACCCTCTTCTGTCTTTCGGTGCCATCCAAAACGACGTGTTTCAAACCAAGTTTCCTCGCCGAAGTGGCCACGTTCTCTCTGATGGTCCTGTAGGTGAACTGCCCCCAGTCGACCGTGGCAAGAGTCACACGTTCCGGACCCAGTGCGAGTTTACAGAGGAAGGCCGCAAGACTGCTGTCCTCACCACCAGAGTAAGCGACGACGACGTGTTTGTCGGCAACGACATCTCTTATCTCTTGAATCAGACGATCGGCAATTTCTTGAAACTGACCTTCAGCTGCGAATTGCATATCTCAACGACGGCAACGCTGCCGTTTTCACCGAAACTCCCTGGGTTGATGAACCGTGTTTCCTCGATATGTGAATCGTCAGGAAAATGTGTGTGTCCGTAGAAAATCACGTGGGGCTTTTCTTCGAAAAGCTTCAGAATTCTCTCTCTTATCTGTTGAGGTGGACCCCAGCCGTGGCATAAGCCCACGTTTAGTCCGGCGATGCGGATCGCGAGTGTTTGAGGCAAGGTCTCTTTAACATCGATTTCATCCATGTTGCCGTGAACCGCGTAGAAATTTCGTGCTGCAGACTTCAGTTCAAGCACCGTGTTCAAATCCACGTAATCGCCCAGACCCACCACGACGTCCATTTGTTTTGCAAGCTCGATCAAACTGCTTGGCAGAGATTTCAAATAAACAGGTACATGCGTGTCGCTCACCAAAAGCAGTTTCATTTTCTGCCCAACCTTTCGTAAACGATGGAGGCGGCCCCCAGTATACCTGCGTCTTTGCCAAGCTGACTCAGAGCAATTCGATAGGTGTTCAGCATGGTCGGCAAGACGTAGTTCTTGGCACGCTCTTCAACCGGTGCCAACAAGAATTCACCCGCGTTGGCCATTCCCCCGCCGAGGACGACGATCTGTGGATTGAAGATGTTTATCAAACTTCCCACCGCCGCAGCTAAGGCGTCGACTACGATGTTGAAGATTTCGAGCGCGAACTGATCGCCCATCTTGGCGTGGTCGAACACATCTTTCGGCGTCACCTCTTCAGCCGTTTTGTTCCGAAACAGCGACGAATCTCTGTGCCTCTCGAAACCTTCTCTGACGAAATTCTTTATGGCCGTCGCCGAGGCAAGGGCTTCGAGACATCCACGTGCGCCGCAGCCACACTTCGGACCGTTAGGCATAATGTTCATGTGTCCGAGTTCGGCGCCGATGCCCGTGCTGCCCCTCAGCAAAACTCCGTGCGTTATGACACCTCCACCAATCCCAGTTCCCAACGTTAAGCACACCACATGGTCCAGTCCCTTCGCAACCCCGAACGTTCGTTCGCCAAGTGCATAAGCGTTTGCGTCATTTTCAACAAAGACTTTCAGCGATGTGAGCTTTTCTATCTTTTCACCCAGCGGAAAATCTATCCAGCCTGGGAAGTTCGGTGAGAACTTCACGACACCAGCGACATGATCGATACTTCCGGGTGATCCGATGCCCACAGCCAGGACCGAGTTACCCTCGCTCAGGCTCAGGATCGAACGTGCAAGCCTCTCGACGACCGCATCCGGTCCTTCGTGAACCTTCGTTTCTCCATCGGTCCTTGCCAGGATCTTGCCATTTTCGTCGACGAGACCGACCGCGTAGTTGGTTCCACCCAGATCGACACCCACGATGTTCAACGCGGACTACCTCCCATCTTCAATACTTTACCTTCTGCTGGTCTATCAATGCAAGGAAGTCTTCGTTGGTCTCAGTTTCTTGAAGCTTCTTCAAAATCAGCGTCAAACCTTCCTCCTCACTCATCCCGGTGAGCATCCTTCTCAAAATCCAGACTTTCTTGAGCGTGTCCTCATCCAGCAGTAGCTCTTCCTTCCTCGTTCCAGACAGTTGCAGATTTATGGCGGGGAAGATTCGTTTGTTGGCGAGCTGTCTTGAGAGGACGAGTTCCATGTTGCCCGTGCCTTTGAATTCTTCAAATATGACCTCGTCCATCTTCGAACCGGTCTCGATCAGCGCGGTGGCTATTATCGTGAGGCTACCTCCTTCGCGTGTGTTCCTGGCCGCACCGAAGAAGTGTTTCGGCTTATACAGAGCGGCAGGATCCACACCACCACTTAGAAGTTTGCCACTTGGTGGAACCTGTATGTTGTAGACGCGTGCCAGCCTGGTCAAGCTGTCGAGCAGTATGACCACGTCATAGCCGTACTCGACAAGCCTTTTCGACATTTCAAGAGTGAGCTCTGCGACTTTGATCTGCTTGTCCGGAGCCATGTCGAACGGGGCTGCAATCACCTTTGCGTTCACAGATTCTCTTATATCGGTGACCTCTTCAGGCCTCTCGTCGATCAGGAGTACGATCCTGATCGTGTCCGGATGGTTTATAGCTATGCCGTTAGCGATCTCTTTCAGGAGTGTTGTCTTTCCAGCCTTGGGTGGAGCCACGATGAGGCCTCTCTGTCCCTTGCCCATGGGTGCAAACAAATCTATCAGCCGTGTGGAAAGTACGTCGCGACTCGTCTCGAGTATGAAGCGTTCTTTGGGATAGTCGGGTGTCAGGTTCTCGAAGTTGACCCTCTCGTTGCTGAGCTCAGGAGATTTGTAGTTGACCGCCTCGATCTTGATCATCGCAAAGTAACGTTCTCCCTCTTTTGGAGGTCTTATGACGCCAGATATGATGTCACCCGTATTGAGATTAAACTTTTTTATCTGCGACTGTGAGATGTAGATGTCGTTGTTACTGGGAAGCAAATTGTCGCTACTCCTCAGAAAACCGTATCCGTCAGGTAGGATCTCGAGGACACCTTCTCCAAAGATCAAACCGTGCGACTTGGCTTGCGCCTCCAGTATGGCAAATATGATGTCTCTCTTTCGCATGCTTGTGTAACGGGGGATATCGTACTGCTTTGCCAGCTCATACAGCTGTTTGATGGTCATCTGCTCTAAGTCGTTGATCTTCACAGTGATTGGCTCGTTCTTTTCCTGTCCGTTGCCCATCGGCTTGAACACCTCCAGATATAAGTGGATGATCACAGACCAGCAAATCTGAAAAAACGGTCAGTATGTTTGTCCTCCGGATTGAAATGTACATTGTGGAAGGCAAGTCAGCGGAAGTTCACCGTTCAACAATATTTTACCAAACATCGATGTATTTGGCAAGAGGAAAGCCCCTCCCAGCGGGGAGAGGCTTCACTCGTTGCCTTTCTCAACTATCTGGAGAAGCACCATCTCAGCTCCATCGCCTCTCCTCTGGCCGATCCTGACAATCCTTGAAAACCCACTGCTTCTGTCATTGATGTTCTTGGCGATCTCGTCCACCAATTTGTTCGTGAGCTTTCTATCGCACAAATACCAGTTGATCTGTCTCCTCAAAGCCACACTCTCGGCTTTATCATTGCTCTTCGAAGCTTTCACGGCCTTGGCCATGAGCTTGTCGAAGAAACGTTTCACAAGCTTTGCTTTCGTCACCGTTGTTACAATGCTTCGATGTTCAACGAGCTCTCGAAGCTGATTTCTGATCAAAGCACGACTGTGGCTACCGTATGAACCTAGTTTGCTTCTGACCATTCGGTGTCTCACAAGTTCATCCTCCCTTCCTGAGAGTCAAACCAAATTTTTCCATGAGCTTTTGCTTAACTTCCTCAAGAGATTTGGGCCCAAAGTTCTTGATCTTCAAAAGATCCTCTTCCGTACGCTTCAAAAGATCGCCTATTGTTTCGATCTTGTCCCTTCTCAGGCAGTTCAGCGACCTTATAGACAGTTCGAGTTCGTCTATCTTCTTCGAATAGACGGACTCTTCCTCGACGTGTGGAACCTGTTCCGCGACCATTTCTTCCTGCGCTGCCACGGTAACAAACTCTGTGGACAAAGGCGCCATGCTGGAAGGTAAACTTTCGTCTATGACCTTGAAGTGGTTCATAAGGGTATCGATCGCCCGCTTCAGTGCCTCGTGCGGAAAGATGGACTTCTTTGTCCAAACCTCTAGCACGAGTTTGTCATAGTCGGTACGTTTGGCCACCCTCGCGCTTTCAACTTTGAAGTTCACCCGAAGGACCGGAGAAAAGACCCCGTCGATCGGTATGGAACCTATTTCCGGATGTTCTTCTAAGTCCCGGGCGGGCACGAAGCCTTTTCCTGCCTGAACGTAGAGTTCGAACAACAGGTCCGCCTCTTCGTCCAGTGTGGCTATTTTCAACCCCGGGTTCACCACCTCGATACCTGCGGGTGTCTTTATGTCTCCGGCCAGCAACAGGCCAGGTCCTTTCTTTTCAACCGTTATCTTGATTCTCTCTTTAACGGGGACTTCCGCCCTCAACTGGACCTTCTTCAAATTGAGGATGATCTCCAGGATATCTTCTTTGACACCCGGTAGCGTGTCGAATTCGTGGTATCTTTCGGGCTTTATGAACCTCAGACCCACGATGGCTATGGAAGGTATCGAAGACAGGAGCACTCTCCTCAGTGCGTTGCCTATCGTGATACCGTATCCCTTCTCGAGTGGTGAGAAAACGTATCTGGCGTAGTAACAATCTGCATCCGATCGCTCTTCTTCCACCTTCAGTCTCTTCGGTATCATGAATTCCATCCACATCACCTCGAGTAGAGCTCGACAATCGCTTGAACATCAACGGGCAGATCGGTGAGCTCTTCGAGCTTCGGCATTCTTTCGAAGGTACCACGATATGCATCGAAGTCCACCTGTATCCATGGCACGATCGTTCTACCTTTGGCGAGCTCCACGGATCTCTTTATGACGTCGATCGACCTGCTCGATTCCTTGACTTCAACGATGTCTCCTGGTTTCAAAAGGTAAGAAGGTATGTTAACTTTCTTGCCGTTCACCAAGAAATGTCCGTGTGTTACAAGCTGCCTTGCCTGTCTACGATTGATGGCAAAACCCATCCTGAAAACAACGTTGTCTAAGCGCGATTCCACGAGTCTGACGAGGTTCTCTCGCGTATCGCCAGCCATCCTCAGCGCTCGATCGAAATACCTTCTGAACTGTCGTTCCAGAATTCCATAGATTCTCTTCATCACCTGTTTCGATCTCAGCTGAAACGCATACTGTGACGTCTTGCCCCTGTTTCTGCCATGATCTCCCGGTGCGAAAGGCCTGCGATCGAACGCGCACTTCTCTGTGAAACACCTTTCACCTTTCAGATAAAGTTTCATACCTTCTCGCCTGCAGAGACGACAGACGGGTCCTGTGTATCTGGCCATCCAATTTCCCTCCTCTTACACTCTCCGCTTCTTCTTTGGCCTGCAACCGTTGAACGGTATCGGGGTCACATCCTTGATCGAATCCACTTCCAGACCGGCGGCCTGCAAGGTTCTTATTGCCGCTTCTCGACCAGGCCCCGGTCCCTTAACCAGCACATCGACTCTCTTTATGCCCATTCTCAAAGCTTCCTTCGCCACCTTATCGGCTGCGAGCTGTGCAGCGTATGGAGTCCCTTTTCTGGTTCCTTCAAAGCCAACCGTTCCTCCGCTCGCCCACGTCAAAACGGCACCATCTTGGTCCGTCAGGGTCACGATAGTGTTGTTGAACGTGGACTTTATGTGAACGATCGCCCGGTCGATCTGTACTTTTCTTTTCCTTCTGCTCTCAGACCTTCTTGCCATTTTTTATCCCTCCTCAAGATCAAACGGCCTGTTCCTTCTTTTTCTTCGTCTTGATCCTGCTGGGTCTTGGACCCTTCCTCGTTCGCGCATTGTGACGCGTGCTCTGGCCACGGACCGGGAGGCCAAGCTTGTGGCGAACACCCCTGTAGCAACCTATGTCAATCAGACGCTTGATGTTTCTGTTCACCTCGGCCCTCAATTCTCCTTCTACTTTGAAGTGATCCTGAATGTACTTCGTTATCTTGTTAACTTCTTCGTCAGTGAGATCCTTCACTCGTTTGTTCATGTCAACGCCAGTGTTCTTGAGTATCTCCATCGCCCGCGTTTTGCCGATGCCGTATATGTACGTGAGAGCAACGAAGCATTTCTTGTTCGCGGGCAACTCGACTCCCATGATGCGCGCCATTCGTTTCCCTCCTCAACCCTGCTTCTGATTGTGTTTGGGGTTCGCTTTACATATCACCAGTACTCTGCCTTTTCTCCTCACGATCTGACAGTACTCACATCTCTTTTTGACGGAAGATCTAACCTTCACGGTTGATCAGCTCCTTTCCTTCTAATCCATGTCTGATTTCTTGTCAAGTTTTTTCCTGTAAACGATTCTTCCCTTCGTGAGATCGTATATGGAAAGTTCCACAACGACCCTGTCTCCAGGAAGGAGTTTGATGAAGTTCTTCCTCATCCTCCCGGAGATCTGGGCCAGAACTTTGTGTCCGTTGTCAAGTTCAACGAGGAACGTCGCGTTTCTACGGGCTTCAACGATGGTACCTTCCATTTTGATCACGTCTTCCTTGGGCATTGCATCACTCCTTGTCAACTGTCAGAACTTCGGCTCCATCCTCTTGCACGAGCACCGTGTGTTCAAAATGTGCGCTCCTCTTTCGGTCTGCCATGATCACAGTCCAGCCATCGTCGAGCAGCATAGTTTTCCAGTCTCCTTCGCACGCCATCACTTCTATCGCCAGCGTCATACCCGGGATGAGCGTGATACCCGTTCCGGGCCTGCCATAATTGGGTATCTCAGGTTCCTCGTGTAACTGTCTGCCGACCCCATGACCGACGTAGTCCCGGATCACGTTGAAACCGGCAGCTTCAACGGTGCTCTGGATGGCGTACGATACGTCCCCAACCTTGTACCCTTTCTTGGCGAAGCGGATGGCATTTTCGAGAGCCAGCTTCGTCGTATCGACCAGTCTCTTTGCAACCTCGTCAACTTCGCCCACGCAATAGGTCTTTGCTCCATCTCCATAGTAACCTTCGTAGATGGCACCCACATCCACTGAGACGATATCTCCCTTTTTAAAGACCTTCCTTTTCAGAGGAGCACCGTGCAGTATCTCCTCGTTGACCGACACACAAGTTGCATACTTGTATCCTCTGTATCCTTTGAAGGCCGGTTTCACCTTCAACTCTTTGAACCTCTTCTCAACGAACTGTTCCACATCCGCAGCTGTGGCGCCTTCCACAACAATTGCTTCGATTTCCTTTAAAACGATCGCTACAGATCTGCAGGCGATCCTCATTCTTTCTATCTCCTGCGCTGATTTCACTCTGATCAAGCTATCACCTTTTTCAACGCTTCGACGGCTTTTTGAACGGTATTTCGGTGATCTGCCTCGGCATCGATCTCGACCAGAATACCCCTCTCTTTATAGTAATTTATCAAGGGAGCCGTCGTCTCGGTGTAAACCCTGAATCTGTTTCTAACTACGTCCTCTTTGTCATCGTCGCGTTGAACCAGTTTCGTTCCACAGTCATCGCAGATTTCATCCTTCTTCGGCGGCATGGACAGCAGGTTGTAAATTTTACCACATTTTGGGCAAACTCTCCTGTTCGTCAACCGCTTGACTACGACATCCTCACTCACCTTTAAATAGAGCACCGCATCGAGTTTGTGACCCATGTTTTTCAACATTTCGTCGAGTGCAGAAGCTTGCTGCACGGTGCGGGGATACCCATCGAGAATGAAACCATCCTTGCAATCAGGTTTGGAAATCCTATCCCTCACCAGTCTGTTCACTATCTCGTCCGGTACAAGCGCACCAGAGCTCAATATGTGTTGAACCTGCTTGCCGAGCTCCGAGCCAGATGCAACCGCCTCTCTGAACATGTCTCCAGTGGAAATATGAGGCACGCTGAACAGTTCTACTAAGTCCCTTGCAAGGGTACCTTTCCCGGCTCCCGGCGCTCCGAGCAGGACGATCCTCATTTCACTTCAGCCCTTTCTTCACGAATCCTTCATAATGTCTCATGATCATGTGCGCTTCCATCTGCTGTAACACATCGAGTGCTACACCAACAGCTATCAGCGTGGATGTGCCACCTATGACTATGTTGACCCTGGTAACTGCCTCAACGAAGTGCGGCAACAACGCTATGACCACCAGGAACACGGCACCCAAAAACGTGACTCTGCTCAAGACGCGTTGAATGTATTCTTCCGTGGGTCTGCCAGGTCTTATCCCCGGTATGAATCCACCATATTTTCTCACATTTTCTGATACTTCGTGCGGATCGAAGACAACGACACTGTAAAAGTATGTGAAGAAGAACACCAACAGACCGTAAAGTATTATATACAGGGCGTTGCCCGGAGAAAAAATAGTACGCAACCATTGCACCCCGGTCATCTCGGCGATCGCTGCAGGGATCATAACTATGGCACTCGCGAATATGATGGGTATTACGCCTCCCTGGTTCACCTTGATTGGGATGTATGTGGACGCACCACCGTACACACGTCTTCCAACGACGCGCGTGGCGTACTGTATTGTGATTCTTCGTTCCGCTTGCTGAACGTATATGATGCCTGCAACCGTTACTACAGCGATTACAATCAGGAAGATCCAGCCGAACAGGTTCAAGTTACCGAGCAACACTCTTCCGAAGTAACTTGGGTATCTTGCAACGATACCTGCAAAGATCAGGACAGAAATGCCGTTACCTATACCCTTCTCCGTGATCCTGTCTCCCAACCAGAGGAGGAACATCGTGCCTGCAAGCATCGAAATGGTGGAGATCAATACGAACACCATGGGGCTGAGACCGTAAGCAACTATGTCTGGACTCTGCCTCACGAGACTGAAAGACACGATGAAAGACTGAAAGGCACCGAGCACGATTGTCAAGTTTCGTGTGTATTTGGCGAACTTCTTCCTGCCCTCCTCACCTTCTCTGAGCATCTCGCGCAACTTGGTTATAACGGAAGAGAGCAATTGCAGAACTATAGACGCATTTATATAAGGTGTGACACTCATGGCGAAGATCGAAAAGTTCTCCAAAGCTCCACCAGTGAACACATCATAAAAGCTTATGATACCACCAGCTGCCGCACCGCTGAAGCGTTTGAACGCCTCAGCCCAGGCCTGGATATTTATGCCCGGCACGGGAATGTACACACCCAACCTGAAGACGATCAATGTCAGAACAGTGAAAAGTATCCTGTCGCGCAGTTCAGGTATTTTGAAAGCGTTTCGAAGGGCTTTCCACACGTTATATCACCTCTGCCCTTCCCCCGACCGCTTCGATGGCCTTCCTTGCTGTCTCGCTGAATGCATGGGCCTTCACGATCAAGGGTTTGGTCAACTCACCATTCCCCAGAATCTTCACACCGTCTTTGAGCTTTTTCACTACACCAAGCTTGATCAGTTTCTCGGGTGTGACTTCTTCGCCCGATTCGAACCTCTCTTCGAGAGTTTTGAGGTTGACGATCGCATAATCTTTGTGCACAAAGCTCTTGAATCCCACTTTGGGCAATCTTCTGTGCAGGGGAGTCTGACCACCCTCGTGCCACGGATGAACCTTTCCAGTGCCTCGCGACTTCTGACCCTTGTGACCTTTACCGGAGGTCTTGCCAAGGCCAGAACCTATGCCTCTACCAACCCTCTTGGGCTCCTTGACCGAACCCGGCGTGGGTTTGAGATCTTCAAGTCGCAGCGCCATATTTCATTCCTCCTCCGATATCTCATCAACTTTGACGAGGTGTCTAACTTTCTTGATCATACCCAGTACTTGAGGTGTTTTGGGTTTAACCACTCTGTCGTGCAGTTTTTTCAGACCAAGTGCCTTCAGAGTTGCCCTCTGATCGTACCTGTAACCTATGGGACTCTTTACAAGTTCCACGATGATCCTCGCCACAGCTCAAGCCCCCTTCTTCGCTCCGCGAATAACTTGTCCCACACCCAAGTCTCTCAATCTTGCGGCTTTATCCGGTGGAACCAGATTCTTGAGAGCTTTAATAGTAGCAAGAGCCAGGTTCACTGGGTTGGTTGAGCCTAATGATTTCGTGAGCACGTTTTGAACTCCCGCAAGTTCCACAACAGCTCTGACGACCGATCCAGCTATAATTCCCGTACCGGGTGCTGCGGGTTTCAGCAGGACTACAGATGCATCTTGCTTCGCGGTCGTCTCGTGGGGTATGGTTCCCCTGTAAAGAGGAACCTCAATCAGAGCCTCACGCGCCGCACTCAGCGCTTTCCTTATCGCATCTGGGACCTCTCTGGCTTTTCCTATGCCAACGCCCACCTTGCCCTTTCTATTTCCAACAACCGCCAGAACTCTGAAACTAAGAGTTTTTCCACCCTTCGTGACCTTTGCCGTCCTTCTTATCTCGACTATACGCTCTTCAAACTCCTCGGTTTCCCTTTTGACAACCTCTTCTTCCAGTATTTCATCCACCATTTTTTACACACCTCCTCAGAATTGCAAGCCTGCTTCTCTTGCAGCGTCGGCCAACGCTCTGATTCTACCGTGGTACTTGAAACCTCCACGATCGAACACGACCGTTTTGATTCCCAGACTCAAGGCCCGCTGAGCGATCAATTTACCAACCTCTTTTGCAGCATCAACGTTGTACGTTTTTGGCAATCTTTGCCGCAACTCTTTGTCGAGCGTGGAAGCTGAAACGAGCGTGTGACCCTTGGTGTCATCGATTATTTGAGCGTATATGTGCTTTTCACTCCTGTAAACGGCTAGCCGAGGCCTCTCTGTTGTACCCTTCACTTTCTTTCTGATTCTGAGGTGTCTCTTGATTCTCTTCAAGTTTCGATCCTCTTTTTTTATCACGTCAAATGCCCCCTTTACGCTTTTTTACCTTCTTTTCTTCTCACCACTTCGTCCTTGTACTTGATACCTTTGCCTGTGTAGACATTGACCTCCCTGTAAGATCTGATGTTGGCAGCAAACTGACCAACCTTCTGTTTGTCTGCTCCCCTGACTACGATGATGTTGGGTGCGGGTGTCTCGACACTCACGCCCGCTGGAGCTTCAAGCACCACAGGATGTGTGTAACCCACCTGAAGTGTCAGTTTGTTACCTTGCGCCTGCGCCCTGTAACCGATTCCTATGATTTCGAGTTGTTTCTCGAAACCCTTGGTTACACCTTGTATCATGTTCCTTATTAAGGACCAATAGGTGCCCTGGAACATCTTCAAAACGCGCCTGAAGGACTTCCTGATCATCTTTTCCTCATTCTGCCTTACCCAGATGTTGCCGTCTTGTATTTCAACCTTCACGTACGGAGATAGCTTCTGCGAAAGCGTTCCCTTCGGTCCTTTTACTGTTATCGTGTCAGACTCGAGCTGCACTTCAACACCGGCGGGAATGACTATGGGTTTTTTCCCGAGCTTGGACATGTTCTCACCTCCTCACCAAATGTAGGCGATGACTTCTCCACCAACTCCGAGTTCCCTGGCCTCTTTGTCGGTCACGACGCCTTTCGAAGTCGTCAGTATCGCTATGCCGAGACCGTTTTTGACTTTCGGTAGTTCGTCTTTCGTAACGTAAATCCTTCGTCCAGGCTTTGATACTCTCACGATCCCGTGAATCACTCTCTCGCGATTTTTCCTCAAGCCCTTGTACTTCATGTGTATTCTCAGTATCCCTTGTTTGCCGTCCTCGATGTATTTGTAATCCTGAATGAACCCTTCGCGTTTGAGTATCTCGCAAATCGCACGCTTCACGTTCGAGGCTGGCACGTCCACGTACTCTTTGAACGCGACGTTGGCGTTCCTGATTCGCGTGAGCATATCAGCTATCGGGTCGCTCCACATCGTTCTCCCTCCTCTTCACCAACTTGCCTTCCTGACTCCAGGGAGCTTGCCCTCCAACGCCATCTTTCTGAAACAGACTCTGCAGAGACCGAATTCCCTGTACACAGACTTGGCTCTACCGCACATGACGCACCTCGTGTACTCGCGAACTTTGAACTTCTTTGGTCTTTTCCATCTCTCTATCAGGCCTTTTCTTGGCATCCTCTATCTCCTCCTCATTTTCTGAAAGGCAGTCCCAGCAGTTCCAGCAGTCTCTTCGCTTCCGTGTCGTTCCTGGCCGTGGTGACTATGGTGATGTCCATACCCTGTACTCTCGTGGCTTGGTCCGGTGTGATCTCGGGGAATACGAACTGTTCGCTCAGGCCGAAACTGTAGTTACCTCTTCCATCAAAAGAGTCCGGGTTCAGACCACGGAAGTCCCTGACCTTCGGTAGAGCGATGTTCGCAAGCTTGTACAGAAAGTTCCACATCCTGAGACCACGAAGTGTGACCTTCAGACCGACGTTCATTCCTTTCCTTATCTTGAAGTTTGAAATGCTCTTCTTGGCTTTCGTGATCACGGGTTTCTGGCCGGTGATGGCAGCAAGCTCGTTCAAGTGCTTCATAAGAAGGTCGGCGTTTCGCGCGCCTTCACCGATCCCCATGTTTATGACTATCTTTTCGAGTTTTGGAACTTGATGAATGTTCTTGTATCCAAATTCTTTCATCATTATCGGTACTATCTCTTTTTCGTACTTCTCCTTCAAAGGCACGTATTGAGCCATCTTCCGATTCCTCCTCACGCTTTATCGATGATCTCGCCACATTTTTTGCAAAATCTGACCTTTGTGCCGTCTTCCAGGAACTTCACACCGACACGCGTTGGTTTATCACAGCTTGGGCACACGACCATGACCTTGCAGGCGTAGATCGGAGCTTCCCTTTCAATGATGCCCCCCTCTCTCAACTGAGGTATAGGCCTTTGATGCCTCTTAACCATGTTCACTCCCTGTACTACGACCTTGCCCTCCTTCGGTATCACCCTGAGGACCTTGCCTCTCTTGCCCTTGTCTTTGCCTGAGATGACTTGGACCAAATCGTCACGTTTTATGCGCATCTTCTTCACCTCTCACAGGACCTCGGGAGCCAGAGACACAATCTTCATGTAACCCTTCTCACGGATCTCTCTGGCCACCGGTCCAAAGACGCGTGTACCTCTTGGTTCATTGAACTTGTCGAGAACGACAGCAGCATTGTCATCGAACCTTATGTAGGTTCCGTCGGCTCTTCTTATTGGTTTTCTTGTGCGAACAATGACTGCCTTGACAACCTCGCCCTTTTTGATTCCCGTGTTGGGCACGACGTCCCTGACGGAACACACAACGACGTCGCCCACTCTGCCATACTTCTTGTGATGTCCTCCCAAAACCCTGATAACTCTCAAAACTTTCGCACCTGAATTGTCCGCGACGTTGAGATAGCTTTCCGTCTGGATCATGCTTCCTCACTCTCCTCAACCGCGGGTATGTTTTCAGCTTGATACGCACGCTGGAGTATTTCCACGACCCTCCATCTCTTGGTCCTGCTCAAGGGACGCGTCTCCTCTATGACAACGACGTCACCAACCTTGCATTCGTTGTGCTCGTCGTGTGCGTGGTATTTCTTGGATCGCCTGATACGCTTTTTGTAAACAGGGTGCTCAAGCCATCTCGTGACCCTGACGACCACCGTTTTGTCCATCTTGTCACTTACGACGGTGCCTGTCAATCTCTTTCTCGGCATTTTCGATTACCTCCTTATTCCAAGTTCTCGTTCACGGAGTATTGTTTTGACCCTTGCTATGTCCCTCTTCGTTTCTTCTATGAGAGAGGTGTTCCTCAGCTGTCCCATGGCATGTTGAAACCTGAGTTCCATGAGCCGTCTTTTCTTTTCCTCCAGCAGCCTTTTCAGTTCATCGTCGGTGTAGTTCCTGAGCTCTGTCACTTTCATACGGCCTCACCCCCGAAAGAGGATCTCGAGACTATCTTGGTTGGTATCGGCAGCTTGCTTGCGGCGTATTCGAGGGCTTCCTTAGCCGTTTCTTCGTCGACACCCGCAATCTCGTATATGACCTTCCCGGGTTTCACCGGACACACCCAGCCTTCCACGTTACCCTTTCCTTTACCCATCCTGGACTCGGCAGGCTTTTTCGTGTAAGGTTTATCGGGGAAGACTCTGATCCAGAGTTTTCCACCTTTCTTCAGCACCCTCATGATGGCGATCCTGCCGGCTTCTATCTGCTGGGACGTAATCCAGCATGGAGCGAGTGCCTTCAAGCCCCATTCGCCAAAAGCGACGGTTGTTCCGCCCTTGGCCTCGCCTCTGAGTCTTCCCCGTTGCTGTTTTCTGTATTTGACCCTTTTGGGCATCAACATCATGTTTCCCTCCTTGTTTCAGATCTCTGCGTCACCCTTGTAAATCCAGACTTTGACACCGATCGTGCCGTACTTCGTTTCAGCCCTAGCAGTTCCATAGTCTACGACTGCTCTGACTTTCTGCAGTGGAAGCCTGCCCCTGAGGTACCATTCTCGTCTTGCGATTTCTGATCCCGCCAGTCGGCCCGAAACCATCGTTTTTATTCCTATGGCTCCCTTTCGAATTGCATCTGAAATGGCTCGCTTCATTGCGCGTTTGTAAGAGGCCCTCTTTTCTATTCTTGTTGCTATACTCTCGGCGACCAGTTGTGCATCAAGCTCGGGCGTTTTTACTTCTTCTACATTCACAATAACGCGCCTGTTAAGCTTCTTCTCGAGCTCTTCCCTCAGCTTGCCGATCTCGGCACCTTTCTTGCCTATTATGACCCCGGGCCTAGCTGTTTTGACGATCACTGTCACTGTTTCGTTGTCAGGTCTCTCTATGAAAACCTCACTGATGCCGGCCTGGCTGTACACAGACTTGACCAATCTGCGTATCTCCTCGTCTTCTTTCAACCATGGACCGTAGTTTTTCTCGTTGAACCAGCGCGCTTGCCATTCTGACGTTACGCCCAGTCTGAATCCTCTTGGATGTACTTTCTGACCCACCGTATCACCTCTCCAAAGTTCAGTCTTTACTCCGCACCACTACAGTGATGTGGCACATTCGCCGCTGAATTATATCCGCCCTTCCTCTACCGCGCATCCAGATCCTCTTCATTCTTGGGCCATCGTCGACAACGCAGTGGGAAACGTAAAGGTTCTCCCTAGCGAGTTTAGCGTTGTTCTCGGCGTTGGCCACAGCGGAAGCCAAAACTTTTTCAACGAGCCGTGCGGCCTTCTTCGGTGACATCTGAAGAATCTGAAATGCTTCGTCCACACTCTTGCCTCTGATTGCGTTCACGACACAACGGGCCTTTCGCGGTGATATTCTCACATACCGTGCAATCGCTCGCGCTTCCTTGACCTGAATCTCTCCCTGCTGTTTGTGCTGAACGGATCTTTTGGGTCTCTTGGTCTGATTCTCGGTAGCCATACGCTGCTCCCTCCTCACTTGACTTGACCCTTGGAGGCGGCCTTCTTATCGGCATGGCCTCCAAACCTTCTGGTGAGGGCAAACTCGCCTAATCTATGACCGACCATGTTCTCGGTTATGTATATGGGGATGTGCTTCAATCCGTTGTGGACAGCTATGGTGTGGCCGACCATTTCCGGAACTATCGTCGACGCTCTGCTCCACGTCTTGATGATCTTCTTTTCACCCGTCTCGTTCAGCATTCTTATCTTCTTCAAAAGTTTTGGGTCAACGTACGGACCTTTCTTCTTGGATCGAGACACACGAACACCTCCTTCAGACTTCGTTGCGTCTGCGGACTATGAACCTGTCCGATGGTCTTCTGCCTCTTCTGGTCTTGTATCCTTTGCATGGAACTCCCCATGGCGTTACGGGATGCTGACCTTTACCTCTTCCTTCTCCTCCGCCCATCGGGTGATCAACAGGGTTCATGACCATGCCTCTCACATGCGGTCTTCTACCTTTCCAGCGCACCCTGCCTGCCTTGCCGTCGACTTCGTTCTTGTGGTCTTCGTTACCAACGACGCCGATGGTTGCATAACACTTTATGTGAATCTTTCGTAGTTCACCGGAAGGCATCCTCAGCAGAGCATAGTCGCCTTCCTTTGCCATGAGCTGGCACGCGACACCCGCAGAACGTGCAATCTTTCCACCGGAACCAGGTCTTATCTCAACGTTGTGTATCATGGTTCCAAGGGGAATCTTTTCCAACGGCAACGCGTTCCCAACCCTTATTTCCGCATCTGGTCCTGCCATCAAAGTGTCGCCAACCTGAAGACCGTTGGGCGCCAAGATGTACCTCTTCTCACCATCTGCATACACCAGCAACGCTATCCTTGCAGTCCTATTCGGATCGTACTCGATTGAAACAACCTTCGCAGGTATGCCTATCTTGTCGCGCTTGAAGTCGATAATTCTGTACCTGCGCTTGTGACCTCCTCCACGAAACCTGACCGTTGTGCGTCCATGATGATTCCTTCCGCCCGTCTTCTTGATGGGTACCAGCAAAGACTTCTCGGGCTCTTCCTTGGTTATCTCAGAGAAGTCTGGTATCACCATGAACCTTCGACTTGGCGTGATCGGTTTGAACTTCTTCAGACCCATCGAGATTCACCTCTCATTGCTGGGCTTCCAGCTCTTTGATTGTGTAACCTTCTTTCAAGGTGACAATGGCCTTCTTCCACTGCCTAGTGGTCCCCTCAAACAAACCCCTGCGCTTGGGTTTCGGTTTTACCAACAGGACATTGACTTTCTCAACTTTCACGTTGAACAACTTTTCGATCGCCATCTTGACTTGATGTTTGTTTGCCAGAAGGTTCACCTCGAAGATGTACTTTCTACCTTCCCTCGCAGCCATAGACTTTTCCGTCACGATGGGTCTAACAATCACATCGAACGGTGTAAGTTTCTGTTGGTTCATTTGAGCACCTCCTCGATCTTAGCTACCACGTCTTTGGTCAGGACAAGTTTCTCGTGGTTTAAGATGTCATAAACGTTCAGGCCGTCTATCCTCACTTCACCGTTCTGGGATGCACCTGTGTTGTCTGCAATTATGGCTTTGACACCAGATATGTTTCGACATGCGAGCCTCACATTTTCGTACTCATCCTTCTTCCACGGTAAGACAAAAAGAACCTTTTTACCAGTGAGCTGAAGATCGCTCAGGACCTGCCTCATATTCTTCGTCTTTGGCTCATCGAACTTCATGTCGTCCAGAACAATCAGATTTCCCTCTCTGAACCTTTGAGAAAGTGCAGATTTTATGGCCAACCTCTTCATCTTTTTCGGTAGTTTTTTGCTCCAGTCCCTTGGCTTCGGTCCGTGCGCGACGCCACCGTGCCTCCAGATGGGAGATCTTATAGATCCGTGTCTGGCCCTACCCGTGTGCTTCTGCGGCCAGGGTTTTCTTCCCCCACCGCTCACTTCTGCTCGAGTCTTGGTTGAAGCGGTTCCCGCTCGCCTTCTGGATAGCTGATAGTCAATGTAACGCCACATAACATCAAGGTTGGGCTCGATATTGAATATCTCGTCCTTTAACTCCTGTTCACCGATTTTCTGCCCTTTCATGTTGTACAGATCTACGATAGCCATACACTTGATTCCTCCTCAGCTTCATTTTCGGGTCTTCTTGGGGCTCCTGATGAGCACCAAGCCACCCCTCGCTCCAGGAACAGAACCTTTGACCACTATGAGATTGTTTTCCACGTCCAGCTTCACAACCTCGAGGTTGTGAATCGTTACTCTCTCGTTCCCGTAATGCCCTGGCATCTTTTTGCCTTTGAAAATCTTTGCCGGCTCTGTGTGCTGACCCAAGGAACCGAGTTCTCTGTGGAACTTCGATCCATGAGTCTTCGGACCTCCAGAGAATCCCCACCTCTTGACACCGCCTGCAAAGCCCCTACCTTTCGTCCATCCAACGACGTCCACCAACTCTCCAGGCTGGAATATGTCAACCTTGATGGTCTGTCCCACTTCGTACTTGCTCAGCTCTTCTTCGTTTTCGAGTCTCATCTCTCTCAGAACCCTCAGAGCCTTCAAGTTGGCCTTTTTGAAGTGTCCCGCGAGAGGCTTGTTGGTTTTCTTGATCTCCTCAAAACCCAGCTGGACAGCGCAGTATCCATCGACCTGAGGGGTCTTTTTCTGCACAACATAACATGGGCCAGCTTTAATCACCGTTGCTGGCACAACCTTGTTACCCTCGAACAGCTGGGTCATCCCCATCTTTCTGCCTATGATCATCTTCATGCTCCAACACCTCCGAAGGTTCAGAGTTTGATCTCTACGTCGACACCTGCTGGGAGGTTTATCTTCATCAATGCATCGATCGTCTTTGGTGAAGGTTCGATTATGTCGATCAGTCTCTTGTGGACCCTCTTTTCGAACTGCTCACGCGAATCTTTGTGCTTGTGTGGGGATCGAAGCACCACATAAAGGGTCCTTTCCGTCGGCAATGGTATGGGACCGGATATTCTCGCGTTCGTGGATTTCGCGACTTCCACGATTTTCTTTGCGGATTCATCAAGAAGTTCGTGATCGTAAGCCTTCAATTTTATTCTGATCTTCTGTCCAGGCATGAGTTTCGTTCCCTCCTCTTCGTCCAAAAGGTGGGGGCCGAGCCCCCACTCCAGATCACTCTACGATCTCCGTGACGACTCCCGCTCCGACTGTTCTGCCACCTTCTCTGATAGCGAAGCGCATCCCTTTTTCTATAGCAACCGGGTAAATCAACTTGATGGTGAGTATCGCATTGTCACCGGGCATGACCATTTCCGCGTTGTTTCCGAGCTCGAGGATTTCACCGGTGACATCCGCCGTTCTTATGTAGAACTGAGGTCTGTAACCCTTCATGAACGGTGTATGCCTTCCACCTTCCTCTTTCTTCAGCACGTAAACGTTGGCTTTGAAAGTAGTGTGAGGAGTGATCGAGCCAGGCGCAGCAAGTACTTGTCCACGCTCGACCTCGTCCTTGTCGATACCTCTCAACAGACATCCCACGTTGTCTCCAGCTATTCCTTCCTCGAGCTCTTTCCTGAACATTTCAACGCTCGTTACAACCGTTTTCCTGGTCTCGTAGCTCAATCCAACGATCTCCACTTCGTCGCCCGGCCTGATGCGTCCACGCTCGATTCTTCCAGTAACGACCGTACCCCTTCCTGTAATCGAGAACACGTCCTCTATGGCCATCAGGAACGGTTTGTCAACATCACGGACAGGCTCAGGAATGTAGTTATCCAGCGCATCCAGCAGCTCCTGAATCGGTTTGTACGCCGGATCGTTTGGATCGTTAGCCTCAAGTGCTTTGAGAGCAGAACCCCTGATCACGGGAACCTCGTCGCCGGGAAATTCGTATTTCGTCAACAATTCCCTGACTTCCATTTCAACGAGGTCGATCAATTCTGGATCGTCAACGGCATCGACTTTGTTCAAAAAGACCACCATGTATGGCACGTTGACCTGCCTCGCGAGGAGCACGTGCTCGCGTGTCTGTGGCATGGGTCCATCCGTTGCGGCAACGACCAAGATGGCTCCATCCATCTGTGCGGCACCGGTGATCATGTTCTTTATGTAGTCAGCGTGGCCTGGACAGTCGATGTGCGCGTAGTGCCTTTTTTCGGTCTGATACTCAACATGCGTGATGTTGATCGTGATTCCTCTTGCCTTTTCTTCCGGTGCTTTGTCGATCTGCTCGAAGGGCACATAATTTGCAAGACCCTTGAAGGACAGATACTTGGTGATCGCTGCTGTGAGCGTTGTCTTACCGTGGTCGATGTGACCTATGGTTCCAACATTGACGTGTGGTTTGGTTCTCACAAATTTTTCCTTAGCCATTCAAACTCCCTCCTTCACCTTTAAACAGCTTTCAAGAGCTTTTCCAGTATCCTGTCCGGTATCTCTTGATAGTGTGAGAACTGAGCTGTGTAAACAGCTCTGCCCTGGCTCAACGATCTCAGGACCGTGGCGTAACCAAAAAGCTCAGACATGGGAGCTGTCGCCCTGATGATCTTCGTGTTCCCTTTCGTTTCCAGACCCTCAATGTTGGCCCTTCGGGAACTCAGATCGGCTATGATCGAGCCCAGGTATTCTTCCGGTGTGATTATTTCCAGTTTCATGACCGGTTCCAGCAAGACTGGTTCACACTCTTTCATCGCGTTCTTGAAGGCCAAACTGGCTGCGATCTTGAAAGCAATCTCCGAAGAATCCACCTCGTGGTAAGAACCGTCTATTAGTACCGCTCGTACCCCGATCATTGGATAGCCCGCCACATAACCCGTCTCCATGGCCTCGCGTATTCCCTGCTCTATAGCAGGAATGTACTCTTTCGGTATTGTACCGCCAACAATGTTGTTGATAAACTCGAAATGTTTTCCCTTCTCGTACGGAATAGGCTCAAACCTTACCACCACGTGCCCGTATTGACCCCTGCCACCTGTCTGTCTTATGTACTTGCCCTCAGCAACGGCAGCCTTGGTGATGGTCTCCCTGTAAGAAACCTGGGGTCTTCCCACCCTGATGTTCACGTTGAATTCCCTCTTCAACCTGTCCGTCACGATCTCCAGGTGTAACTCGCCCATTCCAGACAGAATGATCTGACCGGTTTCTTTGTCGACTCCAACCTTCAATGTGGGGTCCTCTTCGCTGAGTGCCGTCACAGCACGGACCATTTTTTCTTCCTCTTCCTTCGTTGGCGCCTCGATCGCGACGGATATGACGGGTTCTGGAAAGTTGAACCTCTCTATAATTACCGGACGATTCTCGTCACAGAGAGTGTCTCCGGTCGTTGTGCTCTTCAATCCAACCACAGCAACTATGTCGCCTGGTCTCGCAAACTCGATCTCTTCTCTCTTGTCCGCGTGCATGAACATCAACCTTGCGACGCGTTCTCTGATGTTTTTCGTAGAGTTGTAGACGTAGGAGCCCTTGTTCAATCTGCCAGAATACACGCGCAGATAAGTTAGCTTACCGACGTATGGATCAACCTGTATCTTGAAAGCAAGCGCTGTAAAGCCGGTCTCTTCAGAAGGAACGATTTCTACGTCTTCACCGTCTGGGGTCTGAGCCCTCAACGGCGGCAGATCCAGGGGTGATGGAAGATAGTCGATGACCGCATCGAGCAACGGCTGAATGCCCTTGTTCCTTGCGGCTGCTCCGCACAGAACTGGCACTATTTCGTTCGCTATGGTCAACCTTCTGATCGCCGCTTTCAGTTTTTCTATGGGTATCTCCTCATCCTCAAGGTAGAGATTCAGGATCTCCTCGTCTTCCTCAGCGATGGCTGATATCAACTCTTCACGTCTGTCCTCGGCCTCACTGAGAAGTTGGGAAGGTATCTCTTCTTCCACGTACTGCGAGCCATCCTCACTGATCCAGTATATGGCTTTCATCTTCAGAAGATCTATGACACCAGTAAAATCTTTCTCAGAACCGATTGGCATCTGTATCGCGACGGGTTTCGCGTGAAGTCTATCGATCATGGTCTTGATTGCCATGTCGAAATCTGCACCTATCTTGTCCATCTTGTTCATAAACGCCAGTCTCGGCACGCCATACTTGTTCGCCTGGCGCCAAACTGTTTCGCTCTGTGGTTCCACGCCAGCAGTGGCGTCGAACACAGCGATCGCTCCATCCAGGACCATCAAAGAGCGCTCGACCTCTATCGTGAAATCCACATGCCCGGGCGTATCAATTAGGTTTATTCTGTAACCTTTCCAGAAACACGTCGTTGCCGCCGCCTGTATCGTTATGCCCCTCTCCTTCTCCTGCTCCATCCAGTCCATCGTGGCGGTTCCCTCATCCACATTGCCGAGCATGTGCTTGCGGCCGGTATAGTAGAGTATGCGCTCAGACGTCGTTGTTTTACCGGCGTCTATGTGGGCCATTATTCCAATGTTACGAAGCTTCTCGAGAGGGACATAAAGGGCCTGGACTTCTAACATAAGTTTTCCCTTCACCACCGCAGATGGGCAAACGCTCTGTTCGCCTCCGCCATCCTGTGGACATCTTCCCTTTTCTTGACAGCGGCTCCTGTTCCTTGATATGAGGCAATCAGCTCCTCAGCAAGCTTCAAATACATGGGACGTCCTTTCTTTGCCCGCGCCGCATTGACTATCCAGCGCAAGGCAAGTGATGTTTTCCTCGGTTCTTGCACCTCAATGGGTACCTGGTAAGTTGCGCCACCAACACGCCTAGGTCGAACCTCAAGTACCGGCCTGACGTTGTCAACGGCCTTATGAAAGACTTCGAGCGGATCTTTACCCATCTTTTCCCTTATGTAATCGAAAGCCTTGTAGACGATCTTCTGCGCGACGGTCTTCTTGCCGTCCCACATGATTCTGTTGATCAACTTTGCTACCAGTACATCACCATAAACAGGATCCGGGGCTATCTTTCTAACCTCTGCTCTCCTTCTTCTCACGCTACCAACCTCCAAACATCACTTCTTCGGTCTCTTGGCACCGTACTTGCTCCTGGACTGCCTCCTGTTTTCAACACCAGCCGCATCCAAGGCTCCCCGGATGATCTTGTACCTTATCCCGGGAAGGTCCTTGACCCTTCCGCCCCTGACGAGGACAACAGAGTGCTCCTGCAAGTTGTGCCCGATTCCGGGTATGTACGCCGTTACCTCGATGCCGTTGGAAAGTCTGACTCTCGCGATCTTTCTCAAAGCCGAGTTGGGTTTCTTCGGTGTCATCGTGGTGACACGGACACAAACGCCGCGCTTTTGCGGGTTCCCCATCAAAGCGGGTGCCTTAGATTTTTCCACTTTCCTTTCGCGACCAAATCGGATTAACTGGTTTATGGTCGGCATGAAAAACCTCCCTTCAGCGACACACCGACTCGTCATTTTATTACAAAAGGCGTGTTGTGTCAATGGTGCAAAGAACATTCGCGAAACTCATTATACTACCCGGCAACGCAGAAAATACAACAACGGTTTGAAATTATCTTTAACGCTCATTTCAGTTCAATACTCTATACCTCTTCTTGCCTGAACACCGCGCGAGTAATAATGCTTAACCTCGACCATTTCCGTCACCAGATCCGCCACATCTATCAACTCCTGGGGAGCGTACCTTCCCGTGATGATGAGTTCGGTTCTTTCGTGCCGTTTCGAAACCACATCGAGCAGGTCCTGAACTTGGAACAAACCAAGATAAACAGCCACGTTCGCTTCATCCATCACGACGATGTCGTATTCACCGCTGCTGACCACTTCACGACAACGATTCAGTCCCTGCATCGCCAGTTTTCTGTCTTCTTCGTCGGGCTTTCCATGAATGAACTTCGGCCTTCCAAACCTCTCCAGGGTGACGTTCTCGAAACACTGCAAGGAATGTAGCTCACCGTAATCCATTCCCTTCAAAAATTGTGCAATGTACACCTTCATCCCGTGCCCGAGCGCCCTCAGTGCCAGACCGAGTGCCGCAGTTGTTTTACCCTTTCCGTTCCCCGTGTAAACGTGAACGTATCCCATAATCTTGCCTCCTTATGTAGTGATAATCGGTGGAATCTTGAAATCCCTGTCGCCGATCCTTTCTGAGGTTTTTGGAAACAGTAGCGCGTGCAACGAGGTGGCCTTGATGTCGTAGAGCAGTTGTTGCTCGAACAACTGAGGATCCAGCTGGAATCTTTCAGGTTTCTTCATTGCTTGTTCCAGCACCTTTCTGTACAACGAGCAGAGCGAGATGATAGGCACCCGAGAAACTCGCTTCATTTTCGACAGCAGTTCTCTACCTCTCGATGAAAATCCCAGTACTCTCAGATACTGAGGTCCGAGTGAGTTTGATCTCTCGACGAATTCGCTTGTCACATCGAACAGTGCGTAAAGACAGAGTCGCCTGATCTTGCTGAGGGTGAAGCGCTTGCTCTTCACACAGGAAAAGAAATCTTCCAAATTCGTCACTTTCACCGCGCAGTCAACGAAACGCTTGTCCAGCCCCTCATCGAACCCGTGCAATCTTTGAAGCTGTGATCTGTCCATGAGTCTCAGCTTGGACAGGATCATGGTTTCCATGTGTTGTAGAAATACGGGTCCTCTTCCTTCGTTCAGCTCGCGTGAGATGACCCTGAGACTGCTCGCTGGCAGGGCCTTGCTTATCTTGTCCCATTCTCCGCTGGAAATGCACCTTCTTATAGCAGTGGCGCTTGAGAACTTTCCCTGGAACCTTTCATCCCTGTCCTCCGCCCCAACCCTTCTCACAACGAGTGGTTTGATCGGACTGTTCAGGAGCATGATTGACCTGATGTACTCGATACCGAGTATATCGTTAGATTTTTCAATCTTCAGCACTTCCTTCGGTTCCATCACTTTGGTGATTTCGAAGTACTTCATCAGGGCGTACTTCCTCGCGTTTGGAAAAGAGTGTCCCTTCTTCAACTCCTCTCGTATCAGTGAGGGGAAGGGATCGGGTTGTTTCACCATAACCGCCGCGATCGTTTGAAGAAAATTCAAATCTGCCGATTCGCTTCCGAAAACTATGTCGGTCACGACGCCGGTGTTGTGGAGTGACCACACTGCGCCGCGTGCAAAACCGCCGGCGTCCTGAACCGCATAGATAAACGGCAGTTCCAGAACAACGTCTATACCGTTCAAGAGCGCTATCTCAGCACGCGAGAACTTGTCTATTATGGCCGGTTCGCCTCTCTGGCAGAAACTCCCGCTCATCACAGCCACAACGTAGTCTGGATTGGTGAGCTCCTTGGCCTTCGTCAAATGGTAAAGATGCCCGTTGTGAAAAGGGTTGTACTCGACTATAACTCCGAGCACTCTCATGGGCTGTACCTCTCCATTCTGATCAAACTGAACTGGAAAGAGAAAAAGATTAACGACAGCGCCAGCAAACCAACCGAAACGAGTTTCACCAGGCCGATCTCACCGTAAGATCCAAGCAGATCCTCAGCAAACCATCCGATACCGCTTGCGACCATTCTGTAGATCTGAATAGCTATTGAGAGCGCACTTGAAGAAAACGCAAAGGAAAGAAAAATAACGTGGTTGTCCCCGCTCGCCTTCGCCAGAGAGTAAAGACAGGTGCACAATCCGGAAGCCAAGAAGGACAGTGCAAAGGCCAAAAACCACCTCGAACTCTTCACCGCAACGTTCAAAATGTCGTTCAGGAATGGTGAAGCATAGCTTACAAGCGAATAGCCGATGAGCATGACAAGGGCGAACGTACTCCACAGTACGCCTATGATGAAGGCCAAATAGAGTACAGTTTTCATAGCCACCACCTCGCTTCATATTTTCGATACGAGCAACTTTGCCAGTCGCTCACTTCCAAGGATTTTTGCCAGTTCCTCGATCGAAGCTTCTCTGATTTGCTGAAGGCTGTCGAATCTCTGCAGCAACTTTTTCCTCCTCTTCGGGCCCATCATTGGTATTGTCTCTATGATCGATTCGAGCAGGTGTTTGTCCCTCAATTTTTGATGGAAAGCGTTGGCGAACCTGTGCGCTTCATCTCTTATCGCCACAAGTAAGCGTACCACGGGATGATCCTTTGGCAGAGACAGTTCACCTTCGTTCGTGCAAACTGTCTCTTCTGCCTTGGCCAAACCGACAACCGCACACTCTTTTCCGATCTCACGCAGAATGTCCGATGCTGCCCGAACCTGTGCAATTCCTCCATCCACGAAGACCAGATCGGGAGTTTGATGCTTTGAGTATCTACGCTTCACCACTTCCCGAATGGCAGCCGGATCGTCGTTAGCCACGTTTTGGAGTTTGTAATGTCTGTACAACGATTTAACGGGCAGGCCGTCTCTGAACACGACGAGGGAAGCCACCGTGAGTTGACCTTGCAGGTGGGCCACATCGATACCTTCTATGGCCTTCGGAAGGTTCTGGAGTTTGAGCAGTTCTTTGAGCTGTTCGAGCGCCTTGATGCTGAGTTCCAGTTTTTGCGCGCTCAGCTGAGCGTTCTCTGAAGCCTTCCTGAGCAGTTCTGCCTCCGTTTCATCTGCTGGAGGCCTTATCTGTGCTTGGAGCTCCAACTTTACAGGTTTTCTCGTGAGAACCAGCTGTGGAAGTTCGTTTCTGTTGACTACGTAGTAGTGAAACAGGAAATCTTCGATCCTGGTTGAATCCAGGCTGTAGTTGAGCTTCGCGACGATGTTTCCACCTCTGACGCGAAGCACAACGTAACATTTACCACTGCTTCCGATGACGTCCAGATTCCGCCACGGTTCGAGCACCACACCCTGGTTTTCCAGCAGCCGTTGCAGGTTGAGAAGAAGATCTCTGTACTTGGCGGCGTTTTCGAAGTCAAGCATGGAGGCGTGCTTTTTCATCTTCTCTTCCAGAAGTTTGAACGTTTCCCGCGTCTCACCCTTCAAAAACCTTCTCAGCGGGTCGATGCTCAAATTGATGTACGTTTCTGGACCTATCCCCGAGGAACAGGGTGCGAGGCATCTGTGTAAGTGGTACTCCGCGCACGGTTTCTTCACCCTCTTCAAATCTTTCTCACACATTCTGAACTGGTAAACCTGCTGCAGATAATCCAGCAAATTTCTCAGCAACGTGATGTTCGTGTATGGACCATAGTATTCTCCTTCGAGATTTCGCTTTCTCACTACCCGCACCAGCGGGAAGTCTTCCTTTGTGATCTCGACGTACGGATAGTACTCGCTCTCTTTGAGCATCACGTTGTATTTGGGCTTGTGCTGGAAGATCAAACTGGCTTCGAGCAGCAACGCCTCTTTTTCGTTAGAAACCACCAGATAATCCAGTTCGACGGCTTCCTTTATCAGTGCCTGCACCTTTGTATTCCTCTTACGCGATGAATCACTGAAGTAAGTCATCAATCTGCGGCGCAGATCTTTCGCCTTGCCTATGTAGAGATACTCCCTGTCTTTTCCATAGAATATGTACACGCCAGGTTTATTCGGAGCGAGCTCCGCCTTCCTTCGAAGATCCACAGGCTGACCTCCAACAGTCTATTTTACTCTGTCGTTCTTCACTGACAAGAAAAGTCCTTGAGTTCTCAGGGAGTAGTGGTAATATTATTATTGAGAATGAATCTCAATAAGAAGGAAGGGAGATGGCGATGTCGCTCTCGGATGTTCCTGTAGGGTTTGAGGCAAAGATAATATCCGTGCCGGATGATGACGTGGGCAGCAGATTGTTATCCATGGGTTTCGTTCCTGGCAACAGCGTGAAAGTGATCAGCTGTGCTCCCCTGGGTGATCCGAGAGTCTACATGGTCATGGGCAAGATGGTAACACTGAGAAACGATGAAGCAAAAAGAATTCTGGTCTCTGTTGAGAACGGCATGGAGCCACTTTCGAACGTCACTGATGGAATCTGGAGGGTTGTTCATCTGGTCGGAGGACGAAATTTTCGTGAGAAGCTCAGATCTATGGGCATTGACATTGGCAGTACAGTGAAGATCGTTTCGAAGGGTGTCGTCGAAACGAACAGAGGAGTGTTCAGGATAGGTTTGGGGATGGCCAGAAGGATTTTCCTTAGGAGGGATGATGCTTGACGATCCGAGTCGCGCTCTGCGGAAATCCCAACGTTGGAAAAACAAGTCTGTTCAATGCACTCACTGGCATGAGGCAGTACGTTGCCAACTGGCCTGGCGTGACGGTCGAAGTCAAAGAAGGTGTGAGAAGCTGGAGGGGGCATCAACTCATCATAACGGACCTGCCAGGTACTTACAGCTTGCTTGCCACCTCGCTGGACGAAAAGATAGCGAGAGATTTTCTTCTCTACAAAACGCCCGACGTCGTTGTGGTGATCGCCGATGCGCTTTCCATGGAACAGGGATTGTACCTCCTTTTGGAAATACTCGAACTCGAGGCCAGAGCCATCTTGGTTGTGAACGCTATAGACGAGGCCAGGCAGAAAGGATTGGTCATAGACAGGCAGGAGCTTTCGAAACATCTGAAGGTGCCTGTGGTGCTCACGAGCGCCCTGACTGGCGAGGGTATACAGGACTTGCTGGATTGCATAGTTTCAACGGCTTCCACGGAACAGAAGAGGGTGCTCTTCAACTTCAGTGATAAAACCGAGAAAATGATCCAACAGTTGGCCGCGTTGATAAAAGCCCAGGTTGGTGAAGCGGCTTCGCGCTGGTTTGCAATAAAGTACCTGGAAGGAGATCCGCACGTAGTTGAGCGGCTCTCGCAGCTCGTCCTTAAATCGGTAGCTAAACCGGGAAACCTGAAGAGTCAAATCGCTCGAGAACGTTACGATCACATTCAGCTCATCGTCAAGGAATCGATCATGGCAATTTCGAAAGAACTTTCGATGAGTGAAGCGATTGACCACGTTTTGACGCACAAGTTCATAGGTATACCGATCTTTCTTGCGCTGATGTATTTGGCCTTTAACTTTGCGTTCGAAACGGTTCAACCTTTGAGTGATTTCCTCGAAGGTACGTTCAGTCATCTTGCAGAGCTCACGAAGGCACGTCTTGGTGAGGGGATGGTCACCTCGATGATCGCCGACGGAATCCTGGGTGGCGTGGGTGCCGTGCTCGCTTTCGTTCCCAACATTTTCGCGCTCTTCTTCCTGCTTGGAATAATGGAAGATTCAGGTTATCTGCCACGCGCTGCCTTCGTTATGGATAGAGTCATGTACAGCCTCAAACTGTCCGGCAGATCTTTCATGTCCTTCCTCCTTGGTTTTGGATGTTCCGTGCCCGCGGTGCTCTCGACCAGGGGCATACCGGATGTGAGGGAAAGGATCGTGTCTGTGCTTTCTGTTCCGTTCGTCTCTTGCAGCGCTCGGTTGCCGGTGTATCTTCTGATCGCATCCATATTCTTCAGCCGGAATCAGGGTGTGGTGGTTTTCTCGATCTATGTGTTGAGCATGTTTGCCGCCATGATCAGCTCACTCGTTTTGAACAGGACCCTCTTCAAGGGACAAAAGGGGATCTTCGTCCTCGAGCTTCCAAGATACAGACTACCATCTTTCAGGAACCTGGCGCTGTACACGTGGTTAAGGGGTAAACACTTCCTTGTCAAAGCAGGCACGATCATCTTCATATCTTCGCTCGTTCTCTGGGCATTGATGTACTTTCCCGATCCGAACGATGTGACGCGATCGTTTGCCGCGCAGATAGGCAAGGCTGTCTCGCTCGTCCTCAGACCTCTGAAGTTCGACTGGCGTGCTTCCACGGCCCTGTTCTTCGGTGTCGCAGCAAAGGAGATCATAGTTTCCACCTTCGGCATGCTGTTCAATACGCAGGGCGAGACGTTGACAGAACAGCTCTCGCAGTTGTTCGACCCCGTTACGGCCTACAGCTTCATTGTGTTCGTCATGGCGTACATTCCATGTTTCGCGACACTGGCGACCATCAAATCGGAGCTTGGCACTAAGTACGCCGTCATCTCAGTGATTTACAGCTTCTCGATGGCGTACGTGCTGGCACTCGCTGTGAGAATGATTGGAGGTATCTTTGCATGAAATTCCTGCTCCTGTTCGAATGGTTGACAGCGTTCTCGCTGTTTTTACTCATGATCAAAGGTGAGACCATGCTCGCCTTCTGCGTGCTCATCTTTTCATTCATCTATTTGTTCGGCCTGCTCGAATCGAGAAAAGATCCTCAGAGGATACGCGCCCACGCCATGGTTGGGGGTATCATGTTCTTCGTTGTTGCTGCTTTGACCTTCTTGAACGATTTGGCGAGGCTCGAGTTGAAGTTCAACCTGTCCAGGGCTCTTTTGATTCTGCTTGGCGTGATAGGTCTGATTCAGGCACGTGCGGTGAGGAAGCACTTCAAATGAATTGAAGCATGAGCAGGTAGAATCCAGCCGAGACAAGTGCACTGACAGGAACAGTCGCGAACCATGAGATCAGGATGTTCTTCAGGACCCCAACGTTGACAAGCTCCATCCCCCGCGCCGTTCCAACACCGACAACAGAACCAACCACCACGTGCGTGGTCGAGATGGGCAGGCCGAGTACTGAAGCAAAGAGCACCGTTGAGGCTGTGCTGAAATCGATACAGAAACCTCGAGAGTTGTTCAGCTGTGTGATTTCTTCTCCCACCGTTTTCATTACGCGTGCTCCAAGAAGAAGTGCCCCCGTGGAGATACCGAGTCCACCGAGCGCCAGCAACCACACTGGCACTCCTACCTTCTGGGCAACGTTCCCGTGAGAGATAATCCAGTACACGAGAGCCACCGGGCCAATGGCGTTCGCAACATCGTTGGCTCCGTGTGAAAAGCTCACATAACAGCTTGTCATGATCTGCAGACGTTTGAAGACCGCTTCGACATATTCGTATTCGTCCAAACCGGACGTCCTGATACTTCTGAACAGAATGCTGCCCAGAACGCTGGCAGCCGCCGCGATGAGCAAGGACCATCCTAAGGCCCTGTCGAACTGCGCCTTCACGGTTTTGAGTGCAAACAAAAGGCACACGATGAAAAACGTCGTAAAGATGATCAACGGTATCGATCTCTTCATCGCAACCGCTGGATGGAACTTTCTCAAGATCGCATAGGAAATGATCTTGAACACCGTGTACGCCAACAGCCACCCAACGACCGGTGACAGAACCCAGCTGATGACTATACTGGCCATCCTGTTCCAGTTGATCGCATGCAGACCGGCGTTTGCTATACCAAAACCCACCATACCACCGACTATCGAGTGTGTGGTCGACACCGGCATTCCCCAAACCGTCGCGATCAAAATCCACATTGAAGAACCCACGAGTGCCGCGAGTGCGCCTGCGAGGACTTCTCTTGGATCGTTCATGAACTCCACTTTGACGATCCCTTTCGTTATGGTTGTAACCACGTGTGAACCGAACATCAATGCGCCAAGAAATTCCAAAATTGCCGCGATCATGACTGCCTGTCTGGGAGTTATCGCGCGAGAACCAACTGCCGTTGACATGGAGTTTGCCACATCGTTGGCACCTATGGAGAAGGCCATCATGAAGCCCACGATGAACGCTACCAGCAGTAGCACTCGGATCACTCCTTCAACTCTTTGCGATCATTCGCACTTTCTCCGCGACGTTCTCAGCGTGGTCCGCCGCACGCGTCAGGAGTCGCGTCAGCTTTTCGAGGTACATGATGTCCACAGGATGCAACACGTTCTTGAGCGAGAAGATCTTCTTTGCCAAGGCGAGAGACAGTCTGTCTGTGCCGCTCTCGTCGGATTCGACCTTTTGCGTCAGCGCGTTTTCCTCACCGACGACAACAGGAGAGAAGGAAGATTCAACGAGCTTAAGAAGTTCGTGTACCGACTCGACCATGAACTTGATGGCATCCTGAACTCTTTCTGCAAGTTCGAGCAGCATGTCCGTCAATTCCTTCGGCAAGGGCTTGTCGAACTTGTAGATGCAGAGCATTTTCAGAAAATCGTCCACCGCATCGATCACAGCATCCTGATCGTGGAGTATCAGGAGGAGGTCCACCCTGTCGAAATAGACAAACTTGAGCTTTGAGTAAACTTCCCTGATACGAACCTTCATTTCGTCGGCTTCGTCCTCCAGTTTGTCCACCAGCTGCGCCAGATCTTCAACCGGTTCGTGTCGCAAGAACTTCCCCAGCGCCACCGGAATCTGCTCCGCGGACTTTTCAACGAGTCGCGCGTGTTCGTACAAGAGCTTTAAGGGCGATTCCTGTGGAAAGAGCTTTCCAAGAAATCTCGTCATGGTTTGCACCCCGCTTCACGCATAGAATAGGTACGCAGCAAAGGCCGTGATACCAATCAGCGGTAGCATTTTCAAAACGGCTCTCGAAAGATCCACCTTGAAGTAATTCAATGTCAAAATCAAGCACAGATGAACTGGAGAGAGAAGAACTCCAAGCACAGAGAAGACGTAGACAAGAAGCCCGAGTTGTTCACCACCCATCCCAACAACAACAGGGTAAGATATGCCCAGACTCGCATGAGTTATACCCGTGGACATGCCAGAAAGAAGTGGCAGAAGTATCGCGACGAGTTTCGTGCTCAAACCGAGGTTGGTCAATTCGAGACTGACGCGTTCACCCAAGCCGAAATCCATCATCGCATGCTTGAACATAAAAACGAGCAGAACGATCGGAACAACATCGAGCCTTCTCAGTGTTCTCTTCACAGACATGAACACGTGGCTTCTTCTGACCAGCGCGTAGAAGGAACTGACGAAAAGAAGCGCCAGCCATCCCTCCATTTTGAACAAAAGTATCATGAACCCTACGGACACGATCAAAACCAGTGGCCACAGTTGTTTCAGCTCCGAACGAGTCAGCTTGTTGAACTTCGGTAGTCTCAAGCCGTTCAGATAAACCCAGCCTGCCAGGAAAGACACGAAGAACAGCGGAGAGAGCTTCAAGGAAATAACACCAATCTTCATTGAAGTGAGACCTGCGAGCAGGTACATTGCTGGATAAACTGGCCAGAAGAACTCCAGGCAGTGCCTGAACCAGTAATTTGTGAGCAACTTGTCGAGTTTCGACATGCCTTCGCCCATGTGATCCACCATGGGTGCAGTGAACATCGCACCTGCAGGCATGGGCATAAGACCGATCGCAGACGGTATGAACACCACCGCTCCCATTGATCCCTGAAAGAGTTTTTGAACAGACTCCGTCATTCTTTGAGCATCCTTGGATACATCCATGATCTCGCCGAGGAAGTATATGAAAAAGATCGCCGGAATCAGCGTCAAGAAAGATCTGTCACGAACGGAGGAAAGGAAAAGTTCCACGAGCGCACCTCTCAAGACGTTGTTCATGACTACAAACAGGCCAAAACCTGATATCATAGATAAGAGCAAAGTTTTGGTGAGTCTCTGCACTGTTACGATCAAAACCAATGAAAGGACAACGGAGACAGTGACCACAAGATTCCTCCCACGAAAGATTCTAATATTCACACGGGGTGAGCACACGTGATCAAAATTAAGAGATTGTATGAAGAAGGCAAAGACTTGTTTGCCGTGAGCGATGAAAGCCCGTTCTATCCGGACGGCAAAGGTGGTCAGCTGGGAGATAGAGGCAGCATTGGACCGGCCAAGGTGCTCTATGTGAAGGAAGTGAACGGCGAAGTTCATCACAAAATCGATAGGCCCATTGAACCGGGAGAGTACGACTTCGAGATCGATCAAGCCAGACGAAAAGACATCGCGACGCAGCACACAGCACAGCACATCCTTTCGGCAGCTTTCTTGAAAGTCGTTCAGGCGCAAACGGTGAGTTTTCACATGGGGGAGAAGACGTCCACGATCGATATTGATTTACCCGTCCTCACAGAAAGAACCATCGAAGACGTGGAAAGACTCGCGAATGAGGTCGTCAAAAGCTGCGTGGACGTGGAGATTCTTTTCGTCGGCAGAGAAGAAGCTGAAAAGATGAGTTTAAGAAAATCCATCAGCGAGAAGGTTGGACAGAGAGTCAGGATTGTGAAGGTTCAGGACTTCGATCTGTCGGCGTGTGGCGGTTTCCATGTAGCAAACACTGGAGAGATTGGGATCATCAAGATCGTTGATTGGGAAAAAGTCAAGCAGCACCTGACGCGTGTTCACTTCGTTGCCGGCGAAAGAGCTCTCAAACATTTTCAGGAATGCGTTTTTGTGACGAAAAACCTTCAGAGGGTACTGACCTGTTCTCTGAACGATCTTGCGATCAGAATCGAGGCCCTCATCGAAAAGACCAGATCTCTTTCGTCTACACTGGATCGACTCTCAGAGGAACACGCACGATTCATCAGTGCGAATCTGCCAAAAAGGAAGATCTTCGAGTACGAAGTTGCATTTTACGAAGGTTTTCCGACTGTGGCGAGGGCTCTGTTGAAGCAACCTCATGCCGATCTTTTGGTCTGCAAACTCGAAGGCGAGTTCGCACTCAGCTCTGAAAGAATCGATTGCGGTCAGATCGTTTCGAAGCTGAGATCCATCCTGAACGTCCCGGGTGGTGGTGGGAAGAAGCGAGGCTCGATCAAGATCAGCATGGACATGGAAGAGTTTTTGAATCTTCTCGAGAAAGCCTTGGAGGTGGAAAAATGAAGATTTCACTTGCGAAGCTTCCAACACCGATTGAGATGCTCACGCGACTTGGGAAACGTTATGAGCGTGAAATATTCGTGAAGAGGGACGACATGACCGAGTTCATTTCGTCCGGTAACAAGATCCGAAAACTCGAATTCCTTCTGGCGGACGCGCTTCGCCAGGGTTGCGACACAGTTTTCACCTGTGGTGGCGAACAGTCGAACCACGCACGCGCAACCGCCCATCTGTGTATCAAACTGGGTTTGAAGCCAGTTTTGTTCTTGAGAGAAAGCCAGCCCGAACAGGGCAACAACTCAATGAGGAAGATCAGGAGCTTCTTCGCGAGCGATGAGGCGGAACGAAGTTACTTCAAAGAAGTGGTCAACGGGAACCTCTTGATCGACAAACTGCTCGGCGCACAGATCGTTTTCGTGACGCAGCAACAGTACTCAAAGATAGATGAGGTGTTCGAAGAGTACAGGCAGAAATACGAATCCCAGGGGCGCAGAGTTTACGTGATACCGGAAGGTGGCTCGAATGCGCTCGGTGCGCTGGGTTACGTATGGGCCGTGGCCGAGATGACGGGTCAGATCGATCTGTTGCAGTTTGACGCGATCTACTGTGCCGTCGGCAGTGGTGGTACTTACGCAGGCTTGCTCGCAGGTCTGAGGTTCCTTGGTTACGCCACCTCCGTCATAGGCATCAACGTTACCAAGAGAGAGGCCAGCCATTTTGTGGAAAAGGTGCTGAGGATCATCGACGAGCTTTCCAGATACGGAGTGAAGGTGAAGGTACAACCCGAGGAAGTGAAGATCCTGGACGACTTCAGCGGACCGGCGTATGCGGTACCAACCGAGGCAGATATAGAGTGCATCAAGATGGTGGCATCCATGGAGGGGCTAGTGCTCGATCCGGTCTACACCGCAAAGACGTTCAGAGGCATGTTGCAGACGAGTAAGAAAGGTCAGAAGATTCTGTTCATCCACACCGGTGGAACCTTTGGTTTGTTCGCGCAGGCGTACAGATTCATGGAGCCTTGAGAAAGATCGTTTTGACTCTCATTCCACTGGCAATTTTGCTCACATCGTGTATGAATTTGACCGCCTCGGCGATCAGAGTCGTTGTGCCGGGGCAGCTTCACGCTGGAAAACCCTTCGAAATAAAAGTCGGTGTGGCCGGACCGTTTGGCCTGCTGCTTAAGAATGTTGAGATAAAGGTCAACGGTGAAATTTACACAACGGACGAATCAGGCTATGCCTGCGTTCCATTTTTCTTTCTCAGCGCGGGTTCTTACACTGTGATTTTGAGCTATGAGGATGTGAGCAGGGAAATCGTTCTGAACGTGGAACCAGCTTCCTGGCTGGTTCTCTGCTGGATCGGGGCGGACAACAACCTTTCTGAAAACGTGAGCAATGATCTTGAAGAGATGAAAAGTGCTGCGAAAGATGTTTCAGTCATCGTTTTGCTGGATGAAGATGGAACTCTGAGAGACGGTGTCTACGCGCTCTCGATGGACTCGGTCTTTGTGAGAATAGAATTTTTCAGCGAGATCAACAGCGGTTCTGGGACGAACCTTTCATGGTTCGTGAACAAGTACACAGCCTGCGATGCGAACAAGAAGGCGCTGATACTCTGGAACCATGGAAACGCGTGGGACGACAGCGATCCTTACAGAACCAAAGGCATATCGTACGACGATCAAAGCGGAGACTTTCTGGAGATCATAGAACTGAAGAACGCACTTCAACACACACACTGGGACGTACTGGGTTTCGACGCGTGTCTCATGGGTTCAGTGGAGGTCCTTTACGAACTGAAGGATCTAGCCGATTACTTTCTCGCATCTCCTGGCGAGATACCCTCTTCAGGATGGGACTACAGGTTTCTCGCGCACGTTTCGGATTCAAATCCGGAAGGTTTTTGTAAAAGAGCCATAGATCAATGGAAAAGCTTTTATGCCGGTACAAGTTACGAACAACTTTTGAACGGGTGGAATGCTGAAAAGTTGAACGAAGCTGTTAAGATTTTGGCCAGCAAAGTGCAGAATCTTTCCAGTGTACCAGAAGCAGACACGCTTTATTCTTTGTTTCCACAGCTGTGCGACCTCGGTGAAGTTCTGGACAGTTTTGGATGGTCCGATGTTCTGAGCGAGTTTCAGTCAGCACGCATCCCGCAAGCAACGGATCCTACGATCTGTTTGAGCGTGTTTCTACCACAGAACAGTAACCAACTTGGTCCGTACCGCGACATGTACTCTCAGCTTTCGTTTTCACAAGATACGGGCTGGCTCGACTGGCTAGATTCGCTCCTGAACAATCCTTGACTCAACCTTTCCGATTCGATAAAGTTACATTTCCTTAATGCGCACGACCGTACATATATCAATGGAGAGCGCTCTTCGGAGGAAAGATCTGCCTGGGCAAAAGTTTGGACCTTACATTGGCCCTGGTCTACCTCTTCAAGACGTCTCAAACTCTTGCGCTCTCCATGAAAGAATTTGATTTAGGAATTTCCTCTATCAGACGTGATCCTGCGGCGCCGCTGGATCTCTTTCAAGCAGAGAATCTGTAGACAGAAAGGCGTCAAAATTGAGAACAACTCAGCGAATCAGAGCGAAGAACAACCTTCTCGAAGAGATCAACTTCAGCCTGGGACGTTTCGTCGAACGAAACGGATCTTCAAAAAGAAAAAATGAGCGAGAAATTTCGGCTCCGGAACGGAGCCTTTCTGTCTTTTCAGTGGATCAGGGAGTTAAACCTGCTTTTCTGTTCAACAAGAAAGTTTTCGAGTTTCTCCATGTCCAGCTCCGCCAGGAGCACAGCGCTGCCTTCCAGAGATTCGTTTCTCACGATGTAACCGTCGTGGTTCTGGGTGATGGGAATGGGACCACAGACGCAGGCCTTATCTTTCAGACGATTTCGCGACACTCTTCCAACAAGAGTCGCTTTGAGACCGTAATATCCCACCATCTGCGCGTGCGACCAGAAGTAATACTTGTCATCCCACTCGTTGTAAACGTTGCTCCCGCTCGTGGGTGTCACCAGGATCCTGATTCCATCTTCCACCAAAGCCGAGAGGACCTCGCTGTTCGTGAGCCAACGTTTCGGCACGAGCGCCAGGCCTCGTTCTTTTACCTGCACCCTTTTCTCCGCGACGAACCGACCTTTATTGCAGAGCTTCAGTCCATGAATCGTGCCGAACGCAACCACGCAGTTCATTCTCTTTGAGACTTCAGCCATGAACCACTCGCACTGTTGTGTAACAGCCTCTGGAATGCCGAGTCCGTTCTTCGGGAATCTTTTAAAAAAAGGAAGGGACCAGATACCGTTGACGAAGAACAGGTCCGTGAGCGCCGGGAAGACGACCACGTGAGGCATAAAACTCGAAATCTTTGAAAGAATCGAGAGAAAAAAATCCGTAAAGACACTGCCACTTCTCAGGCTCGGGTCGTACTCTAATTGTAACACAACAGCTCGGACAACGTTATCTGGTTCAGAACGTTTTCGTGAAGGGGGCAAACTTCTGAATAGCTTCCAGAATCGCACAGAGAAAGGATTCATACTTCTCAGCGGGCGAGGCTTTTCACACTGAAGGACCTGCCGGAGTCTGTTCGAGACACGTCGAGTTCAACAACGCACGAGGAAGTGGCGTCGAAGAGTATGCCAGAGTGTTCTCTACCCTGACCCGGCACACAGAAGAAAAGGTGGGTCACGCCAGCGTGTCTCGCCAGCAGAACGATGGGTACGTTGAACTCTCTGCTCGAGCCCCAGCAGATTGTTTTGGCCAGCAGCAGTTCTTCCGGTTTCGACACGTCCTGAAAGACGAACAGAACGTTGGCACCAAGGTCGGCAGCCTTCTTTGCGTACTTCCAGTTCATGAGACCCGTTGCTACCGCGAACAGTCCCTGGGGAAGTTCAAGCAAGTGGAAACCAGCCCCATAAGTTGTCTCTTCAGAAAAGTTGGAAAGGAAAATGTAGCCTTTTTCGCTTCCAAGCAAGTAGAAATTCGCACCGGCAATCGGTTGCTCCACCCAGGAGACCGCAAGGTCAACGTGGAAAAATTCGCTCAGCACAATCTGTCTACCAACGAGCAGTCTCACTCGTTCACCTCGAAGAAATTATAACACAAAGGGAGGGCGTCGGCACCCTCCCCTGGCGGGGACGACGGGATTTGAACCCGCGACCACCGGTGTGACAGACCGGCATGCTAAACCAGGCTGCACCACGTCCCCGACTCTTCAGCAACATTTAGTATATCACAGACCTCCAGAAACATTCAAGAGGTATTTTTGAGTCTCAAGCTTTTCTGGTTCTTACGAAGTTCTCTATGGATCTGTCCCACGTCTTCTCCGCCTCGTTTGAGAAATAACACGCGGGGAGCTCCCCGTTGCTCCTGTGGTAAGCCAGACACTCACAGCAGATACCCTTTCTCGGGCATCCAGGATAAGAACAGTTGCACCTCCTGAGGTTCCTCTCTTTGTTCACGCAGTTCACTTTGAATCCCTCCTCACTCAGACTTCAAGAACAAATTGGCTGCAACTGTCAACATTGCCAGACCGCAGATCAAAAAAAGTACGTTTATTCCCCAGAAGAAGTAACTTTCCAGGAGCTGGTATCCTGCGGAAACTCTGACCAGGTCGGCGACATACTTCACAGGCAGGACGTAGGCGAGCCACCTTACGTAAGAGGGCATCCAGTGAACCGGAAAATACACACCAGCGAAGAACATCATGATCGTGTTCAGCAAAGAGGCGACGCTCGAAGCGGTTTGAGGCTGCTTGAAGATCGCCGTCAGGAACAATCCCAGCGCCATCATGCCCAAGGTGGAGAACACCAAGGTTGAGATCAACCTGAACCAGTTGAACGGTATACTGGCGCTGAAGAACAGTCGGGCAAGGAACAAAGTTATGAACAAAGAGAGGAAACTCATGAGAATTCGTACGAAAGCCACAGCCGAGACTATCTTCACTGGTTTAACGGGCGTCAGGATTATTCTCCTCAAAGCACCTTTCTTTCTGTAATTACCGAATACGGTTATCATGGAGAACATGCCGTTCGAGAGCACCGAGATCGCGATCACACCGGTCAGGATGTGTTCGAAAGTGCTGATCTCCTTTCCTGTGGGGGTGTGTTCCATCTTAGAAACTGTGAAGTAAGACCGCGCGTTGTTCAGCTTTTCTTCCAAAAGGTTCTTCACAACGATCTGAAGCATTTTGACTTCTCCAAGGACGTTCGTGTTCCTTTCGTTGTAAAAGAGTTCAACGCTGGAACCGTTCATGCTCAGTCCTATCGACAGCTTGCCATTTTGAACTGCGGCCATCAGTTCCTCACAGTCCGGGAACAACTGGAAACGCCATTTTCCGACGCTCTCCAGCTCTTTCACAACTTGCACATCCGCCCCCACGATCCCCACGGTACGTGCGGATTCGCCGGTCGAGCCGAAGACAAAACCAAAGATTATCAAGAAGACCACGGGGAACAGGATGCTGAAAAACGTTTCCAGCTTGTTCCTCGCAGAATCCAGAAACAGAAGTTTCACAAGCGTCAGGAGCTCACTCATAACCCATCACCCTCTTGAAGTTGGCGACGAACAAAACTAAAGCCAGCACGAACCATACAGATGGAACCAAGAAGGTTTGAGGCATGCTGAAGGAGTACACGTTCTGTCCCAGGCTCTTTCTGAGTTCCTCGACCAGGTACGTCGTCGGCAGCGCGAGGCAGAACCATTTTAGAGGCTTGGGCAACCCGAAGTTCAAGAGTGGAAAGTAGAAACCTCCCAAGAACATCAGAATTTGGTTCATGATCTGGCTGACCACCAGAGCGGACGAACTCTTCCTGAACAGAGCGGTGATCATCATTCCCAGGCTGAAGAAAACCATCATCGTGAACAAAAGTTTGAGGATAAACTCAAGAGAGAGACAGGAAGGCTGCACTCTGTAGACCAGCATTCCAAAAACGTAAATCAACACGCAGGAGATCACCATTATGACACCCATCGACAAAAGCAAAGATGTGAAGTACTCGAAAGGTTTCACTCCACACGTGAAGAACCTTTTGTTGATTCCAGCCTCCCGGCTGTAGGAAATGCTCAACGGGAGGTTGAACAAACAGATCGCCAGCCAGGACATCAGGATGACCGCGGGAAAGAGATAGGTTGGATAGTGAAATTCGCTTTCCTCCACAACGGACAGAGGTCTCTGTTGAACCTGAGCTTCAACGTAGGATCCAACCGCATCTGTTCGTTTGAAGAATTCCAGATTCGCCTGCTCGAGGATCATCTGAAGTAGCTGAGCTGCCATCTCGGATTCCTGTTGTCCTTCGAGGCAATGGACCTCAAGCTCGGGAGGGTTTCTGCTCTGTTTCGTCAAAACAGCCCAGGTGAGTCTTCCACTGAAACCGGATGGAATCTTCAAGACGACATCCAGTTTCTTCTTTTTCAAATCCTCCAGAGCTTTCTCCCAGGTGTCGTATTCCCGCAGCTGGAACGGCTCAGGCTGGATGGCCGTCAGGAGCTGGTTTAAAAAACCGCCAAAACCGCTGAGACGCTCTTCAAATACCACACCGAGGTTGAAGTTCACGTTCATGTTCGAAGAATCAGCGCTCGAGAAAACCGAGGTCAGGACGAAAAACAAAAAGAGGGGAAAAACAAATGGCCAGAAGATCCCGTTGAAATCCCTCATGCTGTCCAGAAGAAAGGCCTTCGCCAACTTGAACAAGTGGACCACCTCAATCCCTCAAGTGTCTGCCGGTCAAGCTCAAGAAAACATCCTCCAGATTAGGCCTTCTGACCACGAGATTTTCGACACTCAGGCCTTCGTTCTTCGCCAGGGCGAATATTTTCTGCACATCATCCTCGACTTTCTTCGTTGGAACCGTTATTCTTTCACCGTTGAGCATTCTCGCCCCTGGCATTCTTTCCAGGAACACCGCCGGCTTTTCGACAACGAACTCCAGATAACTGTCCATGTTCAGCATTTTTATCAGATTATCGACTGTGCCTTCGGCTATGATCTTTCCGTGGTCCATTATCAGAACGTAATCGGCCAGCTCTTCGGCCTCCTCCATGTAATGGGTCGTCAACAGCACGGTTTTCCCTTCTTCTACAAGCTTCCTGACGATCTGCCACACGTGTCTTCTCGCCTGTGGATCCAGTCCAGTCGTGGGCTCGTCTAAGAAGACAACCTTCGGGTCGTTCACCAGGGCAACGGCGAGGGCCAGTCTCTGCATTTGACCACCCGAGAGAGTCTTCACACGTGAGTTCATCTTCTCCTGAAGCATGAACATTTCAACAAGTTCTCCGAGTTGAGAAGCTTTGAGGGATATTCCGTAAAGTCCAGCAAAGAGTTCGAGTGTTTCTTTAACGGTCAAATTGTCTAGAAAAGCGCTCTTTTGAAGCTGTACACCGAGCATTCTCTTTATCTCTCTGTCGATAAACTCAACCTTTCTGCCGAAGTAGAATATCTCCCCTTCATCTTTCTTCCTCAAGCCTTCGATGATCTCGATCGTCGTCGTTTTACCGGCACCGTTCGGTCCAAGCAGGGCCACGATCTGCCTTTCCTCCACTGTGAACGACACACCATCAACGGCTCTCACGTTTCCATAGCATTTCTTCAGATTTCTAACCTTCAGAACGCTCAAACTCTTTCCCCCTTCATACGCAGTATAACACCCGGTTCGGATCTTTTCAAATGCCAGTCTCAGGGTTTCTAACCGTTTTTTAATACGTCATGTCTAAGATTATGAAAGAATACCCAAGCAGAAGGGGGGATAGTTGTGAAAAGGTGCGTGTGGTTCGTGGCCTTCATTCTGCTTTCAGCATTTCTCTGGGCACAGTCCGCGATTCTCATCGACGATGGTTGGGTCAGATTGAGTTTGCTCAGCAACATGTCGAGACAGTATCCCTATTCCACCGGCTACGTCATCGAAGTTCGAGCGCTCAATCCAAACATGCCTGTGGAAGTTTCTTACCTGATGATTGACAACACCGGCACGCCTCAACAGCCCTCCACGAACTTCGTCATGAAAGGCTCGAACTTTGATCCTCCTTGGGATGGCAGTTGCTTCTTCAAGACGGAGGTCGGAGGATGGGCTCAAGCAGAGTTTGCACAGAATCCCAGGTATCTGCCATTACCACACTATCGAACATGCGTGCTCCTGCTCGCCAGGTACGAGAACATCTATGCCGTGTTTCTGAGGGAGAACGACGGCCAGGTGGGCTACAGAGTCCTCAAAGGAGGTCCTTTTACAAACTTCGAGATACCATCCCTCGCGAGAGTCGAGCGGCAGGGTAACGATTTCGTGATCAGCTCCTTAGGTCAGCCGGTGGAAGTGGGCATGTGGGCCGAAGGCAGATACACCCACGACGAGGTGGGCGGTTGGGCTTCCCCATCGTACGCGGCGAGAACGAAACGCTACAGTATACCTCACTACCAGATGTTCATGTTGATGATCGGCCGCTACGACAGGCTCGCGTTGATCATGGGTAAGGAGAACGATGGCCGGCTCGGCGTGATCGTGTTCACACGTTGTGGCAGTCTGTCACAACCCGGTGTTGTCACCACACCCGATAGGCTCTGCAGGGTCTCGGCTCAGAGAACCAACCTGACCGTGGTTGCGGATTTCAACATTCCCGTTGAGATCACACACTTTTCGTTCGACAACACATCCTGGCAATGGGAGGTTGGTGGCTGGGCGAATCCTGGCTACGCAGCACGAATTCAGACGTTCACGCTGAAACATTACACACCAGGCTTGATCGTTTTCAACAGATACGAAAATATGGCCGTGATTGGCTACAACGAAAACGACGGTATCGCTGGCTACGTAGTCGTCAGTGGTGATATCCTTCAGTAGGTTGCAGACACAATTATGGAACATCCCCGAGGTCTCATGACCCCGGGCTGGTCTTTATTCTCTGCTGGATGAGTCTTGTCAGTTCCTCAACGATTGTGTCGGGTGCGATCGTTTTGAGGATCTTTCCAGATTCAAATATTACCGCCTTTTGCCTTGTTCCAGCAACTCCGATGTCGGCATGCCTTCCTTCGCCAACTCCGTTCACGATACACCCCATGACTGCAACAGTTAAATCGGTTTTCTCCACAAGCGGTTCGATCGTCTTCGCGATTTTCTCCACATCTATTTCACACCTGCCACAGGTGGGACAGGCGATGACCTGACCCACCTTCCTTAAACCTACAGAAGCGAGGATTTTGCGCGCCACAATCACTTCCTTGATGGGATCTCCCGCTATTGAAACCCTAACGGTGTTTCCGATGCCTTTGAGCAAAAGGTGCCCTATCGCAATTGAAGATTTTACAATCGCCGTTTCTCCAACGCCAGCCTCCGTGAGCCCTATGTGTAGAGGATATTCCACCTTCGAGGCAACGTACTCGTTCGCCTTGATTGTTTCCAGAACGTCCGTGCTCTTGACCGAGATGACGATGTCGAAAAAACCAAATTTTTCAAGCAATCGCACCTCGTAGAGGGCTGATTCCCCGAGGGCTGTGATTCGATCGTACTTCTGCTCGAATTCTTTGCGCAGAGAGCCGCTGTTCGCCCCGACCCTTATGGGAACGGAATACTCTTTGGCCACCTGGACGAGCTCTCTGATCTTCCAGTCCTGATTGATGTTGCCAGGATTTATCCTCACCTTGTCCGCGCCATTCTTTATTGCCTCTATTGCGAGACGGTGATCGTAATGGACGTCCGCCACTATCGGAACGTCGGAACCGAGAAGCTGCTTGATTTCTCTTATCGACCTCGCACCTTCTAAGTTTGCTACAGCAACTCTTACTATCTCACAGCCGGCCGCGACAAGCTCTCTTATCTGTTTCACAGTGGCATCGACGTCAGTGGTCCTCGTGTTCGTCATGGACTGTATGGATACTGGATAACCCTTCCCGATAACAACTTTCCCCACCTTCACAGCTTTGCTCATCTTCCCATCAACCTGCCTATGTCACCGAACGTGACGAAGACCATCAGCGCGATGAGCAGCAAAAAGCCGATGAAGTGTATGAGGTTCTCCAATTCGGGTTTGACCTTCTTTCTGCTCAAAAGCTCGATCAGGGAAAAGACGATCCTGCCACCATCCAAAGCAGGTAATGGTAATAAATTGAAGATACCCAGACTCATCGTGATCAGTGCAACCAGAGTCAGAACAGGTTCGAGTCCGGCCTTCGCCGTTTCCCCGATGAACGCAACCAGTCCGACGGGTCCAACTACGCCGCCAGTTTCCGTGCCGCGGAAGACACCAAACAACGATCTGTACATCGTGATGAGAACGTTGTTGCATCTATCCACAGCAACAGCGATCACCTCGAAAGCGTCTGCAGGTCTCAAGTTGCTCGTCTTTGGCTCGAACAGGCCCGGTGTCTCGAGCACGTTCTTGATCAGTGAAGAGGGAATCTTCAGCTGGATCTCTTGATCGTCTCTCATCAACGTCACCGACAGTTCGTCAGGCAGACCTCGCCTGGCCCATACAATCCGATCGTGTTGAACTTCGATGTAAAAGCCTGTTTCCTGCGCAAGCACGAGCTGATAGACCCTCGAGAGGTCCACGTTGTTTTTCACCGTGATATCTTCGACACTCAACAACACGTCGCCCTTCTTGAAAATATCAAAATCTTTCCCGAAAACGTTCGAGACCGTGGCGAAGTAAAAACCGAGTGCGTATTTTGGTGGATCGTATTGGTACTGTTTCA
>DOKY01000018.1:0-13976 GCA_003510135.1 Pseudothermotoga sp.
AAAGCTTTTCAGAATTAATCGCTTCACTCAACAAACCATCAGAAGCTTACAAACTGATCACAGCCAACGCGCTGTGGGTGCAGACGAACTATCCTTTGCTCGAAACTTTCCTCAGGGACATCGAGAGGTATTACAAAGCGCCTGTGAACACGGTCGATTTCGTGGCCGATCTGGACAACTCAATTCGAAAGGTCAACGAATGGATTGAAGAAAAGACTGCGGGAAAGATCAAGAACATGCTCACGAAAGACGACGTCGACAGTCTCACCAGATTGATCCTCACCAATGCGATTTACTTCAAAGGTAGATGGAAAATACCGTTCGACGAGAAGTTGACGAAGAAGGACTTCTTTTACGTGAACGAAACTACAAAGGTCGAAGTGGACATGATGGAACTCACAGAGAAATTCGAATACTACGAAGATGACCAAGTTCAAGTTCTGAAACTTCCGTACGCAGAAAGCAGTCTTTCCATGGTCATCGTTCTGCCGAGAGCGGGTGTAGAGTTGATTGAGCTGGAAAAGGATCTAACGAAAGAAAAGATCGAAGGATGGCTGAAGAATCTCAGTGAAACAAGGGTTCAGGTGTTTTTGCCAAGGTTCAAGATTTTGGAACGTCTATCGATGAAGGAAACGCTCATGAAGATGGGCATGGTCGATGCGTTCACTGACAGGGCCGACTTTTCAAAGATCGATGGAACTCACATGTTGAAGATTCAGAACGTGATACACCAGGCCTTCGTGGAAGTCAACGAGGAAGGTACTGAAGCGGCAGCGGCGACGGCGGTGATCGTGGGTATCAAGATGGCGATGCCAGTCATGCCGGTGATCTTCAGAGCCGATAGACCGTTCATGTTCTTGATTCAGGAAGAAACCAGCAACACCATACTCTTCATGGGCCGACTGCAGAAGCCGTGACAAGGTGAAAAATCTGTATCGATGTGATTGACGAAGAAAGACAGAGCAATCGAATGAAAAAATGAGTTTTGAGCAATTATTCAGGAGAAGCTTCCCAATCTTCCAGTTCTCCGTGCCGCACCGGATTTGGCAGATGGTTTGACCTGTGGTATTTTTGAAGCAAAAGCTTCCATTTCGTTTTCGGATGGAAGCATTTACTTCAAAGGAGGTTTTCTTATGAGAAGGTTGCTCGTGTTCGTTTCGTTGGTTCTTGCGACTCTACTTCTCGCAGCTTATCCAGACAAGCCCATCACCTTCATCATCCAAGCGGCTCCCGGTGGGGCTTCGGACATGGTTTCGAGAACCATCACAGCCATCGCACAAGAGATACTCAAGGTTCCCATCAACTGCACCAACATCACAGGTGCTGCTGGTGCCATCGCGATGAAGAGACTTCAAACCAGCAAACCCGACGGTTACACCATGGGCTATGTGCCCGTCGAACTCTCGATGGTTAAGGCGCTGGGTTACGCAGACTTTGGTCCGGAAGATTTCGATCTGCTCATGAGAATAATGGTTATACCAGCCGCCCTCACAGTGAGAGCCGATTCACCTTGGAAAACTGCTCAAGAATTCATCGAGTATGTGAAAACTCGACCTGGCACGGTGACTGTGGGTAACTCGGGACCAGGTTCCATCTGGCACATCGCCGCGCTGAGTCTTGAAAAAGCTGCGGGTATAAAACTCGTCCATGTCCCATTCGATGGTGCTGCCCCCGCGGTTGCTGCCCTTTTGGGAGGACACATCACAGCTGTGACGGTCAGCCCCACGGAGGTCAAAGCGGGTGTAGAATCAGGTCAACTCAGAATCTTGGCCGTGATGAGCGACGAGAGAACCCCTCTGTTCCCTGACGTACCAACGATGAAGGAGCTCGGTTACGATGTCTCGATCGCGGCGTGGGGAGGCTTGGCATTGCCCAAAGGTGTCGATCCAGAAGTTTACAAGATACTCGCAGATGCGTTCAAAAAGGCTTACGACAGTGAAACCTTCCAAAAGTTCCTGCTCGACAGGGGCATGACACCAGCCTACCTCGATGGACAAAAGTTCAAAGAATTCGCCGTAGCTCAGTACAACATGTTCATGGAACTCATACCGAAGGCGCTCGGAAAATGAACAGAAGGCTGCCCCGATGGGCAGCCTTTAACTTCGAGGTGAGAGGATGGGTGATTTGATTTTCTCGTTGGTTTCAATAGCGTACTCGATTTATCTGTTGGTTGAGTCTTCAAAGCTTCCAGCTGGTATAGCAACGATTCCAGGCCCGGGATTCTTCCCAAGGTTGATAGCTTCAGTGATTCTTGTTCTGGCCTGTTTGCTCTTGACTTTCAGTCTTCGGAGGTTCTTCAAGAAAACCACAACTCCCTTTCCCAAGGGAAGATGGGCTCAAGTCTCTCTGGTTCTGATCACGATCCTTTTGTACGTTCTGCTCTGGGGCAGATGTAATTTTTTGCTCAACACGTTCTTGATGTTGTTCTCGATCCACATCGTCACGGGATCGAAATGGTACATGGGTTTGATTGGCTCGGCGGTTTTGAGCATCGGTGTTTTTCTTCTGTTCGGCAATGTTTTTCACGTGCTTTTCTTCTGAAGGGGTGATCGTGTGCAACAGTTCGTGCAGGGATTTTTACAGGCTATCGATCCACGGGCGATAATCTATCTGCTCGTGGGAACGTTCTCTGGCCTCATCATCGGAACTCTTCCGGGTTTGACGGCAACGATGGCGGTTGCTATAATCACCCCTCTAACTTTTTGGTTGTCACCCAACGAAGGACTCGCGATGCTCATCGGAGTGTGGAATTCCGCTATTTTCTCCGGTGGGATATCGGCCATCCTCATAAACACTCCAGGTACCCCCGCATCGATCGCGTCCACCTTCGATGGGTTCGCCTTGACGAAGAAAGGTATGGCTGGTCTCGCGCTCGGAATAAACGTCGTTTTCTCATGCGTCGGCGGAATATTGGGTATCGTTGCGCTGATCGCCGTTGGTTTTCCGCTCGCGAAGTTCGCGCTGTCCTTCGGACCCGCCGAGTACTTCACCCTCGCAATCTTTGGACTCTCAACGATGGTCGCTGTCTCCGGCAAGTCCATTTTGAAGGGAATGATAGCGGGATTTCTCGGATTCTCGATCGCCCTGATTGGACTCGATCCCATCTTCGGTTCGGAGAGGTTCACCTTTGGCAGGATGGAGCTTCTGGGTGGTATTTCTTTCATACCGGTCATGATAGGTCTGTTTGGAATCGGAGAAGTTCTGTCGCAAATTTTCACCAAGAGTCGGACCATGTCAGCAGACGCACGAATCACCACACAACTCAAAAGGGTGGTTCCGACCTTCAAAGAGGTGAAGGATTTGACGCCCGTGGCATTGCTGTCGTCCCTCATAGGTATAGTCATAGGTGTCATACCAGGTGCGGGAGCAGACATCGCCGGCTTGGTGGCGTGGGATCAGAGTAGGAGAATAGCGAAGAGACCCGAGGAGTACGGCAAAGGTTCGTTAGAAGGTTTGGCCGCATCGACGACAGCGAACAACGCTTGCCTTGGCGGAGCCTTGACAACAATGATGGCACTCGGTCTGCCCGGAGACGCCGTCACTGCGATTCTGATAGGCGCTTTCATAATCTACGGTGTGCAACCTGGACCGATCATGTTCCGAGACCACGCCAATTTCGTCTACATGGTCATAACGCTGATGTTGCTCGCCAACGTTGTTTTCCTCGCCGTTGGGTTCTTCTTTTCGAAAATTCTCACGAAGTTTCTCTCTTTACCTCAAAGCTTCATTTGGGCAACGATAATCATCTTATCGCTCGTTGGAAGTTACGCTATAAACAACAGCGCATTTGACCTCATGATCGTGTTTCTGTCAGGTGTGTTGGGATTCATTTTCAGATTGCTCGATGTGCCACTCGGTCCGATCGTTCTCGCGCTAATACTCGGTCCGATGGCAGAAGCCAACATGAGAAGAGCACTGATACTGAGTGGGGGCAGTTTCACCACTTTCTTCACCAGGCCGATCTCCTTGGTCTTGTTGATCCTCTCTGCGGTATCGTTGCTCACATCTGTGCTGAGGAAACGAAAATCATGAACGGAGGAGATAACTTGTTGGAGAGATTGCTCGATAGTAAAATCTTGATAGTCATCCGCGGCTTGGACGTGAGAGAAGCGATGAACCTGTGTGAGATACTCTTGGAAAACGACCTTAGGTTCGTTGAGGTGAGCTTCTCCGAAGAGGACGCCGACAAAGTCCTGAAGGCGTTGAAAACACACTTTGGCGGCGAGCTCTTCCTCGGTGCAGGGACCGTGTTCGATGAAAGAAACTACCAAAGGGCGATCGCGGCGGGTGCTGATTACCTCTTGAGTCCAGGTTTGAGTTCAAGAGTGGCGGAGTTATCGAGAAAGGACCGTGTAGCGTACGTTCCGGGCGTTTTCACCTCCACCGATGTGCAGAACGCTCTGGAGTTGGGCCTCGATGTGCTCAAGTTGTATCCAGCCGACGTGAACCTGCTGCGATCCTATCGTGGACCTTTTCCGAAAGTGAAGTTCATCCCGTTCGGTGGTGTGACGGACGAAAACGTGACTCGATACTTCTCCAGTGGTGCAGCGGCCGTTGGCGTAGGTTCCTACATAGCAAACAAGAAGTTGCTACAAGAAAGAAACTTCAAAGAACTGGATGATCGAATAAAGAAGATCAAGAGTTTGATCGGTGGTTCGAGTGGATCTGAGTGTTGACATAGGGGGCACGAAAACTTTAGTTGCCGCATTCGATGAAGACAGTTTGGTTCCTCGTGAAGTGCTCCAGTTCCCCACAGAACCTCACAGAGGTTTTGAAGACTTTTTGCGCAGACTCACCGAAACGGGCAAGAAGCTCTTGAGCGGTGAGCAACTCAGGATCTGGGCTATCTCCACCGCTGGAGCAGTCGACGATGATGGAAACGTGCTGTGGTCACCAAATTTGGGATGGAAAAACCTCGCGTTGAAGCAAGCCTTTAGCAGGTTCTTTGGTGATAAAGGCTTCGTGGAGAACGATTGTAACGCCGCCGCGTACGCTGAAGCTTGGGTGCGCGGATCTAAGAATTTGGCTTATGTGACGGTGAGCACGGGCATCGGTATGGGTTTGGTTCTGGAAGGAAAGGTTTATCGTGGCTCACACTACGCCGCCGGAGAGATTGGTCACACTATCGCGGAAGAAGAAGGACCCGTTTGTAGCTGTGGTAGAAAAGGATGTCTTCAGGCCATTTCTTCTGGGAGAGGTTTAGAGAACCTGATTCAGTCACTCACGGGAGAAAGACTCAGATGTGAGGACATCTTCGAAAAAGCGAAAATGCGGTTTGAACCGTACTTCCAAGTTGTTTCCCACGGTGCGAAGGTCTTGGCGAGATTTTTGACGAACATCGTGGACACCTTGGACATAGAAGTTCTCGTGCTCGGTGGAGGGCTCATCAAGGATGAATTTTACAGAAGCGTGTTGGTAGAATACGTACAACGAAATTACTATATGACACCGGGTAAAAAGATTTCGGTGGAGTTGTCTCAGGTTCAACCGAACCCAGGAACTGTCGGAGTGCTTTTGCTCTCTCGTCAACGCTTCGGAGGGATCGTATGAACAGTGAGTACAGAAAAAAGATTCAGAGAGTTTACTCAAGGCTCACACGGAGTCAAAGAAAAGTGGCGGAGTTCATCATCGACAATCCATCCAAGATCACATTGATGAGCGCAGATCAATTGGCCAAGGCTTCCGGTGTTGGTGAGGCAACGGTCATAAGGTTTGCTCGCATTCTGGGTTACAAAGGATACTCCGATATGAAAGAAGAGTTCCAGCGTGCGTTGATCGACAATCTCACCTCTTCGAAGAAGGTCGAGGAGGGTTTGAAGAGCGTTTCTTCTGAAACTGTACTCGATGAACTTTTGAAAACTCATACAGCCGTTTTTCAGAACATGAACGTCGCGGAACTGACAAAAAGTTTGAAGAACGCAGCCAAGATCATCTTCGAGGCGAACGACGTTTATGTTTTCGGTGAAGGAGCGGCACTGGTGCCAGCGATGGAACTTTCGTTCTGGTTGAACAGGTTCGGCAAAAAGACCTGGCTCTTCGGTACGACTGGTCGTTCGTTTTTCGAACACGTGGTGAACATAAGAAAAAACGACGTTTCGATTGGATTCGCTTACCGAAAGATCAACTTCGAACTGAGGATACTGTTCTCTGAAACACGAAAAAGGGGCGGAAAGAATATATTGTTCACCGATCAGGCACTCAATCAACTGTGCGATCTGGCGGACGAGATAATCGTTACAGATCGTGGAGGCATTGGAAGCTACCGTTCGATGGCAATACCCGTCATCATGTCAGACGCGTTGCTCTTCGAGTTCGCGGCCATCAACGAAACAAGCCTTGAAAATCTCCGAAATCTCGAAAAAATTCGTAGAGAGTATGGCTATGAGTGAACTTGCCTCACGAACCCATCAATACAAAAAACACGCGACTTGGTGCGAAGCCTCGACTGCTTTGAGTTGTGGTATTTGCTCTGCACAGACCTTCATGGCGTAGGGACATCTACTGGCGAAAAGACAGCAAGCCGGTGGATCTATGGGCGAAGAGATCTCACCTTGGATGGGTTGAACGTTTCGAAGCTTTCTGAGTTTGGGATTGGGAACTGGCACAGAGGCTATCAACGCTTTCGTGTATGGATGAAGTGGGTTTGCGAACAGCTCGTTCGAGTTCGCCAGCTCGACGATCCTTCCAAGATACATCACCGCGATGCGATCCGAGATGTATTTCACTACGGCCAGATCGTGCGCAATGAAAATGTAGGTCAGATTGTACTGCCCTTTCAGTGACATCAGAAGGTTTATCACCTGCGCCTGCACCGACACATCCAGCGCCGAAACGGGTTCGTCGCAGATCAACAGCTCAGGTTTGAGGATCAACGCCCTCGCTATGCCTATGCGCTGTCTTTGACCACCTGAGAACTCGTGGGGGTATCTCGAAAGGTATTCAGGTCTCAATCCCACATTCTTCATCATCTCTACGGCCATCTCTTTCTTTTCTTTCTGACTCAACATCGAATCAGTTAAACCTTCTGTGATTATCTGAAGAACGGTCATCCTTGGGTTCAAAGAGCTGTACGGATCTTGAAAGATCATCTGAATCTTTTTTCTGAAAGGTTGAAACTCGCTCAGTTTCAAAGAGAACAAGTCGATCCACTCTTTCGAATCTTTGTAAAGGAATTTCCCCGAAGTTGGTTCGTAGACCCTCACCATCAACCTTCCGAGCGTAGTTTTGCCACAGCCCGATTCTCCCACGAGCCCGAAGGTCTCTCCCCGAAAAACATTGAAAGAAACATCATCGACGGCCTTGAGATAGGACTTCTTTCCAAAACCTTTCTTTATGGGAAACCATTTGCTGACGTTCGAGAGCTTCACGAGTTCTTCCACTGTTCATCACCATCCGCGTACAACCAGCACTTCACAGAGTGCGTTGGACTGATAGATACCCGCTCAGGTTCTTTCTCTTTACACACGTTCATTCTGAAACTGCACCTTGGATTAAACCTACAACCTTTTGGATACTTCGCAGGATGTGGCACCGTACCTTCTATGGAGGCGAGCTTCTGTCTTTCTTGCCAATCGATCCGAGGCACAGAGTTGAGCAACGCTTTCGTGTAAGGATGAAGGGGATTTTCGAACAGTTCGAACACATCAGCCGTCTCTATGACTTGACCTGCGTACATCACCACGACCCTGTCGCACACCTCCGCGACGACGGCTAAACTGTGCGTGATGAGCATGACTGCGGTGTTGTACTTCTCCTTCAGTTCGATCATGAGCTTGAGTATCTGCGCCTGTATGGTGACGTCCAACGCGGTGGTGGGTTCGTCCGCTATCAGAAGCTTGGGATTGCACGCGAGCGCCATCGCTATCATGACACGCTGTCTCATGCCTCCAGAGAGTTGGTAAGGATAATGCTTGATTCTGCTCTCTGGTTCGGGGATCTTCACATCCCTGAGCATCTTGATAACCCTGTTCGAAACTTTTTCTTTCTCCAAGAGTTCGTGTAACTCGTACACCTCCGCGATCTGCCAGCCTACCGTGTAAACGGGATTGAGCGAAGTCATGGGTTCTTGGAAGATCATCGATATCTCCTTACCCCTGATCTTGTAAAGCTCTTGCTTTGGCAGTTTCAGAAGGTCTATGCCGTTGAACCACACGTGTGATTCTTCAGCGACGAACGCGTTCCTTGGAAGCAGCCTCGTTATCGCGTACGCTGTGACACTCTTACCACAACCGGACTCTCCAACGACTCCAAGCGTTTCTCCTTCGTTGAGTTCGAAGGACACATCGTCAACCGGCACGATCCTTCCCATGTTTGTCTTGAAACCGATCTTGAGATTTTCGACCTTCAACAGCATTCGATCACCTCATGACTCGCTCACGAACCTGGGATCGAGCGCATCCCTGAGCCCATCTCCCAAGAAGTTCACACTCAAAACGGTTATGAAGATCATGAAGCCCGGGAAGAACACGAGCCACCACGGCACAGTTCTTTCGAGCCCCGTCGCGAGAATGTAGTTCATGGCACGTTGGAGCATGTTACCCCAAGAAGGTGTCGGAGGTTGTATACCCAGACCGAGATAGCTCAACGAAGACTCGGCCAAGATTGCGTAAGACAGATTCAGCGTCAGCGAAACGATCGTTATCGGCATCACGTTCGGAAGAATGTGTTTGAAGAGTATCTTCAACCTGCTCGTTCCAAGCACTCTCGCAGCCATGACGTACTCGTTCTCCCTCAGCGATAGAACGACCCCTCTCACGAGCCGTGACACACCCATCCAACCGAAGACGGTCAGGACCAAGATCGTGTTCTTCACACCCGAGCCAAAGACCATCGTCAAGATCAGCAAAATTGGAAAGAGCGGTATCGACAGCATCACATCGACGAAGCGCATCAACAATCTGTCAACGATCCCACCGAGGTATCCCGAGAGTAAACCGATCAACAAACCTATCCCAGTCGAGAAAAGCGCCGACGTGAAACCCACAAAGAGTGAGATTCTACCACCGTACATGATTCTCACGAAGACGTCTCGACCAAGTTCATCCGTTCCGAAGAGATATCCAGCCGAAAGGGGTGGTTTGAACCTGTTCAGAAGGTCCATCTCATCGTAGGCTTTGGATGCAACCAGAGGTCCAAAGACGCTCAGACACACGATGCAACTGAGTGCTATGAGACCAAAAAGAGCCAATCTGTGTTGCAAGAACTTTCTTCTAACCAGTTGCCAGTAGGTACCTATGGGGAGTGGTGAACTTTCCTCTTCGAGTTCTTCAACACTCTTCTTCAACGGCAAGACCATCTTTCACACCGCCTTCGCGCCCAACCTGATCCTTGGATCGACGACCACGTACAGTATGTCCGCGAGCAAATTCGAAAGCAACGTGATCACTGCGAGGAACATCAGACAGTTGATCGCTAAGTTGTAATCACTCGCCAAGACCGCTTCATAGATGAGCCTTCCCATTCCGGGCCATGAAAATATCGTTTCGATGATCAACGCACCGCCGAAGAAATAAGGTATGTCCAAGGCGATGATAGTGATTATGGGAATGAGCGCGTTTCTCAACGCGTGTTTCAGAATCACCCTTCTTTCGTCCGCACCCTTGGAATACGCGGTCCTTATGTAATCTTGATCGAGCACCTCGAGCAAGGCGGTCCTGATGTACCTGACCCAGTAGGCAACTTGAACCAGTCCCAGCACGAGAGCAGGAAGTGCCAAGTGTCTCAAGCGGTCGAAGAAAACGTTCCAAAAGCCACTGACACCGTAGGTCTGCACGCCCGTCACGGGGAACCATCCCAACCACACGGAAAAGACGATTATGGCCATCAGGGCAAACCAGAAAGTTGGTAAGGATATACCGATGAACGCCAGAACGGTGAAGAAGTAGTCGAAGAAGGAGTACTTTTTCACCGCCGAATAGATACCGATGGGAAAGGCGACGATCAGACCTATGAGCCATGCCGTCACCGTCAACAGCAGAGTGTTCGGAAGTCTCTTCATGATTATGCCAAGGACCGGTTGTTTGTACATCGAAGAGTAGCCCAAATCTCCCTTGAGAAAACTCCAGAGCCACACTCCATAACGCACTATGAGTGGATCATCCAGACGATAGTACTTTCTCAGTTCCGCTATCTTAGCGGGATCTCTCGTCATGGCTCTTGGATTTTCCATCCTCATTGTCAAGAGCGGATCTCCCGGCATGGCGTTCAAGATGAAGAAGATGATCAATGAGATCAGAAAGAAGATGGGTATCAACTCGAGGAACCTTATCAACAGATACCTTCTCAAGACTCAAGAACCTCCCTGGGATTGAAGATGGTTGGCTGTGTACAAACCTGCGAGAAGTTGAATCGCTACCAGATCCTTTATTGGGATCGCTCTATAGTTCAGGTTCTTGTACAGATAGTCCATCTTCTTCTCGAAGGCTTCGTCCACATCGTGCTTCAATCTGGAAAGTCTTTCATCGTTCCTGATCTTCAGAACGCCGTTCATCAATCTTCTGAGCATGCCCAAGCTCAAACTCTGGTAGAACTGAGTCACGTAGAGATTGTCGAACACTTCGGCCACCGTGGCCTTCCTTTCGAGGGTTGGATCTGTCTCTATCCAATGTCTTTCCGCTTCCAAATGCGCTGGCATGGTTTCGATGTAGTTCTTCAACGTCTCGTAGAACGCAAATTCCTTCGCCTCTTCGAAACTCGCACAGTGTTCGAACGGTCCCTTCATTTGTTCGTAGTGCTCTTTGGCTTTCTCCCATGCGATCATTCGCGCCTGTCTTCTGCTCATATCACTTTCGGAAGTGTCCTCGATCCTGGGATCGTAATAGTAAGGCACTTCGCAAACCAAAGAAAAGGTGTTCGCAACCCTGCTCGCGTACTCGTCAGAGCTGGCACCAGATTTTATGATCTTTGCAGGATCCACACTCGCATGTTTCTCAAGATAATCGTACTCTTCGCTTATCGGAAAGAGTTTGTACACCGCCTTGGACAGAGTCTTTGCATACGGAACTTCTGGTTCACCGAGTGAGAGTGGCACGTTGAACAACGTTGGTATTCTTTGGTAAGTTTCGTACAGAGAAGACGCTTCCTCACTGATGTAGTAGTAAACGCCACCAAAGCCGGCGTTGTGCAGAGAGTACATGAAGGATGGCTTCGTTTCATCGATGGTGTTCATCAAAACCTTCGTTTCCGGCAACGGATTGTGGAAGTGCAACGTCTTGTAGTCCACCGGGAAAGTCCATTCAACCTGAAGGTATCCCGGGGGTCTGTAAAAGTGTTCCGCGTACGTTCTTATCGATTCTGGATTTGAAAACCAACCTTCGTTCAACTTGGTACCATCTGGATCGATCACCTTTATGAGATACCAAGTGTAGTCGAACTGCGATCTGAAGCGTTCATCGCTGGCGAGTTTTTCAGCGAGAAAATCCAACATCATCGCACCTATGGGTTCGTTGGGATGTGGACAACCGAAGAGTAGCGCGTTTCTCGAACCATGACCGATCTTGATGACCTTTATTGGATGTCCCTGTCTGGAATATCCTCCAATTTGAACTTCAACGGTCTTCGGATACTTTTTTGCCAATTCGTCGGTCCTCTGATCCAATTCGTCCACCTTGAAAAATCTCTGATAGTTCGGTATCTCGTCTATCAAACTTTCAAAGTCCATTTCGATCCCCCTGAAAAAGGCAGGGGGGAGACCCCCCTGCCTCATCTGACTTCGGTGTCTATGTACCAGTTGTAGATGATCCAGCCAAGGCCGCTGTCGTAGGTGGAGTTGAAGCTCTTTATGTATTTCTTCGCAAAGTGTGGTGTTGGATCAGAAATGAGTGGCAGAACGGGTAGATCGTTGGTCCACAGCGCGAAGTGTTTCTTGTAGAGTTCCACCCTCTTTTCGTAAGCAACTTCCTTGGCCATCTGCTCGAGTATCTTGTCGTTCTCTGGATTGGACCAACCTGTGTAGTTGGTGCCACCCCAGTTGTTCTCTTCCGACGGTATCATGTCTGTACCCCAGTAGTTCAAGGCTTCATCGCTCACACCGTAGCCCCAACCGGTCAGCCACGCGTCGAACTTGCCCATGGGCGCTTCTTCCCATATCACAAGCGCAGGTTTTGCTTCGAGCTTCACGTTCATACCTATTTTCTTCAACATACCCTGTATGAGCTGTGCCATGAGTTCAGCTTGGCTACTTCCCGCACCGTAAATGAGGGTGAACTCAAAGATCTTGCCATCCTTTTCGAGCAAACCTTGCTTGTTCTTCTTCCAACCTGCTTCAGCGAGCAACTGTTCGGCTTTCTTTGGATCGTAAGGATACTTCTTTATGTGATCTCCCTTCAGCGCATCCCTCATGATGTGCAGTTCCGTGATCCAGGTGTCCATGATCTGACCGAGTCCAAAGAAGACGACTTGGTTTATCTGCTGTCGATCGAGTGCATAGAGCATGGCCTGTCTAACCCTGACGTCGGAGAAGAGTGGATGTGGCTTGCTCAGATCGTTTGGATCTCTGAAGTTGAGATCCAGGGTCCACAACGCCACGTTTGGTGTGAAGTAGACGTTGAAGATGTCGCCCCTCTCTTTCTGTAATTGCAAGCTCTGCTTCAGATCCAGCGTGTATCTTCCGAAGTCGATCTCACCCTTCAACGTCGAGGCGAATATGACATCGCTGTCTGGGATGATCTTGAATATGATCTGGTCAATGTTCGGCCTTCCCATGTAGTATTCGTCAAACGCTTCGAGAACCATGTACTGACCTTCGACATACTCTTTGAACTTGTATGGGCCAGTCATAACTGGGTTAAACATGACCTTCTGGACGAATTCATCCCAATTTCCGCTCGCTTTCGCCTTTTCAAAATCTTCCCTGAACAAATGCTCCGGCAATTGGAACCAACCGTAGTAGTAAGCGTACACGGATGAGCCGAGTTCCATACCCGGCACTGGGTGTGGCAGATAAATAGTGAAGGTGTAATCGTCAATGATCTCGACTTTTTCAACCATCTTTTCGAAATAGTTCGTGGTGATGGGTGCCTCAGAGACCATCACTTCCCACTGGAACTTGGCATCTCTCGCCGTGACGGGATGACCGTCGTGCCATTTCATGCCCTTTCTCAGCTCGAACGTGATCGCAACCGAGCCATCTGGCAAGATCTTGATCAAGCCGTTTTCGAGACTCGGGATCCTCTTTATCATCCTTGGATGGTAGAACCCATTGTCGTCGGTACCTGTGTAACCGTCACCTATGATGTTGCAGAGCGTCCATGTCAGTCCAGAAGAGGTGAAGAGAGTGTTGAAACCCTTTGGACTTGCCACGGTCGCCGTCACGATCGTTCCACCACGTTTCGGTGGATAGAGCGCCTGGTAGAAAGATCTTGCGGCTTCAGCTTTCGTGATGGGCGAGAATGGCTCCAAAAGATGACCGTATCGATAATCCAAAAGTTGTCTGTCACTCCTGAAAGCGAGCGTGAACGCACCGACCGCTTCAGGTGGAACTTTGTCTTCGTCGTTGGCTAACGTGCATATCTCGGTGAACTTCGCCGCCTCCTGCTCAAGTCCCAGCACCTTGACCAGGCTCATAATGAAATCTTTCCTGAGAACAGGCTCAGACCCCTTCTTGACCAACCCTTCTTTCCCAGGAAAAGCCTTCGCCACAGCGGCGTGGAACTCGTCCCACGTGAGCGGTGTGTCGTCGATGGCTTTGAGAATACCGAGTTTTTGAACAACGGGCGCCGCCTCTTGCAAGCTGATCTGCGCGAAGAAGAGAGTTGCGAGGAAAGAAACCAGTAGGACCGCCAGGAACTTCTTCACAGAATCACCCCCATGCACTTATTGTTTATCATTATACGCGAACACGCTCATGGGTGTCAATGAGCGAAAAACAATTTGCACTTGATTCCAACTCGGATATTCACGATCCTCACGCAATTTCATCGTTCAGTTTTGATTGTGTTACTTCTTTTCAACATCAACGTTCGTATATATCATAATGG
>DOKY01000018.1:14243-16955 GCA_003510135.1 Pseudothermotoga sp.
TGTTCTTCAAATATGTTCAAAAGGATAAAAGCGCTCCCGATGAGAAAGATTTTGTTGAAGATCAAGCTCGATCAGCAAGCTCACCGATGCTCACAACAAAAGAATGAAAAGTCGATAATGAAAACCAAAGCCCCAAAAATGGGGCTTTTTGTTTTGATGAGATCCCGATAGCGGGATTTTCCACAATTTAAGTGTTTCAGCGACGACATGAAAAGATTCAACTTTCTTTCGGAAAGCGTCTCGGTCGTTCAATGCGAATTTCTCAACATTCTCAACTCGAATATTTAGATTCCATCCTTCTCCATTCGGTGTAACCGACGATTTCGTTGAACTCAGACCAGCTCACGCCAAGTTCTACGACTTTTTGAAAGTCTTTTTCCCTCAAAGCTTTCAAAGCTTCTATCATCGCCTTGGTGGCTGGATACAGACACACCATTGGTATCGACAGATACCTGATTCCCACTTTGACAAGTTCGTCGAAATCGAACAGAGGGGTCTTGCCACCAGGTATGATGTTGAAAGAAATTGGCTTTGGAACCTCACGAACCAGCGTTCTGACTTCCTCTATGGACTGTGGCGCCTCCACGTAGATGTAGTCTGCTCCGGCTTCCGCGTAAGCTTTTGCCCGCCGCAGCACTTCTTCAAAACCCGCCACCGATCTTGCATCCGTTCTCGCTCCTATGACGAGCTCAGGATTCTCCTCGTTCTTCGCGTCCACAGCCGCCCTTATCTTGTTGACCATCTCTTCCAGCGAGACAATGCTTTTGCCTTCCATGTGACCACATCTCTTGGGCCAAACCTGATCCTCCAGACGAACTCCGGCCACACCTATCCTTGCGAAATTTTTCACCGTCCAGTACACGTTCAGGGCGTTTCCATAACCGGTGTCTATGTCCGCATCGACCGGAAGGTCCGTTGCGTTGACTATCGTTCTCACCCTTTCCAGCATCTCCGCATATCCCACAAGACCTATATCGGGCTGACCGATCAGAGAAGCGGATATCCCATAACCTGTGGTACCCACCACTTCAAATCCCGCAAGCTGTATCAATCTCGCCGAGAGTGCATCGTATGCACACACCCTGAGGGTCAATCTCCCCTTTTCGTTGAGATATTCTCTAAGTTTGCGTGCTTTCTGGAAAGCTTTCCACTCAGACATCGAAACTCCCTCCTTAAATAAAAGTGAAGTTCGTAACTTGACGGTGTGTTGGAGAACCGATATAATATATACGACCTCATATATGATATCATATTGTATAGAAACCTGCAAGGAGGTGAGTTCATGAAGGTGAAAATTGTTCTGCTCATCGTCTCGGCACTGTTTGTCGCCACAATCTTTGCTGAAACGTACCCGGCAAAACCACTGAATTTCATCGCACCCGGCGGTCCGGGAGGTGGATGGGACACCACGATAAGGGTCGTCGCTCAGGTTTTGAAAGAAACGGGACTGGTGACTCAGCCGATCGTCGTCACCAACATGCCCGGTGGTGGCGGTGGAGTGGGCCTGGCACACATGCAGACCAAGAAGAATGATCCTTACACGATCATAGTCTTTTCTCCTCCACTTCTTCTGATCAACCTCACAGGGCAAACCCAGTACTCGTTCAAGGACCTTACCCCTCTGGCGATGTTGATACACGATTACGGAGCTTTTGCGGTCTCGAAGAAATCGAAGTACAACAGCATCACTGAGATCATGGAAGCTCTGAAGAAAGATCCAAAGAGCGTCAGGGTTGGTGGCATCTCTGCGTTCGGATCGATGGACCACATACAGTTCCTGATCGCGGCAAAAGCAGCGGGTGTGACGAATCTCAAGGACATAACCTATGTTTCCTTCCAGGAAGGTGAACATCTCGCCGCTCTGCTTGGAGGACATATCGATGTTCTCTCAACGGGTCTTGCCGAAGTGACAACCGCCCTTCAGACCGGCACGATCAAGGTTCTTGCCATCACCTCCCCGCAGCGTGTTTCAGGACTTTTGGCAAACGTTCCAACGCTGAAAGAGGAAGGTATCGATGCCGAATTTGTGAACTGGCGTGGTCTGTTTGGACCTCCAGAGATGCCCGATTACGCTGTAGAATACTGGATAAACACGCTCTCAAAGATGGTTCAAACAATTGAATGGGAAAGGGTTGTAGCAAAATACAACTGGACCAAGGCGTTCATGCCGGGCGAAGAGTTCATGAGTTATCTGGAAAAGGTCAACGAAGAGTACAAGACGGTGCTGAAGGAACTCGGACTGTACAAGGGTGAATGAACTTGGCCCGCAGGATGTTCCCTGCGGGCTTTGGAGGGATCTTCATGGAGGCGAAAGACAGATACCTTGCAGTTGCTGTACTTGCATTCGGCCTGATCTACACAATGTCAGCCTGGCGTTTACCCAGAGCTCCGGTGGGAAATTCCTTTGGACCCGTCTACTTTCCCCTCGGTCTGGGAGTACTTGTGAGTGTTATAGGTTTGCTGATGCTCGTTCAGAGTCTGAGAACCCACCAGGAAACGGCTCGCAAGCCGAGCAAGCTCTCAGTACGAATGTGGATTGCTGTCTTATTTTGTGTGGGCTACGCTCTGACGTTCGATCGGTTTGGTTTCATGATATCCACTTTCGTGTTTCTCACATCCTTTTTGTTGTTGCTGAACGGCTTAAAGAAATGGCCACTGTGTCTCACCATCGCTCTGCTTTACACGATTGGTGTTTGGCATCTGTTCGAGAAG
>DOKY01000039.1 GCA_003510135.1 Pseudothermotoga sp.
AGGAACATGTGACTCAAGAAAGTCAACCACTTGTTCGAATACAAGCTCAAACCCGTGCGGAGCTGCCACACCGTGGCCCACCTCGTCGACGTGAATCGCGCCGGTACGAGTCCAAAATTGTACAGAAATTCTATCAGTTCTATCCGGGAGAGCGTCAGTTGATAGATGAACAGCGCAACGTTGATCGTGATCAAGGTGTAGACCACGTAGGGTCTTCTTCTGCTCGGTATGGTGTCGTACAGAGGTATCAAACCACCACTTCCTTCTTCGCCTTCTTAGTATTAAATTCTATCACAAAACTTCTTCAATAATTCCGCTACACAGCACGAGCTCACCGTCATAAAACACCGCTGCTTGACCCGGTGTGATCGCGAAGATGGGTTCTTGTGTTTCAACATGCGCTTCGCTGCCGTTGTGTCTCACGAAGCATGGCACCTCCGGTGCGTTTTTTCTAACCTTTACACTCGCTGTGAACTGTTCGGGAAGGTCCTCCAGTAAGTTGAGACGGCTCACCGAGAAGCTTTTTCGGTAAACATCTTCCTCTTTTCCAACGATTATTGCGTTCCTTCCTGGATCGATTCGTACCACGTACGTTCTCGATCCCAGTGAAATCCCAAGTTTCCTCTGCCCCACAGTGTAGCGTATCAAACCTTTGTGCCTGCCCAATTCCCTGCCATGAACATCATAGATCGGACCTTCACTGAATTCCACGTTGTGTTCTTTGAAGAAACGTTCCTGATCGCCGTCCGGGATGAAACACAGATCCTGAGATTCTTGCTTGGAATGAACATGGATGTGTGCCCTGGCTGCAACCTGTCTCACCTGAGACTTGGTCTTATCACCGTTTGGAAAGATGATCCTGGCAAGTCTGTGTCTCTCGATTGAGGCCAAAAAGTAGGACTGATCCTTCTCTCTGTCCAGCGCTCTGTAAAGCTTACCTTCGACGATTCTCGCATAATGCCCGCTGGCGATCATGTCCGCACCATCGTTCAGAATGAGATCCATCACGAAACCGAACTTGATCAACCTGTTGCACAGATAGCATGGATTGGGCGTTCTCCCGTTTTTGTATTCCTCCAGATAGTACTGGATCACGGTTCGGCGAAAGACGTCCTCCACGTGGATCACCTTCAGCGGCACAGAAAAGTGTTTCGCTATCAACTGCGCATCGAACGTGTCGGCAGGCGAGCAACACACTTTATGTTTTATCTGTCTGGTGAGATAGAATTCGTCTGGCATGGTTTTCATGTGATAGGCGATCACTTCGTGGCCTGCTTCGAGCAAACTGTACAGTGCCACCGCACTGTCGACTCCACCACTCAACAGAACTCCGACTCTCAACGCTCGACTCCTCCCATTTTCATTGTACCTCAAGCCGCGATCTTGCCTGAGCGGCGCAACGTGTGGTAAAATTTCCTTGACGTTGACCCAAGATTTCTCTTATTAACCACTGGTTATGGAGGTGCAACTATGGCCAGAGTTGTTACGTTCGGAGAGATCATGATGAGGCTCGCAACGCCGAATTTCTTGAGGTTTGTCCAGACGAGGAGTTTCGATGTCACCTATGCCGGGGCGGAAGCGAACGTGGCCGTCTCACTCGCAAACTTTGGTCTGGACGCATCATTTGTGACGAAACTTCCCAAGAACGAGTTCGGTATCGCGGTTCTGCGCTATCTCAGACAGTACAACGTTGATACGTCGCATGTAATCTTTGGAGAGGGAAGGCTGGGCGTCTATTTCCTCGAAACTGGCTATTCCCAGAGGCCTTCGAAAGTGATCTATGACAGGGCAAATTCCGTGTTCGCCCTTTCCAGACCCGAGGAGTACGACTGGGATCGGATCCTGAACAACGCCAGCTGGTTCCACTTCACCGGAATAACGCCGGCGCTCGGGGACAACCTAGTGCAGGCCTGTCTCGAAGCTTTGAAGAAGGCAAAAGAGAAGGGCATAACTGTTTCGTGCGATCTCAACTACAGGGCAAAGCTGTGGAGTCAGGAGAAGGCAAGACAGGTGATGTCCGAGCTTGTCAGATATGTGGACGTACTCTTTGCGAACGAGGAAGACGCAGAGAAAGTCTTCGGTATAAAGGCAGACGAGAGCAACGTTGTGGAGGGCAAGCTCAGCCTGAAAGGATACGAGCAGGTGTGTCGCAGGCTCAGGGAAAGGTTCGGTTTCAAAAAGGTGGCGATAAGCCTGCGGGAAAGCATCGTTGCCAATCTGAACGGTTGGTCTGGCGTGTTGCTCGACGGAGACGATTTTTACAGTGCCAGACAGTATACGGTTCACATCGTCGATAGAGTTGGCGCGGGAGATTCCTTCTCTGCGGGCATCATCTACGGCTTTCTGAGCGGTATGAAACCTCAAGAAACTCTGGAGTTTGCTGTTGCGGCTTCCTGCTTGAAACACACGATCGTGGGAGACTTCAACGAAGTCACCGTCGACGAGGTGAAGAGCTTGATGAAAGGTTCCGGAAGTGGAAGGGTTGTGAGGTGAAATTCATGTCCATCTACTCGGTTGAGAGATCTTTGAAAGTCCTTGAGTACATCGCTTCGAAAAAGAACGGTGTCAGAGTTCGGGACGTTGCAGAATTTTTGAACGTAACAGCACCAGCGGCGTTCAAGCACCTTGAAACACTTGTCAGGTGTGGCTACGCGTTCAAAGATCCATACACCCACAGATACTTCGCCTCCTACAAGCTGGCCGAGCTCGGGAGCATAGTCCTGAGGAACATAGAAGTGCGCGAGATAGCTCATCCACTCTTGATCGAACTGATGGAGAAGACCAGCATGACGGTCCATTTCGCCCTCAAAGATGGTTTCGAAGGTGTTTACATCGACAAGGTCGAGAGTGCGAGAACGATACCCACAGTTTCGAGGATAGGAATGAAGATGAGACTGTACTCGACGGGTTTCGGCAAAGCCATTCTCGCATTCCTGAGTGAGGAAGAGTTCGAACAGTACCTGAAGAACGTGCCACTTAACAAATGTACACCGAACACGATCACGGACCCAGAAAGACTCAAGCAAGAACTGGTTTTGGTGAGGGAAAGAGGGTACGCCATTGACAACGAGGAGAACGAATACGGAGTCAAGTGCGTTGGGGCACCGGTGTTCGACTACACCAACAGGGTCATTGGTGCCATCAGCGTCACAGGTGCGTCTGGTCTGCTGAACGAAGAGACCATTCCAAAAATCGCTCACGAAGTGATGAACACAGCGAGAGAAATCTCCAAAAAGCTGGGGGCCATCATTGTTTCGTGATACCGTATTTCTTGATCTTGTAGCAGAGTGTTTTGTAGTTCAAGCCGAGCGCTGAGGCCACCTTCTTGCGATTCCAGTTGTACTTCTCTAAGAAGAGCTTTATGGCTCTCTTTTCAACGCTCGTAACAAGCTTCTTCACGTACTCCGGCAATCTCAGGTCTCGCTCGGTGCGGCTCGGAATCGAATTCACGAAGTAACTGACCACGTCCAAGCCCGCGACGTACATGTGTACCACTTTGACAAGTTCTTCCGTGTTTCCCGGCCAATCGTATTTCAGAAACAGGTCCATGATCTCTTCACTCGGGAACCTCAACGGTATATATTTGTGCCTCTGGTGTATCGAAGAAAGAACCCAGTCCACCATGTAGGGAATATCGTTCTTACGCTCTCTCAAAGGGGGGATGCGAAGGTTGTGGAAACCTTCCACAGGAAGATCGCTGAAAACGATCTTTTTCGTCTTACCGTTCAGATTGACCTCGAAGATGCCCTCTTCGAGCTGCACGTACTTGCCCGCGGAGAAGTATTCGAGATACGCGAGCAGGTGCACCCCTCTTTCGGCCACGAAAGCGATCGCTTCTTCACAACCGTTTCGAAGTTTTTGAAGTTCCCTCAAGATCTCGTGCGCGGTCAAACCCTGTAGTTCAGCAAAGTTGTAAAGTACTTCATGCTTCTTCTTGAGCTCATCCAGTTCGAGTCTGCTCTCGAGATACCTGATGGCCATCGCGACACCGTCCATCGAACTGACAAAGATCGTGGTGGGATTATCGAACTTCTTCGGTCCCATCACCACGTCCCAGAACTCTTCGAGCAGCTTCTTGTCGTAGTCATCTTCGCCGTAGAAGTCAACGAAGAGCCTCTCTTTGCTCGAGGAAAGTTCAACACTGCCGAGCACGTTCGAAGGCAGCAGGACCTTTATCATACCTATCCCTCGCTCGCGCTACACGCCATGGCGATCGAGAGCAACTTGCTCTCCGAGGTGTCGGCCCTGGAAACCAGTACAACGGGTGCCTTCGCGCCGATCACCATACCCGCGATCCTCCCGTTCGCGAGATAGATAGCAGATTTCCCGAGGAAGTTGCCCGAATGAATGTCCGGCACGATCAGAAGGTCCGCACGGCCTGCAACCGGACTCTTCACTCCCTTCACTTCCGCAGCTCTCGAGCTCAAGGCGTTGTCCAGGCCCAGCGGTCCGTCCACGATGCAGTTCTTAATCTCACCTCGCTGATTCATTTTCGCAATTATTGCAGCTTCAACTGTCTCCGGCATGGCAGGGTTCACCGTCTCGACGGCACAGATGAGAGCCACTCTGGGCAATTCGTAGCCCAGTTTGCGCAGGACCTCTACGGCGTTGCTGATGAGCTTCACCTTCTCCTCGATTGAAGGCCTTATAACAATACCTCCATCCGACACGAACACGACCCTGTCCAGTGCGGGCACCTCGATCGCCGCAAGGTGTGTCAGAAGTCCTGCGCCTCTCAATCCCCATTCTTTGTTGAGCACGGCCTTCAAAAGGGTTGACGTCTTCACAAGGCCCTTGACCAGAACATCTGCACGTTTAGAAGAAACGAGCTTCACACCTTTCTCGCTCGCATCGCTTTCATCGGAACTGTCTATGAGTTCCACATCAGCTGAATTTGCGTAGCTCTGTAATCTCTCCAACTTTCCCACGAGGAAGATACGATCCACCAGCCCTTCCGTTTTCGCCATCAAAGCCGCCTCGACCGCTTCTTCGTCCTCAGCCCCCACGACAACCAGGTTCTTCTTCCCCGCTCTTTTTGCCATCTGAATCAGTTCACCGAGAGACCTCATATTTCACGACCTCCAATCGCGGGCTGCCATCGCCACGTAGACTATTGCCATGATAGTGTTGAAGACCACAGGATAATCGTTGTGAACGAACCTCACGGTGCGACCGTCGATTCTCTCAACGCCAGGAATCAGCTCGGCCATGTCTGCATACACCGTCTCCTTCATTTCAACCTTCAGCTCCACAGGTGTGTCGAATCTGTACAGCACCAGCTCGTTCCTCGGGATCTTCACAGCTTCCGCAGCCGCTCTTTTCATCTCCTCGAACAAACGTTTTTTTGGTCTCATGATCGCCGCGTAACGTCCAAGCCCCATCTTGGTATCCACAAAAAGCCATGTGCCGCGAAATTCCCTGTCCAGCTCCTCTTTGAGCGCGCCGTCCCCCACGACAAGACAGATGGGAACGTTGTAATGCGCGGCAAACCCGGCATTTATGAGTGCCTCGTTCACCCTTTTGCCGTTAATCCAGACGTTGTGTATCAAAGAACTCGAATACGTGTGGTCCATGATTGCATTCTTAGCACCGATTCCAGCATGATAACCCAGGAAGATGGCTCTATCGAATGTTGCGTCGAGACCGCTCATCATGTAGTCCTTTCTGATTGGACCGTGCACAAGACTCACGTTGTCGAACTCTTCACATATCCTGTAAGGTATAGCCGTACCAGAACCGTGAGCGTCACAGATCAACACCTGATCAATTCTAACCCCCGACGAGAACAGTCCTTCGAGCAACGCCCTCAAATGTTCTTGCAAAACTTCCGAAGCTTCCTTCTTACTGGTGTCGACCTCTCCCCACGTGGCGATACCCGCCAGACCTTCCATGTCAACTGAGATGTAGACCTTCATATGATCCCTCCCCATCGCTTACCTTTTCGAATCATACCACGAAGAGCGCTCGAAGATGGTATCATCTTTTTGGTGATCGAACTGGTATACGTCGATCCGAGTGGAACGATACCGATCTCGCTCACTGGAAAATTCTGTCGTATGAACTGTGCGCACTGTGGTGGGCACTACCTCAGTCACATGAAGACGTTGCAGGAGATGGATCGACTCGCAAAAGAAGGACACAGAAGCTTCTTGATAAGTGGAGGACTCGAGAAAGATTTTCTTGTGCCCTTCAAAAGGCATTTGAATCAGTTGAGGCATCTTAAGGAAACATACGAACTTTCTTACAACTTCCACGTGGGTTTTCCGCAGTCACCTATTCAAGAACTGGAAGGCCTGGCCGACGTTGTGAGTTTTGATTTTTTTGCAAACTCCGAAGTGATGGAGATCGTCTATGGATTCTCCGTAGAACCGGGGAAAATCCTGGACGCAGTCACAAGGACGAAAGTCTTTGCAGTGCCGCACATAACAGTTGGAATTCTGGAAGGTCACATCTCACACGAGTACGAAGCTCTGAAGATGCTTTCAGAACTTTTCAACACCGTGGTCCTGAACGTGTTCGTACCGACCCCCGGAACAAGATTTTCTCAAGCACTTCCACCCGACCTCTCTCAGGTGAAAGAACTTTTCAGTTACGCTGCCGAGAACTTCGAAAACATAATACTCGGTTGCATGCAACCTCGCGGTGAGTACAGACGCTCACTGCAACAATCTGTGAAAGATTTTGTGAGCGTCATTGTGAAACCAGCGTTCAAGGTCGATTTCGATTTCAAAGGTTGCTGCGCCCTTTGGTTGGCGAAATCCAGAGTGGAGGTGGTGAAGCATGTACGATAAAGAGCAAGTCAAGAAGATCGCTGAGGCGTTCGAACACTGGCAGCAACGGACGGAGAACGACATGAAGAAGTTTCCAGAGAGGAAACAAAAGTTCCTCTCGAGTTCGGGTTACGAGTTCAAAAGATGCTATACGCCCCTCGATGTGGCGGAGCTGGATTACCTGAAGGACCTCGGTATGCCCGGCGAATATCCTTACACCCGGGGTGTTCAGAGAACGATGTACCGCGGAAGGTTCTGGACCATGAGGCAATACGCGGGCTTTGGAACCGCTGAAGAAACGAACAAACGCTTCAAGTATCTGTTGCAGCAGGGCCAAACGGGCCTGTCGGTGGCCTTTGATCTGCCCACGCAGATCGGCTACGATTCAGACCATCCTCTCGCAGAGGGCGAGGTCGGACGTGTGGGCGTCGCTGTGGACTCCTTGAGGGACATAGAGATACTCTTTGACGGGATTCCACTGAAGGACGTCAGCACTTCTATGACCATAAACTCTACTGCGGTGATCCTTCTGAGCATGTACGCTGTGACAGCACAGAGGCAGGGGGCAAAGATTGAAGAACTCAGAGGTACGATACAGAACGATATTCTGAAGGAGTACATAGCGAGAGGCACTTACATCTTCCCTCCCGAACCATCGATGAAGATCGTCACCGATATTTTCGAATTCTGCGCCGAACACATGCCGAAATGGAACACGATAAGCATCAGCGGCTATCACATAAGAGAGGCCGGCGCCAGTGCGGTCCAGGAACTTGCCTTCACGTTCGGTGACGCGATTGCTTACGTCGAGTCGGCCATCAAGGCTGGACTGGATCCGAACGTGTTCGGAAGACAGTTGTCGTTCTTCTTTGCCGCGCACAACAACTTTCTGGAAGAGATCGCCAAGTTCAGAGCTGCAAGACGCATTTGGGCAAAGATCATGAAGGAACGCTTCAACGTTACCAACCAGGACGCTATGAAGCTCAGATTCCACACGCAGACGGGTGGTTCCACGCTCACAGCACAGCAACCACTGAACAACATCGTTCGCGTTGCAATCCAGGCACTGGCTGCCGTACTTGGTGGTACTCAATCTCTGCACACAAATTCCTTCGACGAAGCACTCGGTCTCCCAACAGAACAATCCGTACAGGTCGCGCTCAGGACACAGCAAATAATCGCCTACGAATCTGGTGTTGCGGACATCGTTGACCCGCTGGCAGGCTCCTTCGCCGTGGAAGCTCTGACCAACGAGATCGAAGAGAAAGTCTGGGAATATCTGGAGAAGATCGACTCTTTGGGTGGCATGGTCCGTGCGATAGAACTCGGATACGTTCAGAAGGAGATCCACAAGAGTGCGTACGAGCAACAGCTGGCGATTGAAAAAGGCGAACAGATCGTTGTGGGAGTGAACGCGTTCCAGACCAAAGAGGAAAAGCCGGTTGAGAACATCCTGAAGGTTGATCCCGCACTTGAAGAGAAACAGAAAGAGGCCCTCAGGCAACTGAGAGAGCAGAGGGATAATAGAGCCGTTGCGAAGGCGTTGAAAGAGCTGAAACAGGCCGCGCAGGAAGGTAAAAACATCGTTCCTTACGTTTTCGAAGCGGTCAAATGCTACGCGACCCTCGGCGAGATCAGCGATGTTCTAAGAGAAGTTTATGGAGAGTACACCGAGAGCACATCGATCTGAGGGGGTGAATCAGATGAAGAAGTACAGAATTTTGATCGCAAAGCCTGGGCTGGATGGACACGATCGCGGTGCAAAGGTTGTTGCGCACGCTCTCAGGGATGCGGGTTTTGAAGTGATATACACCGGTCTGAGACAGACTCCCGAGCAGATCGTGAAAACTGCAATTCAGGAGGACGTCGACCTGATAGGTCTCTCGATCCTGTCCGGTGCGCACCTGCAGTTGTCGAAGAAAGTGATCGAGCTGATGAAAAAAGAGGGCATAGCGAACATCCCAGTCTTCGTGGGAGGTATAATCCCACCCGACGATGTACCCAGGTTGCTCGAGATAGGTGTCACACGCGTGTTTGGACCAGGAACACCACTGTCGAAAATCGTTCAGGAGGTCAGAGAGGTGCTGGAAGGGGTGACGAGCACGAGTGGATCATAAGGAGATCGCGAAACTCATAACGCTGTTAGAAAATGAACCTGACAGAGCAAGGGATATCCTGAAAAAGCTGCCGAAGAGGATCTGTCCTGTGATCGGCTTCACGGGAAGTCCTGGCGTCGGCAAGAGTACGCTGATCGACCAGGTGATCGCGAGGCTCAGATCCGCTGGGAAGACGGTCGCGGTCGTTGCGGTGGATCCGTCCAGTCCGTTCAGCCAGGGTGCCTTCCTCGGCGACAGGGTCAGGATGAAGAAACACTTTCTCGACGAAGGTGTTTTCATAAGGAGTATGGCATCTCGCGGCGCGCTCGGTGGTTTGAACGAGAGTATCTACGACGTCGTGGAATTGCTCGAAGCTGTCGGTTTCGATTACGTTCTGATTGAGACGGTGGGCGTTGGTCAAGCTGAAGTCGAGGTGCGGTACGTGGCTGATGTCGTCGCATTGGTGTTGTCACCGGGTTTTGGGGACGAAATGCAGCTTTTGAAAGCCGGCGTCATGGAGATCGCAGACATATACGTCGTGAACAAATCTGACCTTGAGGGGAACGACTCTCTGTACGATCAGCTCATCGGTTTCCTCACCTTCGCCGGTCGGGATGCGTTGAACGTCGTAAAGACTTCCGCACTGAACGGAAGTGGCATAGAAGAACTCGTGGACAGGATTATAACCCTGTGGAAGAATTTTGCGGAGACAGAGAAGCTGAAGCAATTGAGAAAAGAAAGGCTGAGGCACCACACGGAAACGCTTGCGAGGAGAACGTTGCAGAAGTACCTTTCAGCCGTCGATTCAGAAGATCCCTACGAGGGTGTCGAGCTGGCGTTGAAGTTCATGTGTGAACGCTTGAAATATGGTCAGGGGGGAGGGACTTGAACCCTCGACCTCCGGACCCCGATTCCGGCGTTCTGGCCAACTGAACTACCCCCTGAGCCAATACAAATGATACCACAGAGGCGGGGCTTTGACAACTGCCAAAGAGTGATTGAACACTTGCATGAAAGAGGAGGTCGTGGTAGAATAAAAAATGCGGGGCGTGGCGCAGATTGGCTAGCGCGCTTGCATGGGGCGCAAGAGGTCGCTGGTTCAAGTCCAGTCGCCCCGACCAGGCGGCGAAAGCCGCCTTTTCTTTTCAAAGCCATCTCACTCGCCAACACTCTTGATAGTTGTGCTTCGAGGCTCACGCCTTATTCAACTTTGCTCGCTAAAACGTTCCTGAGCGTGATGAATCAATCGCCATGCCTCTTCGCGCCCCTGCCAGCCGAGAATCTCTGTAGATTTTTCTTCCAAAGTTTTGTACACCGTGAAGAAATGTTCGATCTCAAGAAGAAGATGTCGCGGCAAATCCGTCAGGTCCTCGATATCGTCGAAACGGGGATCCACTGTGGGCACCGCAAGTATCTTTTCATCGCGTCCCCGTTCGTCTTGCATCTTCAGCACTCCAACGGGTCGAACCTGAACAATGCATCCGGGAAACGTTGGCTCATAGGTCACAATGAGAACGTCCAGAGCATCTCCATCCTCAGCCAAAGTGTTCAGAACGAAGCCATAATCGGTAGGATAATGCAAGGGTGAATAAAGCACACGGTCCAACCGGATTCGACCAAGCCTTTCGTCGAACTCGTACTTGTTACGACTTCCCTTCGGGATCTCCACCAGAGCTTCCACTTGATTCACGATTGTCCCTCCATTTCGTCGTGATCTCAGCTCTCATAGCAAACCCACTTAGATTGTAAGCCAGCAGACAACAAATTCGAGACCTGATAAAGCAACAAAAAGCAGCCGCCCTGAAGCAAAGGCACAGAAGTGGTTCAAAACGAGGCCACACTATGCCATCTTTTCAACGTTCTGAACAACCCTCTTGACCATTTCAACGAGATAGTGTAATATAGGCTTGGTTGAGCCCCCATCGTCTAGCGGCCTAGGACACTGGCCTTTCAAGCCAGAAGCAGGGGTTCGAATCCCCTTGGGGGCGCCAGAGTGTTCTATTCTCTTTGAATGAATCTCGAAGGAAGAACCGCTCCTTTCTGGAGCGGTTTTTCACGCCCGCTTCTTTAACTGAACGAAAACACACGACAAAAAAGAGGTGGGTTCGTGACCCACCTACTAATCAGGAAATTCATTCGAAACTTGGCTCCGGCGGCAGGACTCGAACCTGCAACCTAGTGGTTAACAGCCACCCGCTCTGCCGGTTGAGCTACGCCGGAGCGCCAGTTCAGTTATCGCTAATTATTCTATCAAAAGCTCTTTCCATTTCAAGTGTAGAGTTATTTACTCTTAGATTAACGCTGAGAAGAAGCAGGTGATAACGATGTGGAGGGACTTACCGAAGGGAATCAAGCTTTATCTTCTCTTCTATTCTGTGAGCGGGTTTTCTTTCTCCGCGCTCATCGCGGCTCCGACGCTCGGCAAGGTTTTGAACATCTCCATTCAAGAACTCGGTTGGCTTTTCAGCTTTTCCTACATCTTTCAAGCCATTCTCACTTACGTTTTAGGCAGAAAGTTCGAAAGTATAAGCGTGAACTATGGCTATGCGCTCGCCAGGATGTTCTTCGCCACGGGAAGTATCCTTTTTGTCCTGGCACGTAACGTCTATGGATTCGTAGCAGCACAGCTTTTGCTGGGTGTCACCGACGTTTTGTATCCCTGCCAGGTGATGTATGAAAGGGCGCTCTTTCCGCCGCAAAAACGTGAAGAGATTTACTCGTTGCAGTTTCTCATCACTGAGTTCACGAAGGCCATCGTTTACTTTTTCCTGGTGTTTGTTCTGTCCAAGTACATGAAGGATCTCAGATTTCTCTCGACAATATTCTTCCTGATCTTCGTGACGAACATCTTCTACGCTTTCTCCTTTTTGAAAATCCTGCCACGTGTTCAGAGCGGTTCGAGTCTTCACGAACATCACGTGACGGCCACGAGCGTGAATGGTGCCTTCATTTCGATAATGCTGCATCAGTATCTCGCATACATGGCCTTCAGTTTTTCCAGTTTTCTCATCATCTCGTACTATCTCATGGACCGTTTCAATCTGGACAGCTCCTCGCCCTTCCTGTTCGAAATGATCTTCTCTGCCTCGGTGGTCGCATCGTACCTTTGGAAAAGAAAGACCAGGAACAACACTGTCAGGAATCTGATCATCGGCTCTGTGCTGATCATCGTCACCTTCGCACTCTGGTTCGTGCCAAATGTGTACGTTTTCTTCGCTTCACACACGATCATGGGACTTGGATTCATCCTGTGGTTTCCCGCCAAGGAAACGGTGAAGATAAGTCTATCCCCAAAGGAGTTGGGTAGATGGGAAGGCTTCTTCCAGGGATTGAACATCTTCAGCAGAACCTTCGTTCCCGTTGTGTCAACACAGATCGCAGGAAGGCTCGGACACAGGTGGGTGTTCTTGACATCAGCTTTCATCTTCACCGCGAGTCTGCTGAGTTCAATTCCGGCGATGAGATGGTTCTACAAAATCGGAAACATCAAGGCATAAACAACTCTTCCGCGTTGTTCGTGAGAGCAGCTGCAACATCCTCAAAGTCCATGTCCAAGATCCCCGCGATCTCTTCGATTACGAATCTGACGTAGATCGGTTCGTTCCTCTTGCCCCTTACCGGTTGGGGAGCCAAGTAAGGGCAGTCCGTCTCGCTCAGGATGTTTTCGATTCCGATAGTTGCAACAACCCTTCTTAACGTGTGATTCTTCGGGTATGTGATCGGACCGCCTATGCCGATGTACATGCCGAGTTCAACGAACTTCATCGCCCATTCTTCGTCCGCAGAGAAGGCGTGCACAACACCGCCTCTCGCTGGCAATCCCACGCGACTGAGGATCTCGTACGCTTCCTCGTAAGCGTCCCTGACATGAACGATCACAGGCAGATCGACATCTTTCGCAAACTTCAGCTGTTCCTCGAAAACTTTTCGTTGTTGCTCTTTGGAAGACAGCATCCTGTAGTAATCCAGACCACATTCTCCAATCGCGACAACCTTTTTGTGTTCGATCAGCTCTTCAAATACTTGCAAAAAGTTCTCTGGGACATTCGCCGCTTCGTGGGGATGGACACCAACCGAACAGTAGATTTTATCGTGTTTCTCGCTCAGAGAAAGTGCCTTTTTGGAATCTTCGATGTCTATGCCCACGTTGATGACAAAGGAGAAGTTGTGTGAGTCGAGCTTCTGAAGCACCTGCTCCAGGTCCTTCTCGAACTGGCGAAAATGCAGATGTGCATGTGTGTCTGTCAGTTTCATTGTTCTTATAACCTCCTTTTGCAATTAGAATTCTACCAGGGAAGGAAAAGAAGATGATATGGATCAGAAAGCCGTGGGTCGCGTTCACTCTCATGTTGTTTCTTGGGATTCTTTCGGCATTACGAGAGCCCGCCGTGAAAGTGTACTCTTTCAAGGGTGGGATGAAAGGCAGCTTTTTCGTTAGATATATTGCAGTTTTTCTAATGATGGTAGTGTACAACAGAAGAACAGAAGGGAAAGTAAGTCGTGAGCAAAGCCGATTCTCTGCAGATAGAGTTATTAAGTGTGAATGTGGCTGGAACTGCGATAGGGATGTTAATGTTGAAGGGGAAAGCCCACTACTTCAGTAGTGGGAGGGGGGTCACAGGACAAGAGACGAGATAAACGATGTGGCTCGAGAGCTTCGAGATCTTTTGGGTGTTTTCATGGTGATCAATCCGTTTGAATTTCCCTTCACGATGGCCAGCAACACGTCCCTTGCTCAGCGGTTCAGGCTCGTTGGACAGCACGAAGGGCGCGACTATGCTCTGCTCGTGACGTTCATCTCTAAAGGTCCTGAAGATACTTCGAGAAGCATCTATCGGATGGTGAAGTCGAGGGAGGGTCTGGTCTTCGGAATTTCGTACATCGGTGCGATGGCGATAGACTGCGTTTGAATGATTCTCATGTACCTCACTCCAGTTGCTTTCACGATCATGTTCGTGATCTTTTACCTCACACTCAAAGCGTCTCTGGGCCGCATTGCTCGCGTTTCTTCCCAGCATTCTGGCTACCATCTACCTGTTCGGTCTGTACGCGTCGATAGGCAAACCGATCAGTATGGAGAACGTTCTGATGCCGTTCATAACGTTGATAATGGGAAGCTCTGCGGCGCTCCACTACGTGAACAGGTCCCTGACTCTGAAAGATCCGAGCAGATACGAAAGATCTTACAGGGCGTTCAAGGAGACTTTTTTCGCACTGTTCATGACCGTTCTGACCACACTGGTTGGATTTTTGAGCCTTGGCCTCACAAGTTCCCCGGTGATGAGGGAGATTGGCCCGAGCGGCGCAGCGGGTGTGGAAGCTTTCGTGTTTTTGCCACCGACAGTCACACTCATCGAAGACAGAAGAACGCCTGATATGATCGAAAAAAGCCTGACGAAGAGAAGAACGAAGTTGCTGATTTTCCTCGCACTGTTCGCGTTTTTTCGCTTTTTCATTGGCAGGGTACGCGCGGATTTTCACCCCCTGCTGTTCTTCAGGACCAGTTCCAGAGTCATGAAAGGAACTCGCGTGGTGGAAGCCGCTGCGGGCATAAAGGTGCCCGTTTTTCTTAAGGTCGATATGAATATGGATGATCAAAGTCAAGAAGGTCTCGAGGTCCTGAAAGAGGTGCGGGACCGTTTGATAGATCACTGCGAAAGGACCTCCTCGATTCTGGATTTGTACGAATTATTTCCACAGCCTCTGAGGAACCTGATTTCGATGCTGTTGCCCGAAGGGACTCTGTTCGACCGCAAAAGTAATTCTGCTCCCGTGATTGCCTTTCCAAAACGAGTAGACAGCAGGACCTACAGGCAGATCGAAGAAACCGTCTCTTCATTTGCTTGCGGTTCGATCAGGTCCATCAAGCTTTCTGGCGAAGATTTCAAGTACATGGAGATGGACAGGTTCGTGATCCAGAACTTGCGAACGAGTCTGGTGTTTGCCTTGCTCGTTATAGCGCTCATGATGGGGCTCACGCTGAAAAATTTCAAACTCGGTCTTTTGAGCTGTCTGCCCATCGCGGCGACGTTGCTGAGCCTGTACGAGGCGACGGGACTGTTGAAAGTCCCATTGACGCAACAAGTGCATGTATCATGAACATCATACTCGGTGCAGGGATAGACTATGCGATACACTTCTGTTGTGCATCCTGAAACATGGTTCTCTCGAGCAAGCTTATCTGTTCACCCGAAGGCCTATCATTGCAACGCTCTCGGTGTCGCTCTGGACTTCTGCGTGCTTTTGTTTTCTCCAATGAGGGTTCATGCACACATCGCAGCGCTCATATTCATCGGCATGGTCCTGGCCTCGAGTTACACCTTGCTCTGGCTGACCTCAATCCTGCCGAACAGGGCTCACAATGCGCGTGATGCGAGAGATTTGTCTTCCTCCACTAACCTCTGGTAGGGTTCGATCCTCTTTTTGAAGTCCGCCTCACTCATCTTTCCTCTGCTCGTGTAGACACTGGTCAATTTCTTTGGAAGAGTCAGATCAGCAAAAGCGAATCCGAGACTTTCCTTGAGCGAGTATTTCATCCCATGCACGGTGTGGGCAATCTGGTTCATCTTCGATTCGTCGATATCGAATCCGACAGCGTTCAAACACTCGACCACCTTCTGTGGGGTGTAGACACCACGCGCAAACAAACACATCACCAAACTGTTGGTGAGGACACGCCAGACGGCTTCTTCATACATTGCCCTGACCTCTTTTTCGATGTCTTCAGAACGTCCCAGATACTTTTGATCGACGCTGTATCCTGCACAATCCAGATGTGAATGCCTCACACCCACCGCGTAACCGACAAACGCGTCCGGACCGGTCATGTACCCGGGAGCTTCGTTCTTGTTGAAGCAGATGGCGAAGTCTTCACCACCGTACTTCTTAGCACAGTGATAGGTACCTTTTTCGAGATCTCTGTAGAATTCGTTTTTCCCGAGTGCGATGTTCTCAAGAACCTTCAGATAAGTTTCCACATCACCAAAGTTCAGAGCGGGCCCCTCGGTCTCCTTCAGCGTGATGAAACCTCTCTGAAACGCTTCAGTCGCCCACGCAAGCACAACACCAATGCTTATCGCATCCCAGCCCTGCCGTTCAACGAAATGGATGAGTTTGAGCACATTTTCCGCCTTCGAAACGCTGACGTTCGAGCCCAATGAATAAATGAGCTCGTGATCGTAGGAGGTCTTCAAAGCTTTGTACATATGTGGATCGGCGAACAGTTCTCTCAAAACTCCCATGTGAATGCATCCTATGGGGCAGTGAGCGCAGGAGATCTGCTGTGCGAGAACATGGTCTGCGAAATACTCGCCACTTATTCCCTGAGCGCCTTCGAAGAAGCCTTGAGAAAAGTTCCGTGTCGGAAGACCCATTATCTTCGAAAGCGGAACCACGTTTGCCGCCGTGCCGAGATCTCTGTATTTATAGGTGTTTTCACTCCCGATGAGTTCCTGAAAGATTCGATCGTAGAGCGACTGGTACGATCTTTTATCCTTCAGTTCCGGACAGTTGCTTCCTGACACAACGATTGCCTTCAAATTCTTTGAACCCATGATTGCACCGAGGCCCAACCTTCCGAAGTGCCTTGAAGAATCCACGGTAACAGCAGCTATGGGGGAAAGCCTTTCACCTGCTGGTCCGATCCTGACGATGCTCTTTTTCCCCTTCCTGTGATCTTCCTTCTCTCTGAGAATTCTCTCAGTCGCGAGTGCGCTTCGACCCCAGAGCGAACTGCAGGGAACAAGTTTCACGCTATCATCGTCTATGGACAGATACACGGGTTTTTCAGCCCTGCCGGTGATCCTGAGAACGTGAACGTTGGCCGAAAGCATCGCGAGGGAGAGCCTTCCACCTGCATGCGATTCGCCGAGATCTCCAGTCAGGGGGGACCTGAACATCGCAACGGTCTTCGACATGCTTGGAAAATAACCGTTCAGAGGACCTATCGCGAAGTAAATCGGGGACTTTTCGGAGAACGGATCCAAATCTTTTGTGATTTCCTGCATCGCAAGATAAGTCAGCACGCCCGTACCACCAATGAAGGTTCGAAACAGTTCACTCACTTCCTTTTCCTCGACCTTTCCACTCGTCAGGTCTACGGACAGCATTCTGTACATCATCTCACCTCCTCCATGGCGAGGACTTTGGTCGGACAGTAGCGGACACACACGCCGCAGTGGTGACACACGATGGGCAATTTTTCCTGTTCATCCCACTGGAGCGCGTTCGCCGCACAGGCTTTGATACATTCTCGACAGTGTGTGCACAGTTCCTTCACCAGTTCAACACCGAAACCACGTTTCGAAACTCTGAGCGCTCCAGTTGGACACGCCGCGGCACACTCTGGATCCCTGCAAGCCTGACACACACGCACCGAGAACGCCCCTTCAACCCCCGGATAGTTCTTCACTCTCATGGCTGACTTCTCTATGCCCACGGCTTCATACCAGGTCCTCGTGCAAGCAAACATACATGAATAACATCCGATGCACCTTTCCCTGTCTTTCACAACGAGCTTCTTCGCCACGTTCTAAACCTCCTTCCGTTGAGCCCTTTTCGACAGAAAGAACTGTATTAACCTGATGAGAGCAAATACAACCAAACAGAATACCGTGCCGGTCACGGCACCGGATACATCTATCATGACATCGTTCAAAGAAGCGCCTCTTCCTCTGAACTGCTGAAGGTACTCATCCATGCTCGCCACAAGCGCTGGCAGAGAAATCGAAACGAGCACAGCCATGAGGACTTTGCGTGAGTAGACGAGAGCGAACCAGAAAGAAACAATACTTAGGACCATGTAGAGTCCAAAGTGTGCAGATTTTCTGACGAGTTCCACCGTGGGCATCTTCCTGTTTCCGAACCAGAGTCTGTTCAGGCCATCTCTGATCTTTATGAAAAGCTTCGTTCCAGAAAGATCCAGCATTTGATCGATCTTCTTCAAGACGTTGTAGGCCCAGCGGGTCTGCTTTGACGAGACAACTGCGTTTCTTGTGCCGAAGTAAAGCACGACACCAGTCCAGAGAATCAGGATCGTCATCAGCACAAAGGTCCATCTTCGATTCATCAGCTCTGCTCTCCTCACATCAACATTCTGCCACGATGAAATGAACACGGAACATTCCGATTTTTTCAGAAAATGTTGCTTTCAGGATCTCATATCAAAGAATCGTGCAAGACACGTTCTCGAGAGTGCGCAAACGATTCTTTGACACACTCGCATCAAAAAAGTTATAATCGAAAGGGTCATGTCGGAAACTTAACGTCCCCACAACATTTCAAACTCAGGGAGGTGTCCGTATGAGAAAGCTGTTAGCGGTCCTTGTGGTACTGCTGAGTTTTGTCGTTATGGCACAGGAGGTAATCAAGATCGGGGCCATCTTTCCACTCACAGGTGCAGCCGCTGCAACCGGGGTGAAGATCAAGTACGCAGTCGAGGTCGCACAGGAAATCATCAACGGTGTTTATCCTGAGATCAACCTCTCGCTTGCCAAATCCGCAGGGCTGCCGAACCTCAATGGAGCAAAGGTACAGTTCGTTTTCGCAGACCACCAGGGTAACCCTGAGCTGGCCATGGCAGAAGCTGAGAGATTGATCAGAAACGAAAAAGTTGTAGCACTCATCGGTTGTTACCAGTCCTCCTGTACAAAGCCGGCGAGCCAGATCGCTGAGAAGTACGGTATACCCTTCGTTGCTGGGTCTTCGAGCTCCGCAGCCCTCACGGAGAGAGGATTGAAATGGTTCTTCAGGATTGCGCCACACGATGGTATGGAAACTGTCTTCTTCTTCAACTATCTCAGATACTTGAACGAGAAGTACAACGCCAACATCAAGAGAGTTGCCGTCGTGTACATAGACAACGAGTACGGAGTGCACGCGGCGCTCATGGTGAAAGAAAAGATCAAGGACTTTCCTGAATTCAGCCTCGTGGCCGACGTGAAGTACCCGGTGAGCGCGACCAACGTCGACATAGAGGTCCAGAAAATCAAAGCGGCCAAACCGGATGCGATCTTCCACGCGTCTTACATCGGTGACATGACCATGTTCGTCAAAAAGTACAAAGAGTTCAACGTGGTTCCAAAAGTCGTGCTCTCTTACTGTGGTGGATATCAGGACCCGCAGTTTGTTGTGAACCTCGGTAAAGACGCAGATTATTTCGCTGGAACGAACGCCACGACGCCTGCCCTGTTCGCAAAGATGCCGATCCTCTCCAAAATCAACGAGATGTACAAGGCAAAGTCCGGCGTCGACATCGATGGCCCAACTCTGGAGGACTTCGCTTCTGCGCTCGTCATAGCCGAAGCGATCAACATTGCCGGTACAACTGAACCAGAGAAGATCCTAGAGGTTTTGAAGACCCACACCTTCGAAGCTCCCTATTTCGTGTCGGAAAAAATCAAGTTCGGTCCGGACGGGCAGAACATTTACTCGGCCTCAGTGATGACACAGATCTTCAATGGGGTGTACGAAGCCGTCTGGCCGGAACAGTACCAGACACACGAACCAGTGCCACAGTTCCCGGACTGGAAAAAGAGGTGAGTGATAGGGGGGCACTTGCCCCCCCTTAAAAAATCTGGAAGGGGATGAGCATGCTCGCACAACTCGTTGTTACAGGCGTGTTGGTTGGAAGTGTCTATTCCCTTGTCGCAGTTGGTCTGACGCTCGTTTGGGGATTGATGGACATAATAAACTTTGCGCACGGAGATTTCATGATGATCTCGATGTACACAGTCTTCTGGCTGTACGCCCTTTTGAAGTGGGACCCGCTCGTGTCACTCCCAATCGCCGCTTTCGTGGCCGGTATGATCGGGCTTCTCACTTACAAACTGGTCATCAAACGCGTGCTGAACGCACCCGGCCTCATGGCTCTGCTTGCCACCTTTGGCTTGAGCTTGTTCATACGAAACTTGGCCCAGTTTTTGTGGAGTCCGAACTACAGGTTCGTCGGAGAATCGATCCTTTCCGGCAAGAGACTGATAATCTCTGATGTGATCGTTGGTCTGCCACAGCTCGTGGCGGCCCTTGGAAGCATCGGCATGACTCTCGCGGTGGCTTTGTTCATAAAGAAAACGAAGTTTGGAAAGGCCATTCAAGCAACGGCGCAGAGCAGGGAGATCGCAGAGTTGATGGGCGTTGATACGGAGAAAGTGTACATGTTTACCTTTGCCCTCTCCGGTATCTGCGTCGGTGTTGCGGGAACCTTGCTCTCCGGTATTTTCCCGGTCTATCCGGAGTCGGGTGCGATGTACGGTCTTCTGGCTTTTGTGATCGTCGCACTGGGTGGGTTCGGAAACATATGGGGCGCCTTCTACGCGGGCATCATGATCGGACTCGCTGAGACGATAGGTGGTTTTTATCTCGGTACCCAGTTCAAGTACGCAATAGCTTTCCTCATATACTTGCTCGTACTGCAGTTCAGGCCCAAAGGGCTTTTTGGGTGGTGAAAGTGGATGAAGAAAACACCGCTACTCGTTATCCTGGCGTTACTTTTGATCCTGCCTCTTGTGGTCGAAGACGTGAACTTTCAGCACGTCATGCTTATGATGCTGATCTTCGCAGGTCTCGGCGAAGCGTGGAACATCATCACTGGATTTGCAGGACAGACATCTTTCGGTCACGCTGCGTTCTTCGGGATAGGTGCCTACACTTCCACGGTGCTCTTTTACAAATTCAACGTTTCACCATGGATCGGCATGATACTGGGGGCATTGTTCGCTGGCATTGTGGCTTTCTTGGTCAGTTATCCGTGCTTTAGACTGAAAGGTCACTACTTCGCCATAGCGACGCTCGCGGTAGCTGAGATCATAAAGCAGCTGTTTGTCAGCTGGGACTACGTTGAGGGTGCCACAGGCATTTCCATTCCGGTGGTTCCGGACAGTTTTTGGGCGATGCAGTTTCACCGTTCGAAGATCCCGTACGTGCTCATAGCTTATGGCCTTTTCGTTTTCGTCCTGTTCGTGGCTGTAGCCATTGAGCGCAACAAGATGGGCTATTATTTGAAAGCGATAAGAGAAAGCCACGAAGCCGCCGAAGCACTCGGAATAAACACTGCCCGATACAAACTGCTCGCGATGATTGTGAGCTCGATGCTCACAGCGCTCTTCGGCACACTCTATGCGCAGTACATACTCTACATAGATCCATTCATGGTTTTTGGTCTTGACGTTTCGATGAAGATCGTTCTGCTGACGGTTCTCGGTGGCCTTGGTAGCGTCTACGGTCCGATCATCGGTGCGGCGATACTCATACCTCTTTCAGAGTATACGAGAACCTTGCTTGGCGGAACGGGAAAGGGTATCGATTTGATGATCTACGGCATTCTGATAGTCATCGTTGTGGTTTTCGAACCGAGGGGAATACTGGGACTTCTGAGAAAACGCAGCAGAAGGAGGCTCAACTATGGCAAGAGTAATGCTTGAGGTGCAGAAAATCACCATGAAGTTCGGTAACCTCGTCGCGAACGACAACGTTTCCTTTTCCGTGAACGAAGGCGAAATCGTCAGTTTGATTGGACCGAACGGCGCCGGCAAGACCACGCTTTTCAACTGCATAAGCGGTTTTTACAAGCCATTCAGCGGGAAGGTCTTCTTCGAAGGAAAGGATATAACCGGTAAGCCCCCACACCAGATAACGATGATGGGCCTGACCAGAACTTTTCAGATTGTCAAACCTCTGAAAGATATGACCGTCAGAGACAACGTACTCACCGGAGCGTTTCTGAGATCTTCCAGTAAGAAAGAAGCCGAAAGGATAGCGGACGAGGTGCTCGAACTGACACACCTTTGGGAAAAAAGAAACATGCTTGCCGGTAGCCTGACCACGGCAGACAAAAAGCGGCTCGAGATAGCACGCGTGCTGGCCACCAGACCCAAGATGATCATGCTCGACGAGGCGATGGCCGGGCTGAATCAGTCCGAGATAAAGGAAGCCATGGAACTGTGTATCAAGCTCAACAGGGCTGGAATAACCCTTTTGATCGTGGAGCACATCATGGAGGCGATAATGCCCATATCTCACAGGGTGATCGTACTCAGCGCCGGGAAAAAGATCGCCGAAGGTGAACCGGCTGAAGTCACGAACAACGAAGAGGTCATCAAGGCGTACTTGGGGGAGAGATACTATGCTAAAAGTAAAAAACTTGACCACGGGCTATGACGGAGTTCCTGTGGTTTTTGACGTTTCTCTTGAGGTCAACAAAGCAGAGTTCGTCGCAATTGTGGGTTCCAACGGGGCTGGCAAGACCACGATTCTGAGAACCATCTCAGGATTGTTGAAACCCATATCCGGTGAGATAGAGTTCGAGGGAAAACAGATTCACAAATTGACCGCGCACGAGATCGTTCGACTGGGTATAGCCCACGTGCCAGAAGGTCGGCACGTTTTCGGTAAAATGTCCGTCAAAGACAATTTGCTCATGGGTGCCTACACGCTGAACGACAGGGCGAAGGTGAACAGATTGCTGAACGAGGTTTTCGAACTCTTCCCGAGATTGAAGGAAAGGGAAGATCAAAAGGCCGAGACGCTTTCCGGAGGAGAACAGCAAATGCTGGCCATCGGTAGAGCCCTCATGGCGGAACCCAAATTGATGCTCGTTGACGAAATGTCTCTGGGTTTGATGCCCATGATGGTGGACAAGGTTCTTGAGACACTGAAACAGATAAACAAAGAAAAGGGTGTCACGATACTTCTGGTCGAGCAGAAAGTTCAAGAGGCTCTCGAAATGGCCGATAGAGGATACGTGCTACAGACCGGCAGGATCGTGGCGCACGGAACCGGTAAGGAACTGCTCGAAAGCGATCTGGTAAAGAAAGCTTACCTGGGAATGTGAAACGTTGCTTTTTGAAAGAAGGGGCACTCTCGCGCCCCTTCGAAGTTTCAGAAAGCTTCTCATATTTTGAACTTTCTCACCTGTTCCACCAAGCTCTCCGCTATGGAAGATAGTTCTTCCGACAAACCACTCACGTTCTGTGATGCGCTTGCCTGTTGTTTCACCGCATGCGTCATCTCTTCTATCTGCTGCGCT
>DOKY01000012.1:0-40005 GCA_003510135.1 Pseudothermotoga sp.
CTTGTATCAGGGCTTGTTGTGTTGTGGCTACTTTCAAGGAAGAATTATCTTTTGTTCCACACAGTCATTGAATTTGTAGCCATCGTAGCAGCAGTTATCATGGCGATCTTAGGCATCGGTCTGAGAAGGATCTCCAAAAACGATTTATTGTACAAACTGGGCTGGCTGTACGCTTTTGTATCGATTGTGGACCTCTTGCACACGCTCGCTTACAAGGGCATGGGTGTCTTCCCAAACTGGACGGCGAACCATCCGACACAGCTCTGGATCCTTGGAAGGCTCATTGAAACAGCTGGTCTGTTTGTCATCCTCTTCTTTCCACGCTTGAAGAACTCAGTTTTTGTTTTCACCCTTTTTGTTGTGATGCCAGCTGGTATCACATCTGTTGCACTTGGCTTTTTTCCCGACTGTTTCGTTCCCGGCAAGGGTCTGACGTCCTTCAAAGTAATGATGGAGTACTTCATGGTCTTCTTGTTGTTAGCCGCGTATGCCAAACTTGCCAGAACGAAGGATCCACAGATCAGCCCGATCAAAAAGGCTTACGGTTACGCTCTCTTCTTCACCATGGCTGCCGAGCTGTCCTTCACTCTCTACACCGACGTGTATGGCTTTCTCAACATGCTCGGCCATTTGTTCAGATTCGTATCGTACTACGTTCTATTGAGGATGATGGCACTCAAGGCACTCACTGAACCCTTTGAATTTCTGTTCAGTTCACTGATGAACGAGAAAAGAAAATACGAAGAACTCGCATACCGAGATTCACTCACTGGTTTGTACAACAGGCACTTCTTCAACGAGTGGATAGAATCGCACACGAAGAGGCAAGATTTGAATCAAAGAAAATCTGCACTTCTCTTGATGGACCTCAACGGTTTCAAGCAGATCAATGATAAATACGGGCATTTGCACGGAGATTCGGTACTGAAGTATTTCGCAGACGTCATCAAGAAGAACACGAGATCAACGGATTTCGCCATCAGATTCGGTGGCGACGAATTCCTGTTGGTTCTGCCGGACACGGATGCAACAACTGCACAAAAACTTGCAGAAAGAATGGCTGAGTATATAGATTCGACCAATCCATTCGAACATCCAGTCAGCTTCTCGTATGGTGTCGAATCGTTCACAGACTGGCAGAGCTATCTGAACGCGATCAAGAAAGCCGACGAGATGCTCTACAGAATGAAGAACTGCGCTCAGAAAAATAGTTCAGACCTATAGTACCTCGTTCAGTCACGCCTCTGCCTTGTGCATTTGCTTCAGCTTTTCTTTGATCTGCTCGAGGTAGCTCCCTTCGAGTGGATACTTTCTGAGCACGAGCACGCCCACGAGGGTGGCAACAATCGGTATGGCACTGCACAGAGCCCGGATTCCAAAGATGGCACTCGCTGGCTGTTGGTCCACTCCAAGGTTCGGATCGTAGCCACTCTTTGAAAGAACCAAACCCATGATCAAAGAGTTCAACGATATTCCAAGTCTTATGATGAGTGCGTTCGCACCGAAGTACATGCCTTCTCTCCTTCTACCCGTTTTGACCTCGTCTTCGTCGGCTATCTCGGCTATCATGATGTCAAGAATGATGAATGCTCCCGCAAGGCTTACTCCTAAACAGCAAGCCAGTATCAGAGCCTGGGCTAAGGTCCTGATGAAGGCAAATCCACTGAGAAGGATCGCCCAGAGTATCATCGAGACCATCATCGTTTTCTTCGCGCCGAGTTTGGGTGTGAATCTCTGCCAGATGGGCACCAGTAAGAAGGTGAAGATGAATATCAGTGCGAGCAAGAATGTTGTCTGTGTCTCGTTCAGCCTCAGAACATACTTGGCGTAGAAGGGCAGTGCGGCGAGAAGGGCAGTGTAGGTGTACTGAAGCAAGAAGGAAGCGGAAACGTACGTGACGAAAGATTTGTTCAGAAAGGTGTGCTTGATGGCTTCGCCAAGCTTCAGGCTCTCCTTCCTGTAGTATCTGGGATTCTCTCTCACACCCAGCAACGAGAGATACAGCAACGAACCACCGACAATCGCGAAGATCACACCCATTTTCTGCCAGCCGAGTTTCGCGACGATCACTGGCGTGGCCGCGACACCTATGAGCAGACTCGGTATGCCCAAGATCTGCCGCAGTGCGGAAACTTTAGCCCTCTGTTCCAGTGTCGGATACATTTCCGGAAAAAGGGCCGTCCAGTTCAGTATCACTATGGTGAAGAAGGTATCGAAAAGGAATATCATGACACCGTAGTACAGAACCAAAGCCGTCGGTCTGGAACTGTCGAAGGGTGGAGCCCAAAAGAGCGCAAAGCTCAGCGCGAGTGGCAGTGAGAAAAAGAAGATGTATGGCCTTCGTCTTCCCCAGCGAGTTTTTGTGATATCCGAAAGATAGCCGAACAGAGGATCGTTGATTGCATTCCAGAGACCGTACAAAAGCATCACTAAACTGATCTTCTCCACCGGTGCTTTCAGAACATCGACATAGTAGAAAATGGCGAAGGTCGAGATGGGATTGGACAGCAAACCCGAACTGAACGAACCAAGGCTGTAGAGAAAATCCCTCATTCCGAATCCCCCTCATTCTGATAGATCACAATCCACATCAAAGATTATACCAGATCGCACTCATAGAGCCAGTTTCTCGAGGGATTCGTTGAGCAACAAATATTTCACAGTGTTACACTCAATCACCGAACTCGAGACCATACCATCCACTCGACAGCAACGCCATGTTGAACGAGAATGCACAATCGTTGAATTCATCTCAGCTGAACTGTCGCGCGCAAACTGCTCAGAGCTCGCGATCAACAAATCGCGCTGCTGACGTGTTCTTTTTCGAACCTACCAGCTTGTTGTCGTGTACCAATCAACTATGTTGTTGATATTCCAGAGTAACCCATCTTCGTACCACTCAACTGCCAGCAGGATCGGCATTGTGGTTCTGACGTCGACGATCCCGCTACCCTGTTGCAAATACTTCATCAAATTGACGTAAGCGGCAGCGAAAGGCTCTATCTCGCCTTCGAGGTCCTCGACAAGCTGTCCGGATTCATCGTAGATCCACAGTACCACGTCGATGGTGTTTTCATTCGGATTGACCAGGATCAAACTTGGTTGTGATTCCTGAGCGTTCACATAACCAGCAGAGTACCAGTAGTACTTGGCATCCTCTAAGAAGTTGAGAGGCTCGATGATGTGGTTACTGTTGAGCAGAGTACCCTCGGCCTCATAATACAGAGCGGTGACATGCAGAAGTTGTTCGCACTGAATGAGCACCAATCCCCAGCTGCTCTCAGCCTGGCTCACAACGTTTGACAGGTCTATGAACACCGAGCCATAAGGTGGTCTGTTGTAGCTTTCTCTCCACAGTTTTTGACCACTGGAATCGTACACCGTCACCCTGAAGTACGCCTTCTCATCGCTCAGATTCGATACCAGAATACTGGTCTTGTAATCATGTGTGCAGTCGTAGTAGATTACGTAGTTAGCAGCGAGGTAGACCGTCGCAACTAAAAGCACCGACAGAGCAAGCAACTTGTTCCTCATGAATTTCCCCCCTTTCAGAGTGGTTGTTGATGTTATTATAGTATAGGTTCATCCGCTTCGATACGTTCATCCCCAGCAAACTCACGTGCATTTCTGAAACAATCCCCAAAGCCGCCACAAAACTCTCAGAAGGGACGTCAGCCACACGTTAGTCTCGCGCATGTCGTTCATGAGGCGAGTTCCGAAGTGTCAGGACTGCACAACCTGACTCATTTGTCCTTGATAGATCGTCAGCTCTGCCTGCTACAGACCTCCACGTTGTTCTGACAGTGCTTCTACATTTAAGCATATTACAAACTCGTGAGCAGAGTTGACAGTCTTGACAACACCCAGTAAACATGATAGCATTAGTACGTAACCAATCCTTACTAATTCGGAGGTGAAACCATGAGGCTGGTCTTCAGGATCGTCCTTGTCACGGCAATTCTACTTCTACTGCTTCCAACCATCTCGTTGTCGAAGACAAAAATCATTTTCTGGCACATGTACGATTCCGGTCCGGGCAAGGAAGTCATGGACGAAATCATCGGTCGCTTCAACGCGAACAACACACTGGGGATAGAAGTTGAGGCCCTCGCAATATCTTTCTGGGATTATTGGGACAAATTGGGAGTCGCCATGGCTGCAGGTCAGGAACCAGACATCTTCATGCACGACCTAGGCAACGTACCAAGCAGAGCATACAAGGGGGTTCTCGCCGACCTCACTCCCTATATCAAAGCAAAGGGAATCGTTCCTGAGAAGAGTTTCTTCACAGTACCATTGAACATGTGCAAGTGGGAAGATAAGTTCTATGCATTACCATTTGAGACCGATGTGAGACTGCTGTACTGGAACAAAGATTTATTCAAGCAAGCTGGCCTTGATCCAGATAAACCACCCTCGACGTGGCAAGAACTGTGGGAATACGCGAGCAAGATCGATAAAAAATCACCACAGGGAACTTACGATGTCCTTGGCTTTAATCCTATCTACGGACAATCCTACTTCTGGATGTATGTTTGGGGTACGGGTGGCACGTTCCTCGACAATAAAGGGAACATCAGTGTCAACAATCCAACCGTAGTAAAAGCACTCGAAGAATGGATAGGCATGCTCAACAAACTGGGTATAAAAGAGTTGGAACAGTTCAATGCTACGTACGGTTGGGGTGCCGATGCATTCTTGGCTGGAAAGCTCGGTATGGTCATTCAAGTTGGTCAGTACGCTGCAATCATCAAGATATTCGCTCCAAACTTGAACTACGGAGTAACCCATATACCGTACCCTGTTAAGGCAACGTGGTCAAACGGATTTTCATTAGAAGTTTCAAGCCGGAGCAAAAACAAAGATGCAGCAGCCGAGTTTGCTCTTTACTTAGTTAGCAAAGAAGTGCAGTTAATGATGGCGCAGAGGCTGAATTCACTTGTTTGCAACATAGAAGCGGCAAAAGATCCTTCATTGATGCAGAACCCAGAATGGCGATTGCAAGTGGAAGCACTTGAATACTCTCAGTTCAGACCATTCGTTTTGGAAGCACCAGTATGGTACGAAGAACTTCAGAAGGCTGTTGACGAGGTTAGGCTCGGAAGAAAACCGGCAAAGAAAGCACTGGATGATGCTCAAAAGCTTATTGAATCTGAAATCCAGAAATTCAGATTGACAAACAAAAAATAAACTATCCCCCCTGTGCTCCAGGGGGGATTATTCCTATCAAACAGGAGCGACACAACCATGAAAGGACATCAGAGGAAAAAGCTGTTAAAGCAAAACATGAAAGGTTATCTCTTTGTATCACCTTGGATCTTGAATTTGGCTTTTTTCACGATTATTCCAATAATCGTCTCAGCATTCTTGAGCTTTACAAAGTACGACATGGTGAACCCGCCACGCTGGATAGGTTTTATGAACTACTACATCATGTTCAAATTGGATCCAAGTTTCTGGAAGGCTTTGGGCAACACTCTTTACTACATGTTTGGATCTGTCTTTATGAAAGTTTTCTTGGCACTGGTTTTGGCTGTTTTGCTGAACAATGTTGCAAAGGGTATGGGCATGTATAGAACCATCTTCTTTTTGCCCGTTGTTCTACCTGCAGTACCGGTCATGTTTTTGTGGATGATGCTTTTCAGCCCAAACGGGTTGATTAACAGGTTTCTGGCTCTGTTCGGGATAAATGGTCCTCTCTGGTTGAGTTCAGTTACTTGGTCCAAACCAGCGTTGATAATAATGAGCCTTTGGGGTATAGGTGGAATAATCGTTATACTCCTCGCAGGTCTTCAAGATGTACCTAAAAGCATCTATGAAGCAGCTCAACTGGATGGTGCTAATTCCGTTCAGATATTCTGGAGAATAACGGTTCCTATGGTTTCACCGATCATCCTGTTCTGCATAGTGACTGGGCTAATTTCTGCTTCTCAGGTTTTCACTGAAGCCTACATAATGACCGGTGGAGGTCCTTTGGAATCGACTACTTTCGTCAGTTTGAAAATCTACCTGCTTGCGTTCAAACAGGGAAACATGGGCTACGCTTCGGCTATGGCTTGGCTGATGTTCCTGCTGATGGTTCCTCTGACGATCTTAGTGTTCAGGATTTTCAGAAGATGGTCGCCAATCGACTGAGGTGAGAAACTATGCTGCGAAAAGGCAAACAACTTCGACGAGTGATAGTCTATATCATTCTCACAGGATTTGCAGTGATCTTTCTAATACCGTTGTTCTGGATGATGTCAACATCCCTCAAGCCGGACGAAGAAACAATGATCATCAGATGGATTCCCAGCAGACTGGAATGGCAAAATTACGTAAGGGCAGTTCGTGCTTTCCCATTCTTCAGATACCTGAGGAATACGGTCTTCCTAACCGTAGTCAATACGGTTGGTACAGTTTTGACGGGATCTTTAGTAGCTTATGGATTCGCTAAGCTCAGATGGAAGGGAAGAAAAGCCCTCTTCTTAGTAACCATAGCAACGATGTTCATACCTGGCCAAGTCTTGATAATACCCGTTTACATAATGTATTCAAAGATAGGTTGGGTCAACACCTACCTACCCTTGATCGTGCCATGTTTTCTCGGTGGAGGGGCGTTTACAATCTTCATGCTTAGGCAGTTCTTCGTCTCACTGCCTGATGAGATCATAGAGTCTGCGAGGTTAGACGGAGCATCGGAGTTGACCATATTCACCAGAATCGTCTTACCTATCTCGACACCTGCTTTAATCACAGTTAGTGTGTTCACGATACTCTTTGTATGGAACGACTTTTTCGGACCGCTGATTTACCTACATAAAAGTGATATGTGGACGTTGTCCATCGGATTGCGAGCTTTCCAGCAAAGGTACTCGACCCAGTGGAACCTGCTGATGGCAGCGTCGACCATCATATCGATTCCGATGATAGTACTTTATTTCCTCTTGCAAGAGAAAATTGTCAGAGGATTCACCCTGAGAGGTGGGATACATTGAGACGCTTTTTGGTCTCACTTCTCATCCTTCTGTCTCTGATTGTGCTCGCGAGAATAAAGGTGTTCATAATACCTTTCAGCCATTTAGATATTGGTTTCACGGCGACTCAGAGAGAGGTTTCTCAGCAATACGCTAAGATGCTCTCCCAACTCATTGAAGTGCTCGAACGTATACCAGATTTCAGTTTTACCGTGGAATCTTTCTGGCAGTTCCAACAGTGGCTCAATTCAAAGCCTTCCCAGGAGGAGATGGAAAAATTTCGCGAGTACGTTGCGGAAGGTCGAATTGAATTCGCTGGCGCTTTCGCTAACATGCACACCGGTTTTCTCAACACCCTGACCCTGAGAGAATCAGTAGAGTTTCCCCTTCGAGAGCTCCGAAAGTTGGGGTTCGACGCCAAGGTGTGCATGCAGAATGACGTACCTGGGTTTTCAGAACATTTTCCCGACATTCTTCAAGATCTTGGAATCAAGTACCTCATGATCGGTATCAATGATGCTTACGCATCGGTTCTGAATATGCCTTCAGCTTCCGTGTTTTGGTGGGAAGGCCCCCGTGGGGGTAAAGTGCTCACGTACGTCACCAAGAACAGTTACGCAGAAGGAGTAATGATCAGAAGTCCTTCCGGTCTTGAGCAATTCGTTGAAGCTGTTCGCGATTCAGGATACCCTTATGATGTCTTGCCAGTTCTGGTTGCTTTCGACAATGCCGGCTACGAGCCTGGAATAATGGCTCTTCTGAGATTTGGAAGGATTGAATATGAGAACATGGACGTCGTTGTTTCCACACCATCTAAGTTCTTTGAAGAATTGGAGAAAAGATACTCGGAGTTTCCAACTTGCAGTGGAGACTGGTCTGGCTGGTGGGAGATAGTCAAGACTGGTGGTCCTTATTCGTCTTCAACGGCAAGATGGGTTCAGGATAGCTTGAAAGATTTTCTCGAGCACGCTCTTATATCTAAACACGATACGCTCTACGACAGCATATTGGAAAAACTTCTCCTCTACGGTGAACACAGTAGTGCGTGTGGGGCAGGCTGGCCGGGATTGCTCAGCCTTGAGCAAATCAACGAATCGAATGAAACAGTAGTGCTTTATGCTACCGAAGCCTACAAAGAGTTTCACCGCTTCTTGGAAAATAAGTTCCGCTCAACGAATGAAGATGAATTCATAGTGATCAACAGGGCAGGGTCACCCACTGAATGTGTTGTTAAACTGCCATACGAATCAGCAAGAGTAGGTGATATCGCCATCGTCGAGATCAGTGGTAAGGAACATGTAGCCTGGTACTTCTCAGAACCCGCAACCAATGCCTACGAACCTTATTCGAGAGGGTTCAAACTTTACGTACCGCTGAATCCTGGTGAAAACAAAGTGAAGATAAAAGAAATAAGACCGACCCATTTTCAAAAGCAAGAGACGTACCGAATTGACCGAATTGAAAATGAATTTTATAGGATTGATGCCCACTCTGACGGCACGTTCGACATCTTTGACAAACAGTTTGAAAGACTCGTCTTGAACCAAGCGGGGAAAATACAAACCGATTTCACGACACGTCAATATGCCTTCGAAACTCTTTCTCTTGAAGTAAGTTCCGCTGTTTCAACGGAGTATCCTCAAGAGAAGATCTTGGACGTTACTTTCGAACCTGGTTCACCGTTTGTGCACTTAAGAATAATCCTTCCGTGCTACAAAAAGGCTGTTATTGTAGAGTACTTTTTGAACAGGGACAAACTTCCCTATGTTCCCTACGAAAAACACTCCTCAAACTACTACGTCTGCTTTCCTCTGAGTGACACTACAAAAACCTACTGTACCGAGACGGATGGCAACGTGAAGCAAATTGACTTGTTCCCGTTTGTAAGGCCTCGAGAAGTATGTCTGAATGGCTATGTAGTAGCCGATGCTGGTGCATTTAACTATGTCCTTGCCAGCCGAGAGGCTTTCATGGTTGATTTACCCTTTGACGACGATCGAAACAAGATCCTTAGCTTCCATCTGCTGAGACATTATTCAGAGGCTGCAGTGAAGAACAAGGGGATCATGAAACTTCAGGACGTAGAGCCAAACACCCCCAAGTTGATAAGATTCTCATTCTTGATCAGTACATCACAGCATGTTGACCCAGAGATCCCGAGAGACTTTCTACGCCCCGTAATCGTTGTTAAAAGCAAAGGAGTGATACCATGAAACTCTCAACAACAAAAACACTTGGTATATGTCAACCGATACGTGTGCAGGGTTCGGGAACCGGGTTTCTTCTTTTGCATGGTTACACAGGCTGTCCCTATTCTTTTCGAAACTTGGTAAGCCCTCTCATCGAACAGGGTTACACCGTCTACGCACCAAGATATCCAGGTCACGGGACAAATGGAGAGGACTTCCTCACCACAAACTGGCGGGATTGGCTGAGAGCAGCTCAGGACGCATACTACGATCTTTCAGCGATATGTAATACTGTTCACACGATCGGTTTCTCAATGGGCGGAGCGATTTCTTTAGTTCTTGCTTCATCTCTGAACATAAAAAAGTTAGTTTTGATTGCCCCCGCCCTTTTCATAAGTGGATGGAAGATAAAATTATCTTCGATTCTCTCACTCTTTTTCAAGAAGTTGCCGAGTGGCTATTTCGAGGAGTCACCAATACAAGAATACCAGTACTTGGTGAAAGAGTACCTAAGTTACTACTGGCCGTCACAGGCCAGTTCGCTCCTAAAGCTGGCTCGACTGGCAAGACAATCTGTTGGAAGAGTTAGGTCAAAGACGTTGATCCTCGCGGGGGCAAAGGATACGATTGTTCCCATGAAAGCAGCAAAGTTCGTTTACGAGAGGATTGCTACTGTCGAGAAAACTTTGGAGATCTTTGAAGACTCGGAGCACGATCTTCTGAATGGTCCACAGTCTGAACAAGTAGTGAACACAATCTTGTCTTGGTTGCGAGACCGATCATGAAGGGAGGAGAACTGATGGACGAGGTAACTGTCAAGTCCGCGGAATACGTTGGACCCCTCTTTTGCGTTAACAGGGCATCCGTTCTTGGTCACGATGGTGCTTACTCTATTCCCTTGGATGACGGAAGAGTTCTCTGGACATTTGGTGACACATTAATCGGAAGAGAAAGAAAGGACTATGATCCGGAAAAGCGGTTGATCGACGAGTGGTTGAACAGTGAATGGGCAAAAGACAACATCGTGATGATCGCCAATTCAGCTTGTTTTGTGGGTACCAGAAACGCTACTGAATTGGTTAAGACCGTTCCGTTCTACATCGGTCAGACGAAAGGACGTGCGGAGGAGATAATTCCTTCCACTCTTGCCCCGAACAGAGCTGGTCGCTACAGGCCAGTGTGGCCAATGGACGGAATATGTCTCGAGAACGCGGTGTATGTCTTTTGCATAATGGTGGATTGCGGACCTGCCGATCCAACGAAGGGAAATGCGCCTGACATCAACGTCTTTGGGGCTGGAGTAGCAAAAAGTGAGTATCCCTTCGTTGAGTTTCATCGTCTGAAACCGACTGTTTATCCAAATCTTCCTAAGGATCCTGCAAATCATCCCGAATACCAGTATCTGTGGTGGAATTGCGACCTGGACGATTCAGGTGACCAAACTGCTGCTTACGGCACCGGTGTCCTGAAAAGAGTTTTAGATGGTTATGTCTACATTTTCGGAAGCAAGATGTGCAGGAGAAACGGGAAGGTCGTTCATGGCGTGTCTTTGGCAAGGGTCCGTGTTGAAAACATAGAGGATGTCACTAAATATTCTTACCTTGCACGGCTGGATGGTAACAATCCAATTTGGACAAGTGACCCAAAGGCAGCAATGTTGGTGTTTGATGGGAATGCAAACGAGATGTCAATTTCCTACAACGAATACCTGGGTAAGTTCATTGTGTTCTATCCGTACATAGGAGACATAAAACTACACGGCATATATAGATTCCTCGAGGAGATTCACATGAGATACGCAGACAACATATGGGGTCCGTGGAGCGAACCTGTGGTTGTGTACAAATGCAAAAAATCGAGGCCAGATGACACTTGTTACGCTGCCAAGGAACATCCTGAGTACTCTGAAAAAGGTGGAAAGATAACCTATTTGACCTACGTAAGCCACCAGCGATACTGGCCTGATCTCATCAGAATTGAATTTTCCTGATATGCATGTCCTTAGAGATAGTGAGGTTGATGTAGATGCTTAAAGAAAATCTCAATCGCATTGAGGTTTCAGACGTAAATCCATTGAGCGGCGTCTCGCAGGTTGCAGAGTTACTCTTGAGCTGTCTTCGGAAAAATAGCTCGAGGAACCTGATTCTCGCTTTTGATGGATACCTTGGTACTGACTGGTCACAACTCAACGAGTTGAAGGATGAGCTGGGAAAGTTTGATGTGGAAGTTGATTTAGTTGACTGCTCATCTTTTTGGAGAAAACCCAGATTTATTTGGAATATTATCAAAAGCTATCTCGAATGCGATGAACACTTTGGCAGGATCTATCCAGGATCGATCGAGGATTTCCTCGATGCGGATTACATCAAAGACTGGCTGGATAGTCTCGAAAAATCGCGGAGGAAAAAGAACCGAATAACTGTCTTGTACGGAAATGGTGTTGTTAACAAGTTGACGAATCGCTTTTTTGACGAGGTATTCTACGTAGATATCACACGAGCAGAGTTCTTGAAAAAAGTGGAACGAAACTCACATAGGTTCATCCCTGAGCATTACCAAACGCGGGCGGGTCAAGCAGACGTCGGAATGTCGTTGATCACCTTCAAGTTATCCCAGTACATTTGTTCACCTATCTTTGACAGCCACAGACGTTCTCTGCTGAAGAAAATGAGTTACTACATCCTCTTAGAAGACGACATCAAAGCACTATCGCGAAAAGATCTTGTGAAGATATCGGATTCCTTATCCTCTCAACCTTTTATACTCGAACCGCTCTATATTCCAGGACCCTGGGGTGGCCAGTGGATAAAAAGCCAAAGGAAGCTCGATCAGTCGTACCCGAACTGTGCGTGGGCGTTTGAAGCGGTGACTGGTGATATGCACCTTCCAGTGCTGGTGAATCGACGATTCTTGTTCAGGTTACCATTCCAAACCTTCCTTGCGTTGTCGCGCAGAAAGATCATGGGTGAGAAACTCTGCAAGAGGTTTGGTTTTTTCTTTCCAGTGCGAGTTCATTATGACGATAGCTACGATGGTGGAAATATGGCGATACAGGTTCACCCTAATAAAGCGTATGTGATGAAGCATTTCGGGGAAAAGGTCGGTCAGCACGAAGCTTACTACATAGTAGCGAAAAAGGAAAGAGCAGGTGTATACCTCGGTCTGAAGGAAGGTATCGATGTCAACGAACTCAAGATGCAAGTATCAAGATCACACTTGAACAAGGTACCCTTCGATTATGAGAATTATATAAATTTCATCGAAAGCAAAGTCGGGGACCTTTTTTTGATCCCAGCAGGAACCGTGCACGCCCTTGGAAAGGATCAAGTTTGTCTGGAGATTGGAACAAGCTATGGATACACCTTTCATCTCTATGATTATCTGCGACCTGACCTGCGCGGGAACCTGAGAGAAATACACATTGAACATGCTTTTGCTGCCCTTAAGGAATATCGTAGGGAGCGCTGGGTTAGGAAAAACCTCGTTCAGAAACCAAGGCTTATCCGGGTTCAGGGTAATTCAAGGGAATACCTACTCGGCCGTAGACGAGGAATGATCTTCGAGGTGAGAAGGCTGGAACTTGAACCAGGAAAATGGCTTGACAAGACGGACGGAACTTTTCATGTTCTCACACTTCTTGAAGGCGAGACAATTGAGCTCCACCCGGTTAGCAATTCCAGTAAGCCATTCGTGTTGAAGCACACAAGAACTGTGATAGTCCCTGAAGCAGTTGGCGAGTATGTCATTGTTACGACTCGTCCATGCAGGATACTGAAGGTGATGGTCACGCAGACCAACAGACTTGACCAGTAGGGAGGAGGCATCAGTAGTGACAAAGGAAAGCTACTACGTCATAACATTGGATGTAGGAGGAACCCAAATAAAGGCAGCTGCGGTTGGTGATAAAGGAAAGGTCATAAGAGACACTGTTTCGATCCATCCATCGAAGGCTTCAGGTTCAAAGGAGGAAATCCTTGACAACCTTACAGGTATAATCCTGTCCACAACCCGACTGGCACGTGATCAAGGCAAGTGCCTCGGTGTTTGTTTCGCGTTTCCAGGGCCTTTCGATTACGAGAACGGAATCTGTTACATAAAGGGTGTAGGAAAATATGAGGCGCTGTACGGAGTCAATGTAAGGAATGAAGTCCGGCGATCAATTGAGGAAAACGTACTCTCGGATTTTGTGGAGGATTTTGAGATATTCTTTGAAAACGATGCTCGCTTGTTTGCGCTGGGGTGGTACGTCTCAAACAGAGAATTGCAACTCAAAAGAGTGATGTTCGTATCACTTGGAACAGGCGTTGGATCAGCTTTTATCGACAACGGTAGGCTCGTCGTCTCTGGACACGATGTTCCTCCCGGTGGTTATGTCTACAATCTGGAATTTGAAGGGAAAACAATCGAAGACGTCTTTTCGGCAAGAGGCATTCTATCATTGGCGAAAGAGCTGGGATTGGAGGGTATGAAAAGCGTCAAGGAACTGTCAGAAAGAGCCAGGTTTGGTGATCAGACAGCAAGAAGATTATTCCTTCATTATGGTAGAATGCTTGGAATAGTGCTGAGACCGATCATCAAGAACTTCAGAGCCGATGCTCTGGTTATAGGTGGCCAGGTAGCAAAGAGCTATGACTTGTTTCTCGAAACATTGAGAAAAACGTTGTCAAGTGAGTCAACGGACATTGTCATAGCTGAGGACAGTTACATCTTCACCTTTGTTGGTGCATACAATTTTTTCATGGAAAAACGTTTTTCGGGGGCAGACTACCATGACGATTTCTGATCTTTCTACTGTTAGGGAGAAAAATGCCGCTACCGTTTTAGACATACTTATGAACAAGGAGCTCTCAAGAGCCGAACTTGCCAGAGAAACTGGCCTTACGAAGTCAACGATAGGCGAAATAATCAGAGAAATGATCGATATCGGTATCCTCGAAGAAAAAGAGATAGTGGGCGGAAACATTGGAAGACCGCGCGTCAAGCTGGGGGTAAGAAGGGATTGGGCTCATGTCATAGGTATTTCAGTAGAAAGAGACAGCGTCACAGTGTCACTGATAGATTCGACCAAGAATATTTTGAAGACAAGAGAATTTGTGTATGACCATTCTTATAACAACGCCGAAGAACTGTTAAGTGACGTATATACCTTGGTTGATGAACTCTGCGAGTTTTCGAACAGAGAAGGCATCACGTTGAAGGCTATTGGGATCGGCATCCCAGGACCTCTTGATCCGAGGACGGGTAAGCTTGGAGACATTCCGAATTTCTCAGTAATAAGCAACATATCACCAAAGGAGTTATTTGAAAGACGATACCATCTGCCGGTCTGGGTTGGTAACGATGCCGATATGGCTGCTCTTGGGGAAAAGTATTTCGGATGTGGAAGAACAATGAATTCATTCATATACGTTTTTCTCGACAAGGGCATAGGTGCCGGGATCATCATAAACAATGAACTCTACATCGGTATGAACGGTTATGCTGGAGAAATAGGACAGCTTCTGGTCATCAAGCAGAACGAAGAAGTTTTCCTCGAAGATGTATGTAGCATCGGCGCCGTGATAAGGAAGTCTTACGATCTTGGCATTCGTAGTCCATCCGAGCTGAAGAAGCTCAACGATATGGCTCAAATGGGGCATCCGATGGCCAAAGCTGTAATCAAAGAGACCGGGAAATACGTGGGTTCGGCGATACTCTCTTTGATCTATCTCTTCGGAATATCCAATATTGTAGTTGGTGGTGAGTTGCTATGCCTCGGCGAACTATTCATAAGTGAGATCAAGAGGGTCATTAGGACTCACCTGTTTCACTCGCACGATGTGAATATACAAGTTTCGAAACTTGGTACTGAGGCAATAAGTCTGGGTGCCGCAATGAATGCTTTAGTCGAGTACAGTATAGAAACCATCAGATCTAGAAGATAGTATTTATGTTCTCACCTTTCCTGCACGAACAAAACGTATTCAGCCAGCCTTGAACAATCGTCGTTGTTTGGGCTTAGGATTTGGCAAGACAAGTACACAAAAAAGCTACCTTCACAAACTCATGTAGAGGGGATTCTTCTGCACTATGCTGAACATGAACGTCGTCAGCGATTTTTTCAGGACCTTTTGAACTCTGCCTTCATTCTATACATCTCTGTGTCAACGGCACGCAGAGTTTGCTGGTAGGAGCCTTCAAATCTCTTGATCCCGTACGAAAACGTGGGTTTCAACTCATGTGAGTTCTGGAACTCAGCGAGGGCCTCATCGAACAATTTCTTCACACTCACAGGATCACAGTCCCTCACAATCACCAAGAACTCGTCCCCACCCATGCGCACCACGATGTCGTTTTGTTTTATCTTCGCTCTTATCGTGTTAACAAGCAAGATTAAGATCTTGTCGCCAACTTCGTGTCCATAGGTGTCGTTTATCTGCTTGAAAGAATTCAGATCAAGATAGACGAAGCAATCTTTTTCATTGAAGGCAGTTTCAACCAATATGCCTCTGTTGTAGGCACCAGTCAATGGATCCACCAGACTCCTCATGTGCGAGACCGTGGCCAGGACCGTCATTTCTCTGTATTCGAGAACCAGGTTGTAGGAAAAGCCAAAGAACAACGAGACTACTCCGAAGCTAGACAGCAGCTTGAAGTTCAGATTGAACAAAAGTATGAACGCATCGAACAAAACTGTCAAAACGAAGAACAGAGAGAATCCAAACAAAATCTTAGAATAACTGCGAAAGACCTTGTAGGCGAGATAAAGAGCGTTCAGAATCAAGATCATCGCGAATCTTGAGGTTGTGAGTTTGAACGCGTAGTTGCTTGGAGCAATCCATAGGATGATTGCAGCCGACAGGTTGAGAAAAACCATAACGAGATCGACACGGGTCAATTTCTCAAAGAATCCCAAACCAACTGCTGTGAAAAGACAAACAAAACCAAAATAAGCCGAAGACACGAAGAACTTTCTCAAAAGTAGCATCGCACTGGCACTGTACATGGTGGAAAAGGGCATCAGATCAAGTGTCCAGATCGCTGCAAGTAGTGTTGATATAGCAAACAGTCGGTTCGATCTTCGCTTGTTTTGAGGCATGTTGTGAGAGACGAGGTAAAGCACCAAGAACAGAGTGATACAGAGTCCTATCGTGATGCTCAGAAAATCGCCAAACACGAAGCTCAAAACGCTGAATCTGAACGTCTCTTTCTCTTCAATCAACCGTGGCACGATGTCGAGACCCAACTCGTAAACTCCACTCAGTTCAATCGTTATTCTCTCCGTGTTGGCCGGCACTTCCAGTAGAAAAGGTTTATACCAGAAGTGCGCTGTTCTATCAAACCTGAAACCCGCTGATCCGATCAAATGGTCGTTCGAGTAAACGGCCCAAAAAGATGCACTCACCTGTGGTAGATAGAGATAGAGTGGTTTCGAAGTTTTCTCGACTGCAGTCGTGAGAACCACGGTGGAAGGTTTTCGCAACAGCCTGTAGAAAGGTGCTGTAACGTTCTGAGCTCGAAAAACACCATTCTCGTCACTCAGAACCTGCCAGGACAGCAGCTGAACACCGCGTGCATTCAGAGCGTATATGACAAGCAAAAAAAGCCCTAAAAAGACCAGAATTGAGAAAAACAGGGCCTTTGAATAGTATTTTAGAAGCTCCAGTTACTTCACTCCCCTGTGCTGTTCTATTTCAATTCGATTCGATTATAATGGAGAACAAATTTGGCGCGAAGGTGGTCTCCTTGAAAAGCTTCTTCCTTGCCGCACTCCCCATTCTTGCGCTGACACTCTTGACCATCGAAGTACCAACGGTTCAGTACACCTACCACCGGCTACTTAACGGGCTGCAGGTCTATGTCTTTGAAAATCGCACTGTTCCGCTGGTGAGAGTTCAGGTCCGGTACAAAGTCGGCTCGATCGGTGAAGAAGAGGAGAGAACGGGATCAGCCCATCTTCTGGAGCACGAGATTTTCAATGGAACGGAAGCACTCGGAAAAGACGAGATCGACGAGCTCATAACCTCTGTGGGCGGACGTCTCAACGCAGGGACTTACTACGATTACACTGTCTATTACGAAATTGTGCCCTCCGCAAGGCTCAAATTAGCTCTCGCAATAGAAGCAGACAGAATGAGGAATTTGAAGATCGATCCAGTTGATTTCTACAGAGAACTCGAGGTGGTTAAACAGGAGCGAAGGCAGAGTGTGGAAAACAACTATATCCAGTCTGGCTGGGAGGAGCTCCAGAGTACAGCTTTTGGTTGATATACTTTGGCGACTGGAAATCTTTTGAATCCGAAAGCTTTGAGCTACCGAAGATCGAGCACAGACCACCGTATGGTAAAATCTTCGTTCTCGATAGGCCGACCTCCACGCAGGCGTACCTCATGATGGGATACGAGTTCTTCGATCACAGATTTTCGGACAGAGTTGCCTTCTTGATGGCCAACAGGGTTTATGGTAACGGTAAATTGGATTTTGAACAGTATGGGGTTATAGAAACTTATATTCATGAGGGAGGGAATAGAGTATGAAAAGAGTAGTTGGAATTGTCTTGATTGGAAGCGCTCTCCTGCTTATACTTGCTGGGTGTATGAGTCTTCTGGGGCTAAAGTTAAGTGCTACTGTTACCATAACACGTGTTGAGGAAACGTCCATTGGCGCATTGAAGATTTCTTATGAGATAAGGAATACAGGGGATTTAGAGATAGACTATTACAAAATTTACTTTACGGGTAAGTTGAGTAACGGGAGTACCATGTCAGATTGGACAAACGGACTTTATGTGTTGCCGGGGACTGCACGCGCTGATATAACATATTTTGACACAGGAGGACAAGACGTTCAGGAGGTAGCAGTTAGAAAGATAATTTTGAAAAATTACGAATACGATGAGGAAATATCAATAGATATTGAAAACCCACAGTAGGTACCTGTGCCTTACAACAAAGGAGGATTAGATTAAAGTCTTTCCTCTGCTAATACTCATGGCAAAAATCCCCTATCTGTAATACTTACCGAGGCACCTTCATTGTTTTGGGTGCAGGGAATACCTAGCAATGGGAAAACCTCTTCAATAGCGAGCAGGATGCCACCGACTTAAGAAACGATTTGAGGAAGTAATTGTGCACTTCCCACGCTTTTTTCACTTTGAACACCACAAGAGATAACATATGATGTGGGTGTATCATGTCAAAAGAATTGCCTTTAATACAGGCTTCTTTGGTTTATCACTATCATGATAATGAGAGGTGCTATCATGCCCAATATAAGTGAAATTTCCAGACGTGTTAATCTTCCATGCTCCACCAGATGGAAATACTTGAAAATCTTGAGTAAACGGGGATTTATAACTATCACGAGATCTTCTCACGGTACCGTGATAACGAATGAGGATTTTCAGATTTTCCAGGAATTCGTTCGTTTAGTGAGGGAAGAAGGACTTGCAATCGAGGGAGCACTAGAAAGAATAGGTCAAAACAGATTGGGGGGACGAGAACCTATCATCCAGTATCTTCGAAGGCTGGAGAAGAAGATCGAAGATTTAGAAAAAGAAAACAGAGCTTTGAGAGATCTTGTTCAAAAGTACCTGTACGAATTGGAGAAACTAAAGGGCTTGCCCAAACCTAAAGAAACGTTACTTGAGAAAATACGTCGATGGTTCAGAGTGAAAAGAACAAATGAATGAACAGTGTGCACATCAGTAAAGTTTGATTATAGAATACTGTTGGGGAAGGGGCATATTTAAGGGGGCGAAAGTGTGAAAAGGTTTCTTTCGCTTTTTATAATAGTATCAATTCTACTGGCTCTTGCCAGTGGATGTGTAGCTCCAAGCGGATCTTCACCCAATCTCGTGGGAAGATGGGAAAGTACTTCTACTTTTCCAGTAGACGAAGACTATGATGGAAGACCAGACTTATATGGTAAGTATGTCTTGATCGTTGAAAACCAAAAGGGATCAACTTTTACAGGACAATTTGGTGGCATAGTACCCAATTCAGGAATAAGTCTCTTTTTTTCCATAACAGGCACAATAACCTCAGGTGGTAGTATTGTAATCACAGTAAAAATACCTGATATAACAACAGATCAAACTATAACTGTATCAATCCAAGGTGTTTACGCCTCTGGTAGAATCACACTTATAGGGGACGATCAAACAATCGAACTCGTGAAAGTTCAATGATCTCCTTTCAAAGCCCCTTCCCCTTAACCAATTCTATCAATCCTTCCACGCTTATGCCATAGGTTGTGCCTTCCTGCTCAGGTTAGTGGGCTTGTTCGGACACACCTTTTTTATAGACTCATAAAATTCACGTTTTAAGCTCCCCTCTTTTTTAGTCTCCAAAAATACCGAACAGCCCTTCCGTTTATCTGCACTTCTCTTGTGTTCATTTCCCCCCTGACGCCTTTTATTTTCGCCGTAGAGGGTGTTTTTTTCGTCTGAAGGGTTTTGATATATCCCAAAACAAAAAACCCCCTTTCTGGGTGATTCTGAGAGGCAAGGGGGGATCGTTCTTCCATTTTTGTTGTCGTGCAAACGGTGGGAAGGGAAATTGATATGTGGTTTCAATGCTTATTTATTATTCTTCAAAAAAATCACATCCACTCCACCGGTTTCGGAAATTCCCTTCTGATGCGGATTTCAGAAAAGAGCGTGCGAGGGGGGTCCGCACACCTCACAAGACCCCCAGCACTATGGTCACTTCCCGTGACTCTGTGTTTATTTCGAAGTCTTCAACCCATCTGAAATCTTTTGCGGTGGTCAGGATTTTTCCAAAGCGTTTGAGGATGTGGTTTTTGTGGTGGTTTTTGTGGCGGTTTTTGTAGTACCCTATCATGCCCAGAATCAGACTCATCTTTTCGAAAGAGCGTGTGAGATGTTTTTTCATGCCTTTCCAGTTGGTCAGAAATTCATACAATCTCAGTAGTTGAACCCTCGTTGTAAAGTCGTGTTTTAGTTTGTCGTATTCGTTCAATACAGGGATGACGTTCTTAATCGTCTTAAAGAACCTGTCTGACTTAATGAGCAGTTCTGAAACCCTTATAATTGCTCCCACCTGCATGATCAATTTAATCTCATTTTCTTCGGTGAGTCCGTTGATGTCTCTGTCGTAGTACTCTCGCCACGCTGGAAACTCAACAAGCCCCACGAGAGGCATTTTCACAAGATACCCAGATGGTGCTGGAATTCCAAAGAGTCGTTTTTGTAGTCTCACGACCACAGATGTTGTTCTGTATACCTCTTCATGTCGTATTTTCGTCTTTCCGTAGTAGTATTGAGCAAAGAGCTCGGGCGTAAATACGTAAGGGATGAATTCCAATCGCTGGTTGAGATAAGGACTAAGATAAGAGTCATTACAGGGCTTTTCCATATCCAATCTCTCTGCGTCTGCACAGTACACTCTCACAGCAAATAAACCCCAAAACTCATCATTCGGAAGGGTGCCGAGAGTTACAATATCAGGAGTTCTGGGATTGATTTCAATAGTTCTTCCAAGAGTTTTGCTCGTTTTAACGATGGTAGTGCTCTCAAACTTTCTATGCTTTTTGTTTTGATGACTTCCCCTATCCATTCACTATCCTCCTCCTCTTGTAGCGTTCGAAGAAGAATAGCAAGACCGTCCCTCAGAGCTTTCTGTTTTACGAGGGATTCTGAAAAGAAGAGTTTGAACCTATGCGTTTTGTTGTACTTGTTCACAAGTCGTGAGATTCTGTGAAGGTAATAATTAATAACGCTGTCGGCTTGTAGGTTAGTGAGAGCCGAAACCACTATGAAGAGCGACGTGATCTTTGTGAACAATTCGAGCATATCTGAAAGTGCTCCGAATTGCGATATCTCTTCTTTCGACGTGCTGGGTGTTTTGTTCAAAAACTCCTTCAGTACCTTCTCTGTGTCGAAAGAGCTCAGGATAAAATTAATAACAATTTTGGCACGAAACCAGCTTCTCGGGTCTATTTTGCCTTTCAGTGACATCAATTTTTTGAGTCTCTTCTCATAGAAACGCCTGTTCTTTCTCATCGTCTCCCTCATTTCTCAATAAAAAGTCCAAAAAGCTGCCTTTCATTCCACCCTTGAAAGAGTACACTTTCCCGGCGGATTCTCGTAAATCGTTGTTGCTCGAACATTCTTCGCGAACATGTATGTATTTGAAGGAAGTCCTCGACGAAGATCGCTCTCACGTTGATCATCCAGAATCGCTCCGCTCTGATCTTGCTCACTAACGCTAAATTGATCCACAACAAATGTTCAACGAAACGCGATCAAGTGGTGTGCACATATGTTCGGGATCTTGAAGCGTTTCCACTGCGCGATCCATTTTGCTTTTTGATTTGAGACATTAATTGTTTTTGACAGAAACTTGACGGGGATGGTGGTATCATGGTAGTATCATAATACCACAACTAATCTTTCTGGAGGTGGAACGATGAGGCGGCTGTTTGTCATTGCGTGCTTGGTTCTTGTCGTGGCAAGCATCTTCGGAGCGATTACGCTAACCATGGTTGAAACAATCACAAGTCCTGCCCGCACCGAACTACTCAGACAGCTACTTAACGAATTCGAAGCGACCCATCCGGGCATCAAAGTTGAACTGATCTCTCCTCCGTACGAAAGCTCTGATCAAAAGCTCATCATGATGCTCAATACGAAGCAGAAAGTCGACGTCTTCGAAGTGCGAGACAACTTTCTCGCAATCCATGTTAACAACAAGAACTTACTTGATCTGACTGAATTCGTCAAGAATTGGGATGGATGGAACGATCTCATCGATCTCGCAAAGACCGTGGCTAGCAAGGTCGAAGGCAAAGTTTACTACATCCCGTACGGATTCTTCATTAAAGCGTTGTTCTACAGAAAGGACATTCTTGAAAAGAACAACATACCAGTTCCACAGACGATGCAGGAGTTGTACGAGTACGCGAAAAAACTCACCAACCCAGCGGAAGGAAAATACGGTTTTGCCTTCAGGGGAGGGCCAAGCGAGCATTCTTTCTCTGAGATTGTCATTATGTCTTACGTGCCAAACATCGATCCAAGACCGAACAGGGGATATCTGACAACAGACGGTGTGCCATACCACGACACCCCGGGTGGAATAGAAGGCCTCAAGATGTGGGTAAAACTCTACCACGATTGTTCGCCAAAGGATTCCTTGAACTGGGGCTGGGCAGAACAAGTCAACGGATTCGTCTCTGGCATGACTCCGTTCTTAATTCAGGACCCGGACACAGTTCCGATAGTTGAAAGAAGGCTCGGCGACCCGAATCTCTACGGTGTCGCGCCAATGCCAGTTGGCCCATATGGCAAGGTGTACCTCGATTACGGAAATGCAGGCTGGGGCATAGCATCCTATTCAAAATACAAGAACGAGGCGTGGGAATTGATCAAGTTCCTCTCTTCTCCTGAGGTCAATGCAAGGTTCTCAAAGTTCAACGGATCGCTTCCTATCAGCAAGTCCGCCTTTTCTGATCCTTACTACGCAACGGGTCCTTACAGAGCCTGGTACGAAGAGCTCACGAATCCAGACAAGTACGTATTCTACGAAAGGCCTGTTCATATGCCCGGGTTCCCCGCCTATGCTGAAAAACATAAGAATGACATTCAGAACATACTCTTAGGGAAAAAGGATTTGTATCAGGCCGCAAAAGAATGGGCTGACTTCTGGAAGAAGGAATATGGTATAACCAAATGAACAAGTGATAAGTGGTTTGCAGGGGCCGTGTGCCCCTGCATTTTAAGGGGAGAAAAGACTGTATGAGCAAAGATAGAAGATTCATCTTTTTCATGATCCTGCCCACCGTTCTGTTCATTTCGCTGGTCATATTTTTGCCAGCAATCAGATCGATTATCATGGCGTTTCAGGACTACAACATGTATTTCCTGACTAAGAAATTCATCGGCTTTAAGAATTTCTCCGATGCGTTCAGTGACCCCGTCTTCGCCCAGGCTATGAAGAACACCTTGATCTGGACGCTGTTATCCCTCACTTTACAGTTTGTGCTTGGTTTCTCTCTTGCGCTACTGTTGAGGAAACCCTTTCGGGGTAGAGGTGTTTATACAGCGCTCGTCTTTTACCCATGGGCCGTCTCCGGTTTTGTCATAGGATTGCAGTGGCGCTGGATGTTCCACGGTTCTGCTGGAGTTATAAATGATCTTCTTCTGAAGCTCGGTTTAATACAGGAACGAATTGCTTTCCTGTCAGATCCAGACTATGCGCTGTATGCAGCCATAGTTGCAAACGTATGGTATGGGGTGCCGTTCTTCGCGATTATGTTGCTCGCAGCTCTTCAATCTGTTCCACAGGAGCTTTACGAAGCGGCGAAAATCGACGGGGCCAGCGCGTTCGCACAGTTCGTGAATGTCACTATCCCCTACGTAAGACCGGTGATAATAAACACAACGCTGATTCGATTCATCTGGATCGTGAACTTTCCGGACATAATCTTTTCGATGACAAACGGCGGGCCAGCAGGCAGCTCCCACATCCTCTCCACGCTTTCGATTGCCAAAGTGTACAACGAGTACAATTACGGGGTCGCGTCGGCAATCGGCGTGATCATAATGCTCATACTTGCCACGTACGCGTATGTCTATTTGAAAATAAACCGCAGCGAGGGTGGTTTTTGATGAGAAGACTGCTGACGATTCTCAGAATTCTGGCCCTGAGTGTCTTTTTGGTCTGTGCGCTGTTTCCGCTTTACTGGACTCTTATCACATCACTGAAAGGTGCAACTGAAATGTACAGCTACCCCATCACGTACTGGCCCAAGCAGGCTACTCTCGAAAATTACAGATATCTCTTGAGGTCCCTTAACTTTGGCAGATACACCGTCAACAGCATCTCTGTTTCATTGCTGTCATCTTTTGCAGCCCTCATGGTCGCATCTTTCAGTGGATACGTGCTCGCAAGAAGGCGTTTCTCTACCAAAAGAATTCTTTACTTCGTTCTTTTTATAACACAGATGATCCCAGGATTCATGCTTATGTCCTCCATATACGTGATGCTTGGTCCTATCGGTCTGGTGGACAATTTGCTCGTCCTGGCGTTTCTCTATACTGGAATAATGGTGCCCTTTTCCACAATCATGATGAAGAGCTTTTTCGAGAGGATACCTGAAAGCATCGAAGAGGCTGCGCTCATAGACGGATGTAAGAAGCTACAGATGATCTTCAAAATTGTTTTTCCGGTCACAGCTCCCGGGCTCGCGGCGACATTCTGTTTTGCTTTCGTGAATTGCTGGAACGAGCTTTTTCTCGCAATAATGCTACTGAACAGCGAATCTAAGAAAACTATACCCGTTGGACTCAACTCTTTTGTTGGAAAAGCCGACATAGACTGGGGTGCCATGAGTGCTGGGGTCTTGATTGCCTTGATACCCGCGATGGTTATATTTGCATTTGCACAGAAATACATCGTGCAGGGATTAACACAAGGCGCTGTTAAAGAGTGAAAGGAGGAAGGTTCGTGAATATCACGCAAATACTCCACAGCTATGGAGAAGACGGATTCTCTTACAGTCCTGTCAGCGTCCCGATATATGAGACCTCCATCTTTTCTTTCAAAAACTTTGAGGAATTTCAAAATTCTCTGCTGAACGAGTTCGAGTCACACCTCTACACTCGAGGTAAGAACCCGACGGCGGAGGTGGTGGAGAAAAAAATCGCTGCGCTGGAAAAAGCAGAAGATGCGAAACTGTTTGCTTCCGGTGTGGCTGCCATCAGTGCAGCGACAATGGCCTTTCTCAAGAGTGGGGATCATGTGGTGTGCGTGAAGGACGCGTATGGCTGGACGCTCAGGCTCTTTTCACAGTACCTGAAGAGATTCGGAGTCGAGGTTACCTTCGTCGAAGGGATTGATCCTGGGGATTTCATCAAAGCCACAAGAAAGAACACGAAACTCTTCTTTTTGGAAAGTCCCACGACGTTTACCTTCCAGTTGCAAGACCTGTCAGCAATAGCAAAGTTCGCAAAAGAAAACAAAATTAAGACTGTGATCGATAACACGTGGGCAACACCGGTGTTTCAAAATCCAATTCCGCTGGGGATAGATCTGGTTGTACATTCCGCAAGCAAATACATTGGTGGACACAGCGATGTAGTTGCAGGCGTTGTGGTTGGTTCAAGGGAAGATATTAGACACATATTCAATACGGAGTTCATGAACATTGGGGCAACGATAGGTCCCTTTGAAGCGTGGTTGCTCCTTCGTGGTTTGCGGACTCTTCATATCAGAATGCAGAGACACATGGAAAACACTTTGAAGGTCATCGAATATCTTCAGACAGTTCCCGAGGTCAGCGAGATTTACTATCCATTCTATGCCAAGCATCAGCAGTATGAGCTTGCCAAGAAGCAAATGAAAGGCGGAAGTGGTTTGCTCAGCATCAAGTTGAAGGTGAACTCTCTGGAGGAAATAATCGCTTTTACAAATGCCTTCAGGGTATTCAGAATAGCTGTAAGTTGGGGTGGATACGAGAGCCTTGTTATGCCACACGCGGCAACGAACAGGGACGGGTTGACGGAGCGAAACAAAATTGTAAGATTGCACATCGGTTTAGAGGATCCCAACCTGCTCATTGATGATCTTGAGAGAGCTTTTCAGGCGATGAGGAAAGTAAGACCTTAATGTCTGTTTCGATTATCTTCCTCACCAGAGACCTGGCCTTGTGAACGTCCCTTACAAGAATTGCGTTGAGCAGTTCCTTATGGTAGGGTAAGCCTTCCCTACCATAGGTTCTTTCTACAAAAGGAGGATACCAGATCGCGCTCAGAAGATCAAAGAAAGCTTCGAAGAAGCTCATCAGCATTGTACTGCCTGACAATTCGAAGAACTTCCTGTGAAACGCCATGTCTTGATCCGGGTCTTCCAGATTAAGCTTTGCCAGATTTTTCACCAGATTCGTCAGCTCTTCTTTCGAACAATTCTGGATGGTCAGTTCTACCGCTAGCTCTTCCATGGCACCTCTTGCCCTCAGGAGATCAATTATGAAGTCCCTCGACGGGGTGAACTTGATCGAGAAGGACACGGTGAAGGAAAGTTCATGGAGATCGCTGGCCACAAAAATCCCCTTTGGTGCCTCAACTTTTACTACTCCTCTTTCTTCTAATCTCTTTATAGCCTCTCGAACGGTGGTCCGGCTCACTCGAAACATCTGTGCCAGTTCTCTCTCGGAAGGAAGCTTATCGCGCGGCCTGAGGCCCATTCTCACGATGTACTTGATTATTTCATTCTTTAGCCATTCGGAAGACGTTTTCCTCATTTACACCACCATATCATGAAGCGTAATTACACTGCTCAAGCGACCACTCTTCGAATCTATAAGAGAGCATACACCAAAATCGATTGTACAACATCATCTTCGTGACAACCTCCTGGATTCAAAAAAGATTGGGCTTTCTGCCTATTCTCGGGAATCTACCCTGGTAACGGTTTCGGGTTCTGAGACTTTAGGCAAGCATCATTCAAGTCTGAAGGATTTTCAGTCGCACTGACTTCAATCAAGGAGTAGAATTGTATGTACGAACCGGGGGTGGTCTTTCAGGGTGTTCAGGACCATAGCCAGGATAGCGTTCAGGAATTTCCTGATGCGTTTCAAATCGACGCTCGTTTTAATAATAGGCATGAGCATTCCGGCGATGCTTCTGGTCGGGGGACTTTCGTTGAACGACACCGTGAAGAACTGGATCGTGAAGAGCCTGAAGAACAACTTTGGACCTGCGGACATCTCTGTAGAGAATCCCAGGAACAATATCTTCGTAAGACTGGCTCTGGATCAGCAGATTGTGGACCTGCTCAAAGAAAGAAAAGACGTTTTAGCGATCCTTCCGGTTTCAGAATCACTCGTTCGCGTAAAGTACAACGGCAGAACGATCGACTGCCTCGCGATGGGTGTGAGATCTGAAGATCTGAGTAATTTCGTAGGCAAGGAGATTCAAATCCCGTCACAGGGTGTGATTATCTCAAGGGATCTTGCTGATGCTCTGAATATCAAAGAAAACGATCTTGTTTCGATCAACATGACGGGTCAGGCCGGCGAATTCAAAGTTGTCCAGATCGGCGAGGAAGGCTTTCTCAACTTCAAAGGAGATCACCTTCAGTTTCCCGGTGTCATCTTTATGAACGCAGACGAACTGACCGGGGCTGTTGGTTTCCCAACGCGTCTGTACCTTCACGTTGACAAGACAATCGAAGAACACGAAGATTTTGTCAACGATTTGAACCAAGAAATGAGGATCTCCGCTGTTGCCATAAAGGCGACGCTTTTGAACTCACCTGCAAACAAAGCCCTTGGTTATCTGACGATCGCCTTCGGTGGTTTTTCAATACTGGCGTCTCTGATCCTGGTCTATCTCTTCGTTCAGAGCTTCTTGGAAGAGCGAAACACGATGCTTGCCACTCTGCGAATCCTCGGCTTCAAATCTTCACACGTGTTTGCACTCCTTATGCTGGAAGGCTTTGCCTATTTTCTCGTCTCCGGCCTGTTCGGCGCGAGCGCCGGGATGTTTCTGGCAGGGTTTCTCCTTGAAAGGCTGAAGAACTTTTCAAGTGTTATGATGGCTGGAACGCTCTGGCTCTCGAAGCTCGAACTTCAAGTGTCGTTTTCATCGATCCTGGCGGGCATTTCCGGTGGATTGGTCTTACCCCTGGTGATATTCACAGCAAAAGCCAGAAAAATCGTCAGCGGTCCGGCGGTTCGAATGCTCCGATTCGAGGAAGAAGGCCAATCTTCTTTGAGGAAATCCACAGGGTACGTGGGACTGGCCGTCATCGTGCTCGCGGTTCTTCTGACGTTATTTTATCCGGAATTTTCCGTCGCCTTGATTTTGCTGGCGAGCGTCGGTGCTTTCATGGTTTTTCCCTCTTCTTATCTTGGAACCTTCCTTGCGACGGGGATCTTCGTCTATGTGTTGCGATTCCGACCGGCCGAGCTCACAAGCTGGGACGTTCTTCAGAGAGGTGCGGCGTTCTTTCTGGCCAGCTGGCTTCTTTTCTTTTCACTCCTAACGCCTTTGAGAAAGCTTTTTTCAAGGTCGGCTTCTGAGGGCTCCGTCTCGACTTTCGTGGCGCTTTCGTATGTTCAGAGGAACAAAAGAAACAGTTTCATCATCGCGTTGATGTTCAGCCTGATCGTCTTCGTGGTGATCCTGACACTGGTGGTTCCTTACAACGTAGAGAGGTTCGTGAACGAACAGCTCGAAACGGGCATCTTCGGTTACAACTTCATGGTGATCCAGAATCCTCTGAAGCTGATCTTCACAGGAGCTGATCTTGAGATAGCTGAAGGGATCGAGAAACATGCGAGAGTCTACGTGGCGCAGTTGAACAACGATCCAGTTGCGTTCGTCGATGAAAACTTTCTGAAGGATGCGATGGTGAAGAGCATAAAGAGTAACGAATGGAGGAAGATCCTGCTCGAGCCCGGAACAATCGCGGTGGGCACACTGGGGGACGAATCCGTGCCAGAGCAGATCAACGGTAGAATTCGTCCGCTTTTTGGCCTTGGTGGGTCGGAAAACTTGACTTTCCGGGTTATAGGCAAATTCGATCTCAGGCAAATCCTGGTGCCGGTCAAATACGTCGCATCGATTAACAGTATGCCCGCGAACATCAGGTTCGTTCCCGTTTTGCTTGCCAGAGTTGACGAAAATAATGTATCTACAGTCAAAGATTTCTACAGCGAAAGGTTCGATTTCCCGATCCACATAGTTGAAGAGCTGAACCGAGTACTTTCTGGAGTCGATTTTCTCGTAAAGACAGGATTGATCCTGCTTTATTTCGGATTGCTTAGCGGACTCTCTGGCGTTGTCTTCCACACGATGAGGAGTGTCGTGCTGAGAAGGAAACTGACCGCAGTTCTGAAAGCCGTCGGAATGACAAATAAGAGTGTCGGACTGGCGTTCGTCGTGGAAAACCTCACCATGGCGTCACTCGGGATTCTCGTGGGCGTCTTCGCCTCGGTTCTGTTTTCGAAGGACGTGATGGATCAGATCTTCTCCATGATCGGATCTGGACGGTTTTTGTTCCCAATCTGGAACGTACTGACCTTCATGGTGGGCCTCTACGTGATCATGACAGTCACGATAGCTTTATTAGTTTTTCTCAGCAAAGCGAATCCAGCCGAATCTTTGAGGGTCCAGGACTGACGGGAGGTTCGATGTATGATAGTTGTCAAAGAGCTGTGGAAGATCTACGGAAAAGGGGAAAGAAAGGTGCAAGCCTTGAAGGGAATAAGTGTGACCATAAAAGATGGTGAGTTCGTTGCAATCTTCGGGCCTTCCGGTTCTGGAAAGACCACGCTGTTGAACTGTCTCTCAGGAATAGATTCACCAACCAGTGGAGAGATCTACTTCGACGATTTGCCTTTCCATACCTTGAGCGAAGAGCAAAAAACACAGTTTCGTGCTCGCAACATGGGGTTCGTCTTTCAGTTTTTCAACCTCATCCCGGTTCTCACGGCCCTGGAGAATGTCCTGTTACCACTCAAGATTTTGGGAATCAACCATGGTGAGGCTAAACAGCGCGCCGTAGCGATGCTTGAAAAAGTCGGCTTGCGCGACAAGATCGAAAGATTTCCTTCGCAGCTTTCCGGTGGGGAACAGCAGCGAGTCGCCATAGCCCGAGCGTTAGTGCACAACCCGAAGGTGGTCTGGGCGGATGAGCCTACGGGCAATCTGGATTCTGAAACTGGCATGAACGTGATCGAACTTCTGGAATCGATGAAGAAAGAACTTGGCACCACGCTTGTCGTCGTGACTCACGATGAGCGCATCGCTCAAAGGGCGAACCGGATACTGTTCATGCGGGACGGCCAGATCGTGGACGTGCGCGAAGGACAGAAACTCGGTTCGATCTGAATCGAATCTCTTTGCTCAGTATCAAACAAAAAAGCCGGGCTTTCCCGGCTGATTCACACAACCTCTTCGCACCAGCCTTTTTCGGCAAAAGGGCACTCAAAACTGGATTTGTCCTATCACATAAACCAATCAACGGGGACGACCACGCTGTTTTTCATAACGCTCTTTCCTTAAACGCCTCTGACCAAGCCGATCCTTCCAGCTCCAGGACACAGACGTAGTTGCCCGCGACATTCAGAAGCAGCGCAAAGGATCGAGCAAACAAAAAGCGGTCCCGTGCGGGACCGCTTTCGTTACCGGCTTGAGTCTTTGTTGTCTACTACAAAAATGGTAAAAGCTCAGGATAGTACATCACCTGAGTCGCTCCATCTGTTTCTTTGATATAGACTGCGAAGAAATACCCCTTGTCTTGAACGATTATCATTGGAAGGTTGACCACCGTTGTGGAAGCTTCTCTTGTGCACGTGTACGTGACCGAATAAACGTCTTCGACAAAATCCGGCTTTCCATCGATGATCCAGGGTAGCAGTTTCGTTTCGATTTTGTTGACTCCGCTGACACTGATCGACGTAGGTATGGATGGTCTACACGACATGAACACAACAAAATCGATCGCTCCGAAAACCGAATCCTCTACATCCTCGTTCGGAACATCTTCGTTTGGCACATAGACGAGCTCGCGTAGCTCGTCGTAAGTTGGTACTCCACCAGCCTCGATCAGGTCCATTAGCTTGTTCGCCAGGTCATTTGCAAGATCCTCCGGTTTGGGACCAGTGGGGAAGATCACCCCACAACTGGCCAGGAGCAGGAGCGCTGCCGCGACAACAACAACCAGCACACCCTTCATTCACCATCCCCCCTTGGAAGAGTCAACCAATTATAACCCCAAGGGAGGAAAGTGAGACAAGGTTTTTCGACGGAGTAGACCTGTAGCAATGTACGCGTGTGCACACGGACCGCCTAGGCGTTCCTGTCCATTTCATAATATACGGACGTAACAACTCAAGAAGTTTCGAAAAGCCTTTCTGTAAGCCAGAATGAGACTTTTCTGGACTCCCTTTGAGCATAGAAGGGTGTCTCCTGTGCGGTGGCTTTTTGTAAATGTACCTTAACTGAAAAGACATCCAGGCTTTCTTTTCACGCCGCAGAAATTCCTCACGAGCCGAAAATGTTAGTATCTTAATCGGGGGTGAGTCAGTGTACATCTCTCAAACTGCCAGGATTGGCGAGAACGTAACGTTTGGACACAACGTGGTTGTTGAAGACAACGTAGTAATCGGTAATAACGTGCTGGTCGGCCACAACGTGGTCATAAGGAGAGACACGATCATAGGTGAAGGGTGTGTGATAGCAGACAACACTGTTTTGGGTAAAGAACCCTTCAAGGCAAGCATTTCAGCAACCACAGAGAAGAAAGAATTAGCCCCTCTCGTTCTGGGAAAATATGTCACAATAGGTGCCAACTGTGTCATATACCGCGGTGCGGTTTTGAAAGATCACGTTTTTGTTGGGGATCTGGCGAGCATAAGAGAAGACGTGACAATTGGCGAGCACACAGTTATAGGAAGGGGCGTCACCGTGGAGAACAAAACGACCATAGGCAAATACGTGAAGATAGAAACCGAAGCTTACATCACTGCGCTTTCCACAATAGAAGATTATTGCTTCATCGCCCCGGAGGTCACGTTCACCAACGACAATTTCCTGGGTAGAACGGAGGAAAGAAAGAAGTACTTCAAAGGTCCTACGATCAGGAAAGGCGCCAGGGTTGGTGCGAACGCGACGATCTTGCCAGGGATAGAAATCGGTGAAGATGCACTGATAGGTGCCGGAGCGGTGGTCACAGTGAATGTGCCCGCACGAAAGATCTACGTCGGAGTTCCCGCGAAGGAACTGAAAGATGTTCCCCCGGAACAACTTCTGGAGAACCAGAGTTACTACAAAGGTTGAATCGTGCTGGGGGGATCGAAATGCTTACTTTCTTGCTGCTCGGAGTTCTTATCGGTGTTTTCGTTGGGTATTACTTGGGATTTGCGAAATCCCGCAGCGAAAGAACGGGTCTCGAAGAGTCAATCAACAATCTGAAGGGGCAAATAAACTATCTCGTTTCCCAGCAAGGTGCTCTATCCTCTTCGCTTGGAACTCTGAATGGATTGTCGAGTTTAGTGAGCGAACTCAAAGCGAGGTATGAAGAAGTCAAAGAAGCCGAAAAGAAATTGACCGCAGAGAGAGACAGGAGACTGGGAGAGTTCATGGAGAACATGAAAAAGATGTTTGAAGAGATTTCCAACAAGACCATAAAGCTTGACGAGGAGAAAGAAAAGAGAATCGCTGAACTCGTCGATCAGATGAAGCGCTTTTCTGATGAACAACGAGCCGCGATCGAAAGATTTCTTTTGCAACAGGGTCAGTCGAGGGAAGAGATCGAAAAGAAAAGAGACGCGGAGCTCAAGGACATGAGAAGGATCGTGGAAGAATTCGTGAAAACCGTTTCAGGAACCAAAACCAGAGGTCATGTTGGCGAAATGCTTCTGAGTGAGGCATTGAGCGAATCGATCAAGGTCGGCACAGTCGTGAAGAACCTTTCTATCGGTTCGATGGTCGTGGAATTCGCCTGGAACCTGAACGACGGCAAATACATCCCGATAGATTCAAAGTTGCCGGACCTTTCAGATTTGGTAGGTGAATTTGAGAACACGCAAGATCAGGAGATTCGAGAACAGAGGAAGAGAGAGATCGTTCAGAAAATAAGGCGCGAGATGGATAACGTGAGAAAGTATCAAAATCAACCAAACACCATTGATAGTTGCATCATGGTGGTACCGTCGGCCGTGATAGAAATAGCACCGGAACTGATCGCGGAGGGAAAGAAGCAAAATGTTTTCCTCTGCACCTACAGAGATATCTTCGCAGTCGCGCACTATTTGGAAGCAAGACACGTCATGATGAATCAAAACGAAGTTGGAAGCTACAAGCAGCTGATCCAAAGTCTTTTGAGTCTTCTCGAACAGGTGAATCAGAAGGCAAACTCACTGGACAGGGCCTTGAAACAGATCACTAACGCGAACAACGAGATCAAGTCCTTGGTTTCACAAGCGTTTTCTCTCATGAATGCGCGCACGAAAGTCGATCAAGGTGCCAATCAGGACGCGTGAGTTTCAATTGGTACGTTTCGTGAACGTTACATAATGTGTCTTCAATGGTCTTTATAACAATTTATAATAGAAACAGAAGGAGGTTTGACTGTGAAAGACATCTTAGTCTTTCTTTCGTTGTTCTTACTCGTAGTGACCGGTTTTTCTCTGAGTCTCACCCAGTTCAACGTCAAAGAGTTCAAAGGTCAGTATCCTTTGATCAGTCTGAGCAGATTGCTCGAAACAGACGAGTTCGTGTCGGTGGAAGGTGTGGTCTACAGGATCAGCGCTTCAAAGAAATTCCTGACAACGGACGAAGTCGATCCAGAGCTTTTGAGCGAATCGAACCTGGTGGGCGTTCTGGCGATGGACATAGACGAGCTCGGCACGTTCACCGGAAAGGGAAAACAGGCTCTCGTGGCTGCAAGCGGTATAGTTTACGATGTCACATCGTCCAGGCACTGGCCTGCTGGTAACCACAAAAACAGGCACCAGGCGGGCGAAGAACTGACGCACGAACTGATGATAAATTCGCCGCACGGTGCAGGAAAGATTGCTAATGTCAAACCGTTCGGAGTTCTGGTCTTCACACCTGATCAGCTTTCCAGGTTCAACGGGAAGAACCGAGCAAAGTCTTACATTGCCTTTCGCGGTGTGGTTTACGATCTGAGCCACCTGAGGTCCGTTCCGAACTATCCGTTTGGGACTGAAGCGACCGCTGAACTACTCAAGATGCCGAGCTACGCGGACACGCTCTCAAAATCCTACGCGATAGGTCTTTTAGTCTTCGATGAAAAGGCCCTCGCTAAGTTCGATGGTCAGCAAAATGCGAAGGCTTTCATAAAAGTCGGAAACATCGTCTATGACGTCACAGATATTCCGGACTGGAGAGAAAAGCTGCACCTTGAATCGGATGCTGTGGCTGGAAAAGACTACACATCTCAGTTCGAATGCGAGCTGGAAGAGACATGCTCCCACGATCATCCCGAATCAGACGTTCTGAAGCAGTTCAATATCGTTGGTTTCGAGGTGCTGAGATGATGTACAGAGTCTTCGCCTGGATAAGTGTCGCTTTGCTGTTTTACAATTTTTCTCTCTTTCCTTTGCGCAGGATTTTTCGACGTCACAAAGGTGCACAGAAGTTTCTCACGTTTATTTCCAAATTGCACCGCTTCACTGGCTTTCTGCTTCTGACGACAGGCGCGATCCACGGTTATCTCGTGTTGGGAGTGATAGCTCTGCACACCAGATGGTTGCTCTGGTCCGGTGTGCTTTTGCTCTCTGTTTATTATCTTCTCAAAAAGACACTGAAGAGAAGATGGCTGATCCTTCACAGGCTCACGGACTTTTTTGTGGTGGTCTGGTTTTTCGTTCTTTTTTCTCTCCGTGGTTGCTGTGATCCGATCAGGAATCACTGAGGACCCACACAAGATACCATCGCTGATGTTGAAGATAAATCTGACAACCATACGACAAAGCAGAAGGATCAAACCTTCCTGAAGAACAACTCCATCCCTGAATCTCTCAGTACAGCACGCATCTCACTTTTCTTCCATCCACTATCCTCATTTCGACAGGCTCTTTGCATCTCGGCTGGGCGTAGGTGCATCTCGGTTCGAAGGGACATCCCCGTGGTGGGTTAACGAGACTGGGGGGTTCACCAACGTCCGTTAGACTCGCAGATGAGCTTCTTCCTGGATCCGGTGCGGCCTCTCTGAGCAACATCGTGTAAGGATGCAGCGGTTTGCTGACGATTTGCTTTGCGTCACCTTCTTCGACGATCAATCCGGCGTACATGACAACGATCCTGTCCGAGATGTACTTCGCGGCGGCCAGATCGTGCGTGACGTGAAGAAAAGATATGTCATGCTCTGCTTTCAGCTTGAGCATCAGGTTCAAAACACCTGATTTTATCGACACATCGAGCATAGATGTGGGTTCATCGGCTAAGATTATCTTTGGCTTCGTTACGATCGCTCTTGCGAAGACAACGCGCTGTCGCTGTCCCCCGGAGAGCTCGTGTGGAAACTTTTCCAAGAAGCTCTCGGGCGGGGTGAGTTCGACGTCTTCGAGAACATTTTTCAGGATCTGTTCTTCGTTTCCTATTCTGTGAATCTTTAGAGGTCTCTCCAGTATGTAAGATATCTTCTTTGTTGGATTGAGTGAGGCGAACGGATCCTGGAACACCATCTGCACGAGTTTTCTAAACTTGAGTTCTTCTTTTCGATTGAGCTTCCTGGGCAACTCCTTTCCAAAGAGTTCTATTTTCCCGGCGGTCGGTTCATAAAGCCTCGCCAGAACTCTCAAAAGCGTTGTTTTCCCACAGCCACTTTCACCAACCACAGAGACGATCTCTTTTTCGTTCAGTTCCAGATCAACTCCGCGCAAGGCTTTGAGAGTGAAGACCTTGAATCCCCTTCGAACGGTGAATTCTTTTTTCAAACCAGTGACTCTCAGTACAGATGGCACGCGACCCACCTGCCATTGATAAACCTGAGTTCCGGCTTTTCTACGCGACATCTTTCGAAGGCGAAGGAACATCTCTCTCTGAAAGGGCAGCCTTCGATCTTTAAAGCCAGATCTATCGGTCTACCGGGGATGCTTTTGTACCTGTCGAGATCTCTGGAAATGCTCGGTAAAGCCTCGATCAATCCCTTCGTGTAGGGATGCATTGGCTCAGAATAGACCGTTTTCGCCTTACCCACTTCGACAAACTCTCCTGCGTACATGATGGCAATCTTGGTGGCGAGCTCGAACAAAAGCGATATGTCGTGCGTGATGAAAACGATGGAAAAGTGTTCTCTCTCCCTCAAATCCTCTATCTGCTGCAAAATTGATCTTTGAACCACGACATCCAGTGCCGTTGCGGGCTCGTCCATGAAAACAACTCTCGGAGAGAGCAAGAGCGCCATGGCGATGACGACCCTCTGGCGCATCCCACCGGAAAGCTGGTGCGGATAGTTCTCCATTCGCTCAGGTGCGATCCCCACTAATTTGAGTTTCTCTTTCACCAGCTCATAGGCGTCTTTCTTTGAGAAACCGTGGTTTCTGATCAGAACGTCTGCCATCTGGTCCTTTATTTTCATCACAGGGTTCAGAGAGTTCATCGAGCTCTGGGTGACGAGCGAGATCTTCTTCCATCGAACCTGTTTCAGCTCGCTGGCTCTGAGACTCAGCAGGTCTGTTCCGTCCAGCAACACCCGACCGGAAATCACTTTTCCGGGCTTCTTGAGCAGTGCGAGTGATGCAAACATGAGCGTCGTCTTGCCACAGCCAGACTCGCCTGCGATTCCAAAAAAGTCTTGCTCTTCGACCTTAAAAGAAACGTTTCTGACCGCGTGGACGAACTTGTGTCTGAACTCGTATCCAGCGTTCAGCCCCACCACTTCAAACACACCATCACCTCGTTCATCTTGCCTTCAAACGTGGATTGGTTATCTCATCTATGGAAAAACTCAACAGCGCGAAAGAAGTGCCCAGCAGCACTATGCACAGCCCCGGTGCGAAGACCCAGTACCACATACCGTTCAACAGTGCGTTCGCATTCTGAGCCCAATAGAGCATTGTCCCCCACGTGATCTTGCTCACGTCGCTCAAGCCCAAGAACGAAAGCGACGCCTCACCTATTATCGCGTATAGCACGGAGTTGAAGAAGATCGAAGCGACTAACGACAACATGTTTGGAAGTATTTCGAAAAAGATTATGCGCAGGTTGCTTTCTCCAACCACCCTGGAAGCCATCACAAACTCACGGTTCTTCAGCGACAGAACCTGTGAACGTATCACCCTCGCACCAGACCCCCAGCTCGTCAGCGCTATGACCAGGATCACCACGAGTGGCCCTCTGACTCGAACATAAGAGCTGATAACGATCATCAGCGGTATTCCTGGAATTACGAGGAATATGTCCATCAGTATCGAGAGTATCCTGTCCAGAAGGCCTCCAAAATAACCTGCCATCATGCCAATCCCAGTCGCGATGAGTGTCATCAGCAGACCTGTCGATATACCTATGATCAAGGATAACCTTGAACCATGAATGACCTGCGACATTATGTCCCTTCCGAGCCTGTCCGTACCCAGCCAGTGCTCCCTCGAAGGAGGCTGGTACGGCAAACTCACCGTACGGTTGGGGGAATACTTGCTGAGGTATGGCGCAAACACAGCCATAAGGACAAAGAACAGGATTATTCCCAAACCTATCTTCCACATCGTCTTCAACCCCTCACGCGTGGATCCAGGAAGGCGTACAGGAAGTCCATCACGAGATTGGCGAGAAGAACCGAGAGCGAGACGAAAAAGAATATGGCCTGAATCAGAGGAAAGTCCTGGCTCAACACAGCACGATAAAGTTGATACCCCACGCCCGGATAAGAGTAAACTATCTCGGTCAACAGAGCCCCGCTAACAACGAATCCGAGAGATATCCCGAAGGCCGTTATGCTTGGTAAAATCGCGTTCCTAGCTGCATACCGCAACATTATGTACCCTTCGTCCAGGCCTTTCGCTTCGGCCAGAATGATGTAATCTTCAGCCAGAACAGAGATCATGTTGTTTCTCATCGTTAAGATCCAGTTCCCGAGCGATGCGACGATCAGTGTCATCGATGGCAAAACCGCGTGGTAGATAACACTCAACACGAACTTGATCCCATAAAGATTTTCCTTAGTCGAATACGCGTTCGCGAGTGGAAACCAGCCGAGTCTGTATCCAAAAACGTACAGAAACAACATGGCGAGCCAGAAGTAAGCGATCGATCTCAGACAGAGTGAGAAAATCAGTATGCCAGATCCAATTTTTCTATCTCTGCGCCAGCCGGCGTAAACTCCCAGCAGCGTACCGAGGATGAAACTTATGATCGTCGAGGTCCCGACCAGACCGAGTGTCCAGGGTAAAGAACTCGCAAGAACTTGCTTGACCGGAACGGGATAATGCAGATAAGAAATTCCAAAATTCCCGGTGAAGGTGTTTTTGAGGTATTCGACGTACTGCGTGAACAGGTCCTTCTCTTTATCCAAACCGAGTGCTATCCTCATCGCTTCTATTGCCCGATCGTCGATGTTCGGCCCGAACCTCATCAGAAGCCTCTCAGCTGGATCACCCGGCATGAGCCTGGGTATCACGAAGTTCAAGGTCAGTGCGAAGAAGAGTGTGATTACGAAGAAAAACAACCTGTTCAGGATGTACTTCAACTTTCTCCACCACCCACTTTTCGGTGCCTTGGTCCACTTAAGAAATGGGCAACGCACCCTCGAGAAGTGCGTTGCCCAGGCGAGACGAAACTTTACTTGACTGGTTCGAGGTGCATGACGAGATAGATCTTGTCCATTCCAGTTATTCTCGGTTCCACATACGGGTTCTTCTCACTTGGCCAGCCGGTGAAGTTCTTGGTCGAATAAATGAACCAGACCGGGTTGTAGTACAATGGGACGGCCGGCACGTTCTCGAGCACGATCTTTTGAAGCTCTGCAATGATTGACTTCAGTTCGTCCAGACTGGAGGTTTGCTTCATCTTCGCCAACAGTTCATCGGTTCTTTCGTCTATCCATCCACCCCTGTTGCTTCCCACGAAGGCATTGTTGGAGTTCATGAAGTTGTCGTAGAAGTGGTAAACCGTGGGTCCGTAATTCGCCCAGCTCAGCACAACGTCGAAGTCTTTGTTGCGAATCTTCTGTAAGTACTGGCCGAAATCCACAGGCGTAACTTTGAGCTCAACACCATAATCTCTGAGCTGTTGCGAAAGCAGTTCACAGACGGCGATCCAGTCGGTCCAGCCAGCCGGAACGAGTAGATCAAACGAGAGTTTGGTCTCATCCTTCGCCAGAATACCATCCTTGCCCTTTTTAAATCCGGCTTGCTGGAAGAGCCTCTCGGCAGTCTTCGGATCATGTTTCCACCAGAGATTCTTCAGATCTTCAACTATCAGGTACTCATAACCGGATTTGATCACCACCGGATTCACAGGTGCCGCATAACCCGTCATCCCAATCTTCACAAGCTGGTCGGTGTCTATCGCGTGTGCAAAGGCTTTTCTGAGCACAACATCGTCGAACGGCTTCTTGCTCAGATTGAAGAACAGAAAGACCGGGTTTCCTTCCGCAAACCAATACTTTATGTCTTTGTTCTGCTGAGCGAGTCTCTCGATCTGCGGATAATTGATACCCGCCCAGTCGAGTTCTCCCCTGGCGACCGCCAGTTGCGCGCTTTCGTTCCCGCTGAAGGCTGGGATTCTAATCTTTTCAACCTTTACCTTGTCAGCGTTCCAGTAGTTTGGGTTCTTCTTCAGGACCACAACCTGGTCAGAGAAACTGTCGAGCAGGTACGCGCCCGTACCGACCGGATTTTCGTTTGTGAACTTGGACGGATCTTCGACCTTTTCCCACAGGTGTTTCGGAAGTATGTACACACCGGCGATGCTGTAAATAATGAAGGTGTTGACTTTCTCCAACGTTATCTTGACCGTATATTCGTCTAACTTCTGAACGTTGGTCACTCCCCCCTTCCAGACACCAGGTGAATCCAGCGCCGGGAACTTGCGGAGTGTTTCGAAAGTGAAGACGACATCCTCGGCCGTCAGTGGCATTCCGTCGGACCAGGTGACGTTCTTTCTCAGTTTGAAGGTTATCTCCTTTAAATCTGGACTCCATTCGTACTCCGACGCGAGCCACGGTATCAACTCGCCAGTCTTGGTGTTCGAGTAGATGAGCGTTTCGTAGATAAAACCTGCCGCGATATAGCCTGTTGCACCTGCGAAGTACGGGTTGAAGTTTCTCTGGAAAGGCCCTGTTACTGCAATAACCATGGAAAGCTCACTTGCGACAGAGATCGCCGAGACCATTAGCAAAACCGCTATCAACACGTTCACGAATTTCCTCATGCCTTCACCC
>DOKY01000012.1:40310-44730 GCA_003510135.1 Pseudothermotoga sp.
TATGTCAATTGTACTACATGAATTATACTACGTTCAAGCTGTCAGAAAAGTATCGAAAAATCGCTGTTCATTACCGAAAAATCGCTATTCATTCCCACCTTTCTGGTCTCAGCACAAACTCGAAAACTGTGATGTGATCTCGTTATAAAATCTTCGTGTGAGCCGTGTCGGCAACAGTTCCAAGGAGGCTCGAAGTATGATCGAAAAACTCCTTTTGACCATAGTGATTCTCAGAACGGCCTGGCAGATCTTTCTGGAGGTTTTGAACCTGCTTTATTCCACGAATCCGAAAAGTCGGATCCCAGACATGTTGAAAGACAGGTTCACACCCGAGGTGATTGAAAAGTCCAGATCGTACCTGAAGGATAGAACAAGGTTGAAAGTGGTCTCACAGATCGTACAGATGTTCGCGACGATCTATCTGGTTCTGCACGGTCTTCCATTGCTGGAGAGATTGTTCATGGTGTATTCTCCACTGCTTCAAGCTTTTCTGTTCTTCGGTGCGCTCGGCTTGATCCTCTATGCTGTGAATCTTCCGTTCAGACTCTATTCGATCTTCGTGATCGAAAGCAACTACGGCTTCAACACGGCGACGAAAAGAACCTTTCTCAGAGACCAGATCCTGACAGTATCTCTCATCGTCGCGTTCTCAATGGTGTTGATACCTCTCCTGCTCTGGCTTCTGAGTCATCCCGTCTGGTGGTGGCAGGCATCGATTCTGGTTTTCGGTTTCATCCTGTTCTTCTGGTTCATTCAACCTTTGCTCATTGCACCGTTGTTTTACAAATTCACAGAGCTCGAAGACGAGGAGCTGAAGAAAAAAATTAGAGAATTCATCAAAAAAGCTTCAGTGAAGATATTGAAGATATACAAAGTCAACGCATCGAAGAGAACGAAAAAGCAGAACGCTTATGTAACCGGAATCGGAAGATCTCGAAGACTCGTACTGTATGACACGCTCATGGATTATCCTCAGGACGAACTGCTTGCCGTGGTGGGCCACGAGCTGGGGCATCATGTGAAGAAGCACATTCAAAAGGATGTGCTACTATTCTCGATCTACGCGATGTTTCAGCTCTATTTGACGAATTTTCTGTATCGGCAAATCCTGAAAAGCGGTGCCTTCAACGTTCAAAGACCCCACACGATCTTTGTGTACTCTCTTCTCTTCGTGTCAGCGATCGCTTACTTGTTACAACCTCTCGTGAACTATTTTTCGAGAAGGATGGAGTACGAAGCCGACGAATTCTCCGCCAAACTCACAAATACGCCGACGTCCATGATCTCGGCGCTGAAAAGACTGGTTAAAGCGAATCTCTCAAATCCCGATCCGCATCCGCTCTACAAGGTCTGGTACTACAGCCATCCCGCACCCGGGGAGAGGATAAAGGCGCTGAGCCGGTCAATACGATCAGAATCGTAAAGCCCTGGCGCAGGTGTGTTTGCCGGGTTAGATCAAGCGCTGAACGAGGATATTATTCCAACTATTTTTTGCGCCGAATCACCGTTTCCATAAAGATCTGCGGGATACTCGACTTCTTCATCTTCCAAAACTAAATCCAGCAGATTATCTGCGCTCGCGAGCCTGTTCCAACCTGCTTCCACGAGTTCTCTCCAGCCTGTGTCAGGCATCAAAACGATGGCGCGCTTTCCAGCAAAGTAGGCCTCCTTCTGCAGACCACCGCTGTCCGTTATCACTTTATGGCATTTCTTCACGAGTCCCATCAAATTCAGATAATCCACCGGTTCAATCACGGTCACACCTTTCAAACAATCCTGCAAACCAAATTCTTTGACCCTGTTTTTCGTTCTCGGATGAATGGGAAAAACTATCTGAAATCTTTCAGAAACTCTTGACACAGCGCGAAGGATCTTTTCCAGAATCTCTTTGTGATCGACGTTGAAATCTCTGTGGAGTGTCAACACGATGTATCGATTCTCCTTCAGATTCAACTTTTCAAAGCTTTCATAGCTGAATCTGCTTTCCATTTTCTTGAACAGATCGTACATGACATCACCAACGAAGTGAACCCCATTGGTTATACCTTCTTTCTTGAGATTCTCCACGGCGAGTTGACTCGGGCAGAACAGCAGTTTCGAAACATGGTCGGTGAGGATTCTGTTTATCTCCTCGGGCATATCCTTTGGCTGCTGCCTTATGCCCGCTTCAACGTGTGCGACTGGTATCTTCAGCTTGGCACCCACGATTGCTCCGGCGAGTGTGGTGTTCGTATCACCGTAGACAACGATTATGTCCGGTTTCTCTTTCTCAACGACCTTTTCAAACTCGATCATGATCTTTCCAGTCATCTCACCATGTTTGCCCGATCCAGCGTTCAAATTGTAGTCAGGTTCTCTGATGTTCAAAACTTCGAAGAAGACGTCCGACATGTTGCGGTCGTAGTGCTGTCCGGAATGAACAAGTATTTCTCGTATTCCGCGGGATTTGAACGCTTCGTGCAACACGGCCTCCTTTATGATCTGTGGTCTCGCGCCGACCAGAGAAAGAACTTTCAAGAAATCACCTCCAGAAAACATGTGCGTTTCTCAAGCGCGCTCTAGCTTGATTTTACACGCCGAAATCACCTTTCAGCAAACGATTCTTTCACAAGCCCCATTTCTCAACGCTGAGGCAAAGCTTTCATTGGCTCATTTCGACGAAATAGTTGTATAGTAGTTTCTGAGACCGATCGCGCAGAGGAGGGGATTGCTGTGAAAAAGATTCTCTTGCTCCTGTCAGTCAGTGTCGCACTGATGATCTTCGCCTCCGAAGAATTCGACGCTCTGTTTTTCGAAGCACGCTGCGAACGAGATCCTGCGAAGATTCTGCAACTGATTCAAACACTCGAATCCCGCAGCGACCTGAACCAGAACAGCATGTTGCTCACCATCCTTGCCGACTGCTATCTTGAGTACGGTGATTGGGGTGTGGCGAAGGAACAGAAAGAAAAAACTTTAGAGCAGGCGAGAAAGTACGCGGAAGCTGCCGTAAGTCTGGACGCACAAAATGGAAGAGCGCACTACATTGCTGGTGCGGCCATAGGAAGGCTTGCTCAGTACAAGGGTATCATTCAAAGTCTGTTCATGCTCGGTGACTTTGACAAGTACATAAACAAAGCAATATCACTTTTGAACGAAAACGACGAAAAAGGCAGGCTCTACAAGACTTTCGCACTCATAGCTTCAGGCATGAGATACAGGGATGTTCCATGGCCACTGTACGATTACAAAAAATCCGAACAGTTACTGCTGCAGGCAGCCAGCCTGACGCCGAACTATTCGAACATCTACCTTGAGCTTGGCTTTCTGTACTTGAAGACGAACAACAAGGAAAAGGCGAAAGAGATGTTTCAAAAAGTGATCGAGATGGAGCCACATCCACTTCTGGTCGCGACACATTTCAGCGCGGTCAAAACGGCACAGGAAGAGCTTGAAAAGATGAAGTGAGCTCGACTCGTCACGCAACGGCAGTTCAGCAATAAGGATCGCGCGCTGTTAAATCGGATAAGCTTGGAAGCGAGTGTATCAGTCTCGTGCACTATTTAGTTCGTTGTTTTTCGTTCTCTCCACTGCTCCAAGTTTCACGTTCTCATACACTCCGGCTTTCAACCTCTCAACGAACTATTTTTTGTTCCGCCTTTTGCAAACTGTCCTGCACCTCAACTTCCAGATCCCCTGGAGAGCAAAGTGTGGCAGAAAGCTGTCACAGAGTTTCTCAGAGGTTTTCACGAAGGTTTTCAACGACGACTTTGGTGGTTCCAAGGTTTTGAGTGGAACACTCAGAAGACTGCGCATCCTCCTGACGTACTCTTTGTAGAGCCTCCTGTTGAAGTAACGCTCCAGAGGAATCCTCGACAAAAACTCTGTCAACTCCAGATCCCACAGAGGCATCAGCCAGTCGTAACCCCAAAATTCGTACACCCTCACAGATTTATGGGCTACCACAGGTCGTAGAAATCCTTCTTCAAGCCTCTTTGAGCAAAGGTAGCCAGCTTCATACACGCCAAGTCTTCATCGCTGCTGTTATGGTCCTTCAAAAGGGATTCGGAGTCTGCCGCATCACCAATGTCTAAAGATGGTCCCACGAACACCAGCCTTTGTTCCACGGCTCAGTGGAATCATTAGAGTTTTCTTAAAAACCAAAACAAAAATCTTTCATGAGAGGACAATAGAAGTGGAAAGACCAAAACGAGACGGAGGTGGTTAGAGTGAAGAAGTACTTGGTTTTGACAGTGGCACTGGTGATTTTCTCGACGGTGATCTTTGCAGCAGGAAGATTTTCAAACCTTCCACAGCCCAGGTTTCAGGCTCCTCTCATGAGAAACATGCCAGCTTACAGACAACCCTTAGCTCCAAGATACCAAGCAAGACCGCAGTTGAGTTATGAAGAAATGTTCAAAGAGATGAACCTGACAAAAGA
>DOKY01000014.1:0-1260 GCA_003510135.1 Pseudothermotoga sp.
CATGATAGATGCGGTGAACATGAAGGCGATGGGCGTGAGAATGAAAATGGCAAAGATTATGAGAAAGAACCACGCTACGCTCGAAGTAAGGATCCTTTTCACCATCCTCACCTCAGTACGAGACCTCTTCGCTTTTAGAGATCTTCATCTGTAGATAGCTGAGAGACATGATTATCAACAACAGCAAAACGCTCATCGCACTGGCCCTGTCTATCCGATGATCCCTTATCGCCGTGTTGTAGATGCTTAGGGCGATCACGTCTATGGGTTTCAAAGGCGCGCCACCTTGAACGAAAAGATACTGCGTGCTGAAGGTTCTGAGGCACTGTATCGTCGTCATGACACAGACCAAGAGCGTGGTGGGTTTTATCAGAGGAAGCGTGATGTACCAAAAATCTTGCCACTTGGTCGCTCCATCGATCGTCGCAGCCTCGTGGACAGATCTCGGCACGCTCGCCATTCCAGCGACGAAGATGATCGTGAAATAGCCCACGTATTTCCAAAAGTAAACGATGATCGTTGCCAACCTGAGCATGTTCTCGTTCGCCAACCAGCGGTAATCCACACCTTTCGTGTTCAACAAGAAGTTGAGAAATTGGTTGGCTAATCCTCTGGGGTCGAACATCAAGAGCCATATCGATGCCGCCACGACCGATGAAAGCACTGCTGGCGAATAGTAGACCATCTGCAAAAATCTCTGCAATCTTTTTCGACTAACGATCAGCGCAGCAAACACTAAACTGAGTACGACCATGGGCACGAACGTGCCTGCAGCGAATATGAAAGTCGCCTTGAGAGAGTTCCAGAAAGATTCAGACGTGAAGAGATAAACGTAGTTGGCCAGTCCCACGAAGCGCGGTGGTTTCAAAGACAAAAGATCTTTCCTGTGAAAACTCATCCACACCGCATAGAAAATGGGATAAAGATTGAAAATTGCAAAGAAGACGATCGCTGGAACGGTGAAGATGAAACCCCAAAGGGCTTTCTTTCTCTCAACACCTCTCACACTGCACACCTCACTCAAGAGACACAACAAGAAGGGTGGGCGTTGCCCACCCTTGAGTCATTCTTCCTTGAGCAAGTCGTTGGCTTTCTTTTTCAACGTCTTCAAAGCGTCTTCAACTGTGGTGTTCGTGAGCATCACCGATTCGACAGCCTCTTTGATCAACTGCTCGAGCTGGGGACCTTTCGGATGCAACGGAACTATGTGCGACTTCGCCATGTCTTCGAGGAACACTTTAGAGTACGGATAGTTCTTGA
>DOKY01000014.1:1580-22793 GCA_003510135.1 Pseudothermotoga sp.
TTCCAGGCCCATTCTTGTTTTTCTTTGGAACTTTCAGCGTTCACCATGTAGTAGTGACCGTAATAGTTGCACCTGACATCCTTGACGGCGTCCTCGAAGACTGGGAACGGAACGACCATCCACTCTCCGCTCTCGTAGAACTGCGGATTTTCCGCCTTGATCCTGAGTATCTGGTACAACCCAGACAGACACATGGTCACCGTGTTGTTGTCCTTGTTGAAATCCTTTCTTGCAGGAGTGTAGGTCGGTGAACCGAGGTTCTTCCCGTTCGGTCCCCACTCTTTGAAGAACCTCAGCACTTTGAGCCACGCTTCGTCGTTGATGATCGCAGTCTTTCCGTCTTCACTGAGCAACGCGCCACCGAGTTGTTCAACCATGGGCAACATGAAGGTCAGATAGTAAGGATATCTGAAGTCGAAGCCTCTCCTTTTCAAGATCTGACCTTCCCTTATGACCAACTTTTCACTGACTCGCACCATGTCTTCCCACGTCTTTGGATAGTCCTTCTCAGGATCCAGGCCGACCTCTCTGAAGTACTTCTTGTTGATGAACACACACCAGTTGGTGAGTTCAAGCGGCAGACCATAGATCTTACCTTTGTAGGTAACAGCGTCCAAGGTGCCCTCCACGTACATCTGCTTGAGTTCGTCGTAGCTCTTCAGTCCCAGCGCACTGAGACTCACAGGTGCGACGCGCTCGTTCACTATGTACGGGTATGCGTCTTGAATCTCCATGTTGAAAATGTCGGGCCCTTTGCGTGCGGCGAAGGCTGTGAGAACGACTTCCCTGATCTTCGCCGAAGGATAAGTCACTCGTGTGATCTTGACGTTCGGATACATCTTTTGAAACTCTTGAATGTAGCGTTCCTCCAGAGGCGTTCTGTTGGGATCTTCGTGCGTCCAAAAGACTATTTCGATCTGAGAGGCGCAAAGGATTGTGGAAACTATCAGCACAATGAGGATCAACCATCTCACAAAACCACCCCCTTGGTTTTCTGACGTGATAATTATACAACTTTCCTGTGCCAAATTCATTCTTCAATCGGACATCCTTTAAAGTTCTGCGCTAAGTGCTCACCAATTTGATATCTTAGCTTCTTATAAAGTTCTGATTCTCTGTGACAAGAATTCAATGGCCTTTGAACCTGCGCGTTCTTGAAACCTTTACCTTCACGACACAGAAAGTTGTTGACAGTTCTGCATGGGTGAGATACAATCGTTGAAAACAGTTCGAGCAGGTGAAGATCGTGATGCGAAGTTGGCGAGGAACTGAATTGAAAGATTTCAACACAACGCTCAATATTCGTAGACGTGCTGGGTGCCGCCGGGTGCAGGTGGTGGGCACTTAGCACGCCGTTTTTTTTCACAGCACCCGGGCGGCCATATCGAAAAAGATATGGCCGCCTTTTTTTACAAGAACAAAACTGGGAGGTGTGAAGGATGGAAGGCAAGAAAGTGGTGCTGGCGTACAGTGGAGGACTGGACACATCGGTCATACTCAAATGGTTGTGCGAGAAGGGTTTCGAAGTGATCGCCTTCGTGGCGGACGTCGGACAGAAGGATGATCTGCAGTTCATCAAGGAAAAAGCCTTGAAAACCGGTGCGTCGAAGGTTTACGTCGAAGATCTACGCAGAGAGTTCGTCACAGATTTCATCTTCGTCGCTCTCATGGCCAACGCGATCTACGAAGGCAGATACCTTCTCGGCACATCTCTGGCAAGGCCCCTCATAGCCAAGAAACAAGTCGAAATCGCGCAGAAAGAGAACGCCCAGTACGTGGCGCACGGCGCGACGGGGAAAGGCAACGACCAAGTCAGGTTCGAACTCACTTACGCGGCGCTCGCCCCACATTTGAAGGTGATCTCACCCTGGAAAGATCCAGAGTTCCTGCAGAACTTCAAGGGAAGAACGGATCTCATCAACTATGCGAAGAGCAAGGGCATACCGATCAAGGCGAGCGTTGAAAAACCCTACAGCGAGGATGAAAACCTCATGCACATCTCGCACGAAGCTGGCAAACTCGAAGATCCACTCTACACACCAGATGAATCCGTCTTCAGCAGGACCGTTTCACCCAAGGATGCACCCAACGAAGAAACGCTGCTGCAGATCCATTTCAAAGACGGTATTCCAACGAAGGTAGTGAACCTGAAGGATGGAACGGTCAAGGAAGATCCCCTGGAACTGTTCGAGTACCTCAACGAGATCGGTTCGAAGAACGGTGTCGGAAGAGTCGACATGGTGGAGAACAGATTCATAGGCATAAAGTCGCGAGGGATCTACGAAACACCCGGCGCGACGATCCTTTGGATCGCCCACAGGGATCTGGAAGGGATCGCGATGGACAAGGAAGTCATGCACCTCAGGGACATGCTGTCTGTGAAATTCTCGGAACTCATCTACAACGGTTTTTGGTACTCTCCCGAGATGGACTTTCTCTTAGCCGCATTCAAGAAGTCTCAAGAGGCGATCGATGGCTACGTGATCGTTTCTATCTACAAAGGCAACGTGATGCCCGTGGCGAGATTCTCACCTACGTCTCTCTACGATCAAGCGCTCTCGAGTATGGATGTAGAAGGTGGTTTCAACGCATTAGATTCGAAAGGTTTCATAAACATCCACTCCATCAGGTTGAAGGCGCACAACTTGGTTTTGAAACAGAAAGATCCTTTCGCGTGGAGGAAGGGACTGACGCATGCCTAAGTTGTGGGAGAAAGGCTACACGCTCGATCCGCTCATCGAACACTTCACCGTGGGTAAAGACTACCTCACGGACATGAAACTGATCAAGTACGACGTTATCGCCTCCATCGCACACGCAGAGATGCTCGCGAAGGTTGGCTATCTCTCCAACGAAGAGCTTGAGAAACTGAAAGTTGCCCTCGAGAAACTCTCAAAGTTGATCGATTCAAATCAGTTTTCCATCTCGCCAGACGAGGAAGACTGCCACACCGCGATCGAGAACTTCTTGGTTCGAGAGGTTGGAGAGATCGGCAAGAAGATCCACATGGCCCGCTCGAGGAACGATCAAGTCTTGACGGCGCTGCGGTTGCTTTACAAAGACCAGCTGAAAAGGATCGAAAAACTGATCCAAGAACTGAAAAAGCAACTTCTGCAGTTCTCGAAGAGGTTCGGTCGAATAAAGTTTGCAGGTTTCACGCACACCAGAAAGGCGATGCCAACGAACTTCAGAACTTGGTCCATGGCTCTGTACGATGCGTTGGATGACGATCTAAGAATTCTGAGACTCGTCTTCGAACTGATCGATCGTTCACCACTGGGCACGGGTGCCGGTTACGGTGTTCCTGCGAAGATAGACAGACGCTTCACGGCCCAAAAACTCGGCTTCAAGAGTATTCAAAAGAATCCCATCCACGCTCAGTTGAGTCGAGGAAAGTACGAATTTCTGCTTCTGCACTCTCTGAGCCAGATCAGTTTCGATCTGAACAGGTTCGCAAGCGATATCATCTTCTTCTCTCTACCGGAAATTGGCTATCTGTCCTTGCCCAGGGAGCTGTGCACGGGTAGCTCGATCATGCCCCAGAAGCTCAACCCAGATCCTTTGGAATTGGTGAGGGCATACCACAACAGGATCGTCGCCAAACAGATGGAGTGCGCTATGATCACGAGCAACCTCATCACGGGATATCACAGAGACTTTCAACTACTGAAAGAGACTGTTCTGGAAGCCTTCGAGATCGTCGAGCAACTTTTGCTCGTGATGAAACTGATCTTCGAGACGTTGGAAGTGAACGAGGAAAAATGTCGAGCGAGCTTGACCAAAGAAGTCTTGGCAACTGCGAAAGTGTACGAATTGGTCGAGCGAGGAATACCTTTCAGGGACGCCTACAGGATCGTTGCGGAAGAATTTGGGGGTGAATGAATGAAGATCAAGGTGGGAATCGTTGGCGTCACAGGTTACACGGGCTTGGAGCTCCTCAGGATCTTGAGCAACCATCCTCACGTCGAAGTAACGTATCTGTCTTCGAAGAGCTTTGCGGGCAAGAAATTGAACGAAGTTTATCCTTTCGAGCTGGACGAAACCGTCTTGGAAGACATCGAAGTCGAAAGAATCGAATCTTGTGACGTTTTGTTCACGGCTTTGCCGGCGGGTGTCAGCTACGAACTGGTCAAGGATTTGAAAAACACGAAAGTCATAGACTTGGGGGCAGACTTCAGGTTCGACGATCCTTCACTCTATGAAGAACATTACGGCAAGAAGCTTTCAAACTACCAAGCATGCGAAAGAGCGTATGGCCTGACCGAGTTGAACAGAGAGAAGATCAAGAACGCAAAGTTCGTTGGAAATCCAGGCTGTTACCCCACGGCGGTTCTCCTCGCCTTGGCACCCCTTGCGAAGAGCGGTGCCATTGGAACGAGCGAGATCTTCGTCGACGCGAAGTCTGGAATTTCTGGTGCAGGAAGAAAGCAAGATGAAAGTTACTCTTTCTGCGAGTTGAACGAAAATCTCAAACCTTACAACCTCGTCGATCACAGACACGTGCCTGAGATGGAAGAGAAACTCGAAATGCTCTTCAAAAGGAAAATCAACGTCGTCTTCGCCCCGCACCTCATACCCATGAATCGAGGCATTCTGTGTACGATCTATCTCAAAACATCCCTATCGATCGAAGAGGCGCACGAAATGTACTGTGAATTCTACAGAGACGAGTTCTTTGTCCATGTTCTTCCACCTGGAACATATCCTGCCACCAAATGGTGTCTCGGCACGAACCACGTGTTCATATCTCTCACGAAAGATGAGAGAACCGACACCTTGATCGTGGTATCGGCGCTCGACAATCTGATGAAAGGTGCTTCCGGACAGGCTGTTCAGAACATGAACGTGATGTTCTGCTTCGAAGAACAGACGGCTCTGGGGTTCAAAGCCGTTCATCCGTGAGGAGGTGAACGAATGGAGGTGCCCAAAGGTTTCTTGTTCTCTGGTCTGAACTGTGGAATCAAAAGATACAGAAAAGATCTTGCAATAGCTTGTTCAACCTCTGACTGTGTCGCGGCGGGTGTCTTCACGACGAACGTGGCGAAGGCGGCGCCCATTCTGTACAACATGAATTTGCTTGCTGAGAATTGCACGAAGATCAGAGTCATTGTCGTCAACAGTAAAATTGCCAACAGTTGCACTGGTCAACAGGGCTTAGAGAATGCGTACCGAACGGCACAAAAGGCCGCACAGGTCCTGCAGATTGATCCAAGATCCGTTCTGCTCGCCTCGACCGGTATCATAGGCTTGCAACTGCCCATGGACAAGATCGAAGCGGGTATCGAAGCAGCATCAAAGAGCTTGAACGAAGATCCCACACCCTTTGCCGAAGCGATCACCACGACCGACACGTTCATCAAGATGACTTCGAGGAGAATCGAGATCGATGGAAAGAGAGTGCACATCCTCGGTATCGCCAAAGGTTCAGGAATGATACACCCGAACATGGCAACGGTGCTGAGTTTCCTATTCACCGACGCTAACATTTCACCAGATGCGTTGAAGAAGGCTCTCAAAGATTCCGTCGAAAAGAGCTACAACATGATCGACGTGGATGGCGACACGAGCACGAACGACATGGTCCTGGCTCTTGCGAACGCTCAAGCCGGAAACGAAAGAGTGGAGGAAGGCAGTCCTGAGTTTTCGAAATTCTTCGAAAGTTTCCACGAGATCAACGTTGAACTTGCGAAGATGATCGTCAAAGACGGCGAGGGAGCGACCAAGTTGATCGAAGTCAGAGTCATCCACGCGCCAGACGAGCTCTCCGCAAGAAGGATCGCAAGGTCCATTGTTTCATCCAACTTGGTCAAGACGGCCATCCACGCGCAAGACCCAAACTGGGGCAGGATCGTCGCGGCCGCAGGCTGCTCGGGGGTGAACTTCGATCTCGCCAAGCTGGATCTGTACATCGGCAATGGGAAGAACACGATCACGGTTCTGAAGTGTGGTGACCCATGCGAGCTCAACGAGGAGGAAGCCAGCTCTGTTCTTTCGGCGAGCGAAATCGTTCTGACGGTGGACCTGAACGAAGGCGTTCACAGCGCGACGGCGTGGGGTTGTGATCTGAGCGAAGAGTACATCAAGAAGAATGGGAGGTACAAGGCATGGGCCAAGACGTTGTGAACAGCTTGTTCGAAGTGCTCCCGTATCTCAAACGGCTTCATGGGAAAACGGTGCTTGTCAAGATTGGTGGGAACGTGCTCAGCAATGAACTCTCGAAAGACTTCTTTGCCAAGAGTATCGCTTTCCTTCACTTTGTAGGAATTAAAACGTTGATCGTGCATGGTGGAGGTCCCGAGATCACAACTTTGATGGAAAAGCTTGGGATGAAACCTACCTTCAAAAATGGTTACAGGGTGACGGACGAGCAGACCATGGAAGTTGTGGAAATGGTGCTAAACAAGATCAACAAAGATCTCGTCGCGACTTTGAACCTCAGCGGTGTCAAGGCCATTGGTATCTGTGGTAAAGACGTCAACTTTCTGATCGCGGAGAAAGATATGCAGTACGGCGACATAGGTTACGTGGGGAAGGTGAAGAGAATCAATGAAGATTTGGTGAAGTGGCTCTTCGAGGCTGGCTACGTTCCTGTGATCGCACCGATCGGCGTTGGAGAGGATGGTACGACGTACAATCTGAACGCCGACGTTGCCGCTGCTCAGATCGCTATAGCTCTGAAGGTTGAAATGATCATCTTCATGACCGACGTCGACGGTGTCATGAAGGGCGGACAACTCGTTTCACAACTCGATGTTGAGCAAGCCTTGAAACTCATCCAGGAAGGTGTCGTGAAGGCAGGCATGGTGCCCAAACTGAGCTGTGCTGTGGAAGCTGTGAAAAACAATGTCAAGAGCGCGCGCATAATCAATGGCAATGATCCCACTGCTCTTCTCGCAACACTCTTTGCATCACGACCGTTCGGTACGACCGTAACCAATCACTGAGGGAGGTGAATCGTTTGATCAACGCTAAAGAACACTTGATGAACACCTACCACAGGTTCGATGTCGTGTTCGATCGTGGCAAAGGTGCGTTCATTTGGGACAAAGATGGAAAGATGTATCTGGATTTTGGCTCGGGCGTTGCGGTGAATGCGCTCGGTCATTGTCATCCAGAGTTGGTCAAGACGATCAAGAAACAGGCTGAAAAACTGATACACTGTTCAAACCTTTACTGGACAGAACCTCAAATTGAACTTGCCGAGATGCTGTCGAAGAACTCCTTGAACGGTAGGGTCTTCTTCGTGAACAGTGGAGCGGAAGCGATCGAGACAGCGATAAAGATCGCGAGGAAGCATGGAAAAACCAAGCATGAAAACAAGTACAAGATACTCTCTGCGATGAACTCCTTCCACGGTAGAACCATGGGGGCACTCTCTGCAACTTGGCAGACGAAGTATCAAGAGAAGTTCAAACCACTTGTCGAAGGCTTCGATCACTTCGAATTGAACGATGTGAAATCACTCGAAGCCAAGTTCTCCGAAGATGTGTGCGGTGTGATTCTGGAACCGATACAGGGTGAGAGCGGAATCTTCTTAACGAGCGAAGAATTCCTCAAGACGGTGAGAAAGCTGTGCGACGAGTACGATGCTTTGCTCATCTTCGACGAAGTCCAATGTGGCATGGGTAGAACGGGAAAACTCTTCGCGTACCAGCATTTCAACGTCGAACCCGATGTGTTGGTTGTCGCAAAGGGTTTGGGTGGAGGCTTTCCCATAGGTGCGGTGATCGTCAACCAAAGGGCCGATGTTTTCGAGCCAGGGGATCATGGATCCACTTTCGGTGGAAATCCTCTCGCGTGCAGCGCTGGTGTGACGGTGATGAAGCAGTTGCTGAAGGATGGGTTCTTACAGAGGGTGACTCGCATGGGACAACACCTTGCAAAACTCCTCTCTGAACTGTGGAAGGAGTTTCCAGACAAGATCGAACAGGTGAGGGGTATCGGCCTGATGTGGGGTGTTCAGTTGGTCAAAGAGATCCCAGCGAACGAGTTCGCGAAGGAATGTTTGAACCAAGGTCTCTTGGTCGTACCGGCGGGGAACAACACCGTTAGGCTCTTACCACCGTTGATCGTTCGGAAGAAGCATATAATGCAGGCCATCGACATCTTGAAGCAAGTCTTGATGAAGGTCGGGAAGAAAGCATGAAAAAGGCGTTGCTGGTTTTAGAAGACGGTACGTTCTTTTTCGGTGAGAACCTCGCGGCGGAAGGCGAAGTTTACGGTGAGTTGGTCTTCAACACGGCCATGGTGGGATACCAAGAAGTGCTCACTGATCCTTCCTATACCAATCAAATAGTCGTGATGACGTATCCAGAAGTGGGTATATACGGTGTCAACGAGGAAGATATCGAATCGGATCGTGTGAGAGTGAAGGGTTTCGTCGTCTTTAGGATGGTCGAGGAAAGCTACAACCACAGGGCCACGAAGACGTTGATCGAATATTTGAAAGAAAGCGGTACGATGGCCATCCAAGGTGTGGACACAAGGTCTCTAACGAGGAAGATCAGGTCCCAAGGCACAATGAAAGGTGCCATATCGACGATCGATCTGGATCCAAAGTCTTTGCTCGAGAAAGTCAGACGGAGCGAGCCAGTGCTGGGTATGGATTTGGTGAAAGAGGTTTCCAGCAAAGAGATCTTCCTCGACGATTCTTCAGGTCCTCGTGTGGCCGTGATCGATTGTGGGGTAAAATTCAACATCTTGAGGGAACTGAAGAAGCGAGGCCTTTGTGTGCTGAGAGTTCCTTACACGATCGAGTTTGAAGAACTGAAGAGGTTCGACGTTCAAGGCGTACTGATTTCCAACGGACCTGGAGATCCATCCGTGTTGGTCAAGACCATCGATTTGGTGAGACAGATCCTGCTGCATGGTTTGCCCGTGGCCGGCATATGCTTGGGGCATCAACTGCTCGCACTCGCCATCGGTGGAAAAACTTACAAGATGAAGTTTGGTCACAGGGGTGTGAACCATCCAGTGAAAGATCTTGAGAGGAACAAGGTCTTGATCACGACCCACAACCATGGTTTTGCAGTTCAGCCATCGAGCTTGAGAATAAGTGACATGGAGGATGACGTTTTTCACTACGAGAAGTTCTCGAATACCGATGAACTGATGGGTGAAAGTCCAGCAGGATTTGGAAAGGTGAAAGTCACACACGTTTCGTTGAACGACGGCACTATCGAGGGAATGAAGCTTTTGGACTATCCTGCGTTCTCGGTTCAGTTCCATCCGGAAGCCTGCCCTGGTCCACACGATGCGAACTTCTTCTTCGACGACTTCACAAAGTTGATCAAAGGAAGGTGAGAACATGCCAAAACGGCAAGACATCAAGAAGATCCTGGTCATAGGTTCTGGTCCAATAACGATAGGTCAAGCGGCCGAGTTCGATTACTCAGGCACACAGGCGCTCAAGGCGTTGAAATCGCTCGGTTATCACGTGATCGTCGTGAACTCGAATTCCGCGACGATAATGACAGATCCACAGTTCTCCGACGCCGTCTACATAGAGCCTCTCGAAGCGACGTACTTAGAAAGAATAATTGCACGTGAAAGACCAGACGCGATATTGTGTACAATGGGTGGTCAGACTGCTCTGAACTTGGCTGTGGAACTTTACAAAAAGGGTATTCTTGAAAAGTACAACGTGCAACTCATCGGAGCGAACGTGGAGACAATAGAAAAAGCCGAAGATCGTGAACTCTTCAAGGAAGCGATGCATGAAGCCGGCTTGGCGGTTCTAAAGAGTCAAACTGTCTCCAGAATCGCTGACGCACTGCAGGTTGCTCGCGATCTGGGCTATCCAGTCGTTGTGAGACCCAGTTTCACACTCGGTGGCAGTGGCGGAGGAATAGCGTACAACGAGGATGAACTTATCTCGATCGTGTCGAGAGGTTTGATCGAGAGCCCCGCCAAAACGGTGCTCATCGAGGAATCGATCATAGGCTGGAAAGAGTACGAACTCGAGGTGATGAGGGACTGCGCGGGAAACTTCATAGTCGTCTGTTCGATAGAGAACTTCGATCCGATGGGGATTCACACGGGTGATTCGATCACCGTCGCTCCCGCTCAGACTCTCACCGACATGGAATATCAAGCGATGAGGGATGCCGCACTGAGAGCCATGGCCGCCATCAAGATGGAGACTGGTGGCTGCAACATTCAGTTCGCCGTCAACCCACAGGATGGCAGGATGGTGGTGATCGAGATAAATCCCAGGGTCTCAAGATCATCAGCGCTCGCTTCGAAGGCCACAGGTTATCCCATCGCGAAGGTTGCGGCGATGTTGGCGGTCGGTTTGAGGCTCGACGAGATAGCGAACTCGATCACTCAGAAAACTTCTGCCGCGTTCGAACCATCGATCGACTACGTGGTGGTCAAGATGCCGAGGTTCCAGTTGGAGAAATTCCCTGGCTGTGACCCAAGGCTCGGCACACAGATGAAATCGGTCGGCGAAGCGATGGCGATAGGTAGAACCTTCAAAGAAGCCCTCGGAAAGGCTCTAAGGTCGCTCGAACTGGACAAGACACCCAAGCTCGATCTGAACCACATCAGAGAGTACCTCGCCAACCCAACTCCAGAAAGGATCTCGTACATCTTCGCTGCCTTCAGACACGGCTTCTCCGTCGAAGAGGTACATAGACTCACGAAGATAAACGAGTGGTTCTTGGAAGAGGTCAAGAAGATCATGGACTTCGAAAAGGAGATCAAGGAGAGAGGGCTCAACGATCCGAACATCTTGAGAAAAGCAAAAGAGTGGGGATTTTCGGACAGAGAACTTTCGGAAATGTTGCAAATCTCTGAGAAAGAGGTGCGAAGGATCAGAAAGTCTTTCGGCATAAAACCTATCTTCAAGATGGTGGACACCTGCGCGGCGGAGTTCGAGGCGGCCACACCGTACTTCTATTCGACTTACAACGGTGTCGAGAACGAGGCGATCCCATCGAACAAAAAGAAGATCGTGGTGTTGGGTTCAGGTCCCAACAGAATTGGTCAGGGAATAGAGTTCGACTATGCCAACGTCCACGCCGTTTGGGCGTTTCAAGAGGAAGGTTATGAAGTCATCATGATCAATTCCAACCCCGAGACTGTCTCCACAGACTACGACACCTCCGACAGACTCTACTTCGAGCCTCTCACGGTCGAAGATATCCTCGAGATCATCGAGAGCGAAAAACCTGAAGGCGTCGTGGTCTCTTTTGGAGGACAGACACCTTTGAAGCTATCGAAGGAGCTCGCAGAGGCGGGTGTGAAGATACTCGGGACGGATTTCGAACAAATCGATATCGCTGAAGACAGGGCTCGGTTCGCAACATTCCTGAAAAAGTTGAAACTGAAAATCCCAGACTTCAAGATCGTCACAAGTGTCGAAGAGGCTCTCAGAGTCGTTGACGAGCTCGGATTTCCTGTTCTTGTGAGACCGAGCTACGTGCTGGGTGGTAGGGCGATGGCCGTGGTCGAATCGAAGAAAGACTTGGTCGAGTACGTTTCGCAGGCTGCACTGGTTTCGCAGGGACATCCACTCGTTCTGGACAAGTTCTTGGAAGACGCCATCGAATTGGACGTTGATCTGGTCTGCGATGGTGAAAGCGTCTGGATCGCTGGTTTGATGGAACAGATAGAAGAAGCTGGTATACATTCGGGAGATTCCGCATGCGTTCTACCGCCGGTGAGTCTTTCTGACAATCTGATCGATCGCATCGAAGATGTCGTTTTCAAACTGGTGAAGGGCATGAAGATCGTCGGACCAGCAAACGTTCAGCTTGCCATAAAGGACGAAGAGATCTACGTCATCGAGTTGAATCCAAGGGTATCGAGGACCTTTCCCTTCGTGAGCAAGGCGATAGGAATAGCTGTAGCGGAGATCGCCGCGAAGGTGCTGATCGGCGAGAAACTGATCGATCTTCTAAAACCCTATTTCCCCTACAAGACGAGGAAGGTTTTTTCCAAAGATTTATCCGATTTTCGAGGCGGATTGATACCGACCCCCTGGCCCCCGTACTATTCGGTCAAGGAAGTGGTGATACCGTTCCACAAATTTTTGAACGTCGACACGTTGCTTGGACCAGAGATGCGTTCCACGGGTGAGGTCATGGGTATCGGTGAGACGTTTGCCGAGGCATTTGGCAAGGCACAACTGGCCGCGGATAACTATTTCCCAACTAAAGGTGTGCTCGTCAGCGTCAGAGACAGAGACAAACGAGAGATCATCCCGTTGGTCTCTTACCTGTACGATTTAGGGTTCGAGATCTACGCCACGAACGGTACTGCGAAATCTCTCAGGGCTGCGGGTATTCCAGCGATCGTCGTGCCCAAGGTTGGTGAGGGTAGGCCAGACGTCGTCGATCTGATCGATCAACACAAGGTGGATCTTGTCGTCATCACGCAATCCAACGAGAGGACGGATGAAATTCACCAGATCGATCCTGAAGCCAAGGCACCGTTGAGTTTCGACAGTCGAAGGACCGTTGGGTACAAGATCAGGACGGGGGCGCTCAGAAACAGAATACCGTGCATCACGACGATCGAGGCGTTCAGGGCGATGGTTTCAGCCGTGAGACAGTCACGGTTGAGTGACCTTAAGGTCCGAAGCCTGAAAGAGTTGCACGCATTGAATTTCTACTAATCCAACAGGCTCTTGATCGAGAGCCGATCGCGCTTTAGGAAGCAAGCTTTTGCGATTTTTCACGATTTGTTTCTAAATCCAGGCACGCCGCCTTGAGCGGTGAAAAATCATGGTTTTACCGTGAAGTTTTCCTTTTTCTCACTCAAACGGCAAAGATTTTCACATTATCGTTGCCATGCTCTTTGTTTGTCTATTTTTCTCGGTCTTCTAACCCTTGTTTTATGTGAACGTTCATGGTATCGTTATAGTAGAACCTTAGGTTCCACACTTCATCCATCAAGGAGGTGCCTTTATGAAAAGGTTACTGGTGGTCACGCTGCTGCTCGCCTTTGGACTCCTCGCCCTGGCAAAAACGACGATAACCGTCTGGACGTTCTTCAGCGGTGGCGAAGGTTTCTTGGTGACTGAACTGATCAAGAGATTCAACGCTGAGAACCCAGACATCGAAGTGATCGAACATATCGTTGAGTGGGGCCAACTCTACAACAAGTTGACCACTGCAATTGCTGCTGGGGATCCACCCGACGTGTCCGTCATGCACCTTGCATTGCTGCCGGACTTTGCCTCAAGGGGTGCTCTCACTGCGCTCGATAATTACATTTCGAAAGAAACGCTTCAAGATTACGTTCCCGAAATCGCGGCAAAAGCTCGCTACGACGGCAAACTCTACGCGGTACCATTCGACACACACCCGTTGGTGCTCTACTACAACAAGAAACTTTTGAAAGAGGCTGGTCTGGTGGATGCCAAAGGTGAGGTGCTCGTGCCCAAGACTTGGGACGAACTGTTGAGCTACGCGAAGCAGGCGAAGGAAAAGCTTGGGCTCGAAGTTGGAATCTCCAGCGAGATCGGTGCGATGATGGGAGAAAGGCTCTTCATAGCTTACTACACGCAACTTGGTGGACAAATTTACGATGAGAAGACCAAGACTCTGAAATTCGATTTGGAAAAAGTCAAGAAAACTTACGAGTTCATGAGCAACCTTTACACAAGTGGTGTCATGAAGCCCATGACCTACGACACCGCCGAATCTCTCTTCCAGAACAACCAGTCACCATTCCACTTCAACGGTGTCTGGGTGATGGCGGTGTACCCAACTCTCGAAGGTTTGCAGTTTGGTGTGACAAACTTACCTGCAATAGCTGGAAGCAAACCTTACACGTGGGGGGACAGCCACACCTGGGTGATACCGAAGAAACCGAAGGACGATCCTGCGAAGATCGCTGCTGCAGCGAAGTTCATAGAGTGGTTCGCAAAGAACGCCGCAGAGTGGGCTAAGGCAGGGCACTTGCCAGTCTTGAAGAGCGTTTTGAACTCTGAGGCGTTCCTGGGATTGCCGATGAGAAAAGATTACGCACACGTTGCGGAGTTCGTTGTTCCAGCTCCCAGTGTGAAAGGATGGCTCGAGGTTAGAATAAAGATGTGGGAGATAGGTGAAGCGGTGATCCTTGGAAAGATGACGCCCGACGCGGCAGCCAAGGAATTGGTGAACTTTGCCAAGCAAGTCCTTGAAGATTGAGCATTCGTCGGCTCACTCGAGGGAGGGAGGCTATCCTCCCTCCCTTTTCTCAACTGACTCGTGGTGAGGTGAGACCGCATGGCAGTCTACAGAAAGAAAAAGCACACGTTGCTGGCTTATTTGTTCTTCGCACCTTTTCTTGTTCTGTTACTCATCTTCAGGTTGATTCCATTCTTCAACTCGATCAGGATGATCTTCTACAAGTGGGACATTTTTGGTACACCGAAGTACATAGGCCTTGGAAATTTCACCAGGATGATGTCCGACAAGGTCTTTTGGGCTTCGCTTTGGCATACAGTCTATTTCGTTATACTGACTGTGCCCCCCATCGTTGTTCTTTCGTTCCTAATAGCTCTCTTGATAAATTCCAAAATTAGATTTAAAGATTTTCTCAGAAGCGCCTTCTATCTGCCCTACACCTTGACCATATCGGTGGTCTGTCTAACGTGGACCATGTTGTACAACCCATACTTTGGAATGATCGGAAAGGTGATGAAGTTCTTTGGCTTGAAACCGATAAGCTGGCTCACTGATCCATTTTGGGCGATGCCTGCGATCGTGATAACTACCGTGTGGTGGACGATCGGTTTCTGTATAGTTCTGTACCTTGCCGGCCTTCAGCAGATCCCCGCCTCCTACTACGAAGCTGCTGAGTTGGATGGAGCGAACGGCTTTCAAAAGATGTTCTTCATAACGATCCCTCTGCTCAAAAGGGTACACGTGCTGGTCTTGGTCACGCAGATCATAGCGTCTCTGCAGATTTTCGGCCAAGTGTACATAATGACCGCCGGAGGCCCTGCGGGTAGAACCAGAACCCTCATGCAATACATTTACGAGCAAGGTTTCAGATACTTTCGCATGGGTTACGCTCAAGCCATGGCGTTCGTGTTGTTTCTGGTCATGTTGGTATTCGCATATCTACAACTGCGTCTCATGATAGCCTCTGCGAAAGAGGAGCTGGTCTGAATGAAGTTCAAAAGGTATCTTTTGACCGCATTCGCACTTGCATTGGCTTTGGTTTACCTGATTCCACTCATATGGATGACTCTCGCTTCTTTTCAAAGCGAAAAAGACATATTGGCCAGCAAGTGGATACCAAGCAAATGGTTCGTGGAAAACTACAAGATAATCCTGCAGAGGGCGAAGTTGAGGACTTGGTTCGTGAACAGCTTGATCTCAGCCACGGGAGCCACGGTCGGAATACTTTTGGTCTGCATCCCAGCCGCTTACGCCGTGAGTCGTATGGAATTTCCCGGAAGGAAAATTCTCTATCTCCTCTCGCTCACAGGCTTCATGATACCCACTCAGGCCATCGCGATACCTCTGTATCTGTTGGTCAGAAAGTTTGGACTCGTGAACAACCTCTTGGGAATCATAATCCCCGCCTTGCCTTCTTCCATGGCCGTGTTCATACTCTCTCAGTTCATGAAGGCCATACCTTTGGATTATGAAGAAGCCGCTCGTCTGGATGGAGCCAGTGAACTGGATGTGATGCTGAAGGTGATTCTGCCCATGTCGCTTCCCGCAGTGGTGACGGTGACCGTCCTTCACTTCACCTGGACCTGGAACGACTTCTTCTGGCCTTTGATAGTGATGACTTCAGATAAGATGTACACCCTGCCAGTGGGATTGGTGGCGCTGGCTGCATCCGATGTGAACATACGCTACGGACCCATAATGGCAGCGAACGTTTTGGCATCCTTGCCCGTGATAGCAGTTTACATATTCTTGCAGAGATACTTGACGCGCGGAGTGGTACTGAGTCTCAGGTGAGGGGTGATCGCTTTGAGGCTGAAGCTGAACGAAGGTTGGCGCTTTTCGTTGGATGGAGTTCACTTCGTTGAGGTGAAGTTACCTCACGAGGTGCTCTGGGAAAACGTGAAGGAAAAGGTGAAACATGTGGTATACGAAAAGAAGCTGGATCTGAGAGGTTACGAGAAAAAAAGGATACTTCTTCACTTTCATGGTGTAGATTACATCGCAAGAATTTTCGTGAATGACTCTGAAGTCTTTCAGCATGAGGGTGGCTACGACGACTTCAAGGTGGACATCACAAGACAACTGAAATTCAACGGGAACGACGTGGTGAAGGTCTTGGTTTCAGACGTGGATCTTTCAGAGAGATCCGACGTTGTCGCAGGCAAACAAGATTGGTACGGGAACGCCTGTGGAATCATTCAGCAGGTCGAGCTCTGGATCGTCGATGAAGTTCATGTCGACTCAATGAAAGCCTTTCCCAGAAAGGACCTCAAGAGCGTAGATTGTGAGGTACGCTTCTCGGATGGAACGTGCCACGAGTTCGAAGTGTTCCTCTTAGATCCTTTTGGAAAGGAAGTTCTGCGGGAAAAGATCAAACAGAGCAGATTCACACTACAGCTCGAGAATGCCTTGACTTGGGACCTCTCACATCCCTACCTTTACAAATTCATCGTTGAATTCAACGACGAAAGGATCGAAACCAGATTTGGGTTCAGATACATCGAAACACGAGATGACAAGATCCTTCTGAACGGTGAACCTGTTTACATCTTCGGCGCGCTCGATCAAAACTTCTATGCAGACACGCACTACACGCTCCCAGATCGCGAAAGGCTCCTTGACGAGATGCTCAAAGCCAAGGAAATGGGTCTAAATCTTCTAAGATACCACGTGAAGATACCAGATCAAGACTATCTGGAAGTGGCAGACGAGTTGGGAATCTTGGTTTGGATGGATTTACCTTACGCGAGGCAACTGGACGAGAAAGGGAGAAACTATTTAGAAAAACTTCTTGAAAACGTTTTGAATCGATATGCAAATCACCCATCCTTCGTGATGCTCAGTCTGATCAACGAAACGTGGGGGGTTGACCTTACCGAAAACGCCACAGAGGAAACGAAAGAGTGGATCAGAAAATTCTACGAGAAGGCCAAGACTCTGGATCCAACACGTTTGTACGTGGACAATTCGGCTTGTCCTTGGAACTACCACGTGGTTTCGGACGTGGACGACTATCATTTCTACAACGCCTTTCCGTACCACAACGAGCAGTGGAAGAAACGGATCGAAGACTTCGCGACGGATAACTACAAGACTTTCTTTGAACCACCGAATCGCAAGCTTCCAAAGATCGTTTCCGAGTTCGGTGTGTGGGGCCTGTCCGATCCAAAAGCTTGGATTGGAGAATGGTCGAATTTTCCCATCACCGTCATGGGCAACAGTTTTGAAGGCTCTGAACCTGTGAGGGCGATAGAGGAGATGGTTGAATTTCACAACATCGATGATCTCATCTATCAGGCGCAACTTCATCAATTCTTGGGATTGAAATACCAAGCGGAAGTGATGCGTCTTTATCCTTCGATCAGTGGATACGTCATCACAGAGTTTTCCGACATAGCGTGGGAAGCCAACGGTCTTTTGGACTACAACAGATCGCCCAAATCCTTCCACCATCTGATGAAAACCATAAACCAACCAATCGTTTGCATCATACCCAACCACAGATCGTTACTGCTCGAAGGACAAATGTATGAGGCAGAAGTGTACTTAGCGAACAACACTTCAAAAAAGTTCGAAGTGACTCTCGTGGTGAGAACTGAAAGAAATATCTTGAAACAGACTCGAGTGGAAACAAAACCTTGGTCTGTGGAGAAAATCACAGACGTGAAGGCACAACTCGAACCTAACGCTCAGAACGTCTTCGTGGAACTGCTCGAAGGAGAAAGATTGTTGAGCCGAAACTTTTATCCGATCATGGTCCTTCGCGAGAACAAGAGGGCTTTGGATATAGTCTGGGTGAACAAGGAAAATTTTTCGGACGAAGAGTTGCTGTGTATGAGGGAAGATGAGAAGATCTACGGTATGTTGGATTTTTCAGGTGATTGGCTGAGCGCCATAACGATATTCAACACGAAGAGACAGCTGAACATCGCCGCACTGCTATGGGATCTTGGAGAGTTGGCAACAGCGAATCTGCTTGTGCCTAAGACTTTCGGCCCGATCAGCTCACAGAATTCTTTGATCAGCAAGATCATAGGCTGGGGTTACGCCGTCGCATCGCTCTTGTACGTGAGGGAGGGCAAAGAAGGTGAGCGAATCTTAACAACACTGAAGGAGTGTGAGGTTTCGAAACGATTGATCGAAGAGATCGTTTGATGTTTCTGCTATATTATTGGCAAGGTGATGGGTGTGAGGAAATACATAACGATGAAAGACATCGCCGAAAAGGCTGGCGTTTCTGTGAACACCGTTTCAAGGGTTCTGAACAACAAACCCGATATAAGCAAACAGACGCGCGAAAATGTACTGAGGATCGCCAAGCAACTGGGCTACATAAAGAACATAACTGCATCTTCGTTGCGCAACAATCAAACCAAAATAGTCGGTGTCATACTCGAAGACATCACGAATTTGTTCTTTGCTGAAGTTATGAAAGGCATGGAGGCCGCGGCAAGGAAGTACGGCTATCAGCTGTTGCTCATGAACACCGGGACAGATGCGAAGAAACAGAGAGAAGCCATACAGACGCTCTTGGAACGCAGGGTCGAAGGCATACTGATCACACCCACGGAGGATGGCCTGAGCGACTTTGAAAGACTTTCTCACATCAACGTTCCCGTGGTGATCGTTGGAAGACACATCGAACGATTACAACTCGATGAGATACACAGCGACGAGGTCAAAGGGGGCTATCTGGCCACAAAGCATTTGCTGTCTAAGGGTAGGAAGAAGATCCTTTTGATAAATTCCATACCAGAGAACTCCGCCGCGAGGATGAGAGAAGAAGGTTACAGGAAAGCTCTGCGCGAGGCGAATGTTCATCTCCCCGAAGATTACATCACCGTATCGTCCGAGCCCAACATGGAAGCTGGCTATCACGCCGTTTTTAAGGCGATCGAGAAGAAGCTGGACTTTGACGGCATTTTCTGCTACAACGACATGTTCGCCTTCGGTGCGATGAGGGCACTCGAAGAACTCGGTAAGAGAGTGCCTCAGGATGTTGCGGTAGTCGGCTATGACGATGTGGCATTCGCTTCCTACTACAGACCAGCGCTCACCACGATCAGGATAAACAAGTTCGGTATGGGGTTTGAGGCTTTCAAACTTTTGCTGCAAAAATTGAGTGGCAGGAGAAAAAAGCCCAAACGTGTGGTGCTGGACGTCGAACTCATCGCGCGAGAGTCGGCGTGAGTCATGACTTCAAGTTCACAGTCAGGCACGCTTTGTTAACCTGTGGATCAGCTTTAAATTCGTTGACGGGGACACAAAGGTTGCCTCCTCTTGAGAAACATGTTTCGCATCTCCATTTACAAAACAAGTGAAGAGATGGGTCTTGCTGCAGCTTTCGAGAAGTGCCAACCCACGCGATAACTCTGACCGTGCCTGCCATACTGAGCGCCGAGAAGATTCTGTGCATAGTGCCCCGCGAGAGAAAGAAAGAGATAGTTCTCCGAACTCTGGAAGGTCCCATCACGGCTGAACGTCCTGCAAGCTTTTTGAGAAGACATCGCGATGTTCATCTCTTTCTGGACGCAGAGAGTGCTTCGCTGTTGCCTGGATGAAACAACACACTTACCACTGAGGCGAGCTTCAAGCTCGCCTTATTTCTTATTACTGCACCCAGAGAGAGCGCTTCGCGATTTATTTTCAGCATCGCGATATCTATTCAAACCCCCTCGTTTCATGGAGTAGAAGGTTCATCTAAAGGCATTTTGTACGTTTAAGCTAACAATAGGCTTGAGCTTGACTTGATGTATTAAAATGTGGTAACCTATGTTTCGAGGAGTTCATCGGTGTGTTGCACAGAAAGCGAGGGGGAAGATGGAGAAGATCAAAGTGGCCGTAGTCGGCATGGGAAACGTCGGAAGGTACGTGCTTCAAGCTGTCAGAGAATCACAAGACATGGAAGCTGTGGGAATCGTTGAAATTCCAGAACGAGTGAGTCAAATTTCGAGTCAGATCACAGACCTACCTGTCACGAGCAACGTGGAAGAACTTGAAAAACCTGACGTCGCGATCTTGGCGATCGACAGTCGTGCTGTGCCGAGCGTCGCTCCAAGTTTTCTCTACAAAGGCATCAACACAATCGACGCGTACGACATACATGGCGCTGAGGGGGCGCTCAGACTGAAGAAACAGCTCGACGAGATAGCAAAGGAGAACAATTGTGTTGCGATCATATCTGCGGGTTGGGACCCCGGAACCGATTCGCTCATCAGAGCCGTCATGCAGATCATCGCGCCGAAGGGTATGACTTGTACGAACTTCGGTCCAGGCATGAGCATGGGTCACACCGTGGCTGTGAAGAGGATCAAGGGAGTGAAGGATGCCGTTTCGATCACTTGTCCGAAGGGCATGGGCATGCACATGAGGCTCGTGTACGTGGAATTAGAGGACGGATACGATTTCGACGAAGTGGCGAAGAAGATCTCGGAAGATCCATACTTCTGTCACGATGAAGTTTACATAAATCAAGTCAGCACTGTGAAGGACTTGATAGACATGGGTCATTCCGTGAAAATAGAAAGGAAAGGAACTTCCGCAGGTGCTTGCAATCAAAGGATGGAATACCACATGTCAGTGAACAACCCAGCTGCAACGGCACAGGTTATGGTTGCAGCAGCTCGTGCAAGTGTGAAGCAAAAGCCCGGTTGTTACACGTTACTCGAGATACCTTTGATAGACTTACTGCTTGGAGAGAAGGACGAGCTGATCTGTAAGTTATTGTGAATTTGGCCTACAACTTTGTTGAGGGGGTGTTCTCATGAAGAGAGTTCTTCTGGTAGCGGTTTTGGTCTTCGCCGCGGTGATGCTCTTCGCACAAGCGCCGAAAAGGGGTGGCACTCTGTACGACTATTTCACCACCGACAGAATGACATTCGATGCCCAGGAAGACACGACATTGCAGACTTATGCTTTGGCGAGGCTCTTGTTCAGCACGCTGGTCAGGTACAAGGGCGATACTCTGGAACTCGAACCAGACCTGCTCGTGAAGATGCCCGAAATTTCTGCGGATGGAAGAGTGTACACGTTCGAGCTGAAGAAAGGCATTAAATTCCACGATGGCAAAACGGAACTCACGAGTGATGATGTG
>DOKY01000020.1:0-13146 GCA_003510135.1 Pseudothermotoga sp.
AGATCATACTCAAAGGCGACGTTCCAAGTCCCTTGAACCCTCCTCGAGGATGCAGGTTCGTCACGAGATGCCCTCAAGCGATGCAGATTTGCGGTGAGATCGAGCCACAACTGATAGACGTGTCGCCGAACCACTCGGTCGCCTGCCATTTGTACTCGAGAAAGTGAGAAGTCCTGGCAAAGATGAAGCCAGTTCTGCAAAAAGCGATTTAGATTGTCGTCAGTCAGGATTTACCCACTTACGGTGTCTCGTGAGGCAAAGCGTTCTTTCTCAGAGAGTGTACCCTCTCCATAAACTCTCTTACACGTTTCTCATCAACGTGATTTTCGAATTTGCCTTCGTACTTAAAAGCTGTACCGACAATGGCTCCATCGGCTACCTCGAGGATCTTATCGACGTTATGAACCGTTACTCCGGTATTCGCAAATACCGGTACTCCAACTTGGGACGCCATCTCTTTCACACTTAGCAACATATTTAAGTCAACTGGACTCCCAGCAGTTAAACCCGATACACATAATGCATCAGGACGATGGTTAAATAAGGTTGTTTTAACAATTTGCATCAATTCTCTCTCAGCCAGATATTTTGCACTTTCTGGAACCACATTGAAGAACATTTTTACTCCCTGTGCGTCAACATATTTCCTGTGACGCGCAATCTCACCATAGTTCAAATTCCATAATCCAAAGTCACTGGCATACACGCCTGAGAAGACTTCTCTGACAAATTTTGCACCAGTTGCAACAGCGAGGTCAATAGTGGCAGTTGGATCCCATAGAACATCTACCCCGAAAGGCACCTTTATATAGGGCATCAATTCTCCTATTATTCGTGCCATTGTAGCCACGGTTACAGTCGGTACCTTCGTTAAATACGGCAGGCTGAATTCGTTTGAGAATATCACACCGTCGACCCCGCCATTCTGAAGGGCAAGCAAATCTCTTTTCGCCCACTCAATTACTTCACCAAGACTTCCTTCTTTGTAGAACGGGTCACCTGGTAGTGGCAAGAGATGACACATGCCAATAATCGGTTTCTCAAGACCAAACACTTCTTTAAGCCAATTCCCACTCGCCATAGTTCAATCTCTCCTTTCTCGATCTGCTTTTGGGGTAATACCAGATAGCTCAACTTGGAGGCTATGAATTATCTCCATCAGATCCTTCGTCCTTTTATAAAGTTCAAGGTATAGCTGATACTTTATGTCGTAAATTCTCTTCCAAGAAGCATCGGGTTGCACCCTTGACCTTACATTCACCCATCTCTCTATTTCCTGTACGCTCTCAAATTCTTTAATGCCCATGGCAGCTAAGAAAGCATCCCCAAAACTTGCTCCAATTTGCTGATTTGGGATATTCATCTCAAAACCAGTTATATCAGCGATAAGTTTCACCCATAAAGGATTCTTGAGTACTCCTCCGGCCAGCAGTATTCGCTGGGGGACAACTCCTTCTTTTGACATCTCTTGTAAGTTATGGCGTATGCTATAGCTCACACCCTCCAAGACAGAGCGATATATGTCTCCTTTTGTGTGAGCCAACGTTAAACCAAAGATAATTCCTTTTGAGGCGGGATCATGAATGGGAGTCCTTTCTCCTGCAAAATATGGAAGGACAACCAGCCCTTTTGAACCTACAGGTGACTTCTCAGCCAATTCTGCTAATGATTCATACGCATCTTTTCCTTGTGTTTTCTCTTTTTCGATCTCAAGTTCACCAAACTGATCACGGAACCATTTGGTCAAACTCCCAGCCGTCGATGTACCGCCTAGCACAGTAAAGAAATTGGGTTCCACGAAGTTTGACACCCAAAAATTCTGAGACCTCATAAGTTCCGGCGTTCGTACCACAAAAAACGTACTACTACCGACCATGAGCATCATGTCACCCACTCCGGACATTCCAACACTGATGGCTTCAGCAGCAGCATCAGTCGTTCCTGCAACCACAGGTGTGCCTTCCAGCAAGCCAGTTTCAAAAGCCGCTTCTTTAGTTACGCACCCCACAATTTCGTAGCTCCAAAACACGTCCGGCAAACACTCGATTCGGAGGATTTCATTTGCAATTTCCTGGACCCATTGCCGTTTGAAAATATCAAACAATGGAGCATAACCAGCTGCAGAATAAACGTCGATAACTGCCCTGTTTGTCAGCCTGAAAACGATGTAAGATTGCGAGGTTAAAAACCAACGTGCTCTTTGAAACACATCCGGTTCATGACGCTTTATCCAGAGAATCTTTGGTCCGGCTGCCTGGGAACTCAGTTTGGACCTTCCTGTGATTTCGAGAATCTTGTCGCTACCTATCTTTTCCTCAAGATATTCAATTTCCTCTGTTGCACGGGTATCTATTCCATAAAGAATCCCGGGTCTTAAAGGTTTACCCTCGCTGTCGATTGGTAAAACGCAAGGCCCGATCCCACTGACACCCACCGCAAGAATCTCGCAAGGATTTATCGATCCTTTATCTATGAGTGCTTTCACGATTGAAACAAAATCGTGCCACCACACTTTGTTCGCATCTTGTTCAGCAAATCCTGGTTTGGGAAATTCCACTCCATGATTCACGGTATAGCTGGCCTTGATTGTTCCATCCAAGGCCACCAGTACACCCTTTGAAGAATAAGTTCCGATGTCGACTCCCAGAACATAACGTTTCATGCTAAAGAACACCTCACCTAGCGAGCAATGCAGGTGTGTTAGAGTAACAGCTGACCATTTTTGAAGATCAGCTCCCCATCCAGATAAATCTCGCCCTCGGAGCGTAAGTCCTTCACCATATCCCAGTGAATTGCAGATTGGTTAGTACCTCCAACCTTAGGATAGGCCCTACCAAGTGCAATGTGGATAGTCCCATAAATTTTCTCGTCTAGCAGAAGGTCATAGCAGAAATATTTGAGATTTGGATTTGTACCTATAGCGAACTCACCGATCTTACTAGCTCCTTTGTCCGCTTTTAATACCGCATGCAAAAAGTCTTGGTTGGAAGATGCGGTCGCGCGGACCAGTTCGCCTTTTTGCCAGCAGAGTCTAAGATCATAGATGAACTTGCCAGCGAAAACAACCGGTGTCTCGAAATAGATGCAGCCATCCACCGTGTCCTCTAAAGGTGCCGTTGAGATTTCCCCACCGGGCATGTTTATGTGACCATCATCAATGCTCCAGGTTCTACCTTTAATTGAGAAACTAAGATCAGTTTCTCTGCCGAGTATTCGAACTTGATGACCTTTATTCAAAACCTCAACCCATCTTTCCCACTTCTTTCTAAGATTTTCCCAGTCAACCAAGCAAGCATCAAAAAACATATCTAAGAGAGTTTCCTCGTCCAGTTCAGCCTGCTGTGCCAAGGCAGCTGTAGGGATTCGGACCAAACACCACCTAGTCTTTTGCCATCTCAAGGTTGAGATTTTGCCCATTGTTGAACGTAGTCTGGCCAGCTTTTCGCTATCTGTGTCCCAGAGCTCGTGAGGATTTGAAGCTGCACGGAGCCCGATGTAAACATCTGCCCATTCCATTCCGTGGCGCTCCAACTCAGGCAGAGTGTCAATTTGCTCGTTGTTGCCATACTTAAGTAAAAAACGATTCAACCTCTCCGATTGGAACACAACCTGTGGAAGAGCTTCCGCCTTGATGCAGGCCTCATACACTCCGACAACCAAAGGGTACGAGTCTGTCTCCAGCATGGATATCAGTACCTTTTCTCCTCGCTTTACTTCAGTACTGTAGTTCACAAGAAGATTTCCAAGCTGCTTCCAGCGTTTATCCATTCCTGTTTCCCCCTCTCATAACGATCACCTATTGAACTATCTGGCTTTTTTAGGTTGAGGCCTCCTTGCGCGTTTTATGACCTGTTCAAAGATAAGGATCGCTATCATGAAGATGCCCCAGAAGATGTCTTTGAAAAAGGAGGCCCTGGATGATGTCATCATTGTACCGTAGAAACCTGTCGACAGCACCTGAAGAATCAGAGCCGCCAGAACTAAGTTAGCCACGGTTCCAGAACCGCTGGAGACGGCCGCCAAACTCACTATGGCGCGGGCGACCAATACATACGTTTGAGTGCCGTACTCATAAGCAACTGAGCCGGTACGTCCCATTATGATGATTCCAGCTATGCTACTGAGGAGACCACTTATAATGTAGGTGATAACTATTGTTGATTTATCCTTGATACCTGAGAGTCTTGCTGTCCTGATGCTGGTACCAACGTATCGGATTTTGTATCCCAAAGCGCTGTGATTAACGATCAGGTGCATTAATAAACCCGAACCAATCAAAATTAAAAATGGTATAGGTACGCCAAGCACACTGCCCCTGCCAATAAAGGAAATGCTCCTTGGAAAGCCAGCTATCCTCGTACCTCCAGTGACCGCGGCTGAGATTCCTCTGAACAAAGTTAATGTACCAAGAGAAGCAAGAATGGGTGGAACCTGCAAGTACGCTACAAGGAATCCATTGAGATATCCACATAAAATCCCTGTACAAAGGGCCAGTAATACGGAAATTAAAACGTGTACGCCGGTTGAGAGGAGATCTTTTGGTAAACGTGTCAAAAACAGCCCAGCCACAAGAGCAGACAGGTTTGCAGTATCGTTAACTGATAAGTCTACACCCCCTACCATTATCGTAAGACCCATTCCCAAACCCATCAGACCTATCTCTGCACACTGTGTAGCAATAACACTGAAAGTTCTGTAAGTAAGAAACCGATTTGTCAAAAGACCAAAGCACAGAATTGAAATGCCCAGTGCTGTCAGCAACAGAACTTCATGTGTTAATAGGAGCCTTTTGAACATCACGAAGACAAGGAAAATCTTATCCTTTGTGCGCCTGGCTTGGGTCTCCACCTTTGAATCACCTTCCGCCTTGTGTATCTTCTTCGAGCTTCGCCATCTTTTCAGGTCTCGGTTTTCTCTTAATCGATGAAGCCACAAAGAATATGATCAGCATCAATCCGAGCACGAACTGCTGATATTCTCCTTTCACACCAAGATAAACAAGGCTGCGTGTAACCACCTGGATGAAAAACACCCCAAGGATAGTGCCAAGCACCGATCCTCTTCCACCTTCTAGTGATGCTCCTCCAATCACAACCGCCGTCAGGACAGAGAGTTCTTGCCCTCTGAACAAAGTGGGAGTGAAGTAACGATAAAAAGAACACTGTATGACCCCAGCTATGCCAGAGAGGGCTCCGCTGAGTACTAAGGCTATCGTGAGGATTTTTCCAACGTTGTAGCCAATTCTGACAGCAACCTCACGGTTACCGCCCACAGCATACAACCCGCGGCCCATCATTGTGTATCTCAGGAAAAACCACATGAGAAGCGCCATTGCGAGCAAGTAAATGATAGCCTCATGAAGGCCCGATACACCTATGACTGGGTCTTGAACTGTGACTATATACCGTGAATAGTATCCAACCAACCCTGGAGGCAAAGTGAAATTTATGATTGGACTGATCACGAACAAGTTCATGCCGTACCAAAACATCCAGAAGCCAAGGGAAACAGGAAACACACGTAACTTGAAACGTGTTACTATAACTCCCATAACCCAGCCTGCCAATGAACCCATTAAACCTGAGAGTATCAGGTACATTCCTATGCCACCCTGATATCCCAATCGCAAGAGAAGGTGATGAGTCGCGAAAGCACTGAAGGCTGCTACTGAACAAAAAGACAAATTTACTTCACCTGCTATGAGTACGGGTAACACCCCAAGGCCCATGATCGCAAATGCAAGGGAACCTCTGACCATCTCGAAGAGTGTGGCAAATGAAATGAATGACGGACTGAATACACCAACTACCGCGCATATTACTAAGAGAAGAATTCCCACGACAGCTTCTTGAGATAATCGAAATATACGGCTACTTTTCAAGAGCTGCCACGCTCCCACAATTAGTTTCTTCTATCATTTTGAGATAGAGCGTATCTTCATCTATTTCACCGTATTTATATTCAGCAGCTAGTTTGCCATTCTTCATCAGAACTATACGATCACAAACACCCAATACTTCAGGTATGTCATCTGATATCAGGATGATGCCCAACTTATCTTCTGATGCCAACTTTCTTATCAGTTTGTGAATCTCAGCCTTTGAGCCCACGTCAATACCAACAGTGGGACCGTTTAAAATGAGAATTTTCGGCCCGTAGGCGATCCACTTTGCAAGAACGACTCGTTGTTGATTGCCTCCTGAAAGGGTTTCAACGAGCGATTTCACGGAAGGTGTTTTGATGTTCAGCTCTCTGACGTACTTTTCACCGAATTTTTCAACTTTCAAACGTTTAATAAATCCTAACTTAGAACGCAAGCGGTCTATAACTGTGGCAATGATATTATTTGCGATCGATTGTCCCAAGAATATTCCCTCGTTTATACGATCCTCCGGCAAATATCCCATACCAACCTTCAAAGCATCCTGGACATCACTAATCTGCACTTTTCGTCCTTCAACAAATATTTCTCCACCCTGCGGTTTCAGGACTCCAAACAGGGAAAGAGCCAATTCTCTCTGCCCCGCGCCAACCAAACCTACAATGCCTAAAACTTCTCCATACCTCAACCCGAATGAGACATCTTGAAAATGTGGCAAAAGTGTCAGATTCCTAACTTCCAGCAGGAAGGGTTCATCTGAAGGTTGTTTCGATTGTTGAGGACTCCTTCGTTCATCTCTCTCGAGCGTTGAAATTTCACGGCCTGTCATATGGATTTCCATCGTCTTAATATCCACTTCGCTAGCCACCCGATCTAAAACCTTCCTGCCATCTCGATATATGATGATCCTGTCGGCAATCTCCTTTACCTCCTGCAACTTATGGCTAACGAAAAGAATGGAAACCCCCCGGCTTTTGAGTTGTCTGATAATCTGGAACAGTGTTTCAACCTCTCGCCGGGTGAGCGCCGTGGTAGGCTCGTCCATGATAATAAATCGGGCTCCATGGAAAAGAGCGGCAGCAATGGCAACCATCTGGCGCTCTGAGGCCGAAAGAGTTCCTACCTCTGCGTTAAGGCGAATATTAGGATTAATCCTGTGAAGGGTTTCTTTTGCAACTCTGTAAGCTTCTCGCCAGTTAATGAACTTTTTACCCTCATCTATGAAGACCGGCAAGGCTATGTTTTCCGCCACCGTAAGATTTGGGAATAAAGAAAAGTCTTGGTATATCACATGAATTCCTTCCTTTATCGATTCAATGGGGGTTAATCGCTTATAATGACGCCCTTCTATATATATGTCTCCCTCGTCGGGTTCATAGACACCAGCCAGTATCTTTATCGTTGTGGATTTACCTGAACCGTTCTCGCCCACCAGCCCCACTATTTCTCCCTTATTCACTTGAAAGCTCACACCATTTAAGGCTATGACCCCTCCGAAACGCTTGTGAACGTTTTCGACTTTCAGGAATTCATCATTCTGCACCTAATTACCCCTCCTTGGCGGGTCAATTAAAAGCTGGCCCGGGTCAAGACCAACGGGCCAGCTTCCGTATTGCACTAGAAATTGTATTTATCCATGTTCGACGCGTCTATCAGTATCCAGCCCTGACCATAGATAACCGGTACTCCGTGCTCGTTTTTAATGATCTTTATGTTGTTGTAGCCTTCGACTCCCAGATCCATTCCCTCAGTGATACTCTCGCCATTCAGTAACTTGTAAGCCACCAAGCATGACACGTAACCAGCCAAAGCTGGATCCCAACACATTGCAAGGTCCACTGCTCCTGTCCTCAACAATTCGCCGGCGTATGAGACAATGCTCGTACCCACAACCGCTATTTTGTCAGACAAACCAGCTTCTTCTATGGCTCGACCGGCGGCGACAACATCTCCAGCTGCAGATCCAAGTACACCTCTGATGTTGGGGTACTTTTTCAGAAGGTCTTTCATGATGTTGTATCCAATTGCCTGATCCTCTTTTGTCTCGAATTTGCCAATGCATTTCATCTCCGGATAATTCGCCTCTTGGTATGCTCGCGCAGCATCCTGCCACTGGTTGTGAGAATCGTTAGTGTAAGAACCAACGAATTGCACGTATTCTCCTTTATAGCCCATGCGAGCTGCGAGCTGTCGCATCATTTCGGCACCGTACTCTTCGTTAATAAATGCCTCTACATCAAAATGTGCGTACTTAGTTCTAGCAGCCTCGTGAGTTATGACGATTATTCCTCTGTCCATCGCCTCCTTCTGAACCATCTCGTGTTCCTTGACACCATAAGGCACTATCACAAGCGCGTCCACTCCTTGTGCAATTAGCTGTTCTATGATTGCTATTTGTTGTGCCGAATCAGCGATGGGAGGACCCTGCATGAATGCTGTGACACCGTAATCTTCAGCGAATTTCTTGATGCCTTCCTCCATTCGCTTAAACCAGTTAAAGGCCACAGACTTAACCACCACACCGATCGTAAAGTCACGTTTCTTAGCCGCGGCAACCCCAAAGCTTGGAATCAATAGCAGAGCCACGATGAAAACTAGGACGATCGCCAACATGACCTTACTCTGCCTGCTCTTTCCTTCCACACTACACACCCCCTATGGTTGTGGGTTCATCTAACCCACAGAATGATGGGTTTCATAAGATTAGTTACCCATGACATTCCTTATTTGGAAAGAGCACTTCGATACCAAGGTTCTCCAAGCTCTGAAGCACGTTCTCTGGGGGAGGAGAATCAGTGATGATGGCATGAAAAACGTCTATGTCAGAGATCTTTACAAACGCGTTCTTGCCAAATTTGGTGTGATCAGCAAGGAGATATTTTTCCTCCGCGAGTTCAATTAGTGTACGTTTAACCTCTACTTCGAAGGTGGATGAATTAAATATTCCGTTCAGATTCCATGCATCCGTCGAAACAAACGCTTTGTCGGCACGAAATGAGTGCAAAAATCGTACCGTCTCAGTTCCACAAATGCTGTAATACCCAGGTCGGACCTCTCCACAAGCTATAATTGTTTTGATGTTGGAGTGTTTAGCAAGCTCTTCGGCAACCTTTATATCAACCGTTAGCACCTTAATCCCTTTCTTGCCTGCCAACATCTTGGCAAGATAATAAACGGTGGTACCAGAATCGAGAAATAGAGTATCACCATCCGATATCATACGAAACGCAATTTCAGCTATCCTTTTCTTCGCGTCTGTCATGTTTCGCAATTTGATTTCGAACATAGGTTCAAAACCTAGTTTTTCGATAGCGTACACTATCCCTCCCCTAACTTTCTTTACAGGGTAGTCACCGCCCGAGCACAAACTCTGAAGGTCCCTTCGAATTGTCACCTTCGAGACCCCCAACATGTCCGCAAGGTAATCTACTGTCGCGTTTCCCTCCGTTAACACCACATCAAGTATTTTTTGAATGCGATCACTTTTTCTCATACTGCCCTCCCGTTGGACAAATATCTCACTGATATGATCATATATGGTCACATTCTGGATCGTAATTTGATCATTTCGTGATCATTATAACCACAATCTGATCACTTGTCAATAAGGTAACATATGGTTACCAATTCTTGATTTAGTCTTTTCGCTTCTTTTTCGAGTCCTAAGACTTAAACGCTGACGTAACAGCAATTTTCAATGCGACCTGAAGGTGAAAACTTCCTTCGGAACGTGCTTTGTACCGCATCCACCGGATCATTCGACACGGGACGGTTGTCCCTTCTTTGCTGTAACAATTTCCCCCGAAGCTATTCGTACGAAGTTCATACTCGTGTTTCAGCATGACGTGTATGCATACCTGTTCTGCTCGCGATGTACTCACGAGGCTAAAGGATACAAAAGATAAAAAGTTATTGGCAGAAGCTTCTGGAGACCGAAAAGAGGGGAATTGACAAACTAGATAACGCGATCACACTTTCTCTTTCGTATTTTGCAATCTGCTGGGCTGGCACTTATAATTATATCAACCACAAACTTTGTTGGGGGGTATGAATGTGGAAGGCACGGCGTGGTCAGTTTTACCTCCGCTCGTAGCGATCGTCTTGTGCTTCCTGACAAAAAACGTCATACTGTCGCTGTTCCTGGGCATTTTCACGGGTGGTTTGCTTCTGAACGGCTTTAACCCCATCGCCGGAGTGGTTTACTCGCTCGAGAAGATCATCGGCTCCATGGCTGACGAGTGGAACGCGAAGCTGCTTCTGTTCAACCTGCTCATGGGCTCAGGTATAGCCTTCATCTGGCGTCTGGGTGGAAGCAAGGCTCTGGCTGACTGGGCGAGGACGAAGATAAAGACTAAAAGATCAGCGAGCGTTTGGGCCTGGCTGCTGGGCGTGATCGTGTTCTTCAACGATTACATCAACTCTGCGATCGTTGGAAACGTGATGAGGGACATCTTCGAGCAGAGAAAAATCTCGAAAGAGAAGCTCTCGTACATTCTTGATTCGACATCTGCACCCGTTGCTACGTTCTTCATCTCCGACTGGATAGCTTACCAGCTCGCGATGATTCAGAACGGATTGACCGTGGCGGGTATAACGAGTGTTGCCCCTCTCGCCGCGTTCATAGGAAGCATCCCGTTCAACTTTTACTGCATCTTCACCGTTCTGTTCGTTGGTATCATTGCGCTGAGCGGGTGGGACTTTGGGCCCATGCTGAAGGCAGAGATCAGGGCAGAAAGAGAAGGCAAAACTTCTAGGGATGGCGCGATGCCCATGCTGAACATAGACTTCGAGCTCGGAAAACCCATCGAGAAGAAACCGATGATAATGACCTTCGTGCTTCCGATCGTCGCACTTGTATCGGTCACGATCTTCGGCTTTTACTACACCGGAGCTGCGCAGGGTGGTGAAACGCTCATAGAGAAACTCGGGAATGCGGATGCGGCAACGGCGTTGCTGTGGGGCGCGTTCGCGATGGCACTGGTCGGTATCGTGATAGCGCTCGCCTTCAGGTTGATGAGCGTCAGTGAAACGATGCGAACACTGCTTGATGGCTTCAAGCTGATGCTGTTAGCCTGCGCGATACTGGTCATGGCCTGGTCCATCGGGACTGTGACCAAAGATATGAAGCTGGCAGACTACGTTGTCTCGCTCGTCGGAGAGAACGTCTCGTTCGCCTTGGTACCGGCGATCGTTTTCTTGATAGGTATGTTCATCTCCTTCTCTACTGGAACCTCGTGGGGCACGATGGCGATCCTCACACCGATCGCAATACCCGTGGCCTACAACATCACTAAAGATCCATGGTTGTCGACGACGGTCATGGCGGGAGCCGTGTTCGCAGGTGCGATCTTTGGAGATCACTGTTCGCCCATTTCTGACACGACCGTGCTCTCCTCGATTTTTTCTGGTTGTGATCACATGGATCATGTGAACACGCAGGTTCCGTACGCTTTAGTCTGCGCGATGGTGGCGCTGGTAATGTATTTGCTGTACGGAACCGTGAAGATCAGCCCGTTCATACTTTTACCACTCGGGATAGTTCTTCTCGTGTTCCTGGCGAGGCTGTTACATAGAAGTGCCATGAAGGAGCTGGTATGAAAAGTGAGGGCGAAAGCCCTCACTTTTTCTTCTGAAGTACTTCCGGATTGACCAGATTGGGTGGTACCTCACCACTGAGCGCCTTGATGACATTTTCAGCAACCATGACTGACATCTTCGATCTTGTGGCGTAAGAAGCGGACGCGATGTGCGGCGCGAGCACCACGTTGTCGAGCTTGAGCAGTTCAGGTTCCACCTCGGGCTCGTTCTCAAACACGTCAAGGGCAGCTCCCCTGATCCAGCCTTCCTTCAAAGCCTTCACAAGTGCTTTTTCGTCCACGACTGGACCTCGCGCGGTGTTAATGAGATAAGCACCCTTCTTCATCATCTTGAGTTCTTTCTCACCGATCAGATGGTGTGTTTCCTTTGTCAAGGGTACGTGGAGCGTGACGAAATCTGACTCCTTCAGCAACGTTGGAAGGTCCACATAGGTGGCCTTCAACTCCTTCTCGATCTGTTCTGCCGCCCTCGTGTTGTCATGGTAGAGCACCTTCATGTTGAATCCAAGAGCCCTTCGAGCCACGGCCTGACCTATGCGCCCGAATCCCACAATACCGAGCGTGGCACCGTAAACATCGCTACCGAGCAAGAGCATGGGTTCCCAGCCCCGGAACTTCCCTTCCCTGACGAACCTGTCCGCTTCAACGACTCTTCGTGCTATAGCCATCAGAAGGGTCCATGCAAAATCTGCCGTGGTTTCGGTCAAGACACCGGGTGTGTTCGTGACCATGATGCCTCGTTTAGTCGCTTCTTCAACGTCGATGTTGTTGTAACCCACGGCGTAGTTCGCGATGATCTTCAAGTTGGGACCTGCGGCGTCCATGACCTCGGCGTCTATGTTGTCTGTGAGCAAACTGACCAGCGCATCGACCCCTTTGACTTTCTCCAGAAGCATCTTCCTCGGAATCACACCGTCGTAATCGCTGACTTCAACGTCGTAACGTTCCTTGAGCATGTTCAATCCTTCCTCGAGAATTTTCCTCGTCACGAAGACTTTGAACCTCTTCATCGATCAAACCTCCTCGAGAAGTCTTGAATAAGCTATCAGGAAAGTTCTCTTTGCGTTCACAACGACCAAATCTGGATCTTCATCCGGCAGCGGCTTGACTTCGAAAGAGATGACAGGTTTTTCCGTTGAAAGTTTTCTTTCAAAATAACCAATTTTGACCAGAGCTTTTAGGAAGTAGGTGAGTTCCTCCACGTCGTTCTCCCCATTGCTTATCCCAAACCTCGGATGCTGATCACCGTAAGCGACGTGGTTTTTTTCAAGCACGGCGTTGCCCACGTGGATGTGCGTCACAAAAGGTGAGAGTAAATTGAGTGTGTAGAAAGAATCTTCGAACAGAAGCGGCTGGTGCGAAAGATCGATCGTCAGGCCGAAGTTATTGTGGAAGGATCTCACTTTCGAAGCAATCTCGAAAGCTATTGGTGCGGGACCAACGAGCGCGTTCTTTTCGATCGAGTAGTCGAAAACTTCGAGGTTCACGGCGAGCGTGTAACCGAACTCTTCAGACCTCTGTTTCGCATAGTCACAGATCTCACACAGTGATTCGACCAGTTTCTCCTTTGCCGCCCCGAGCTTCTCCTTCTCTGGCATCTTACCACTCAGAAAGGCGATAGCTTTCGCCTTCGATGCGTAGGCTTTTTCAACGGCTTTCTTGATCTCA
>DOKY01000020.1:13493-14063 GCA_003510135.1 Pseudothermotoga sp.
AGCTCGACTCTGGCAACCTCGCACATCTTAGCGATCTTCTTCAGAACGTTCTCGTCGATGAGCGCACTCACTTCGATTGCCTGGAAGAATTCGTCGACAAGCACTTTTTTCACCGTTGCGAGGATCTCTTCCTCACTCCTTGCGTTCGGATACGCCATGAAATGTATCAGGCCCATGTGGAACGTATCATGCCAGGGATACATCGTCTCACCTCCCTTGGACCATTTGTTTCAACGTATCGACTATCTTTTTACCCCCATCGACGATCAGATTGATATCGCTCGAGCACAGCAAAAGCTTCATGCCCTTCTCGATCCACGGTTGCAGCGCCTCAGGCGTCGGAAGATGTATGCCACACGGCACGTTGAGCTTCAGACATTTTTCAATGAACCTGTCCACGTATTCTTGAACGAGCGGGTGCTTTGTGTTTCCCGGTACACCGAGGCTCTGTGACAGATCGTTGGGTCCTATCAAGCATGCGTCCACACCCGGAACGATCAATTCTTCCAGATGATCTATCGCCTTTTTGCTCTCGATCTGCAGTATGATCAGAGTGTTCTCGTTGGCCCA
>DOKY01000020.1:14380-27872 GCA_003510135.1 Pseudothermotoga sp.
TAGTACTTGGTTGCCTTGATTATCTGCTCGACCTCCTCGCGCGTCTCAACCTGTGGTACCAGCAAACCCTCAGCCCCACTATCGAGCGGTCTGGAGAGATTGTGGTGTCCGTACCTCGTCGGTACCCTGACGATCGGGGTGATCCCTCCGGCCCTCGCTGCCCAGACCATGTCCTGAACCGTTTCGAGGCTGAAAGGTGAATGCTCGGTGTCTATAACGAAGAAATCAAAGCCCGCCGTGGCGAACATCTGCGCTATGCCGGGCGTTCTCATCTCACTGACCATTATACCGATCGCGTGTTTGTTCTCCTTCAGCAGCTTTTTGGTCCTGTTCTCTCGCATCGTCTCCACCTCACAGAAGTTTCATATTCTGGAGCACTTTCCTCAGTTCTGCTTTCTTCTCCTCGCTCATTTCTTTGATCGGCCCGCGTGCCGGTCCTGCCTCGATTCCAATCATGTTCAACGCTTCCTTTATCACCGCGGGGAACGTACCAAGCCCGAAGGCGAGTCTCAACGGAGTGAGTTCCTCCTGAGCACGTTTCGCGTTCTCGAGATCCCCCTTCATGAAGTAGTCGTATATGCTGGCAACGAGCCTTGGCGCGACGTTGGCCGTGGCTGCGATAGAACCTGCTCCACCATAAAGAAGTGTTGCGAGGATGAGCGTATCCCTACCAGCGAGCACGTAGAAGTTCTTGTTTTTGGTTCTTCTTATGTAATCGCTGGTGTTCGTCAGATCTCCACTGCTGTCCTTTATCCCGACGATGTTGTCTATGTCTGCAAGTTTCTCAACCGTTCTTGGTTCGAGTTTCACTCCACCGGTCCTTCCAGGATTGTTGTACAACAGCACAGGCAGCTTCGTGGCCTTCGCGATCTTAACATAGTGCTCGTAGAGTTCCTCCTGAGTCGGACTGATATAGTACGGAGTGATGATCGAGACGGCGTCGACACCGATTTTCTCAGCGGCATCGTTGAGCTCGATGACCTCCCTCGTGGTTATACCTCCGGTGCCTGCGTAGACGGGAACACGACCGTTCACCTCTTCCACGGCTATCTCCATGAGCCTGATCTTCTCTTCTTTGGTCAACGCATAGAACTCGCCCTGGCTGCCTATGATGAAGAGGCCGTGAACCTTGTTCTCGATCAGATAGTTCAAAAGCTTTCTGAAAGCCGACTCGTTGATGCTTTCGTCTCTGTTCATGGGTGTGACGACCGCCGGTATGACTCCCTTTGGGACGAACGACATCTCAATCCCTCCTTCAGATCTTTCCATATTTTTTGAGAAGATCCAAATTGACCGGAAAACTCGGTTTTCTTCCCGTCAGAACTTCGATGACACCCTGTGCGGCACCCTCAGCCATCCTGATCACACATTCCTTCGTCAGTGCAGCGTTGTGGGGTGTCAGCAGTATCTTTTCGCACTTGAAGAAAGGATGGTCCGGCTTTGGAGGTTCCTCAATGAAGACGTCGGTGGCGGCACCAGCTATCCAGCCTTCTTCGACAGCCTTGAGCACCGCAAGTTCATCCCATATGGGACCGCGCGCCATGTTAATGATGTACGCTGTGGGCTTCATGAGTTTGAGTTGATCTTCTCTTATCATGAACCTGGTTTCGGGCGTGAGAGGGACGTGTATCGTGACGAAGTCAGATTCTCTCAGCAGTTGCTCCAGTGGGACCAGCTCAACGTTCAACTCTCTGGCTTTATGGGCATCAACGTAAGGATCGAACGCCAGAACTTTCATGGAAAAGGCTGCCTGACACTTCTTTGCAACGAGTGTACCGATCCTTCCAAGCCCTATGATTCCAAGCGTCTTTCCGTCTACGTCCATCGTGGAGAACTGATCTCTGATCTTGAAATCACCCTTTCTCGTTGCGGAATCCATCTCCTTGAGCCGTTTCGCCAGAGCGAGTATGAAAGCGATAGTGGCCTCTGCCACCGAGATTGCGTTGGCGTTGGGTGTGTTCACAACGTAGATTCCACGCTTCGAAGCTTCTTCAACGTCGATGTTGTCCACTCCAACACCATGCCTCGCGATGACCTTCAGCTTCGGTGCGTTTCTTATGATTTCTGCGGTGAAAGGAGCAGTTCTCACTATGACTCCATCACAGTCGACGATCTCTTTAGCCACGACGGAAGGTTCGAAACTTGAAGCCTGGATAACCTGAAAACCTGCGTTTAAAAGCATCCTGATACCACTTTCGTGAATCGGTTGAACGATCATCACCTTCACGCTTTATCCCTCCAAAATCGGAATCGTGTACACACCGTTCGGCATGATGAGAAACTTCGCGTTCGGATTTTTCTTCAGAATCTGATCGACACCTTCCTGCAACGTCGAGACCTTCGAAAGAAAGACTTTCCTCAAAATGGAATCCTCTATCTCACAATCGCTCATCACTATCGAGGCGTAGGACAGAATACTTGTCAAGACATACGCTTTGTGCTCACCCAGTCCAAAGCCCTTCGTGAATATGTACTCTTTCAGTTTTTCGAAACTGTCAAAGCCGGACATGAACCTGTAGTAACTGTCATCCCCCAGACCGTCTTCGCAACGCGCTGGGATAAGGATGACGCCCCCTTCCTTCACAACGGGCCTTGGACCGAGAACGACAGTGTTCGCCGCACGAGTAGCCTGGTAGAGGTTAACACTCTTTGGATAACCCGGACAGGAGATCACAACGTCCGCAACGTCCGGTACCGGTGCTTCCACAAAGGATCTTGTGAATTTCACGGCAGATTCGAAGGACTTGATCGGATGACCTGAGAACGCGGCAACGAGGTGCTTCTCTTGGTTCAGAACCAGATTGACTGTGAAATCCACCTTTACCCTTTCTGCCATTTCGTTCAAGAACTCTCTGAAGATGTTGTTCTCTATCACTCCGAGTTTCGTTCTTGGATCTGAGAGAACTCTGAAGCTGTGTGTCGCACCTATCGTTTCTATGCCGGCCAGCCCGACACAGATGGTTTTCACGCCGCCACTGTAACCTGCAAAGAGGTGCGGTTCGATCACACCCACGGTGATCTTCACGTCCGCCTCCATCAATCTTTTGTTTATCTTCATGGGGAAACCTGCGGAGCTACAACCAAGATCGACCAGATCGTTGTGACAGTCGTGGTTGTAAACCGCATATTCGTTCACTATCTTCTTTCCGAGTTTCTCTTCGATCTCCTCTCGCGTCATGGGTCTGTGCGTTCCCAGTGCAATCAAAAAGAAAACGTTCTCTTTCCTCACGCCGGCCCTGTGCAGTTCTTCCAGCAAAAGACCACTCACCGCTTCGTCCATTGCGTACCTGGTCATGTCCGTCACAACTATGGCCACCTTTTTGTGCTCGTCAACCATTTCACTCAGCCTAAGCGACGCAATCGGACTGGACAGAGACCGCCTCAGTTCAGTCACAGGGTCGACCATAGCACTCGGAAAACGTGCCTGAGCGATCGCCAGAACGTTCCGATCGGGTATTTCGATCTCCAGTTCTTTGTTCTTGTCGTAGGCCAGTTTTACCTTCATCGTCTCACCTCATGGAAGTACCAGGCGCAGCAGCTTTGCAAAGACGTACCAGGTCACCCAGCTCGTGGTCAGAGCAAAGATGCCTGAATAAACAACCGTCCTGATTCTGGGTAGCCAGGATATGATCAGACACGAAGCGAAGACAAAAAGAGTGCTGGAAAGCAGAAAGCCGATCGGTTTCATCAAAAGAACGTAAACGACGCAGCTTGCAATGAACAAAGCTACTCTGATTGGCTTCTTGAATTCGATAGGTGTGGACTTCTCCTTGCTGAGTAACGCCTGCACGATCAAGCCTACTGAGAAAATCAGCAACAACACTCCTGCCATGGTGGGAAAGAAAGCGTTACCCAAAGCATCGAATCTCAATCTTCTTATATTCTGGCTCTCAGATATCACCAAACCAGCGAGCACCGCAAAAATCAAACCTGAATAGAAGTCCCTTCCGAGTCTCATATCGATCACCCCAAACGCTGGGGGGAATGACCCCCCAGCGAACATCATTTCTTCAAACCTGCAGCCCTCGCGAATCGATCGAACCTCTCGTTTTCCCACTTCAAGAAGTTCAACATCTCTTCGCCATCCAGGTAGAAAGGTATGGCGAAGGCCTTCTCCGCCAATTCATCGACGAAATCTTTGAGCTGAACCACTTGCTTGATCGCATTCGCAAAGGTTTCGACGATTTCTTGAGGCGTTCCCTTTGGCATAAAGAAGACCTGGTCCTGAGTGAAGACGAGATCTTCTAAGCCGAGCTCCTTCGCAGTCGGTACGTTCGGTAAGAAGGGATCTCTCTCAGGTGAAAGAACGGCGAGCGCTTTCAACTCACCCGATTTCAGGAACGGTACCGCAGCAGAGATGGCGATTGGGCTCAGATCCATGTGACCACCCAGGATCTTTGTAATTCTGTCCTTGTCGCCACCTTTGCTTGCTGTGATGATAAAACCGTTGTTCGCAGCCAGCTGTATCGGTATCACCTGGAAATGACTTGTAGCGCCTATTTCAGCTCCGAGTCGGATTTTGCCAGGGTTCTTTTTCGCATCTTCGATCGCATCTTTCAAGTTCTCCCACGGTGAATCAGGCCTTGCGATCACAACACGGCTTCCTCTTGTCGCAATGCACACGGGGGTGAAATCGTAGTAATTGAACTCGGCCGTTCCTGCGTGGAAGTTCGAGAACATGGATTGATGATACCACAGCACGGTATAGCCATCGGGCTTGGCCTTCAGAACCTCTCTTGCACCGATGCTCCCACCACCGCCGGCTATGTTCACTACCGCGAAGTCCCAGCCGAACAACTGCTTGACGTACTTTCCGATGATTCTCACCTGAACGTCGCTTGCCCCTCCTGGAGCGTAGGGAACCACTACCTTGATAGGACCTGTGGGATACGCTGCAAAACTGATGACTACGACGAGTGTCAGGAAAAGCATCACTAAGAACCTCTTACCCATGCAAACACCTCCTCCTCAGCATTTCGCAGATTCACCTTTTTTAACGAGCATTCTTCCTAGGAAGAATAGGAAAGCTGCCAGGATCAACAGTGTGAGAGACAGAGGCCTCGTGAAGATCGGCAAAAAACTGCCGGCGCTCGCGGTCAGGCCCTGTCTCAGGTTGGATTCGGCTATCGGGCCAAGGACGAAAGCGATAATTACGGGAAGCACTGGAAAGCCGAGTTTTCTCAGCGCATAACCAACTATTCCAAAGATCAGCATAACCCAGATGTCGAAGATCCTGTTGTTCAAGCCGAAGGCTCCAACGGCGGCACAGACCGTGATCAAAGGCAGAAGGTACTGCTTCGGAAAGCTCAGCATGTAGATATAGAATTTCATCAAAAAGAGTCCAAGCAAGAGCATCACCACGTTACCCCAGAATTGCGCCGCGTAGACTCCAAACACAAGGTCTGGATTGTACTTGAACATGAGAGGACCCGGGTTTATACCATGCATGATGAAACCTCCGAGCAGGATCGCGGTGACCGCATCGCCGGGTATACCCAAAGCAAGCAGTGGCACCATCGCTCCACCCACAGAGGCGTTGTTAGCGGCTTCACTCGCAATGATTCCATCGGGAATGCCCGTGCCAAACTTCTCTGGATATTTGGAACTCGACCTTGCAAGACCGTAAGAAATGATGTTCGACGTTGCTCCTCCAATCCCGGGGAAAACACCTATAGTAAAGCCTATCAAAAAGGACCTCAGCGCGTTTCCAATTTGTTTGAAGAGAATCCTCGCAGCTTGAAAAACTTCAGAAAGCTTCATCCCACGAGATTCCTTTGGAACGATTCGTTCAAACTCCGATTCTATATCGACAATGATCTCAGGTATGCAGAACAGACCGACCAGCAGCGGTAACAGAGCTATGCCACCCTGGAGTTCCGAGAAATTGAACGTCAATCTTGGAACACTGGTGATGGGATCAGCTCCAATGCAACCGAGAATGAGGCCCAAGGCGATTCCTATGAAATTTTTCAATATGTTGCCACCGAGCATGCTGCTCACCGCAACGAAAGCCATCACGGTGAGAGAAAAATACTCGAACGGACCAAATTTCAGTGCAGCTCGGGCGATCAGGGAAGCGAGCGAGATCATGGAAACTACACCGAGTATGCCACCAAAGAAGGAAGAGAAGAGCCCCAGACCGAGCGCGAGACCAGACTTTCCCTGCTTGCTCATGGGATGAGCATCGAAACAGGTCGTGATCGAAGAAGGCGTCCCCGGCATGTTTAGAAGCGTTGCTGAGATGAATCCTCCAGACACCCCGCCTATAAAGATTCCCATAAGCAGGACGAGACCGGAGATCGGCTTCATGTTGAAGGTGAACGGGATGGCCAGGGCCACGCCCATCGTCGCTGTGAGTCCTGGAATCGCGCCGAAGATCATACCCCAGAGAACACCAATGACGAGCAGAAGCAGATTCGCCGGTTGGAAAACTTGCGAAAATCCCACCGTTACCGTTTGGACGAGGACCTCCATGGTTTGACCCCCTCACAATTGGGCACGCTTCATGATCAGTGAATAGTAACTTTCGATCACTGAGGTGAGTGTTCGGCGCAAATGATTTCTCATCCGTTCCTCCGCACCAGCCTCGTTGCCTTCCAGGATGGCTTCGATTATCTTTACGTGTTCGTCCCTTGACTTTTTCTCTATCTCGACGGACCTTTTGGTTATATTCCTCGTCATATCGGTGATCAGTCGAAGCTTTTCGTAAAACTTTTTGAGTATCTTGTTACCGCTGTATTCAATCAAAAGATCGTGGAGCTGTCTTCCGAGTGCGACACCCTTTGCAGGATCGCTGTCGATATCGACCCCCTCAAGTTCCTGTTTCAACTTCTGCAGCTTTTGAAGCATTTCGGGATCTCGATTTCGACAAGCCAAGCGCGCCGCTGCGCCCTCGATGGCCTCCCTCGCTGTGTATATCTCAACGAAGTCTTCGAGCGTGAGTTTTCTGACGGTGTAACCTTTCTTGCCGTTCAGTTCTATGAGACCATCTTCCATGAGCATACGCAGGACCTCCCTTATGGGAGTCCTGCTCACTCTGTACAGTTCGGTGAGCTTTCTTTCGACTATCCATTCACCGGGCTTGATCTCTTCCTTGAGAATCTTTTCGCGCAGGTCAAGGTAGATTCTCTCTTTCAGATCACCTACGTCTTTCGGCATAAGGTATCCTCCTGGTATACCTGGTTAATACCAAAATTAGGTTACCAAACACAGTCCGTATGGTCAAACTCCGCTTTTCGCAGATTTCGGTTGATTCCAGCCAGGATTGGCCTTGAGATTCCTCATTTCTCTGCTTACTCAAGAAAGCTCTTTCTTTCTCGATATTTCTTCATCGTCTTGTATCCGTACCACAAGTGTCGCGCTTTCTGCCCTTCGCGATCTCGGGAGAATCCGCACTTGGAGAAAAGCTTACAGGCAAGGTATGGATTTACTCAACAGCGCAAATCTGAAAACCGTAGTCAAATTTATCTCCATGCTTCATCCAGAGGATGAGTATGTTGTTACCGTGCAAGGGATACACACCAGCAATCATATTCACGCTGGCTCCATCGAGTTTTAGAAGTTCGACACTTTCAGATCCATCTATCTTCATAGCTTTCAACTCAAGGCCTTCTCCAAAAACAAACCATTTACCGCCTGGCAAGACAGCGCAAGCATAACCATCAAAAACGGTTTGGTAGGTGTTCAAAGAATCTTTTTGTGCATCATACACATTGACCCTGTTGTTCTCATCCACGAAAAACACCATGTCCGTTCCGGGTATCCACTGAAGTACTCTGTTCTGATGGGTTGTACCTACAACTTTGTACGAAGCATCATCTGATTTCAGTAGATATATCTTTGAAGGAATCTCATAAGCAAGCACGAATTCGCCCGATGGACTCGTTCCGTACAAAGCAACTCCTGTTATAGTGGTGATTGATTTGCGTTCAACAACATTTCCAGCATCACTTATCACAAATCCTTCACCATTATAGGAATATATATAGAGTTCGTTATCCGCTGTCCAGCGGAAGTTGTACCCATCATTGGAAATGAGTTCTACAGCTTCTGAAGGCAGAGTCAGTTGCTCAAATTTCTGTGTTCTCAAATTGTAAAGTCTGAATCGTTGTTCAGGCGTGCTCGTGTTTTGTTGAAGTTCTATCAACAGTTTTTCACCACTTGGAGATAATGCAAACCGATATCCTGGATATCCTTTGTTCATTACATCGAGCCATACAATTTCACCTTGAATGAGCTTGGCTGGCTTCTCTATCACATCGAATGATCCTTCAGTCTTTGAAGATTGTGTACCAACTTTTGCTTCTCTAATTACCATATCCTCGATTTTTCTTCTGATTTCCTCTTCTCGTGCGGAATACCAAAAACCAGCATCAACACCATAACTTTTGATTACTTCGACAGCTTTTTGGTGACCTTCATTGAGTATCTTCAATAATTCTTCTTTTTTCTCACGAGTAACGAAATTGCCTTTGGATACTATCACTTCAATTTCCGGCTCAATACGCTTCAAATATTTCTCCATTACTTTGTCAGCTTCTTTTGCAGCCAGTGATTTTGTTTCTGCTCCTTTCAGAAAATCTCTAAAGCTTTCAACGAGCTTCAATGCCATTTCAAGATCTCCACCAACAGCGCCCATTATGTACGGATTATCGAAAGAAAGCGGATAAGAAGTCCCAACTTTCTGATTGAAAGCAGACCTTATAAGCATCCTGATGTAATATGCTCCTTCATTTCTGATGCGATCGTCGGGATAGTTTTCAAAATCCACGATTTTGTTGCTAAAATCGCTTATCCTTCTCTTTAGATCATGGCGATAATCATCCAAAGATGCCTCTTCGTAGTTTTTCAAAGAATGGGTGGCTTCGTTTTTCAAACTTTCGTTCCTTCTAATGAGAATCTTCAAATATTTCGAAGCCACCTCAGATCTTGCCGAATCCAGTAAAGATACCCCGTAATTCTTCATGCTATATATTTCGTCGCTAAGCTGTGATACTTCCTCCCGCAGTTGAAGCCAGTTTTCATACCGAACGTCGACGTCCTTCGTTGACAAAGCTATAGACCTGAGCTTTTCTTCGGCTGCATCGGGTGTGATCTTCTCATTCCACATATCCACCAGCGTCTGACACATGCCCTCTATTCTTTTGGTCCAAGCTTTCAGATACGTGTTTTCAAATGAATCGAAATCGTTTACGAGCATCTGTAATAGTTGATCAAACAATTCCAGCTTTTCCTGTTGAAAGACGAGGTGGGCTTCTAAATAGATCCTGGTTTTCGTGTTTTTCTCTTTCAGCAGATAAATCCATTCAGACAGGGGCCATTCCCAATCCATTAATGCTTGCAGTCTACTCAACAATGAGTTTCTTGAAGATTGTATAGAATTGATGCTATTGGCAAAGATATTCTCGCCCGATTCGTTCGTATAATGATACTTCGGCGCACTTCCAAAAAGTCTCAGGAGATCTTCCCATAATTTGTTCGTTTCATTCAGAAGATTTTGCGTCAGTCTCTTTTCTTCATATAAAAGGGCAAGCAGATTTTCTGTAATCCAATTCCCGTGTTCAAGTAAAAAGATGCTGGGGGAATCTGAGTAAAGGCTGTCAATAAAGCTTTTCCCGAATCCAGATCCAGCATTACTGGTGAAATCGTTGATCAAGTGCGAAAAGCTGGAAAAATAGCCACCTTTCGGAACATACTGGCCTGTTTTGCTTTGATAGAGCGCCGTGAAATCTTCGATTTTCGTGCTCATTGTGTTATCTATATTTCTTATTTCATTCTTGATGTGCACCGCATTTATAATATTTGAAAATTGCTCTTTGAAGATGCTTTGTGCTTCTTCTATCTTCATGTCGTATTCAGAACGTTGGTTATTTAGCGAGGTTATGTATTCATTGGCAGTTTTTTCTACTTCGCTTTTTCTACTGTTATAATCCTGCCAAGACAAATTTCCATTTTCATATTTCGTTTTGAGCGCGCTCACTATCTTGCCCTTTATCGTAGTAACGGAAGAAGCGTACAGGTTTACCACCCGGTGAACTTCGGTTCTATAAGTGCCCAATGAGATCTCGTCATTTTCCAGCTTCGCGAAAAGCTCCTTAATAAGCTGTTCTGATTTATCAGGGAGGGGTATGGTTTTCTCCGATGAAGAGTTGCTCATCGCTTCGAGCTGTTTCTCGATTGATTCGATGGCACTGATCTCCACTGCAGGATCCTCTCTGCTCACGGTTTCCCGGATTCTCTCAACGATTTCCTCGGGCATTATTTCTTCTTCGGTAGTTATCAAACTCGTGGAACGCTGTGGCTTTATATCTGGAAGTCTTTTACTGATTGCCTGTTTCCTCTTCATGAGAAAATACGTCCTATCAAAATAACATCTGTTTATTTCAGATTCATTGTTCCCAACGAGTTCCCTGATTTGCTTTATGAAAACCACTTCATTTGTCGCAAGATCGTTGAACATCAGCTGAAAATCGACAACGTTGTAGTACTTTAAAAAGAGCTCTGCGATAAGTGATGGTGTCTCAATAAGGTTTTTCAGGATTCCTTCGGCTTTGTTTTTTACGGTTTCCTCGATGGCCTCTTCCGCTAGCTTACCACCCCTTTCTAAAATCTCAAGTTTCAGTCTTTCAGTCAGTTCGCTTTTGAGCTCTTCTTTCAGATTGTCAGAAACTTTTGTAAGGACCTTATCGAGGATTTTTTTATCCTCGGTATTTTCAAAGGGGTCAACAAAATACGTTTTCCACCAGTAGTTTGCGATTTTGTCAGTGGCACCATAGTTACTTTTACAGTAGTCAATGAAGGTAACTTTGTAGGTCGAGTCTACCAGTTGAAGAATTGCATTTTTGATAACGCCACTCACATCACCCTCAAGTAGCGGTTCCAAAATGCTTTTCCAGTTTGACAGCACATCGTCAATGACCTTCGCCGCAGTTTCTAAAGAACCTTTCAAGCTTTCGGACGCAACGTAATCTATAGAAGTGTATAGATTCGATTCTACAAGCGCTATCAGCTGCTTGTTTTCTCTGAGCTTTACTTTCTGATATTCTAATTGAAGTTTTCTAAGCTCTTCATCGGAAGCTCCTCTGCTCCTTGCATCGTTGATTTGTTGAACTACCCTTGTCACCTCACCCTGCAATCGACTCAAAAGCGGGTCTTTTGAGTACAAGGCATCATAAAAATATTCACTTCCATATTTAAACAACCCAGTGCGGTTAATTAAGTTTTGAAGCGCCCTAGAATAAGACTTGTTAAGTTCGCTGAGTGAGTTAATCTGATGTACTAAAGAGTCACCATGTTGTGCAAAGCCAATAAGTGCAATTAAAACAAAGAAGCATAACATAAGATTCTTTTTCATGGCCACTCCTCCAATCATCCAGAAAGGGTATAGGTTAATTATACCACCTGTGGTGCAAACATTAAACAGTTTATAGGACCAACGAGTGAGGGGGCGACTAAGCAAATACGCTGCATTATTGGCGCTGATCTTGCGAAGAAGACACATGCTTTTTGAGGATGCCCAACAGCACAAAAATATTCAGACTCGTGCCTCCTAAGCGAGAAAAATATCTCACCAAGAAAGCTTTTTATTTCTCGTTATTCCTTCAATCTGGAAAAATCTTCCCGGGGTTCAGAATGTTGTTCGGATCGAAGAGTTTTTTGAGGCTTCTCATGAGTGTTATCTCTTTTTCTCCAAGAAACATGCTCAAATACCTTTTTCGTTTCAATCCCACACCGTGCTCTCCAGTCAGACTGCCTTCGAGTTGTACCGTGATCCTGTAGAGCTCTTCGAGCGCTTCTTCCAACGATCTTTTCCACACTTCATCGTTCATTCCATCAGGCTTCAGAAACGTCACGTGCACGTTGCCGTCGCCGACGTGGCCGAAGTTCAGAACCTCCAGGTTACACTGACGTGCAATTTCGTAGCTCGAAAGAATCAATTTTGGCATCTTGGCAGTAGGAACGACTACATCTTCCATGCAATGCGTGGGCCTGAAGGCAATGATACCTTCGGCTATCGCTTTTCTGAAGCGCCAGATCTTCATACGCTGAGTCCTGTTGTCTGCAATGTACACCTCTAAAGCTTTCATCTGCATGAGCCTTTCACCCAGCTCGATGTACTCCCTTGTTAGGCTCTGCTTGCTGGTAGATTCCAGCTCGAAAATCAGATGACATTCGGCTTCCGGGTTTGGTATGCTCTCGTTCAAAAACTTCGAAGCCATCTCACTGGAGGCTTTATCCATGAACTCGATCGAGGCGGGAAGCACTCCGGACTGCGACAGCACCTTTGGAACGCAGAGCAGTGCGTCTTCAATGTCTCTGAACGGAACGAGCAACACTGCAGCACATTTCGGCCTCGGTACGAGTCTCAGCACGATCTTTGTCACGATACCGAGCGTACCCTCGCTGCCAACGAAGAGTCTGATCAGATCGTATCCTGTGACGTTCTTCAGCGTCTTTCCACCGAAGCTGACGATTTCACCGGTGGGAAGAACAACTTCCAGACCGAGTATGTGAAAAGACGTTGGTCCATATTTTATGACCTTGACACCACCCGCGTTCTCTGCAACGTTTCCACCTATGGAAGAACTCTCGCTGCTCGCCGGGTCACCCGCGTAGAACAACCCACGTTCTTCGGCGATCTTCTGTATTTCTCCGGTGATCACTCCGGGTTCGACCGTGATGGTCAAGTTCTCTTCGTCAAACTCGACGATTCTGTTCATCCTTTCCAGAGAAACAACGATCGAATCTTTCGTCGGCACCGCGCCGCCAGAAAGACCCGTTCCTGCGCCACGTGGCACAACAGAAACTCTTCTTTCGTTCGCCCATTTGAGGATCGCTGAAACCTGTTCCGTGCTCGTCGGGAAAACCACGGCCAGAGGAAGCTGGCCCTCCACACCGCTCGTTTCATCGTGTGAGTACTTCTCGAGTTCTTCCGGGTCAAACTTGACGTTTTCGATTCCCAGAAGCTGTATCAGTTCATCAACGATTTTCATCGTTCTCACGCTCCAGTCTGTTCACCAGTTCGCTCAGTACCCAGTACGCGTCGGCCACGATGCCGATGTCCGCGACCTTGAAGATGGGTGCGTATCTGTCCTTGTTTATCGCGACAACGATCTCTGATGTCTGCATTCCAGCAAGGTGCTGTACCGCACCGGATATGCCCGCCGCGATGTAGATCCTCGGCTTGACAGTCTTACCACTCAGACCAACCTGATGGTCATGCGAAAGCCATCTGACGTCCACCACAGCACGCGATGCACCCACAGCACCTTTCACCAGATTTGCGAGTTTGAATGCCACCTGCACGTTCTCTTTCTTCCGAAGTCCCTTACCTACGGACACGATGATCTTCGCTTCTTCGAGCCTCGCACCTGCCTGCTTTGGTTCGACAGAGATGAGCTGGCATCTGTCAGGCAGGTCTTCGATCCTCTCTTCTACGAATTTCACATCGGCTTTCTCGACATTCGATAGTTTCGAACACACCCGGTCTCAC
>DOKY01000020.1:28193-40902 GCA_003510135.1 Pseudothermotoga sp.
TGAACGTTGTTCCTGGAGTCTGACATCAGGAGAAATCCCAAACTCATCGATGCTTTGTCGGCGAGTTTTCTCGCCTTCGAAAGTAACTCGAAACTGCTGCGATCGACTCTGTTGTTCAGAACGAGTATCATCCGGCTTCACCTTCCAGCACGGTTTTGATCAGCTCGATGACACGTTCAATTCCTTCGGCGACGTCTCTGTCAGCATACATTCTGCAGTTTCTTGCAATCTTCGTGTTGAAGACCTTCACAACGCGCGTGGGAGATCCTTTCAGTCCCACTTCTTCAGGTCTTATCCCCACGAGCTTGGTGTCGTAGATTTCTATCTTTGCGTCCATCGCCCTCTTTTTTCCAGCGAGCGTGGGCAACCTGGGCTCGGCAACACTCTTTAGCACACAGAGGCAGGCTGGCAATGGTGCCTTCCAGATTTCGTGTGCGTCCTCGACTGATCTTCTGATCAGGACGAAGTCCGAGCCGAGCTCGATCAACTCCGACACGTAGGTCACCACGGGCAGGTTCAACAGCGTTGCCAGTTCGATACCAACCTGACCTGTCTCACCATCTGTGGACTTTTCGCCACAAACGAGCAGGTCAAACTTTATGTTCAGCTTCTCTATCGTCTTTGCGAGCGCAAAGCTTGTGGCCCACGTGTCCGAACCCGCCAGAACCGAATCACTCAACAATATTGCTCGATCGGCGCCCAGTGCTATCGCATCCCTCAAGACGTCTACCGTGTTCATCGGTCCCATGCTCAACACAGTCACAGTTCCACCGAACTTCTCTTTCAGAGAGATCACAAGCTCCAGAGCGTGCGCATCCAGTGGATTCATAGTTATCTCGAGGCCTTCGCGCACCATAGTTCCAGTGACCGGATCTATCTTCACTTTCTCGGTGTCCGGAACCTGCTTTACAAGCACGAGAAAATCCACAAACCTTACCTCCTCTCTTGTCTTTATTTTATACCATTTAAGAGAACTATGTAAGCACAACAGGTTCAGTGGGTGTATAATCAAAAAGAGGTGGTTCCGATGGACCTTGACAGTCTGGTAGGTCAACTGTTCTTGATAGGGATCAAAGGGAAAGAAGTCGACGAAGAGACGTTGAGGGTTCTGAGATTCGTCAAACCGGGCTTTGTGATACTTTTCGCGCGGAACGTGGAAACACCAAAGCAAGTTTTGAGTCTGGTGAAGCAGGTCAGATCGGTTCTGAATGAAGATGTGGTCTTCGCGGTCGATCAAGAAGGAGGTATTGTAACGCGCTTCAGAGAAGGCTTCGCAGTTTCTCCCGGTGCGATGGCCATAGCTGCCACAGGCAATGCTGAGAACGCGTACCGCGCTGCAAAAGTGCTTGCACGCGAGATGAGGGCTGTGGGTGTGAGCTGGAACCTCGCGCCTGTGGTGGACATCAACGACAATCCGAACAATCCAGGTATAGGTGTGCGAAGCTTTTCAGACAGGCCCGACGTGGTCGCACAATTCGCAACTCGCTTTTACGAAGGTTTGAAGGAAGAAAACGTGGCATCGTGCGCGAAACATTTTCCAGGAAAAGGCAGCGTATCTCTGGATGCGCACCTGGAAATGCCGACGCTCGATAAGAGCCTCGAAGATCTGGATGGTTGGGAATTCGTACCGTTCAAAACGTTGATTGAAAAAGGCATAGACAGCATCATGCCGTCGCACGTGTATCTTCCCAAGATTCAATCCACCAAAGAGCCGGCCACGGTTTCGCACGAGATCGTGACGAAGATCTTGAGGGAGAGATTGAAATACGATGGGATCGCCGTAGCGGACGATCTGTTGATGGGCGGAATCGTGAAGAACATGACGGTGGAAGAAGCCGTCGTGAAGTCCTTCGCGGCTGGAATGGATGTTATGACGGTCTGTCACGAACCTGACGCCCAGATCTCTTCGAAGAGAACTCTTTTGAAAAGGATCGAGCAGGATGCGCTCCTGCAGAAAAGACTGGAAGAATCCATTCGAAGAATCCAGCGCTTCAAACAGAAGTTTGCGATAAAAGATCTACCGGACGAGATACATTTTGATCCAGAAAATCAGAGAATCATGCAAGAAATCGCGGAAAATTCCATAACGCTCGTGAGTGACAGAGACGGTATGCTGCCGCTCAGATTGGACGAAAACGATTCGGTATTTGCAGTGAAGTTGAGCAGACTCGTGCAGGTTCAAGAATCAGACGTTGGAGTTCCGTGGGTGGCAGAACAGATCGCTACCAGGTTCAATTGCAAACTCTCCGTACTGGACGAGAACACGAAAATAGAAGAAGGCTACAGGTGCGTCGTTTTCACCGAGAACGCGCATCTTTCGAACTGGCAAAAACAGTTGCTCTTTCAGGTGCGCAAGAAATTCAAGAAAGTGCTGCTGGTCGCCCTTCGCAACCCGTACGACTGCAATTTGATAGAATCTTCGAGCATCTGCACCTACGGTTACGAAATGGTCTCACAGAAGGCCCTTTTGAAAGTCTTGCTCGGTGAACTGAAGCCTGTGGGTAAACTGCCAGTGGAGGTGTTCAAATGAACGAGAACAGACCGATCACCGAGATGAGGAATCCAAAATCTCAGGGCATCGACAGAAAGAGTATCGGTGAGATCCTGAGGATAATAAACGAAGAAGACGCGCTGGTAGCGCTGGCCGTTCGTGAAGCTCTGCCACAGATAGAGAAACTCTGCCAGATCTGTCTCGAAACTCTGAAATCTGACGGCAGGGTCTTCTACGTGGGTGCTGGAACCAGCGGACGCATGGCATTCATAGATGCGGTCGAGCTCGTGCCGACCTATGGACTTCCCGAAGGCGTGTTCGTTCCGATCATCGCGGGTGGGCTCGAAGCGCTGCACAGGTCTATTGAGGGTGTGGAGGACCTTGCGGAGCAAGCAAGTAAAGATCTCTCAAGCCACAACTTGTGCTCGAAGGATCTCGTCATAGGCATAGCCGCGAGTGGAAGTACTCCGTACGTGGGCGGGGCTCTGACTTACGCGAAACAAGTTGGATGCAAAACGGCTCTGATCTGCAACGTGAACAAACCTTCCTTGGCACACCTGGCGGACGTTGTGGTGTCTGTCGTCACAGGACCTGAAGTGATTGCCGGCAGCACACGCATGAAGGCCGGCACGGCACAAAAGATGGTCCTGAACATGCTCAGCACGACGGTGATGATCAAACTCGGGAAAGTCTACGACAATTTGATGGTGGACGTGCTCGTGCTCAACGACAAACTGAAGTCGAGAGCCGTCAATATTGTGACGGAACTTACCAACGTGGACGAAGAAACTGCTAAAATTGTTCTCGAGAAGGCCAATTACAACGTCAAGCTCGCAGTGCTTCATGTTATTACAAAAAGGAGTCTTGAAGAATGTCAGAAGGTTCTCAACATGGAACCAAATCTTAGAAACGCGATCGCCATGCTGGGGGGATAAAAGTGGAAGAGTATCCTGTTCCTCTGTACTACAAGGTGTACAAGGAATTGAAACGCAGGATCTCTGAGGGCGAGTACAGACCCGGAGATCGGATACCACCGGAAATCGAACTGGTCAAGTCCTTCAATGTCAGCAGATTGACGATCCGGCGCGCACTCGATGAACTGAAATCCGAAGGACTGATCACGCGCCACAAGGGAAAGGGCACGTTCATAGTGGGTAAGAAAGAGGAAGAGTCCATGAACGTGCTCAAAGGTTTTACCGATAAGGCAAAGGAGGAAGGCTTGAGCGTCAGATCACTGGTTTTGGAGAACAAGCTCGTCGAGATACCACCTGATTTGTGTGAAGTATTCCACCTGGAGAGCGGGGCCATGGTGCTACTTTTGAGGCGTGTGCGTTTCCTGAACGATGAACCCGTGGCGATAGAGTGCGCCTATCTCAACCCGGCGGTGGATATCAGGATTCTCAACATCTTGAAGAAGGATATGTCAAAAGAATCGCTGTACGAGTTCTTGAGAAACGAGCTGAAGATACCCCTTCTCAGAGCCCTGGAAGAGCTTGAACTGACGCACGTGTCTTCATCGGACGCGAAGCACCTTGGCATACAGACCGGTACGTGCGCGCTGTTGAGAAAGCGCTACACTTATACAACGAACGGAAGGTGCGTCGAGTTCGTTCGATCCATCTATCGTGGCGACAAGTACAGGTTCAAGATGGAGCTCAGATCAGAGGGTACGTTTGAAAGATGAACGATCGGGCTTGCTCAGCATGAAGATCAGAAGGCCGACGTATACGAGCACGTCCCCTGCGCTTATCAAGAACTTTCTACCCCACGGCGTGTACGCAGGTATGATGTCACCAATCAAAAGAACCGGGCTGAATTCTTCCAGCAGCGCGTGCTTGATGCTGGGCGCCAGTCCCATACTTTTTGCCAGTGGACCATAGACGGGCATCCGACCGCCACCGAGCAGGATGGCGAGGAAGTTCAAACCCGATCCGAGGATGATGAGCTTGAAGCCTTCAACGCGATGGTTGATCGAAAGCAGGAGAAACAACAGCAAATAGGAGAGAACCATCATCAAGATCCTGTTCTCAATGGGCAAAAATTGCAGCACGAAAGGTAGAGGAAAGAGATAGACCAGTCTGATGTTCGTTTCGTGAAGGTGATAGATTCTTCTTCTGAAAACGATCGAGAGCAGCAGCGAAACAACGAATACGTCGAGTATCATGCGAGTATCGTGTTGTCTATCAGTCGGGCCTTTCCAACCCAGGCCGCCACGGCGACCAGAACCTTGCCTTCCAGACGTTCGACGGGTTGCAAAGTTTCTTCATCCACGATCTCAACGTAGTCAACTTTCACAAGGTCGAACTTTGCGAAATGCTGGAGCATCTTCTCCTTGATCCTTGCAGCATCTCTTTCTCCAGATCGATAGAGCTGTTCTGCAATCTTCAGTGACTGATACAAAGCCAGGGCCTGTTTTCTCTCTTCGCCGACGAGATACACGTTGCGCGAACTCATTGCAAGCCCATCCGGTTCCCTCACGATCGGGCACTCGATCAGTTCAACATCCATGTTCAGGTCTCTGACCATTCTGCGTATGATTCTGAACTGCTGGGCATCCTTTTGCCCGAAATAAGCACGATGGGGCTTGACTATGTTGAACAGCTTCGTGACGATCGTGCACACACCTCTGAAGTGTGTCGGTCGAGACCTGCCGCAGAGATGTTTCGACAGGATCTCTTCAACCACGTAGGTTGAGTAATTCGCCGGGTACATCTCTTCCACACTCGGTGCAAAAACATAATCGACGCTTTCCATCTCCAGCATCGACAGATCTCTTTTCAAGTCCCTCGGATAACTCCCATAATCTTCGTTCGGACCGAACTGTGCTGGATTGACGAATATGCTCACGACGACGACGTCGTTCTCCTTTCGACAGCGTCTCACCAGCGACAGATGCCCTTCGTGAAGATAACCCATTGTCGGCACGAAGCCGATCAGTTTCTCTGCCTCGCGTTCGGATTCGGCTACCTGTTTCATGGTCGAGACCGACTCGATAAGCTTCATTTGATCACCTTCTCCTGGCGGAGGCGGTGGGACTCGAACCCACAAGGGCCTCGCGGCCCACCGGTTTTCGAGACCGGCTCCTTAGCCAGTTCGGACACGCCTCCACACTCTGATTTTATCATTTTAATTTCTCACTGAGAAGCTATGAGCAGAATCTGCTTCACATCCTCTTTACCGAGTCTCTTCAGAACACCGAAGGACGGACCCTGTTTCATGACGTTCTCCACAATCCTGTCGATATCGTCCGCCGGTATACCGACGTCTCTCAAAGAAACGGGTGCTCCGACCTTCTTGAGCCAGGCCTTGAAAGCGTCTATACCTTTCAGGATCGCTTCTTCTCCCACGGCGTCGATCGAGAACACGTGCTTCGCAAACCTTTCGAACTGCTGTGGTTTTTGCCCGTAGACGTACCTTATCCACGCCGGGAAAACGATCGCGAGTCCCGCACCGTGCGCAATGTCATAGAGCGCGCTGAGGGAATGTTCTATCCTGTGACAGGACCAATCTCCGCCTTTCCTGCCCGCGGCGGTCAGACCGTTCAGGGCGATCGTCGCACACCAGGCAAGGTTTGCCCTCGCTTCGTAGTCTGCCGGATTGTCTATCAAAGTCTCTGTGGAATTCATTATGGATCTGATGATGGATTCACTGATCTGATTCTGTATGTCAGAGTCGGAACCATCGAAATAGTATTCGAGCGTGTGCGCTATCGCATCGACCGCGCTGTAGACGGTTTGTTGCTTCAGCAGAGAAGATTGTACGTGAGGATCGATTATGGAAACTTTCGGATACAGACACTTGGCACTGATCGCCCACTTTTCTTGCGTCTCCTCGTTGGTGATCACCGCGTTGCCATTCATCTCGGTCCCGGTAGCGGATATCGTCAGAACTGCGAAGACCGGCAAAGCCTTTTCGATCCTGTACTTTCCGGCGAACGCGTCCCATATGTCTCCTTCGTAAAGAACCCCGGCCGCGATCGCCTTGGCTGAATCAATAACGCTTCCACCACCGACACCCAGAACAGCCTCCACGTTCTCTCTTCTGCAAACTTCTATGGCCTCGTGGACCTTCGAGAGCACTGGATTGGGTTTGACACCAGAAACCTCAACCCACTCGATGCCGTTTCTTTTCAAAGAGTCCACAACCTGATCGTAAACACCATTCCTCTTTATGGAGCCACCACCGTAGAGCATCAAAACCTTTTTGATCCCGAAAGATTTGATCTCCTCGCCTATCTTTGAAATAGTTCCTTTACCGAATATCAACTTGGTAGGATTGTGAAAAACGAAGTTTTCCACTTTACATCACCTCGAAGAAATTATAATACAGCATCACGAGCCCAGACGACTGTGAGGACTAAGGTTTTGATTCTGTGTGATGGGGTCTGCACAGGGACACTCAGATGAAGATACTACTCAACGAAGAAAAAACGCAAAGCCCCTGAAAAATCAGGGGCTCATCCTTCTTCCAGGAGAGAGTTGTTCTGAATCTGCACTCTGTAGCTCGATTCATGGTTGTAGAATCTTTTGAAGTATTCTTCTACGATCACTTTAGCCATCTGCTCTCTGTTCAGCGACTTTATCTTTTCGTACGATGCCAGACATATCAGTTCGCGCGGTCCGTTCTGGAAAATGACGAGTTCTTCGCTGAGCAACGTGGCATCTATTATCGCCAGTTCGTTCTTGCTTTCAAGCAGCTTGAACTCATCCACGCTCTTGATTCTGCCAAACTCTATGCCTTCGCCAAGAAAATTGTTTAGGCTCTCATCGTCGAACATCACCAGCGACAGCAAGATCCTCGGTATCTTGTCCTGATAGACATACAGACACACGTTGAAGGTCCCAAACTGCACAGTGTTGAAAGAGGACCCATGAAGGGAGAAAATTTGCTTGAGCGTCTCTTCGGAAGCGTGTAGATCCGTGTACTGAACGGTGAAGTTGTCCAGCAGCGTCATTTTTCACCATACCTTTCGAGGAAATGCTGATAAAGCTTTTCGTTCTCCCTGACGATCTGCAGCGCGAACTCGGCGTGATGTTTCGCATAACCGTTGCCTATGATCATGTCCACGTCTTTGCCTATGCCTTCGGCACCCAGTGCGGCCTTGGTGAAACTCGTCGCCATGGAAAAGAAATAGATTTTTCCTCTTTCCTTCGCGCAGAGTATCGAGGTCATTTCGGTGTCTGGAACGTTCACGACGTTGATTACCACGTCCGCGAGTCTTCCACCGGTAACTTCAACAAACTTTTCGTAGGATGAGACGGCGTCCTGCGCGTCGGAAACGAAGACATCGTCAACGAAACCAAGCTTTTTGAGCTGTTCTATCGATCTTTCAGAATGAACGAGCGCCACGACCCTGCCCGTCGGGCCTGCGTACTTCTTCGCCACATAACTGCACAGCACTCCAGACTTGCCGCCCGCACCGATGACGAGCACTAAGTCGGAAGGTGAAACGAGCCTTGCGGTTTGAATCGGAGCGCCTGCGACATCGAGCACGGCAAGCGCTACGGACTCAGGCATGTCCTGAGGCAGGCGAGCGAACACACCTGTTTCGAAGAGTATCGCTTCAGCTTCGACGTCCACCTGATCTCTGTCCAGATATACCTTCTTTATCTTCTTCAAATTCAGAGGCGTCAAGCTCAGCGAAACGAGCGTTGCGATCTTGTCGCCAACCTTCACATCGACGTTCAGATCTTTCCCTATAGCCTTCACCTTGCCTATGAGCATACCTCCAGAACCCGTCACGGGGTTGTGCATTTTGCCTCTCTGCTCGACGATCTGCATTATCTTTTCTGCGACTTTCTGTTCGTCCGCCCCCACTTCACGCTTGATCTGAGCAAAAGAAGCTGCATCGATATTGAGCCTGATTACGTCGATCAGAATCTCGTTGTCGTAAAGTTTGCTCGTGTCGTTGTCCAGCTTCCAAGCAGGTTGCGGCAACTTCCCCTTCGGTTCGATCACTCTGTGTCTGCCGAATGGATCTCCTCTCACGTTCATCCCTCCGGAACCGAAGCGGGGGCTGAAGCCCCCCGCTCAGACTCACAAGCCTTCTTTTTCGAGCTCTCTTTTGATCTCGGCCTCCGCCCACGCCAGACCTTCTTCTATGGTCTTTTTACCGTACAGAACATCGCTCACCATTGTGCCAACGATGGATCTTATCTCAGCCCAGACTCCGATCTGTGGATCGAACACACCGTACGGGAGCTGGATCAGAGGAACCTCGGCGGCTGGATCTTCCGCAACCAACTTCTTCCATATCGCAGTTTCGGTCGCACTCTTTCTCACAGGCAGATAACCCGTCTTGACGGCCCAGTAGGCGGTGATCTCTGGAGAGATCAAGAATTTCATGAACTCCCAGGCTGCCTTCTTCTCTTCAGGTTTCGCCGTGCTGAACATGATCACGTCGGTTCCTGCGAACTGAACGTTTCTCGTTTTCCAGACGGGTACAGGAGCCCACGTCCATCCATGCTTACCCCTGGAAGCGGCATCAACGTAAGGCTTGCTCGCAACCGTCTCTATGAACATCGCGATCTTGCCTTCACCAAACGGTCCATCCAGATAGCCACCCTGCACGAGCGCGTACTTGTCCTTAAGATCGAGCAGGAACTGAAGAACTTCCCTCGATTCAGCACTGTTGATCGTCACCTTCCATTTGCCGTCGGGACCTTTCTGGAGTATGGAACCGCCGTTGAGCGCCAAAAAGACCTGGAAATGGTCCACGGTGGATCTGAAGCCAAAACCGTACTGATCGATCGTGCCATCGTTGTCAAAGTCTTCGGTCAGGAGTATCGCAGCCTTTTTGAGCTCGCCGATGGTTTCGGGTATCTTGAGACCGGCGAGTGCGAGCGCATCCGTGTTCACGTACAGAACGTAGATGCTCTTGTTGAACGGTACTGCGTAGATCTTATCGCCCCAGGTGCAGTTCAATCTCATCGGCTCCCAGATGTCTTCCCACTCGGCTTTGGAAAGCCCTATCTGCGGATCGTTGACGTAGCTGTTGAGGACTTCGACGATTCCAGAGTAAATGAGCTTCGCTGTCCAGTTCGAATAGGCCTGCGATATCGTTGGAAGTTCTCCCGCCTGAGCAGCGGCAAGGAGCTTCTGTTGTAGCGCTGAGTAGTTTCCGATGTAGATCGCTTCAACCTCGATGTCGGGATGCTGCTGGTTGAAGAAGTTGACGATCTCCTGCAATGTCTTACCATGTCCACCGCCCATCGCATGCCAGAACGTGACCTTGACCTTTGCCACCGTGAGTGTTACAAGCATCAGCGCGAGTAAAACGACGAGAAACCTTCTCATCCACCAACACCTCCCTCAAGCAACCTTTTATAAATGTCAAGCACCCTGTTTCTGAGAGAAGCCAGATCGAAGTTGTTCTCAATTACGATGCCTTCCTCGACGATATCCTTCTGTGCCGCGAGCCGCCTTTGAATCTCTTCTTGACTCAAGCCCTTTTTCTCAAGCCTTTCGACGATCTTTGCTTCGTCACATTTAACAGTGATGATCACGTCACACAGCTCTGCCAGTCCGATCCTCCTCAACAGCGCTGCGTCCAGCACCACAACGTTCGAACAGCCTTCGATCATCTTGAGCACTCTATCTTTGATGACTGGATGAACGACGCTCTCGAGGATTCTCAACTTTTCTTCGTCTTCAAAGACTGCCTTCGCGAGCTTCTTCCTGTCGACCTCACCCTGACAGAAAATCTCTGGACCGAACAGCTGTCTCAAGCGATCCTTCACAGTTTCTTCTTTCAGCACCTCGTGTCCAATTTTGTCGACATCTATGACCTGGGCTCCGAGTTCTTTCAAAATTTCCGCCACGGTGCTTTTTCCACAGCCCATCTTTCCCGTCAGACCAACCACCAACTTCAGTGGATCCTTTCCCCCTTGCCGAGCAACGGCTCAATCTGGGCGAACTCCTCTTCTGTGACCACGATCAGAGCTGGTTCTGTCCCAACCTGGTTGTAGAACTCGACGAACTTCTTTTCCACATCGACTCCCTCGTTCACAACCACAACGTAGACGTTCTCGCCCAGTGGGCCTTCATCCACGTGATACAGGCACTTGGGTTTGAATATCTCAAGGATCTTCTGCGTCATTCGATCACGACCTTTTTCGATAGTTCTGGAAACGCCATCTTCTCAAAACCTTTTCTTCCCATCAAAGAGTAGGTTATCTGTTTGCCGAGTTCGACACCAGGCTGATCATACGGATTGATCTTCAAAAGCTTTCCCATCAACGCCGTCGTGAACTCGTAGTACATGAAGAACTGACCGAGCTCGTACGCGTCGATCGACGGGAAAATCACCCTCATGCTCGGACGGTTGTTGAAAGCGAGGGACCTTTCCGTTCCAAACAGCTCGTTCCTGAGCAGGTTCGATAGCTTCTTACCCCCAAGATAAGAGATCTCCTCATCGTCGTGTATCGAGGGTATCAGAATGTCCCTGTCGAAGTTTTCGACCTCCACGAACGTTATGGTCTTGTCATCCGGCCCTTCGTTGTAGAGCTGAACCTGTGAATGTTGATCCACCACACCAAGTGCTTTTATCGGTGTCAGTCCCTCGTGTACCACTTCTTTCTCGAGCGAGTATTTCTTTCCCAGACTCTCTGCCCACAGCTGTCTGAACCAGTCTGCGAGCGTGTACAGACGGTTCGTATACGGCATCATAACACTGATGCGTCTTCCCTTGAGCTTGTGCAGATAATGACAGGCAGCCATCATCGCCGCGGGATTCTTCCACATGTCTAGCACAACGCATTTCGCGTACGCATCTTTTGCACCGTCGATGAGGGCCTTGATGTCAACACCTATGGCCATGGCAGGCAGCAATCCCACCGGGGAGAGGACGCTGAACCTGCCACCGAGCTCCGGCGGGATATCGAGTGCGACGATCTTTTCTCTCTCAGCAATCCTCCTGAGCAATCCTTTCTTCGGATCGGTCGTGAACACGATGTGTTCTGCGGGGTTCAACCCTCTGACTTCCAGCAGGCCTCTGACAATCTGATAGTGCGCCAGACACTCGGCGGTCGAACCAGACTTGGAAACCACGTTGAAGATCGTATAGCGCGGATCTATTCGATCGAACACACTCGCGGTGTAGTCCGGATCGACGTTCTCAAGGAAGAAGATCCTCAAATAACCTCCACGCTCAGATTTTGAAAGATAGTTCCAGTCGAAAGGCTTCAGTGCATTCGCGAGCGCGGCCGCCCCAAGGCTCGAACCACCTATACCTATCACGACCAAGGTGTCGAAGTTCAAGATCCATTCCCTCAAATCCTCGACAGCGTCCATCAGGTTCCTGTCGAACAGCACCTTCACGAAAGCCGGTTTTTCCCTCGCAATCTCTTCGACAAACCGAGTCAGAGTCGGCTGAAGCTGTGAAAACTCCTCCTCGGTCACACCACCCTTCACGTTCGGTTCGAACATGAAACTGAAATCGAACCTGAGCATAACAATCACTCCTCAATAGACCAGAACGGAACGCACATCGTAACCTTTCAGCCTCTCACGTGGATTGAGATAACTAAGCTCTATGAGAAAACACATTCCCGTCACTTCGCCACCAACGTTCTTCACTAAGTTGGCTATTGCTGCGGCCGTACCACCAGTTGCCAAGACGTCGTCCACGATGACCACACGCTGACCTTGCTGCAGAGCGTCCGAATGCATGTGAAGCTGAGCAGTCCCGTACTCCAAGCTGTATTCGATGGAGACGGTTCTGTAGGGCAGTTTCCCGGGTTTCCTCACCGGAACAAAACCCTTGCCGAGCCTGTAAGCAAGAGCCGCACCGAAGATGAAACCGCGCGCTTCGGGAGAAACGATTAGATCAAACCTCATGTCCTGCAGGATCTTCGTCATCTCGTCGATCGCCTTCTGGAGAGCTGCAGGATTCTTAAGCAGAGGGGTGACGTCTCTGAAGATGATACCCTTTGCGGGAAAATCGGGAATATCCCTGATGAAAGTTTTCAGCTCCACAACGCTCACCGTCCTTTTTCAAGTCTCACAAGTACATTTTAGCAAAAAACAAGATCGCGCGGGTCCTCCGCGCGATCAAACCGCTGCTGCTTTCTTGACTTTTCCTGCCTTCAGGCATTTGGCACACACTCTCATGGTCTTGATCGTTCCATCCTCGAGTACGACTTTTACCCTCTGGACATTCGGTCTGAACATCCTCGGTGTGTGCCTGTTCGAGTGACTCACGTTCTTACCAGCTACGGG
>DOKY01000019.1:0-21645 GCA_003510135.1 Pseudothermotoga sp.
ACGACGATAGCGCAGCAGATAGAAGAGATGACGCATGCGGTGAAACAACAGGCAAGCGCATCACAGAACGTGAGTGGTTTGTCGGAAGAACTATCTTCCATAGCGGAGAGCTTGGTGGAACAGGTGAGAAAGTTCAAACTATGAAGAAAAGCTCATCCAAACGGGCCCATCCGGGCCCGTTTTGTGTCCATGCCGTTCATACGAAGCTCAACCTCCGTGCGTACTCCGAACCAATCAACTAGGTTATCACCTAATTCGCAGGGAGTGTGCTCGTGTGGAACGGCAAGCCAGGGGTGTTGAACTTTTCAGGTCGGACCCGAAACCTTGGCTGGTGTCGGGTTGTTTTCCCCCATGTTCATGACCATGCTTGCCTTCGCCGGGGGGAACGGCGGCGCACACGAATTCTCTGATTTCCAAGAAGGTCGGTGAGAAGAACAAACCGGAGGCCGACAGGGCCGCAAGCTGTGCGATAGTCTTAGTGCTCATTCTGGGTCTAGCGGCGAGCGTTGTCGGGAGTCTTTTCATAGAGTTTGTTCTGCGATTGACTGGTGCATCCGGCTGAACGCTCAAACTCGCGATGGACTAGGCGAACGTCCTGCTGTTCTTCATCGCGTTCTTGAAGTTCAACAACGTGGTGAACGGCATTCTGACGGGCGAGGGAGACACGAAGAGGGCAATGTTCCAGGTCTCCTATCTCTTCGTCTTCGTTCTTGGGCTCGGCTTGAACGGATTCTGGCTCGAAATACTCTGTGGCAACATCATGGCAAAAGCCATCACGTTCCTGTGGGGTCTATCCGTCACGAACTGTTTGAAGCTGCAGTTCGACTCGAAATTGAAAGAGGCAAAGTCTATCTGAACTTCTGCATCAAGAGGGCAAGAAGGGTGCGACTGAAGAACACGCCGGCCTTCACTTGTGTCAGATCCGTGACGTTGAAGAGATTTTCAAAGTAATGAACGTTCAAAAGTTCGAAAGTGTACAGTTCTTTTTCCCCGTCACCTATATCCTGCTGAGTCGTTAAGGAATCTGCATCCGCGAGTATCTGGCCCAGACCCGCAGAAACGGCCTCAACAGTTTCGTTTCTGATCTCACATCTGAACGCGCCGGGAAAAAATTTCGATTCGACGTAGCAGATCGCCAAAACGAGCTCGGTTGGGACCAACGAAAGGTCGACTTCGTCTGTGAAAAAGCTTGAGCTCACGTGCGACGTTTTTTTCAGCACCACTTTCGAGGACGCTTCGCAGGCTCGCACCAGAAACTGCGCATAAGATTCCAGATCTTCCTCCTTCACAGCAATCGAATATTTCTCACACCAGCTGTAGAAGAAGCCTTTGATCCTCCAGTCGTTCAGCAACAGTGTGTGAACTCTTTCGAGTAGGTTCTGATCGATCCGGTCTATCTGCGGGTCCCACTCGCTCTTAGGTACATGCTCATCAAACGCATCGACTATCGCTGGAGTCGATGTCCCATCGATCGGAAGGCTTTCTTTCAAGATGTCAAGAATTCTTTGATCGTAAATTTCTGCGGCCCGGGTTTCGACGCCTTTTGGAAGATTGCCTGTTTTGAAGTACTCGTAGTAGGCAAGCACCTCATCGTCGTAGCTCGTGTTTTTGGCGATCTGTGACAGTTCTTCTTCATCCAGGTTATAGCCGTATCTGTACGCCAGCACAACGAAGCGAAGATTTTCTTCGTCAAACGACTCTTTCACAGCGACACAGGAAGAGAGAAACACCAGCAACGCGACGATGAGAACGAGTCTCATACCATTTATAATAGCATCCAAGGAGGTGTCGGATGTGGATTTCACCAAGCTTGAAGATTTCATCTTAGAGAAGATGAGACAGGCCAGGATGCCTGCTCTGAGCATCGCGCTGATCTGTGATGGGGAGCTTATCTACAAGAGAGGATTTGGTTTCAGGGTTCTGGAAAGCTATGCGCCCGCGGACGAAAACACGATCTACGGTGTCGGATCGATAACAAAGAGCTTCACCGCGCTTGCGATCGTCAAACTTGCCGAGGAAGGAAAAGTCGATTTTGAAAAACCCGTTGAGGATTACTTACCGCTCAGGCTCAGAGCCTTCAATGAACCGGTGCGCGTGAAACATTTGCTCTACCACGCCTCAGGTATACCGTCACTGGGCTATGCGGAGGCCTTCATAGATGGTATGTTCAACCTCGGTGAAGGCTGGCTTCCAACGAAGGATTCTGAGGACGTGTTGATGTTCGCAAGGGACGCGGAATCCTGGGCGTTCACAAAACCCAACGAGAGATTCTTCTACTCGAACAGTGGTTACGTTATGCTGGGAAGAATCGTTTCCGAAGTTACGCGCATGAAGTACGAAGAATACGTGAAAAAACACATTCTCGAGCCTTTGAAGATGACGAGGTCTCACTTTCATAGAGAAGAGGTGGAAAAAGATTCTAACGTCGCGGCAGGCTACCTGATCGATCCACAGAGTCGCGTACACGTGAGAAAACCGTTCCCGTACGGTATCAGCTCGGATGGAGGACTCTTGAGCAACGTGCTGGACCTTGCCAGGTATCTGAACTTCTATATCAACAGGGGTGAGCTGGAAGGAGCACGCATCGTTTCCAAAGAAGCGATCGAATCCATGGAGGAAGGCCGTGTTTCTGTGCCATGGGAGAGCTTTGGCGACGAGAAGTACGGCTTCGGCTGGATCATCCATCCAAACTTTTTGAATGAAAGGCTGATAGAACACAGTGGTTCGGTGCTGATCTACACAGGCTTCGTCGGCTACATACCAGACAAGAGACTGGGTGTCGCGGTGCTGTCCAACTGTGCGGGTTATCCTCTGTCAAACATCGGCCTGTACGCACTTGCACTGATGCTCGATAGAAATCCCGACGAAGAACTCGATTTCGTCAAGTTCGACAGAATTTTACAAAATCTGGTCGGCAGGTACGAAGGTTATAAAAAGAGCGTGGCCTTCGATGTTAAAAGAAACGGAGATTTCCTGCTCATGGAGATGGTGAGCAGAAACTTGAGGCTGAGCTCGATACTCGTTCCTGAAAAGGTCGAGAAAGATCATGTCAGATGCTTCACACTTCAGAACTTCAGAAAGATGGACGTTGAGTTCTTCATCGAACCGAACAGGGTCACGATGATCTACGAAAGGTACAAGCTGATCAAGTCCTGAACCGTTTATCAGGAGTGATTCGATCCCGAGCGGGAGCACAAAAACATCCCTGCCCGTGATCGGATTGTCCGTTTCGCCATAGAACAGGATCTGGCCGTTCCAGATCGCAACGCTTCTGATTCTTTGATCGTTCGGTAGAGGAACGATCTTTTTGGCGTGCAGGATTCCATCTTCACCGATCAGCAGAAGGACAGGATCGAATCGTGTTTTTTCGTTCCACACCGCGCCGTACACGAGAAGATGATTCTCGATCCTGGTTATTCCAGCTGGAGAAAAATCTGAACCGAGATCGAAAAGATAACCTGTAACGGTTTTTCCCCTCAGTGACAGTTCGAGCAGCAGACCAGACCTGTACGGGGTGTGAGAGTTCGTCCAGCCAAGAACGAAGAGCTTATCTTTGAATTTAAGCGCATCGATCGCTTTGTCCCAATCTGAGCCACCGAAGGTCGTTTCGAAGATCTTTTTTCCTTTTTTGTCATACAGAGCAATCAGCATATCGGCCTTGCCCTTGGTCCTGCTCTCACTCGATCCAACACACAGAAGCTGTGAGTCAACGAGTTTCACGCGATGAAACCAATCGTCCGACAGGCCACCCGTGGTTCTGCTCCAGATGATTTCAAACTCCCAATCCATTCTTAGCAAGAACGCATCGAACCAGCCTTTCTTGAGCGTGTTGTAACCACCCGCAAGGTAGATGCCCTCTTCATCGAGGACAAGCGCCTCGGCCCACGTCTCGGCACCGGGAAAGTTCAGAAGCTTCTGTTTTAAAACTTTCCCATCAAGATCAGTCAGACAGACGTAGATCGATCTCTGGCTTGGCCGACTCGAGCTGTGACCCACCAAGATCAACTTATCATCAAACAGGGCAGCATCGTTGATCTTGTCGGGTCTTACGTGCGTCAGTCTCACGATTCTCGAAGGTCCGAAGGTCTCATCGAGAAATATCAGCAAGATCTCTTTGCTATCGTCTTCCTGCGCGACGAGAAGTGGACCTTCATTGGTCATGAACAGATTGATGCAGTGCTCCTGATTGGCAAGTGGTATCGACGATGCGGCGAGAACGAGTGGAAGCAGCAGAAAAACGATCGTGCGCAAACGTTTCCCCCCTCTCTTCCGGCAATGATATGATAGCATTTAGCGTGTGGAGGTGAGCCTGCGTCATGATCGGCTTTCTCACAGACTGGTCCGTAAGAAGTCACTACGTGGGTGTGGCGAAGGCTGTGATGAAACGCATAAATCCTTCGGCAGAGATCGTTGACATAACGCACGAGATAGAACCCTTCAACGTGAGGATGGCTTCACACATCCTTCTGAGGGCATCGAAAGACTTCCCGGAAGGTTCCATATTCGTTGCAGTGGTCGATTACGGTGTCGGAACGAGCAGGAAGGCCATATGCATAAGAACCAAGAACGAACAGTACTACGTGGGCCCAGACAACGGTATATTCACGCACGTCGCGCTCGAATACGGTGTGAAACAGGTCAGAGAACTGAACAACAAGAAATACCACTACGCTTCCTCCTACACCTTCCACGGCAGAGACATCTTCGCACCGGTGGCGGCACACCTGTCGAAAGGCGTGCCGTTCGAAGATCTGGGTGACGTGCTTCCCAACTTCGTGGTCCTGCCCACCAAACAGGCGCAGATTGTTAAAGAATCTGTCGTTGGAGAAGTTGCGTACTTCGACAGCTTTGGAAACATCCAGACAAACGTTCCGATCGAGCTGGTGGTGAAACTCGATTGGCAGATGGACGACGTGATCGTTATCAACGACAAATTTGAGGCGAGCTACGTCAGAACCTTTGGCGACGTGGAGAAGGGCCATCTGCTGGTCCATCCAGACAGTTCGGGCTTTCTCGAGATTGCCGTCAATCAGGGATCGGCTGCCGAGAAGCTCGATCTGAAGCAGGGTCAGCAGATAACTTTGAGGAGGAAGAAATCTTGAAGCTCATCGTGGGGCACAGGAATCCGGATTTCGATTGCTTCGCTTCGTGCATAGCGGCTCAAAAACTCTATCCAGATCACGTGGTGTTGATCAGCGGTGTTCCACAGCAAAACTTATCGCAGTTCCTTGGCATTTACGAAGAAAAGTACAACTACATCACGGAAAGCGATCTCACGGACGAGAACGTGGAGTCTCTCATCGTGGTGGACACGGCCTCTTCCGATAGGCTGAGTCAGAAGGTTCAGAAGATCGTGGAGAAGGCAGCGAGGATCGTCATATACGATCACCATCCGGAGATCAAAGAACAAACGATACACGGGGAGAAGAGGATAGAAAACGTTGGTGCAACGGTGACCTTGCTGGTCGAAGAGATCATGAGGAGAAACATCGACATCGATCCCATCGAAGCCACGCTTTTCGCCATCGCGATATACGAAGACACCGGCAGCCTTCTGTACACCAGCACGACGCTGAGGGATCTGGAAGCGGTGAAGTTTTTGCTCCAAAAGGGTGCGAACCTCGCAGAAATCGCAGAGTACATAAGGTACGATCTGAACTTCGAGCAAAAGCAATTGCTCGAACAGTTGCTTTCGAACGTAGAAACCCACCAGATAGACGGTTTGACGGTGCACGTGGCGATCGCAGAAACCGAAAAATTCATCGGCGGGCTCGGTGTCGTGGTGAGCAAGCTCTGGAATCTGGAGAACGTGGAAACCCTGGTGTGCATCGTGAGGACGGGCAAGAAATCCCATGTGATAATGAGGACTTCCTCCAACGAGGTGGATCTGGGAGGTGTGGCGAGCGAGCTCGGTGGGGGTGGTCACAGGAAGGCTGCGAGCTTCACGGTGAACGAATCTGACCTTTCGTCGATCAAGAAGATCGTTCTCGAAACGTTGAGACGTTATGTGAACAGGGGCGTTCTCGCGAAAGACATCATGTCTTCACCCGTGCGCGTGGTCTATTCGGACATGACCATAGGTGAGGTCAACAAGATCATGGAAAGGACGGGTCACAACGGCCTGCCAGTCATTGAAGGGAACAAACTGGTGGGGATCGTGACGAAGAAGGCCGTCGACAAGGCGATGAACCACGGCATGCAAAATCACCCTGTGAAGGCCATAATGTCGAGCAAGTTGATCGTCGTGGACATCAACACACCCTTGAGCAAGGTGAGACAGATCATGGTGGAAAACGACATTGGTCGTATACCCGTGCTCGAAAACGGCATACTGGTGGGCATCATAACTAGGACCGATGTGATGAGATCGAGCTTTGCAGACGCCGTGAGGAAAGCACCAAGTAAGGCCGTCTTTGAAGAAGGCCAGCAACAGTTCGTGAACGTCAGAGATTTGCTGATTTCGAGACTTCCAAAGAAGGTGTCCGATCTGTTGAGATCGCTCGGGCGCTTCGGAGACGAACTGAATCTGCCCGTTTACATCGTTGGTGGGTTCGTCAGGGACCTGCTCATGGGAAATCCAAACCTGGATCTTGACGTTGTCGTCGAACGTGACGGACTCTCCTTCGCAGAGCACGCCGCAAAGAAACTCGAAGCCACACTTGTCAAACATGAAAAGTTTCTCACCGCTTCTTTATTCTTGAGAGATGGTACGAGAATCGATGTGGCCACCGCTCGAACCGAGTACTACGAAGCGCCAACGGAATTGCCGCAGGTGGAAGTTAGCACCATAAAGAAGGACCTCTACAGGCGAGACTTCACGATCAACGCGATGGCGATAAAGCTGAACCAGAAAGATTTCGGCCTGTTGCTCGACTTCTTCGGTGCCAAGAAAGACCTGGAGAACAAAGTTGTGAGATGTTTGCATACGCTCAGCTTCGTGGAAGACCCGACGAGAATTCTCAGAGCGGTCAGGTTCGAAACACGTTTCGACTTTCGCATAGAGGAAAGAACGTCGCAGCTCATGCTCGAGGCCGTAAGGCAGGGTTATCTCGAGAAGGTGAGCGGGCAGAGGTTGAGACAGGAATTCGAAAAGATCCTGGAAGAGCGAAAGTGGCTCGCCGCACTGAAGAGACTGTCCGATTTTGAAGTGATCAAACGCATGTTCCCAGGCGTTTTCTACACTCTGACCATGGAGCAGAAACTCAGATCCTTGGCAGATTTTCTACCCTGGGCCGAGGAATTCTTCGGCAGGGTTGAAAGATTTTACGCCGTAATGTTCGTTTTTCTGGAGTATCATGGTGACACTGCGATAGAAAAGATAAAGGAAAGATATGGGCTTTCGAGCAAGTTCATGGACGAACTGAAGCTGCTCAAGAGGATGATCGTGCCACTGTCGAAGGTCATCTCGAACAAACTGAACTTCTCAGACATCTACAAAATGACAAGAGGCATCTCACCCGAGGGATTCTGTTACATCGCCAGCTACCTCGATCCGGAATCGCAAGAATACCTCAGGCAGTTCCTGATCAGACAGAGAGAAACGAAGCTGAGGTATGTGAACGGTAGAATCATCATGCAGAAATTCGGACTCAAACCGTCCAGGCTGATCGGAGAACTGCTTGAAGAAGTTTACTGCGCGAAGCTCGATGGATCGATCGGCGACGATCAAGAAATGCAGTTCGTCGAGAGGAAGCTCAAAGACCTCGCCTCTTCAAAAGCTCCTGCACAATGAAGTTCGCCACTTCACTCGGCGTGGTCCCACTGCCGAAACCTGCGTCGTAGCCAAGTTCGAGCGCGAGCTCGTGTGTTATCCTCGGGCCACCGGCAATGACAAGCAGATCGTCCCTCAAGTTCTCCGCATAGAGCAGTTCCATCAGCTCGGTGAGGTGCTGTATGTGAATGTTTCTCTGGGTCACCACCTGTGAAACGAGCACCACGTCCGCGCCCACTTCTCTGACCTTCCTGACCAGCTCTATGGGGGGAACCTGCGCACCGAGGTTGTACACCCTGAAGGCTTTGTACCTCTCAAGCCCGTAGTCGCCGTGGAAACCCTTCATGTTCAGGATGGAATCGAGCCCTACAGTGTGCGCATCGGTTCCGATCGTCGCACCCACGACTACGATGGGACGTTTGAACTTCTGCAGGACCAGCTCGTCGATTTTCTCTCTCGGAAGTCTCTGAATTTTGGGCGCGATCACCTTTATCGAAGAAACATCCACCGCCACGTCCGTTTTTCCATATACAACAAAAAACGTGTAGCCCTCGTGCAGATCTTCCATTGTGGCTATCGTGACCTCGTAAAAACCAAGCTTTTCGCAGAACTTTTTCGCTGCTTCCCTCGCCAGAGGCCCGAACTCAATGGGTAAGGTGAAGGAAAGCTGCACCGCCCCATCGTTCAACTGGTCACCGTACGGTTTGACGAGCTTCTGCTGGTTCATCCTTTCACCCCCAGCTCTCGTTCAAGCGCGTCTCGAATTGGGTTCTCGTAAGCTTCACCCTTTTTGAACACTCCCTCCAGCCCCTTACCGGCCTCCCTGCTCCTTCTTATGTCGGCGAAGATTCCCTGCTCTATCGCACTGAACAATCCCACATCGCTTATGTGCTCGAGCAGTTCCACCGCTTTTTTCAGCACCTCGTTCGCCCTCTTCTCGATGAATCCACCGGGTCTGAAAAGTATCTCGTCACCCAGGTGTCTCGTGGCTGAAAAGACGTAGTTGGCGTTGACGAGCGCAAGGTATCTGTCGTGCATGTAGGGTGTGTGTATCGCTTCGGTCAGAATTCCCAGAAGCTGAATCGATTGACCCGTCATCGAAGAGACCAGATTGAAGAGTGTGTTCATCGCGTACCCTTTGAATATGTTGCCCGTCATGTATCTGGTGGGGGGCATGTACTTCACCGGGCAGTCTGGGAAGAGCTCACGCGAGAGCATGGCGTGCGCAATCTCGTACAGGAGCGAGTCTTCGATGTCCGGATTTATCTCGAAGGCGTGTCCGAGGCCCATCAACTGGGGCTTCAGACCCGCCTTGATCGCGAACTGTTCGTTTATGAGCTGTGAAGCGGTGACCGTGTGGGCCTTCTCTATGGCGTCCGCGGTCGTCAGGTAGTTGTCCTCTCCGGTGTTTATCGTGATGTTCGCGTAAGCGCAAACCAGCCTGGAGATGTACTGATCCGTGAAGGTCCTGAGCATGTTGATGTCCCTGAACAAAATTCCGTACATGGCATCGTTCAAAAGTATGTCGAGCCCCTCGAACGCCGCCATGACCGCAATTTCCGGCATGCAGAGACCCGACGCGTAGTTCACCTGTCTTATGTAACGCCCAACCTTTCTTGCCGCATCGTCAAGGGCTTGCCTCATGATCCTGAAGTTCTCCTGTGTCGCGTAGGTTCCTCCATAACCTTCTGTGGTCGCACCATAAGGCACATAGTCGAGCAGACTCTGTGCTGTGGAACGTATCACGGCAATAATGTCCGCGCCCTGAAAGACGGCTGCGCGTGCCTGGACAACGTCCTCGTAGATGTTGCCAGTTGCCACAATGAGGTACTTGTAAGGCTTTGGAGGATCACCAAGCTCTCGAAGCAATGCGTCTCTCTCTTCACTCTTTCGCTTTATTCGCGCCACGGCCTCTTCAACCAGCTTTTGTGAAAACGCTTCGTAGATATTCCGCTTTGGCTGCGGTAGTGTGCGCAGGTCCAGACCGTCCGCTATTGCCTCGCAAACCTGCTGAACGTCTTTGTCCAAGACGATCGCGGCGCTCACGACAGGCTTGAACGCACCCTGATCCAGCATGTTCCATTCTTTGAGCTTGTCCAGCACGACGTTCACCAGAGGTACCTGCTCCTCACCAACGACGCCGTCCACACCCAGAAGTCTCAGCGTTGCACGCTCGGTGGAGACGGTTGAGTGCTCGTCGATGATTTTCTGAACGTCGTCGGTGATCTTCTTTGCGAGTGATCTGGCATACTGAACAAGCTTCGAATCCAGTTCGATCGTCGGTCTACCCACCCAACCACCTCCGGTATTATCGTATCATATCTGTTTCACCAAGGTGAATTAGTGAAACATCAGCGCAAAAATGGTAGAATGTTTGCGGGTGATCATGAGTGAGACTTTTTCTCAAGATTCTTATCTACACTGCTCTCTTCTCTGTTCTTCACTTTGGCTACGAACTCACGGGCTGGGACTTTCTCAAAATCTTCTGCGGTACAGACGAATCCGTCTTCGAACACATCAAGATGGGCTTCTGGGCCTACCTTTTCACCAGCATCATTGAATTCTTCACGTTGAAGAACAAACGGAATTTCTGGTCATCGAGGTTGTTCTCAACTTCACTCGTACCGTGGTTCGTAGCGATTGTGTGGTACATGGTAGCGGCGATTTTTGGAAAAGTCGAAGTCGTCTGGATTGAACTCACCTGGGCCTTTGCAGTCGTCATCATCTCTGGCCTGTTCGCGAAGGTGGTAGAAAGGGAACTCGAGACTTTGAAAATTTCAAGAGCCTTCAAAACGGTGATAGCTGTTCTCGTGGTCGTGTCGGTGATTTTCTTCGTACGCTTCTCCTTCGCGAAACCGTGGATCGATGTTTTCGTCGACCCGTACACGTTGTGAGACTTTGCGGTATTATTTTTCTAAAAGGGAGAACACAGGAGGTTGATGTATGCTGCGAACACACACATGCGGAGAACTCAGACTCAGCGATGTGAACAAGAAGGTCGTGCTGGCGGGCTGGGTCGACAGGATCAGGGACCTCGGCGGTGTGAAGTTCGTCATGCTCAGGGACAGGTACGGTCAGACACAGATCGTGCTGTCGAGAAACTTCGATCTGGACCTGAAGCGCGAATCGGTGGTTCGCGTGGAGGGTGTGGTCAGGGAAAGGCCGAAGGACACCGTCAACAGAGAACTGGCAACGGGTGAAATCGAAGTGTTTGCCGAACGGGTTGAGGTCCTCTCCGCACCGGAGAAAGACCTTCCTTTCTATCCTGGAGAACCGAACTTGCCAAGTGAGGACGTCAGACTCAAGTACCGTTACATCGATCTGAGAAGGAAAGAGATGATGGACAGGATCATAACGCGTCACAGGGTGGCCCAGGCCGTGAGGCAGTATCTGAGCGCTCTGGGATTCATAGAGGTGGAAACACCTTTTTTGACGAAGAGTACTCCCGAAGGTGCGAGAGACTTCCTGGTACCATCCAGGCTCAAACCCGGAACCTTTTACGCACTTCCACAGTCTCCTCAGCTGTTCAAACAGCTCCTCATGGTTGGAGGCCTGGACAGATACTTCCAGATCGTTCGTTGTTTCCGGGACGAAGACCTGAGGGCGGACAGACAACCGGAATTCACACAGATAGACATCGAGATGTCCTTCGTCACGAGAGAAGACGTTTTGGAAACCGTTGAGGGTATGGTCAGGTACGTCTTCAAGCAGGTCCTCGATGTGGATCTACCTGAGAAGTTCGACAGATTGAGCTATCAATATTGCATGGACACTTACGGTTCGGACAAACCGGACAGAAGGATCGGCATGGAGTTCGTCAACCTGACCGAATATTTCAGAAACAGCGATTACAACGTGGTGAAGAACATCGTAGAGAACGGTGGGGTGGTCAAGGGCTTCGTTGTCAATAACTTCGCCTCTAAGATGAGCAGGAAAGTTGCAGAAGAGTTCGAAACGATCGTAAAGAAGAATGGACTCGGTGGTATACTGTGGTTCGCGCTCGATAACGAGATGAAAGGCAGCGCATTGAAGCATCTGAAGAACATCTACGATGAAGTCTCTAAAGCGATTCGAATACAACATGGCGACGTGTGTTTGATGGTGGCGGGAAAACCGGCCGAAGTGAATGCTGCTCTCGGCGAACTGAGGAAGGCCATAGGTGATACGCATTTTGCTCATATGAAGGCTGGCTTCGACGTGTTCTGGGTTTTAGACTTTCCCATGTTCGAGTACAGTGAAGAAGAGGGCCGGTATGTCGCGCAGCACCATCCCTTCACGATGCCCAACCTCGAAGATCTGGAGCGCTACAAAGACGGGGATCTCTCGAAGATAAGAGCACAATCTTACGATCTGGTCATCAACGGCTACGAGGTCGGATCTGGAAGTATCAGGATACACAACAGAGATTTACAGAGAGAAGTGTTCAGGCTCATGCGGCTCTCCGAAGAAGAAATCAAGATCAAATTCGGCTTTCTCCTGGAGGCCTTTCAGTATGGTGCCCCACCGCACGGTGGTATCGCGCTCGGTCTGGACAGGTTAGTTGCTATAATCTGTAATGTCTCGTCGATAAGAGAAGTGATAGCATTTCCAAAGACTGCGACTGGCGTGTGTCCGTTGACGGGTGCGCCGGATGTGGTGAGCGAACAACAACTGAGAGAACTAAAAATAAGAATAACTGGAGGGAACGGAACATGATCGATGTGGACATCAAGTTCGAGGAGCAGAACGACAGATTACTTTGCAAGATCAACGGAGACTTCGATGCGTATCACTCCGCGGAGATCAAAAAACAGATAAAGGACAGGATGGAGAGCTCTAAGGCGTCGAAGATCGTCATTGACATGTCTGAAGTGCCGTACATAGACAGCGCTGGTCTGGGTGCAATGGTAGCCATACTGAAGGACGCGAGGCACCTCGGTAAAGAGATAATCCTGGTGAGCCCGAGGCAGAACGTGAAGAGAATCTTTGAGATGACGCGCCTGGACAAAGTCTTCAAAATCGTCGAAGTTCTGGAGGAGGCTTGAATTGGGCAACTTTCTCGTCGCCATAGATGGCCCCGCCGGCTCTGGAAAATCAACCATAGCAAAACTCCTCTCTGAGAGACTCGGTTTCAACCACCTGGACACGGGCGCCATGTACCGTGCAATCGGGGTTTACCTGGATTCAAAGGGATTCACGCCAGACAATGTTCCAGACGAAGAACTGGAAAATATAGATATGCAGTATGTAAACGGCGAACTGTATCTGAATGGTGAGAAGGTGCGTGAGGAAGAAATCAGATCTGCGAAAGCCGGCCAGCTCGCTTCAAGCTTCGCGGTCGTGCCGAAGGTCAGGGAAAAGTTGACTCAGCTCCAGAGGAAAATCTGCGAAAATGGAAACTTCGTCGTCGAAGGCAGGGACATCGGTACCGTCGTTCTGCCCCACGCTCAGGTGAAGATATTCCTCACCGCATCCTTTGAAGAAAGGGTCAAAAGGAGAGCTAAGGAACTCAAACGAAAGGGTGTAGAGCTGTCCTTGGAAGAAGTAGCGAGACAGATAGAGGAACGCGACAAACGTGATTCCTCGAGGGACCTTGCTCCTTTGAAACCTGCTGAAGACGCGATCGTGATCGACACGACAGCCAAGAGCATCGAGCAAGTGCTTGAAGAGGTCATCGAGGTCATCAACAGGAGGAAAACCGATGAAGCTGTGCGTTGCTGAGAACATCGGCTTCTGCTTCGGCGTAGAGAGGGCTTTGAAAACGGTGGAAGAATATCTCAAGAAGGAGCGAAGTGTGTACAGCCTCGGTGAGCTCGTTCACAACAGAAATGTCGTCAAAAGATTGACGGAGAAAGGACTCAAAGTTTACCATGAAAACGATCCACTCCCGGAGGACGCGAGGGATTCTGTGCTCGTTGTGAGGGCTCACGGTGCAGCTCCAAAGGTTCTGAACGAACTCGAAAAGAATTTCAAACGAGTGATAGATGCGACCTGTCCTATCGTCCTCAAGCTGTTCGAAAAGGCAAAAAGTGCGAAAGAAGCCGGTTACAAACTGGTCGTTTTCGGTGACGAAAACCACGACGAAATGAGAGCCTTGAAGGGACACGTCAAAGACGCGATCATCACTACACATCCTTTAGCTCTAGAGGGGAAAATCTGTGTTCTTTCACAGACAACGATGTCGCTGGAGGATTTCTTGAGTTTCGGTGCTGGAATTTTAAAGGCTTCCGAACCGACGGAATTTCTTTTTTTGAACAGCGTGTGTGAGATCACACACAAACGTGAGATTGAAGTGAAGAAGATGGCGTTCGAATGCGATCTCATCGTCGTCGTTGGGGGTAAGAACAGCTCCAACACTAAAAAACTCGCGAGAATTGCTTCGAAGACCACGAGGGTGTTGCACGTGCAGGATGTTTCGGAACTTGAAGGGTTCGACTTCAAACGCTTCAGGAAGATAGGTGTCACGGCCGGAACGTCCACATCCTTGGAGGACGTCAATCTGGTCGTTAAGAAAATTCGTTTGGGAGGATGAGCGTATGGAAAAAGAAAACGCGAGCATGAAGGATTTTGAGAGATATTTGGACTTCACCGGATTCAGGCCGGGCCAGGTTGTTGAAGCAACCGTAACCGGCGTCGACCCTGCTGAAGGTTTGTCGGTAGACTTTGGCGGAAAGCAGGAAGGCAGGATACTGTCCTCGGAGCTCGTGAGGGAACCATTGAGTTACAGGATCGGTGAAAAGATCACGGCTCAGATACTGAAGATAAACGACGAAGAAGGCTACGCAATGCTCTCCGAACTCAGACCTTACAGGAGGATGGCTGAACACAAGGTCAGGGAAGCGAAGGATTCCGGAACACCGGTCAAAGGTTACTTCGTGCAGCAGGTCTCTGGTGGTTACATCGTGAGACTCTTCAACACGCTGGATGCTTTCCTGCCAGGTTCAGAATCCCTGCTCAGAAGAAATGCGGAAATTCCACAGGGTGAACACGAGTTTCTGATCATCGACTATACTCCGGGCAGGCGTGGCAGGATCGTCGTTTCGAGAAAAGCTCTGATCGAAAGGCAAATTCAGACCTTTTTTGAGTCACACAAAGTCGATGACGTCGTCGAGGCGAAGGTCGAGCGAGTGAGATCTTCCGGGGCCACGCTGAAGATCGGACCACTGACGGTTAAGCTTCCGAAAGAAGAAGTTTCCCACGATCCTTCAGTTTCCATACACGATGTGTTGAAAGAGGGAGAAACCATCAAAGTGAAGATTGTAAAGCTCGATCCCGCACAGCGCCTGATCGAAGTCAGTCTGAAGGCGCTCGAACCGGATCCATGGCAAACCGCGGTTGAGAAGTACAAGGTGGGCACGATCGTGCGGGGCGTGGTGAAGAACATTGTCCCGTTTGGCGTCTTTGTGAATCTCGAACCGGGACTGGATGGACTCATACACGTTTCAGAGATCTTCTGGAGCAGTAAGAAAGTCGATTTGAAAAAGTTCTTCAAGCCCGGTCAGGTGGTCGAAGCCGAGGTGGTGGAGGTCGATCCGGAGAAACACAGACTTGCGTTGAGTTACAAGAGGGCGCAGGGAGATCCCTGGGAAAATGTGACGGAACGATACAGGGAGGGTGACATTGTCGAGGGCACCGTCGTGAAGGTCCTTCCCACCGGTTTGATAGTTGAGATAGAAGACGGTGTAACGGGGCTCGTGCCGAAGTCGGAACTCTCGTGGAACAGGGTGAGCGATCCGGGCAAGTTGTTCAAAGAGAAGCAAAACGTGAAGATGAAGATACTGTCTATAGATCCGCAGAACAGAAGGATGAGGCTCAGCGTGAAGCAAATTGTACCGGACCCGTGGGAAAAGGCCGCCGAGAGTCTAAAAGATGGTGACGTCGCGCAAGCGATCGTGAAGGCGAAGCTTAATTCAGGTTACGTGCTCCAGTTGAAAGATTTCTCCGTGGAAGCGTTCATGCCATCGAACCACGCGTCCGAAGAGATTGAAGAAGGGGCAGAAATCGAGGTTCTCGTGTTGAGGATAATACCTGAACGAAGAAAGATTCTTGTCAGTCAGAAGAAGCTTGAGGAAATAAAGGACTACGAAGAATACAAGAAACAAATGGGTAGCCCTCAGAAAACGCTCGGCGATTTTCTGAAAAAGTGAACCATGGCAAAGGTGGTCATCGCGGGAAAGACGAACGTCGGTAAATCAACGCTTTTCAACAGACTCATACGCAGGAGGAAAGCGATCACTGAGAAAGAAGAGGGTGTCACCAGGGACACACTCAAAGGCATCGTGGTATACGGTGACGCCGCTTTTACGCTGTTCGACACGTGCGGTGTGTACGAAAAGGCCGACGATGAAATGCTCCAGTCCATGAAGCAGCGTGCGTTGAAGGCCTTCGAAGAGGCCGATCTGATCCTTTTCGTTGTCAACGCGAGGGAAGGGATCACGTCAGAAGACGAATACATCGCACAAATGTTGAGAAAGCTCAAAAAAAGAGTGATACTTGTGATCAACAAGGCGGAGAACATGAAGATCGTCGAAGAGAACCTGCCGGACATCTTCAGACTCGGTTTCGACGATTACGTGCTCGTCTCGGCACAACACAATCTCAACGTGGACCAGTTGCTCGAAAAGATCGTCAACACGCTGAAGGAAATGAACGTGCCGCTCGATCAACCCGAGCCAGACAGAGACTATCCTTCCATAGCCATAATCGGTAAACCCAACGTGGGTAAATCTTCCCTGTTCAACGCGATCTTGAACGAAGACAGGGTCAACGTCACACCGATTCCGGGAACCACAAGAGATCCGGTGGACGAACTGGTAGAGATCGATGGCAAGAAGTACGTTTTCATCGACACGGCAGGTTTGAGGCGCAAGAGCCGGATAGAAGAGAAGAGCCTGGAGTACTTCAGCGTGAAACGCGCAATAGATGCGATGGAATCGGCAGACGTGGTGGTACTGCTCATAGACGCCATGGAAGGTGTTTCTCGGCAGGACAAGAGGATCGCCCGTCTCGCGCTGGACCGGGGTAAAGCTTTGGTGATCGATGTGAACAAGTTCGACCTGATCTACGTGAAGAAGAGTGACTACGAGCGCGCGGTCAGGGCAGAGATGCCGTTTGTGGATTTCTGCAGGATAGTGTTCACGAGCGCTGTGAAAAGACAGGGCCTCAAGTCCCTTTTGAGCGCGATAGACGAAGCGTACGCGTCGTACTGTAGAAGGATCGAACAATCGAGACTGAACAAACTGCTCCTGCAGCTTCCGATTCTCGCACCGAGTCTATCTGATACGAAAGTGTACGCAATCAGGCAGATGAAGATCAAACCGCCTAAGTTTGTCTTCACCGTGAACAGAAAGGAAAGGATCGGACCACAGGTGCAGAGTATGCTGCAGCGGCTTATCAGAGAGCGCGTCGATCCTTTTACAGGTTCACCCATCTTTCTCGAGTTCAAACCAAGGGGGTGAAGCCTTGGAATACTTTCTCGTGGGGCTGATTTCTTACCTGTGCGGTGCTGTTCCTTTCAGCTACCTTTTACCCAGGTTGAAGAAAATCGACGTAAGAAAGGTGGGCAGCGGAAACGTTGGGGGTACCAACGCACTGAGGGCGGCCGGACCCGTCATAGGTTTCACATGTATGGTTCTCGATGCAGTCAAGACCTTCATACCCGTGCTCGTCTTCGCCCAGCTGTACAATTTCGACAAAAACTTCGTTGGAGTCGCTGCCATCAGCGCGGTGCTCGGTCACGATTTTCCCGTCTTCTTGAAATTCAAAGGTGGTAAAGGCGTTGCGAGCACGTGCGGTGTTTTCTTCGCCCTCTGCCCGGTCTGTGGTTTCGTTTTTCTTGGAAGCTGGCTGGCTCTGACGTTGCTCACCAAGTACGTTTCGCTGGCATCGATCACAAGCCTGTTCCTCGCATCGATCGTCGCGCTGTTCTTCAACAGAGACGTCGCGGTGCTGTTCTTCCTTCTCTCGGCACTTTCAACCTTCAGACACTCAGACAACATAGAAAGACTGCTGAAAGGCGTGGAAAGGAAGACCGATCTCATTGGCATGGTGAGAAAGAAATGAGGTATCTCGTTCTGACCCTTTTGATTCTCGCATCGATCTGCTTTGCGATCATCGGCGAAGAACAGGCGAGGGAGCTGTTTGCACACGCCCTGGAAAGCTGGTACGCAGGAGATGTCGTGGCGGCGAGGGAGTCGATGTCCCAAGCGCTTTCGGGTCTGATCTACATCACGGACATACCCGAATTTTGGTTCTTCACCGCCAAACTGGACATAGACACCGGTAATGTGGCCAGAGCACTGGAAGATCTCAGAACCTTACTCGTGCTCGCACCCACGAAAGATGAGGCCATCTCTCTGGTCAAAGAGATTGAGACCTTCACCAGTCCGATGGCCCCTTCGACACCCACTCTGTCGAGCGAGATTTTGAAGATCGAAGGTTTCAAGAACAGTGTAGAGTACTTCTACTCACCCGTTTCCGTGACGACACTGGGACGTACCGTCTGTATCGCTGACAGAGCGAACTATCGACTCATCGTCTACGGTCCAGCCGGCTATGCTGTTCACAAACTGAGTTTCAGACCTGAGAGCATCATTTCCAGCGCGTTCAAATACCTCTACATCGCCGGTGAAGATAAGCTCGCGCTGTTCGACATGGAGAACAATCGTGTTGAAACGCTCGCCTCAAATCTCTTGAAGCCCGTACTGGCCGGCTTCGATCGGCTCGGAAGGCTGTGGGGTGCGGACGTGGACAGGTTGTTCTGTGTGGAAGATGGCAGGATCAGGTTCTTCGAACTTGACGAGTTTTACTCAATCCAAGACGTTGAAGTGGGATTGAAGGGCATCTGGGTCCTGGACATTTTCAAGAACAGGATCGTGCTGTTCGATTTCAGTATGAACAAGGTGCTCGAGCTTCCCGCGCATGGTGCCTGGAGCTTCGAGCTCACTGTGTTTGAAGAACCCTTCATCCTTAAGGACGATGCGCTCTTTCTCGTCCGAAAAGACGGGCTCGTCGAACTGGGAAAGTTCCAGCAAGCCTTCGTGACGATGGAGTACAGCTATCCCTTTCTGTTCCTGATGGATTTCAAGGGTCACAGCGTTCACGTGGTAGCCTTCAAAGGCAAAGAACCGATCTTGGTGAAGATAGATTCGCTAAGTTTCGATCAAGACTCGCTGGTCCTATCGGTGCGAGTCGAGAACATCTTTGCAGATCCCATTCCTGTATTGGGTGACATGTACCAGGTGCGAGAGGGCGGAGGTCCCGTGTTCTCCGAACTGAGTCTGTCTCACAGAAAGGCAGTTTGGCTCAACGCGGACAGGGATTTCTTCAAGAAAACGCTGCCCACACTGAAGCGTGGCAGCAGCTACGCTGTCTTCGTGAAAGATGTGAGCCAACTGAGGAGAGACACCGTGGTCAGCTTACGCGGCAAGAACGTTAGAATCTTTGTTGAGGGTGAGGCAACCGAGGAAGTCTTACTCAGCGGTGGTTTTGGACACTTCAAATCCAGTTTCGAACTGCTGCAGCCTGTGTGGAACGTAAGGTTCATGAGGACGAGGCCGACGCCTTCGGACATCGTCCCTGTCAAGTTCGAGATACGTCTGGCGGGCGAGGTGTTTTCCGACACCGTCTACTACACCAGAGGCATGATCCCGAAATGATAGAAGAACTTTTCAAGAAGGCCCTCGAGGCAGGTAGGGAAGGAAGGCTCGAAGAGGCTGAAAGACTCTACAGAGAGTGCCTCAGGATTCGTGAAACTCCGGAGATCTGGAACAACCTTGCGAACGTGTACGTGCGCATGGAGAGGTTCGCAGACGCGATGGAATGTTACAGAAAGGCCATCGCGTGCGATCCTTCCTTCACGATGGCCCACGTGAACCTTGCGTCTCTGCTTCTGAACCTTGAGAGTTTCGCCGAGGCCAAGCTCTTGCTCCTGAGCCTGCTCGAAAAGGGTGTGAAGAACGAACAGGTTCTGGCCATGCTGATCGTCTGCGATCTGGTTTTGAACGATCTTTCCCAGGCTGTACAGCTCTACAGAGAGAACGCTTCGGAGGTTTTGAACAGAGAGCTTGCAGAGTACGGGGTTCTGGAGAAGGTTCGCCAACTGGTCTGATCATCTCTCTTCGAAGAAACTGTTGAGAAGCACGGGATCTATTCTTTCCTTCAAAATTCTCCTCACCTTCTGAACCGTGTTGTCCACCTTTTTGAAGTTCACATCAAGTGTTTTCTGTATCTCCTCGTAACTGAATCCGTCGAGCCACATCTGGAATATGTCGATCTCGATCTCGTTGAGAAACGCCTTCACCCGTTCAATAATCATCTCCGTCAGGGCGTCACGCGCCGTGGATCTGACGGTATCTTCGAAGGAGTAACCAGTTTCCTCGGAATCTTCTGATGAAGCGAGCAGATCGACGCTGACTGCATCGGTGAGGAGTTTGTTCTTCTTTCTGTTCAGGAACGTCAGGAACGACTTCAACTCGGACTCCACACTCCTCCATGCGAACGAGGTGAAGCCACTTTTATCTGGTTGATAATAATACACCGCCTTTATGAGCCCCACCAAAGCACTCTGAACCATGTCGTCGAACTCTGCCCAGGGTGCGTAGTACTTGGAGCAGATTTTGCAGACCATAGGATAATAACGCTCCACGATGAGATCGAGCGCTTCCTTCAAACCTGCCTGTGCAAGATTCACCAGCTCTTCGTTCCTTTTCGCCCTCAGTCTGTGTTTTACGGACAAGGCATCAACCTCTCTCCAACATTCGCGAGAGAACGGCTATATCTTCGACAACGAGGTGTGGCTTGGTAGAACTCCTTTCAAGATCTTTTCTCGTTGTCTCACCGCTGAGTACCAGGATCGCCATCGCCCCGGAACGGATGGCGAACTCCATGTCCGTGTAGAGTCTATCACCCACCATGGCGATTTTCGAAGCGGGGAGGTTGAACCTTTTAGAGACGATCCGCATCATCAGCGGATTGGGTTTTCCCACCACGTAGTCCGGGATTCTGCCTGTGGAACGCTCGATCAAGGCGATGAAGGAACCCGCGTCCGGCAGCGGTCCTTCCTCCGACGGACAGTTTATGTCGGAATGAGTCGCGACGTATGGCAGGTTCTTTCTGATCAGCAGGCAGGCTCGGGCAAGTTTCTCGTAGGTCACTTCTGTGTCGTAACCCAGCACCACGAGCTGCGGTTCTCTCTGCTCCACCACGTGGCCGTAAGAACACAAGGTCTCTTCCAGAGCCCTGGTACCCACGAGGAAAAGCTTCGATCTTCCATAGCGTTCGAGCAAGAACAACGCCGTGGCCTCGCCCGAAGTGAACACATGAGTTTCGTCGACGTTCGCACCGAGTCGTTTGAGTTTCTCAACGTACTGTTTTGGTCCCTTGGAGGAGTTGTTCGTGAGAAAGAGGAAGTTTTTACCCTGAGACCTCACCACGTCGAGGAACTCCAGAGCACCTTGAATCAGCCTGTCTCCGATGTAGAAAGTGCCATCCATGTCCAGCAGGAAGAGCTCTACGTCCCGCAGATTCAAACCCTGCCACCTCCTGAGTCTAAACAAAAAAGCAGGGCTTTCAGCCCTGCTATTAAATATTATACCACAAATGAAGACTTCTGTCAAGCCCACGTTTTCCACTGCTACTACTTCTGTTTTTATCCTACCATAGGTCTCAGATAAGTGCAAGCCGCTGTACTCTCAAGATCGCATGGGAAACTGAGCTTTTTGGTCCTCGATCTTCTAAAAGGGCGGAATCTCGGCCTCTTTGTAGCACAACCAAGATGTGTGCTCATCACTAGTATTTCCAGACAACACCATTTCTCAGTGCTCTGAGCTTGCTGGATCTTCCGCTCACCTTCTCGAAATACCTTCAAGACTTAAGGTGACCTCCTCCCACTACTGAAGTAGTGGGCTTTCCCCTTCAACATTAACATCCCTATCGCAGTTCCAACCACATTCACA
>DOKY01000019.1:21838-75694 GCA_003510135.1 Pseudothermotoga sp.
TGATTCCTCCTTAAAGGGCAAGGCCGCCCGGAGAATCCGGGTGGGATGCTCAGTCTCACACTATTTCATCTGTTCCAGAATGGTCAGATCTTTGCCCACGATCACCACGCTGTTAGGAATGATGGTCTTGTAGCTTTCGAGCGTTCTTAAAAGCTTGTAGAACTCGTAGTCTCTGGAGAAAGCCTCCGCGTAGATGCGCGTCGCGCTGGCCTCACCGGAACCTTTGATCCTTTCTGCCTCGCTCATCGCCTGTGCCCTTATGATGGTCGCCTGTTTGTCGGCCTCCGAGCGAATCTTTTGAGCCTCTTTTTGTCCCTCTGCCCTGATCAGCGCGGCGATGCTCTGTCTTTCGGACTTCATCCTCTCGAAGACGGCCTGCTGGTTCTCCTCGGGAAGGTCGGTGTGTTTGATCCTGACGTCTCTGACCTCTATACCGAACTCCGCAAGGTTCTTTCTCGCAAAGTCTGTTATGTCGGTCAAGTACTGTCTTTCGCCCGTGACGATGTCGTCGAATTCGAGTTTGGCGAGTGTGTTCCTCAGGCCGGAGTAGACCACATCGTCAATCCTTGAAAGTGCGAGGTTCACGGTTCTGACCGATTCGAGAAACTTCTTCGGATCGTATATCTTCCAGATTGCGTACGAATCCACGAGCATGGTTTTCTTGTCCAGCGTGATGATCTTTTCAACCGGTATATCGTATATGTAGTACCGCTTGCTCAGTCTGACAACGTTATCGACGAAAGGCGTGCGCACGTACAGACCGGGCTCGGAGATAACCTTTCTTATCTGTCCGAACCTCAGCACTATGGCGTACTGAGTTTGATCCACGATGAACAGAGAGAGCATCACGAAAACGATCGCCAAGATCGAAATAACCGCAACAGTCACAATTATGGTCAGCTTCATCATTTCGAACCACCACCCAGCAAATCGTCGAGATTGAGAAACACGATTTTTTGAGATTCATCGAGGACGATGATCGTTTTTGCCTTCGGAAGCACTTGCTCGAGCGTTTCGATCCTCAAGCGAGTCTCCGTGACTCTGGGTGAGTTCCTGTATTCGCTCAGTATGCTCAGGAATCTCTGCGTTTCACCTGTGGCCTGGAGGATCTTCTGCTGCGCGTAGGCTTCCGCTTCGAGCACGATCTTTTTTGCCTCACCTTCAACTACGGGGATCAGGTTGTTGGCATATCTGAGAGCCTCGTTGATGTACCTTTCTTTGTCCTGCTTGGCGTTGTTCACGTCGTCGAAGGCTGCTATCACAGGATCCGGTGGAACGACTTCCTGGAGCAGAACGTTCAAAACCGTAACACCCACATCGTACTCGTTCAAAAGCTGCTGCACCATCTCCTGAACTTCGTAGGCCACCTTGTCCCTTTCTGCGGTCAGGATCTCGTCCACGGTCCTTTTTGCGATCCTCTCTCTCAGAGCCGATTCCGTGGTGAATTTGACGAGCTCTTCGGGCCTTTCAACGTTGAAGACGAATTTCACCGGATCGCTCACGCGAAACTGCACCACCGCTTCCACGGACACTATGTTTCCATCCCCGGTGAGTATCAGGGCTTCTTCTTTCACGGATCTGTACTGGCCCGGTCTGAGTGTTCTGAAACCGATCTCCTGTTTTCGAATCGTTTGCACATCCACGATCACATGCGACTGGAAAGGATAGGGTGCGTGGATGTGAATGCCGGGCCCGGTGGTGTGGGAGTACGTGCCGAAGGTTTTCACCAGTGCGACCTGAGACGGATTGACCTGGTAGATGCCGGTCATGAGGTAAACAACAACGAGGGCTATCAGAACGAGGATCACTATGAGTTTCGTTTTCATCTTTCTACCCCCTTTCACTGCGTCAAGTATAGCAGATGCCTGAGATCTCGATAAAGTACATCGCACGGTATATCAATTTTGAGATGCATGTGAAAATTTTTCAGAATGTTTCCTTGCCTCAAAAGTGAAGTCCGTACATATATTTATGGGAGCGCTCCACGGAATCATCCGGATGGGTCTGGGTTATCGTAGAAAGCCCTCATTCTAATTCGTCGGTAGCGCTCTCAAAAGATCTGTTAAGTAAAATCAGCGCGCTGGCACGAAAACAATCTTCGCGATCCAGCGTTTCGTGAACTCGTAAGGTGAGAAACGATCGACGTCCAAACCTGCCCAGAGTTGCACCTTTACTTCAACTTCCACGATCGAGCCGTTGAAGGGAATTTTTATCATTTCTGGTAACACGAACTCCACTGGCCCTTCCCGATTCAGCACGAAGTACCTGACGTCACCAGCTTCTTTTGGTGTCGAGGTCACGATGATGGCCGAGTTGGGATCGAAGTTACCGAACAGATGCGCAATGGAACTTTCCTGCCCATTCTGATACTTCACGTGTATCCAGTAGACCAAGTACTGATCCCAGGGATTCGTCTGAGGTCTCGAATTTGCAACGACGGTGATCTTCAACTGTTGACCCAGCTCGAAAGACTCGGGTTCGACGAGGATGTCGAGTATCTCATCAACCTGGTACTACTGCTGCGAAGGTTGATCCTTTCGAACGAATTCACAGCGCTGCATGGGTGCCGTGAGCCTCTGTACACACGTCCAGTCCGCTCGTGCTCCTTTGTGCACACCCGCCATGGGCTGATTGTAGATCGGATCCATGTCGAGATCAGCGATGATACTGAAGTCTCTGCAGGCCAGTGGGTATGCAACCCTCCAGCCCCAGATCTCCTTGTAACCTGCATCGAGATCTGATTTCGTGACGTGAAAACCAACGATCTGGAAACCTCCGTACTGGTAATTGCTCGGGAAAGCTGACGTTGGACCGTAGTAGATCAAGGTGTCGGTCTCTGTCTCGCTGAGTTTCAAACCCGCCAGTCTGATGCTCATGAGTTTGATCTCGTTCTCTTTCAAATTAATGGAATACGCCGCACCCAGTCCGATCGTTCTGATGAAGTTGATCCTCACACCGACGTTGATGAGATCCTGACCGTAAAACCTTTCAGGGTTTGTGAGTATCTCGATGGATGAAACTGTGAAACCTCCCGGCAGAACGTGCGTTAATGGAGGCTTGAGCTGGGCGAGACTGAGGACGGCCATAAGGACAAAGAGTGAAACCAGACACAGCCTTTTCATCCAATCACCCCCTTGGATGTTAGAGCAATTAATTATACAACCGAAAAGGGGCCAAATGGCCCCTTTTTCTTTGCGTTCAGCTGCTGTGTTTCCTGCTGCCCGGCTTGACCAGTGGAACGTTCTGCCGGCACAGGGGACAATCGTCCGGTTCGAACACGGGAAGTTCCAACTTAACGAGCGAATAGAAAGGCACGTCGAAGGGTAGTTTCCCAACGGACCTGTCCACGATGCTTGCGATGCAGCAGACCTGACCACCGTATTCCTGAACAACCCCGGCGACTTCCAGCACGGATTTGCCGGTGGTCGTGACGTCTTCAACTATCGCGACCCTTTCACCCTCTTTGATGTGAAAGTTCCTCCTGAGCTTCATCTGCCCGTCTTCTCTCTCTGTGAACATGGCGCGCGCGTTCACGTGGCGCGCCACCTCGTACGCGAGAATGATTCCACCCAACGCGGGACCTATCACGACATCTGGTTTGTGCGCGGCTATCTTCTCTGCGATCGCTTTGCCTATCTTTTCACCGTAGCCCGGCCGCTCGAATATCTTCGCGCACTGGATGTACTTCGAAGAGTGCTTGCCCGAGGATAACAGAAAGTGTCCTTCCAGAAGCGCCCCAACTTCCCTGAGCAGTTCAAGCATGAACGAGCCTCCTCATCTTTTCCATCGTGGTCTTCGGGTCCTGACTCTTGTAAACTTCTCTCCCCACGACGGCGAAGTCAGCAACGTTCCTGATCTGCTCAAGACTCACCACGTCTTTCTGATCGTCCGCACCCCTTTCCATGCGAACCCCTGGAACGAGGATCTTTCCTGAAATCTTTTTGCGCAGCTTCACTGCCCAGCTGCCTGGAAGAACGAAGGAACAGCCCAGCAACCTGAGAGATTCCACCTGGGATATGTAATCTTCCAGAGAGCCTTCGATGGACGTCAGCTTCACGACCACAAAGACGAGCTTCTCTGTGCTTTCCAGGGCAGCTTTTATCGATTCGATACCCGCAGCGGCGTGCATGGTGAAACCCACGATGGAGGGATGGTCCCACGCTTTGATAGACCGTGTGACCGTCGAGGGGATGTCGACGAATTTCAGATCGAGTATGACCTTCAGGTTCCTCTTCATAAGTTCGTCGAAGACACGTTTACCGAGCGAAGCGAGGTTGTGACCAACCTTGACGTACCCGAAACTTCCAAAGCGATCGATGAAAGACAGCGGTTCATCCATGTCCAGACTCAGCACCAGATGCAAGTTCACCACCTCCTCACAGCGCTTTCTTCATGATTTCAACAAGATCTTTTTCTTCAAGCTTTTTCGGGCTCTTCACCACGACACCCTTCATGATCCTGTAAGCGACTCTGGCGATCTCTAAAAGATCCTCTTCTTTGAAACCGAACCGGGAGAGTTTCTCGTCCAAACCGAAGAGATCCTGGAATTCGTACAGCTTTTCTATGAAAAACCTTGCGGATCTGTTCACATTGAATTCGTCGATGTTGAAAACGTGTTTCGCCAGAGCGGCAAGCCTTTCTTTGCACTCTTCGAACATGTACTCGAGCAGGTAAGGCCCTGTGATGCACAGACCGAGTCCATGAGGAAGTTGTTCGTTGAAACCACTCAAACCGTGTTCGATCGCGTGGTTGGCGATGACGCCCGTGAGCGTTTCGGTGATGCCCGCTTCGGTGCTCGCCCATGCGAGGTTCGTTCTCGCCTCGATGTCTTCGCCGTTCGTGTAGGCTCGCATCAGAAAGGAAACGATCCTCTTCATCGAGTCTATAGCAAGAAGATCGGAATAAGGGTTCGCATCGATGTTCAAGAAAGCTTCAAGCGAGTGGTAAAACGCGTCCATGGATGTGTAAGCCGTCTGATCTTTTGGAAGGCTGGTCATGAGAGAAGGATCAACGATGGAGATTTTCGGAAAGATCACGTCGTAACCTATTCCAACCTTCTCCTTCGTTCTGGGGTTGGTGATCACCGCAAAGGGGTCTGCCTCTGTGCCGGTCCCGTGGGTGGTGGGAACTGCCACCACGGGCAGGGCCCTGTCAGGTTTTTTGTTGCCGCCGGCGGATGTGTAGTTCCAGAAGCTGTCTTTCATGGCCGCGGCTATCGCGATGGCTTTGGCGGAATCGATCGGGCTTCCACCACCGAGACCGATGATGAAATCAGCGTTGTGCTGGATCGCGATCTTCGCGGCTTCGTCCACATGATCGCTGATGGGATTGGGCTGAACCTTATCGAACACGAGGACATCGATTCCAACTCTTTCGAGCATTCCTTTCACTCTGTCCAGAAGCCCTGTGACCTTTGTGCTTTTTCTTCCTGTCACGATCATGGCCTTTTTGCCAAGATCTTTCACAAACTTTGGAAGTTTTTCGATCGCACCCACTCCAAAGACGATCCTGGTGGGAAGATAGCTTTCGAACATGAAGATCCCTCCTTCAATAAAACATTTTTGCTATCTTCTCGACAATCTTGGGATTCTTATACAGAGCTGTTCCGATGCTGATCGCGCTGGCACCCACTTTGAAGAACTGCTGCGCGTCCTCTTCGTTCATGATCCCTCCCGAAGCGATGATGAAGAGGCTGGTTCTTTTCCTCACCTCGTACACCGCCCGAAGTGCGATGGGTTTGAGCACGGGTCCTGAGACACCACCTGCTATGATCCTTTCACCATCTACGTGGAGTGCCCGGATCGTGTTGATCAATGTCACACCGTTCCAGCCGCAATCTTCTGCGAGCTTAGCAACGTCTTCAACAAACCCACCTTCGATCCCGATCTTTGCGATGAGAAACACGTTCAATCTTTTTCTCAACTCCAGAAGCATCCTTTTGAGTTCTGTTGGGTTCGAAAGTGGATTGAATTGCACATTTGGACAAGAAAAGTTGCACTCGAAGGCGGCGAATCTGTCCTGGTAGGGCACCATCTTTTCTGCGACCAGCAAATATTCTTCAAAGTTTTCCCCGGCGAAGCTGAAAATAACCTTCACCTTTCTGAAGAGTTCGTCGTAAACTTGCCCTCTGAGCTCTTCGATGAACTTCTTCACACCGACGTTTTCAAGACCAATGCTGTTGATCAGGTAATTCTGCGTGGCAATGAGCCTTGGTGGAGGATTTCCATGTCTTGGTTTGAACGTGATGGTCTTGAGCGTGTAGGCACCGATGCATTTTGGATCTATGAGCTTGAGGTATTCTCCCATTCCTCCGATTCCAGAAGCTATCACGATGGGTGGTCTCAGCTCCACACCTCTTCACCTCTCAGAACAGGCCCGTCTATGCACAGATGTTTCAAACCAGTCCTGGTTTCTTTCGCACAACCTTTGCAGGCACCGATCCCACAGGCCATGTACTCGTTGAAGGACACGAACACTTCTGCTTTGTCTTTCAACACATCGTAGCTGACCTTCTCCATCTGATCCGAACCAACGATTAGGAACCAGTTGTAGCCTCTGAGCGATCTGAGCAAGTTCAAAAACGGTTCGTCCCCAACCACGAGTGGAAAGGGAATCTCAATTGAAAGCTCCTCTGCGGAGCCGATGAACACATCGCAGCCGTGCCTCTCCTTCAGATCCATGGCCATGGGCAAACAAGCGGGAGTCGCGATCATCGCACCTTTGCCCCCGGGCGGAACGAAGCCTCTGCCACACGGACCATGTGCGTTCAGCACGTTCTGTTGAACTATGTAGCCTGTTCCAGGACCGATGATCTGCACTCCTATGGCGAGTCTCTTGTTCCACCTGCCAAGACCGAAGGGCTTTCGAACGATCGAAGTTTCTGTTTCTATCATGATGAACTGAGTAGGTTCGAATTCGATCCACTCGTTGAAAGAAACGATGAACGTGTCCTCAGTGAGCTGGATGAGTTCATGTTTCGTCAAGGAAAAATTCTCCATCCCAGTACACCCACCTTCCTGAACGTTTTACACCCACCACTCTGCCCTTCAATTTTGTGCCATCGAAGACACAATTCTTTCCTTTGCTGTGAAACTTTTTCGTATCAACTGTCCATTCGAAGTTCGGATCGATCACGGTCACGTTGTCAGGATCGAAGGCTCCTTCGATCCCGAGGACCTTTCGAGGTGCTACGGTGAGTTTCTCGATAGTCTTTTCTAACCGATTCGTGGCGGTGTAGAAGGCACTGAACGCGATCTCGATGCCACTGGTTCCAAACGGAGCTTTCTCGAAATTATCGGGTTTTTCTGCATGTGGCGCATGATCTGTCGCAAAGACGCCTATCACGTCTCTCTCCACGGCCTCCAGCAACGCCTTCCTGTCATGTTCTGTGCCAAGCGGAGGATTGATCTTGAAGTTCGTGTTCTTCACATCGTTCATATTGAAGAAGAGATGGTGTGGCGTAACTTCACAGCTCACTTTCGCATACTTTCTGAGATACTCGATCGTTTCGATGGAAAGCTTTGTTGAAACGTGCTGGATGTGGAACTTCTTGAAGCCACACTCGAGCCCAAACATCACGTTTCGAAAGATAGATACAGCTTCGCTGCAGATCGGCCTTTTCGGAGCGTCGATCGGTGTGGCCTCGTAGAAGAAACCACCAAGTTCGTGCATCTGACTGTGGTCCAGCACCAGATGGGGTCTTTTACGCTTGAAGGCGTTCAGAATCTTGATCGTGTCGTATTCGATGCCATCATTGGAATAGCACAGCGTTCTTTTTCCATCCGGTTCGAGTTCACCGAACAGAGAGACAGACCAGTAGAAATCAACGACCTTATTTTGTGCCAACCGAAGATGCGCGTCCAAAACGTCCACGTTGTCAAGCTCTGGATTGGTGTTTGGCTGGATCAAGACAGCACCGAAACCACCGGCGATCGCGGCCTTTTCGAGTGAGTCGTAGTCTTCCTGGCCGTTCAGCCTCACGTGTGTGTGCATATCGAAGAAAGTTGGACAGGCCACAAGCCCTTCCTTCTGCTCGGGCAAATTCAGTTCAACGTTCAACCAGCGACGTTTCCATGGATCGTACGCTCTCAACCTCGATCACTCCCATGGCGTACTCCAGAACGGCCATCCTGACGAACACACCGTTTTTCACCTGCTCAAGGATCCTGGATCTCTCAGAATAGACCACGTCGTCCGAAACCTCGACGTTCCTGTTGAAAGGTCCCGGGTGCATCAGTATGGCGTGTTTGGGTGCGAGCTCGATCGTTTTAGAATTGATCTGCATGGTGCGGAAGAAATCGTCGACGTTTGGATAACTTTCCTCAAGTCTTTCTTTCTGGATCCTCAAGGCGTACACAACATCGACGTCGTGTATGGCCTCTTCGAGATCGTTCGTGATCAAGCTCACACCCTCGAAGCTCTCGGGTACAAAACCTTTGGGTCCAACCATTCTCACTTCCGCTCCAAACTTGTTGAGAATCTCCGTCAAAGATCTGGCCACGCGTGAATGAACGATGTCGCCCACTATGGCGACTTTGAGCTCGAGCGTCTTGAAATGTTCGAGCATCGTCATGGCATCCAGGAGCGCCTGGGTGGGGTGTTCGTTCGTACCGTCACCCGCGTTCACCACAGGCATATCGACATATTTTGCAAACTCCTTTGGCGCGCCGTTTCTCCTGATACGAACCACCAGACAATCGAAATCCATCATGTTCAGTGTCATGATCGTGTCGAGGTCGGTCTCGCCTTTCAGCAACGAGGAACTTTCTGGCGCAAAATCGATAACCCTGGCTCCGAGGTTCATCGCAGCCTTCTGGAAAGATACCTTCGTCCTCGTGGAGGGTTCAAAGAAGGCGGTGAGCACGAATTTGCCTTCAAGCGTTTTTGAATAGACCTTCAACGACTTGTACCACATGGCACGTTTGAGAATGGTCTCAATCTCTTTCCTGCTCAAATCCTTGATGTCCAGCAGATGTCTCACTGTATCACCTCCAAAGAAGCAAAAATAAAGGGGCCTTTCGGCCCCTCAAATTTCGCTTTTTTTAAAATAAAAGGGGCCTTTGAAGCCCCTTCTGGACTGCTTTCACATCTATTCAGAGTGTGGTCCAAAATCGTGCTCGTTACAGCCAGCACACCGTTCACCCCGTTTTCTGAAACAGAATTATACCCTCGCGCCGGTCTGAATGTGTTTCATCTTCGTTTCTTCACCTTTGAATTTCTGATGGACTGATCCACTCTCGCGAACGGACTGTTCAGCTACGCTTTTTCGATTCAACGATCGAGAACAGGCCAGCAAGAAGAGGTTTTGAAGGAGGCCTGAAGGTTCCAGGATTGAGCTGAGAAACTGGAAGACCCGTGGCTCTGGATATCTCCCTGAGCACGATCTCTCTGCAACCTCGTCCCTGACACGGTCCCATCCCGATCCTCAAAAGCCTCTTGAGCTCGTTGAACGTTGTGAAACCCATTTGGATGTATCTTCTAACTTCTTCGAGCGTCACTTCCTCACACCGACAGACGAAAATCTTCTCATCCACGATCTATCACCCTCACCGCCCTGACGTGCATCACGAGCTGTTTCGGAACGACCACGTGGACGACGTAGGTCTTGTCCTTCCTCGGTTCCTGAACCTTAACGATTTTCGTTCGCACAACCTCTTTGCCATGCCTGTCGAGACAAACCACGTCCTGTCCTTCCTGAGGCCTGGGCATCATCTCATACGGCAACTTCAGAATCGCCTGCTCACCAGATATGTCCGCGACGAAACAGGCAAGGCCCGGACATGCGGCAACGCACATGGCACAGCCGGTGCACTTGGAATAATCTATCGTCGGTACATCGTTGATGTTCTCGAAAGCCTTTATCGCACCTGTGGGACAGCTGTAATGACATGGATCGCACGGAATTTTCTGAGGACACTCTATTATCACCAGACCACCCTTCTTTTTCTTCCAGAGATCCATGGGCGGTGTGATCGTTTCGATCATGCTTTCACTCAGCACACCGGATCCGAATTCTTCATCGCCGAACTGATTCTGTGGTTCATCACCCGCGTCGGTTTGAACCAGCGAAGGAACCTGTTCAAGGAAAACGTGACTCAAGCCTTTTCTTACCCTGTAGGACGTTTCGCCCATTCGAAGCTCGTTCAACTTGTTCCAGTATCCTTCGAGTCTGCTTCTGAAGGTGGCTTCATCCAACCTGTTCAGAGCTCTGCTGACAGACAGTCCCGCTATCCTCCCTTCGAGCATGGCCGTGGTGGCTTCCTCTATTCCCGCAACATCACCTGCGACCCAGAATCTGGGATTTGAAGTTCTCAACGTGTGATCCCTCTTTGGAACGAAACCGCCAAGATCACCCACGTAGACCATTTCGCAACCAGCCTGCCAGAAGAGTTCCACCGTTGGAGACAGACCCACGGCGAGGCAAACCGTGTCGCAGTCGGTGAACTTTTCTTCACCGACGAGTTCCCCTTTTTCATTCACTTCCTGTATCACAGCACCTTCAACGCAGCTTTCTCCAACCACTTTTTTCACCGTGTGTCTGAGTAGTATCGGAACACCAAGGCGACGTACCTTAGCAGCGTGCACCCAGTATCCTCCAACCTTTGGAGCCATTTCGACGATCGCTGCCACTTCTGCACCAGCTTGAAGCAGCTGGTAAGAAACGATCAGACCGATGTTTCCGGCTCCGACCATCAGCACTTTCTTTCCTGGAAGAACTCCGTAGACGTTCATGAGCGTCTGTACAGCCCCCGCACCGTAGACACCCGGTAAGTCGTTGTTCACAAAGGGAACCAGCTTCTCCATCGCACCGGTAGAGACAACGATCGCCTCTGGCTCGATAATGAAAAGTCTCTTCTCACCCTGCTCGCAGAGAACCACGTTTTCTTTCGCATAGTAAGCCACGGCAGACGCGTTCGAAAGTACCTTGAGCTGTCCCGAATCCACGTACTGTTTCAGTTGCTGTTGAAGTATCTCTGCTATCTTTATCCCCCTGACAGCCGCAAAGTCCAGAGATGAACCGAAGAACTTGTGAGTCTGCTTTACGAGTTGTCCACCGAGGCGGAGCGATTCGTCAACGAGTGTGACCCTGCAGCCGCTTTCCAGCGCCTCGAGGCAGGCAGAAAGACCCGCCGGACCACCCCCAACAACAAGGACTTCGGCCTTGAAACCAAACAACCCTCGCAACTCTTCTGATGGAAGAGATGAACTTTGAAAGAACGTTCCCAGACCGTGCTGCGTTTCGATCTTCATACCTTCTTTGAGCGGTGTAATGCAGGTTCTGACGTTTGCCAAACCGTCAACTGTCATGAAGCACGACGAGCACTTGCCTATGGCACAGAAGAATCCTCTCGGCCTGTGGTACTTCTTCGTGTAGCTGAGAGTCTTGACGTTGTTCGCGTACAGCGCAACGGCGATAGGGTCGTTCTCGTACCACTCCAGCGGTCTCCCATCGTGGTAGAAGATGACCTTTCTTCCTCTGCTGAATTGCAGGATAGGATGGTCCGTTATGACGTACACCGCTTCTCTTCGTCCATGGTTGAACTTCTCCAAGAAACGGTCCCACCTTTCTCGAGAGCAAAGCACACCATGTTCACAAGATCCGTCAAATCGAAGACGGGCAACTTCGTTTCTTTCTCCACATCAGCAGCAAAAGCTGGCAGGTTCGTACATTCGAACACGATGCAACCGAGATCAGATCGTTTTTCAACGAGCTTCCTTGCGGCGTCAACAACTTCGGTTCGCGCCTCTTCAAAGTCTATACACCATTCATCGTTCAGCAAAGCTTTACCGAAATTCGTGTTCTCGAGTCCGACGATTTCGACAGGAACCTGAGCTGCTCCCACAGGTAAAAGGTGCGTCTGAGAAAGCACCTGGGAATTCGCCGTCAATATCCCCACCGGCTTCATACCGCAGATTCTGTGAACCATGGGAACCAACAGCAAAGCCGAGGTTATCACAGCTACATTCACCGCGCGAGCGAGCTCTTCCTGCAGCACGGCGAAAAATCCACAACTCGTGGTTATCACCTTCACGCCCGCAGCTTCCAACTCTCTCGCGGCGTTCAACACCTGATCGACACAGCTTTTCTCCTTACCTATGATTGCTCTGGGATTCAAACCTTCCAGGACTCTGTACAGCGCGGGAAAATTCCAGGTTCTGGCGTTCCCAACGTCTCCCACAATTCTGGGAAAATGTGTGTGTAGCATCAAAACTCCCAGGGTGAAACCGTAGAGAGTTTTTCCACCCTGAAGGATCATCCTTGACCCTCCAGCTTCTTTTTGGGACTTTTCGCCCGGATCAGCAGATAAATCAAGACTGCCAGGGTGATGGCGGCGATGACGTTCCTTGGCATCTTCGTCCAGGCAGCCGAAATGACCAAGAACACGACCACGGTTGCGCTCAGGAATCTGCCGAATGGGGTGACGGGCCTGTAGAGGTAACCAGAATTGACCACAGCCAGGAAATAGCTGACACCCGTCATCAAGATTGACAGTGAGATCACTTCCATGATCGATCCTTTCAGGAGCATGGCCCTGTTGTAGATGAACAGATAACCCGCTATGTAACCCGTCAGCGACAGTCTCCAACTGATGAATCCAACCTTCATGGGATTCGTTTTCGCGATCGAAGCGGCACAGTAGGATGCTATACAGACAGGCGGCGTCACTTCGGAAAGCATCGCAAAGTAAAGGACGAAAAGGTGCGCGGCGAGCACATCAACACCCATCTTTGTGAGCGCTAATCCCGCGATCGAGGCAGCGATCACGTAGGCCGGGGTGGTCGGCAAACCCATGCCCAGAATCAAACAGACGCCCATCAGCAAGACCAGCGCAGGCAGTAATCTTCCACCAGAAAGACTCGTGATTGCCGACGCTATACCCAAACCAAGCCCCGTGTTGGTGAAAACGCTCACCACTATTCCTGCGCCGGCACAAGCTAAGGCCACGGCGATCATGTTTTGCGCGCCTTTTTCAAAAGTGATGGCAAGTCTCTTTGGCGTCATCATCGTATCCTTTCTGAAGAAACTCAGTGCGAACGCAGTCCACGTGGCATAGTAGGCTGCCGAGAAAGGTGAAAAACCTTTGACGAGGAAATAAACCAAAACCACCACAGGCAACAACAGATAAGAATCTCTGACGATCTCGCGCCATTTCGGTATCTCTTCCGGTGGCAAACCCTTAAGATTGTCCCTGAGAGCGACCAGGTGTACCGTCAAACCGAGCGCGAGATAGTAAAACACAGCGCCAAGTATGGCTCTGTAGCATATCTCCAGATACGGTACGTTTGTGATCTCAGACATCACAAACGCGGCAGCTCCCATCACCGGCGGGACGAAGATCCCCCCCGTCGAAGCCACGGCTTCAACGGCGGCCGAGAACTCGGGTCTGTAACCCAACCTTATGCCCATCGGGATTGTGAACGAACCCGTCGCGTAGACGTTGCTCGCGGCGGTTCCACTTATGGAGCCGAACAGCGCACTCGCCAGAACTCCTATCTTCGCTGGACCTCCCGGCGATGCGCCCGTGAACTTCGATGCTATCCTGAGCAAATAATCACCAACCTTCGTCTGCTCGAAGAATGCACCGAAAATCACGAACAGCGCAACGATGGTGGCAGAGATGCCCGTTATGCTACCGTAGATTCCCGAATCGGTCAGCAGATAGAACATCTCAACCAGCCGAGGTAACTTCACAGGCTTGTTGTAAAAGACTCCAGGTAAAAAGGGTGCCAGATAGAGGTAACCTATCACACTCAAGACCAGAATGGCCATCGCTGGTGCAACCGCACGCCTCAGTGCTTCGAGGATCAGAACTATATTGATCAGCCCAAGTACGATCTGAACTGGGCTCACCGGGTCGATGAACTCAAGGCGCATGCTGAGCATGTCGTTATTCAGCATGAGATAGATTGGAGGCAGCGCTGCAAGTACGGCAAGGACGACATCGACAAGAGTGAATCTGTCCCTGGGTGACTTTTTCGTGGCTGGAAAAAGCAGGAATGCTGCGGGTAAGAGGAAAAGCAAATGTGCGCCCCTCTGCAGCCGCGGCTGCAGTATACCCACGGTCGCGGTGTATAGATGAAACAGGGTGGCGGCGATGAGCCAGCCACCCAGGATCCATCTCTGCCATCCTTTGAGTTGGCGCATGTCGCTAGCTCCTCATTTCATGTATCCCTTTTCCCTGTAGTACCTCTCTGCTCCAGGATGCAGAGGAACAGCCACGTGTTGCCAGGCAACCTCGGGAACGAAGGTTTTGTTCGCCGGGTGTGCTTGGTACAGTTCCTCGAGGTTTTCACAGAGAATCTTCGTTATCGTGTATACGACGATCTCGGGAACGTCCGCATTCACCAGCAGTTCACCAGCTGTTGTCACGGCGGGAACATCTTTGTCGAAGCCCGGATACGTGTTCGCGGGTATCAGACACAAACCGGTTTCTCTACCGACCGTTCCAAACTTGTTGTGCATGTAATCGATGCACTCGTCCGAAACGGCCAGAAGGACGGACTTTCTGGAGGAGAACATCTCAGTCACCGCCGCTGCAGGGATAGAGAGATGTGTGATGACGAAATCGACATGTCGGTCTTTGTAGAGGCTTATCATGTCGGCATACACCGCATGGAAGTATTCTCCACCAGCCTTCTTGATGTCATCCAGCGTGACATTGTAGAAGCGCAGTATCTCTTGGACGATCGGTAGATCCGACGTTCCTTTCATCGGGATCGCAACTCTCACAGGCTTACCCGATTTGATCAGATCGGCCAGTTCCTGCACGGTGCTCAATCCCTTTGCCGCATCCGCCACGAAGTGGATCTGGTAGTAACCGAAGTAGCCACCGATCGATCTGACCTTCGGACTTGGCTTTTCGTAGAGCGGTGGGGTACCTTCGAGCGCCATCTTGTCAACAAATGTGATGCCCCAGCCAAGGTCCGCATCGCCCATCGAGACACGCACAGGATTGACGACCCCTCCGCCGGGTATGACCTTGATGGATATCTTCGGCTCTTTCGCGTTTATCAGTGCTGCAACGGCACCAGCCTGAGCGTACCAGCCTCCTCCGACGCCACCTGCGATCCAAGTGAGCGTTACGGGTTTGAGCTCCTGAGCCAGAACAACACCGAGACTGAGGACCAGAACGACCACCACAGCAATCCGTGACAACCTCATCAGAACCTCCCCCTTTCAACGGTTGATTGCTCTTTCTTCTTCGAACTGCGGAATCTTGCGGGACTCAGTTCGTCGATCGTGAGAGAAGTCTTCTCCCCACAGATCAGCTGAGTCACCAGTGCTCCGGTGATTGGAGCGAGCGCGATGCCATCACCTTCATGCCCCGTCGCAACGAAGAAACCAGGATTCTTTGGATCTTCCCCTATGACATACTTTCCATCTTCGCACGCCGGTCTCAAGCCAGCGAAGGTGCGTATGATACGGACGTTTTTGAAGATGGGAAACAGCTCGATTAATCTCTTCGCGATCGCGATGAACGCCTCCAGCGTCGTTGATCTGTCGAAACCCACGTATTCCCTTGTGCTGCCCACCAGGTAATTCCCGGGGTGGGTCCTGGACATCGCAAAGCCAAGATTGAGTCTTTTTGCCGTTTCATCTTTCTGCAGATGCGAAACGTGCTTGGCGATTATGTAGTCAGAATCCCAAGCGTCCGTGTCTCCGACCGAATCGATCGGCTCGGTCACGAGGATCTGTCCACGTTTCGGTTTGATCGGCACTTCCAGGCCCACCATCTTGCAGATTTCGCTGGACCAGACTCCCGCCGCACAAACAACGATTTGTGCTTCGTATTCATCCCCGCTTTGAACCTGCACTCGCCAGTGATCTGAATTTCTTTCCAAAGCCACGACTCTGGAAAACTTCTTCAACTCCATTCCATAACGCGATCCCGCGCTCAAAAGGGCTTTCAGCACCGAGAAAGGATCGATCTGCGAATCATCAGGACAGTAAGTGGACACGAGCACACGCTCACTCACGAAGGGTTGTTTTTTCCTGATCTGTTTTCTATCGAGCATCGTGACGTTGAGACCTATGGACCTCTGCTCCGCCACGAAGCGTTCCATGAAAGGAAGATGTTCCTCTTTGTCCACGAGGATCATTCCACCGCGTGTTTCGAACCAGAGGTTCTCACCGAGATCTCTCTGCCAGGCTTTGTACATCTCGAGACTCAACAAAGCCATTCTCAGAGGAAGACCCGGAAGCTTCGACTGAAGCAGGATCATGTGATCACACGCACCAGAAGTACCGGAGCCGATGTCGAACTGTTCCAGGACCAGAACCTTCTTTTTTCTCTGAGCGAGCTGAAAAGCCGTTGAAAGTCCTATTATGCCACCGCCGATGACGACAACGTCATAGAATGTCACTCATCGACACCCCACCCTGGAAGGTCACAGGAAACGAACGTGAAACGATATTTTTACTATAATAGCACCATACAGATCACATGTCAAGTGAAAGCAGCTCCATGAAATCGAGAATCTTGAGCTGAAGAATTCGGTAGAATTTCAGTGACAAACGCTTGGGGAGTGGTGAACTTGAAGGATTTCAAATGGGCGATCGTGACAGGAGGTTCTTCCGGGATTGGCAGAGAGTTCGTGCTGGAGCTCTCCAGAAGGAAGTTGAACGTTATAGCCACAGGCAGGGATGAAAAAAGGCTCAAGCAGTTGGCAGACGAGGTGAAGGAGAAGTTCAAAACGCAGGTTCACACCTTCGTGGTGGATCTGTCCTCACCGCAAAAGGTGAAACGTTTCATCGAAGAAGTTTCGAGCTTCGAGATAGATCTTCTGGTGAACAATGCGGGTTTTGGTCTTTACGGCGAGTTCGTGAAGCTCGATTCCGAAGAGATCGAAAACATGATCGAGGTCAACGTTAAAGCGCTCACTGTGTTGAGCCATCATTTCGCGAAACAGATGGTTCAAAGACGCCGCGGAGGCATAATAAACGTCTCTTCCATCGCCGGATACATGCCTCTCGCTTACTTCAACGCCTACAGCGCGACGAAGGCTTATGTGTACTATCTTTCCCTGGCGCTGTGGGCAGAGCTCAAAAAATATAACGTCCACGTGTTGTGCGTTGCTCCCGGGCCGACTCGAACAAGATTTTTCGAACGCGCGTTCAAAGATCAAAGCTTTCGTACCTTCGGCAAGCTCATGGATCCGAAACAGGTCGCATTCGGCGCGATTGAAGCGTTTGAGAAGAGAAAACCCATTTACATACCCGCCTTCAAGAACAGGTTGATCAGTTTCGCTGCGAAGAAACTGCTTCCCGATAGATTGCTCGCCAGATTCACAGCAGGCTGAGACTTCGAGATATTCCCTTGTCCCGGGGTTTAACAGAGCGTTAATGGTTCAGCCACGGTGACTGTCAAGAGAATGGTTGTATAATTGTACAACAGTGAAAGGAGGTTAGCAATGCATGTCGAAAAGTTGTTCAAAGCGCTTGCGTGCAGGTGGAGGATCGAGATCCTGAAACAGATCGCCAAGCAGGATGTGTGCATCTGCGAGCTTGAGGCTTTAAAGCACATAGACAAGACAACGCTATCGAGGCACATATCGCTTTTGGAAAACGTGGGAATTGTGGAGCTGAGAAGAGAGGGTCAGAGGAAGAGAATGGTTCTGAAGGATCCTCGCGTGATGGAACTCATCAAGCTGGCCGAGCAGATAGCCGAAAAAGTTGGGGAGGTGTAGCGGATGGCGAAGAACTGGTATCCGATCATCGATTACAGCAAGTGCAGTGGATGTTTGACCTGTGTCAACTTCTGTCCACACGGAGTCTATGCAGTTGAAGATGGCAAACCTGTCGTCGTGAACCCACTGGAATGCGTCGAATTCTGCAGAGGCTGTCAGAAGCTATGCGAGTATGGAGCGATAAGCTACTCGGCGGAGGTGAAGGCACATGGGTAAGAAAGGTCTGTTACTCTGCGTCTGTCAGGGAACGTGTCCATCGTTTCAACAGATGAACATATTCGAGGTACTAAACACCATAAGGAGAGAAAGACTTGTTGACTTTGTGGCGATACACCCGCAGCTGTGCGCCGAAGATGGAGATACGTATCTGTCCACGCTGCTCAGAGATGAACAGATAGAAAAACTCTACGTAGCAGGTTGCGATCCGAACATGCAGAAGAAGATGTTCCGCGAAGCCTTCGAACAGAGTGGTTTTGACAAGTCCAAACATTTCGGTGTAGATATAAGGAACATGACCACAGAACAAGCGATTCAGGCGATCAAGGAGCTGATCCAGAAGGGCTGATCTGTAGGAACAACTAACTTGCAAATGATACTACCAGCCGGTGAGGCTGGTAGTATTTTTTCTGAGGTGATCGAATCGTGTGCAGGATGGTGGGCTTCTGTTTTGAAGCAAACCAGCAAATCAACGGCTTTTTCGAACATCTACAACGTATGGCGAAAGCGGGAAAGGCCGCCCCACACAACCATGGCTGGGGCATCTACGCTCTCTTCGATGACGTTGTGATCTACTATCGCTCGCCAAAGCCCGTTTACGAGGAAGAACTCATCCCGTTGAAGGCAAGGGTTGGGATCCTGCATGCCAGAAAGGCTTCGGAACATCTGCCGGTGAGCTTCATACAGCTTCATCCATTCATAGATAACCGTGGCAAGGCCTTCTGTCACAACGGAACCATCTACGACATTCCTTTCGTCTCGATCGAGAGCGACACGTTCTCCTATTTCATGAAGATCAAAGATTTTTCGTCACACGACGAACTCGCAGAAAGGATACGCAGGGTCGCACAGAGCTACAAACACACGGGTATGAACTTCTTGATGGTCAACAATGATGATCTCATCGTCTACTGCGGTTACAGTCAAAACGAAGATTACTACACACTATGGTACGACGACAGCGCAGGATTCGTGGTGGCATCAGAGCCCATGAACGACAGTTTCAAGCCGGTGGAAAACAGAACCATCCTCGTCGTGAGCAAGGGAAAGATTGAAAAGGTCCTGAAGGTCTGAGCCTGTGGGATGGTTCACAACAAACTTCTAATGGTTTTCTAATAAGACCATCTTAGAATAGGATCATCTCATCCGAGGAGGGATGGAAATGAAGTGGGCTATTTTGTTTTTGTCGATCCTGCTGAGCAGTTTTATCTTCGCTCAGGTCGGACAGCTCCAGCCAGTCAAGCCGAACATTCCCTTCATCCCCATGTTGACGACGATCAAGGAATCTCAGATCATTGGTCCCTACGGTTCTGCCTGGAAGATCTACTGGGATGGTTGGGAAGGCACATTGGTGCTGCTAAAAGGTGGCAAGGGTTACATCGAGGTGAGTGGAACCAGGTATGACCTCGAGTACGTGATCCTCAAGAATCCTCAGGACAACATTGCAGGAATGACAGGTCCGGGTTATACGGGAAAGAACACCAACCTGGGTCATCGTATCGTCTTCATGGTCGACTTCGCCAGAACGCCGGCCAACAAGTCTGACGATCAACGCTTCGATGGTTACGTTTTCACCCAGACGATTGACAATAGCAGTAAAAGGGCCATGGCTGGGATCACCTGGTGGGACGGAATACCGTTTGGTTTCTACGCCACCTACTGGTCAAGCGTACCGGGCTAAGCCTTCGAGAACCTCAAAGTTTGAAGGCGGGCAGATGCCCGCCGTTTTTTTATTACAAAGAATCAGCCACGACTCTCAGATTTTCTCACACCATTCGAGAGTTTCCTCGACACCTATTGTTGCAAGGCAAATGCAGGTGTCTGCCGCCCCGTAGTAGACGAAGTATTTGCCCTGATACTCAACCATCGCGTCGCTGAAGACAACGTTTGGAACCACTCCGAAGACTTCCCACTCTTCCTTCGGTTCCAGAATCGGTTCTTCACTCCTCTTCAAAACCTTCGTCGGATCGTTGAGATCGAGTAAAATGAATCCCAACCTGTAGATGGGTCTGTCGGCTCTCTCAACGCCATGGTACAGGAGCAACCAACCATAAGGGGTCTTGATCGGCGGTGCACCGGCTCCTATCTTCAGATTGTCCCAGTAACCTTCTCTCGGCTTGGCAATGCTGACGAAATCAATCCAGTGGATCAGATCATCAGAGAACGCAAGCCAGATGTCCGGTTCGATTCTGTGCAACATGACGTACCTGTTGTTTATCTTCTCCGGAAAGAGTGCGGCGTCCTTGTTGTTGATGTCGTGAATCACTACTCCGTGTCTTTCCCAGACGAAGAAGTTATCGGTCGAAGCCAGCGATATGCGAGTCCCCTTCGGCGAGTAGGCGGTGTAGAGCATGTAGTATTTTTCATTGATCTTCGTGATTCTCGGGTCTTCAACACCGTAAAGCTCGTAGGCACTCGCAGGCGTGAAAACAGGCCTTTCAAAACGGTTGAAGGTATAACCATCTTTACTCACCGCATACCCAATTCTCGAGACCATGTCCTCTCCCTGAGCCCTGTAGAGCATGTGGAACAGCTTTCCGTCGTGTACCACAGCACAGTTGAAGACGCACTTGTTCTCCCAGCTGTGCCATGGAACAGGTTCGAGAATGGGCCTTGGATACCTCTGAAGCTTCAATTCCATCTTTCCATCCTCCTTATCTGAGTGACAGCGATATTCCTTGCAGGAAGTATTTTCTCAGCAGCAAGAATATCAAAACCATTGGAATCGTTTGAAGCACAGCGCCCGCAAATATGGGGCCAACATAACCCGCATACTCGTGGTTGAACGTTGCGAGCAAAACTGCTAGCGGCATCTTGTTGTAATCCTTAATGACCATCAAAGGCCAGAGAAAATTGTCCCAGGCACCTATGAACGTGAACAGTCCCACTATCGACGCAGTTGATCTCGTGAGTGGAAGCATGAGCCTGAGAACGATCCAGAACCTGCTTGCCCCGTCCAGCTTCGCAGCGTCGATGTAATCATCAGGGATGGTTTTAAAAGATTGCGCAAACATGAAAGCGCCCCAAGAACTCATCAAACCTGGAAGGATCAAGGCGGAATAAGAGTTCATCAACCCGAGTGCTCTGATGAGCATGAACAACGGTATGAGAAACATGAAACCTGGAAAGAGCATCTGGTACAGAATGAAATTGAGAACCGTCCGGGCCAGCAAAAATCTGATTTTTGCCAGCACAAAACCGACGAAGGCGGACGTCATCACGACGGAGAACGTAACGGTGCTGGCCACGAAAATGCTGTTCAGCAGGGCTCTGGCAAAGGGTCTTCCGAGTCGACCGGACATGAAGAATATGAACTCGTAGTGCTCAAGAGTAAACCTGCTCGGTATGAAAGTCGTGAAGATCTCTTTTGCAGGTTTGAAAGAAGAAATGAAGAGCCAGAGGTACGGGTAAATCCATACGAAAGCCAGAAGAACCATGATCACATGAAAGATCAGATCAGCAATCCTGAACCTCTTCATACGAAAGCCACTTCCCTTTCAAAGATGCGCCTTATGATCATAACCAGCGAAAAGCTCATGGCCGCAGCCACGATGGCGACCACCGTGGCGTAGGACGGATTTATCCTTCTGAAAGCTGTGTCGTACATGTAGATCAGGAAAGTCGTCGTTCTCATCATGGGGCCACCGCCGGTGATCATGTAAGGTTCGGTGAAGATTCCAAAGGTCAACGTCGTCGCGAAAACTGTGACTGTTATCAACGATGGATTCAGCAGGGGAAGCGTTATGGTCCAAAAAATCTTCCAGTTGCTCGCTCCATCCATTCTGGCAGCTTCAAACACGCTCGTTGGTATGGCCTGTAATCCTGCGTATATGATCATCCCGTAGTAACCTATAAACTTCCATGTGACGATCAAGCATATCGAAAAAATGGCAAGTTGTGGATGGTTGAACCACGGAATCGTGAAGCCGAAGAGAGAATAGACAAACCTGTTCACTGGCCCGTTAACCGCGAACAGATTTGCAAACATTATCGAATAGGCGACCCCGGAAGAGACGTTCGCCACCAGGAAACTCATCACAACAAATGTCTTAAAATAGCGCATCTTTGAGAGAGCTATGGCAAACAACAAAGAAGAAAGCAAAAGCATTGGAATGAGGTATGCAAGAAAGTTCAGAGTATTCAGCGCCACCCTGATGAAATTGCTATCCTGAAAAATCCTGAGGAAATTCGCCAACCCAACAAAACTTGGTTTGCCTACGAATCGCCAGCGTGAAAAGGCCAACATGACCATCCAGACAAAGGGATAACCCCAGAAAATGGCTGTATGGGTCAAATAGGCAGCCAGTATTCCAAAGCCAAATCTCTTTTCCCTCGATTTCAAACTGGCCATGGCCACCACCCACTGCTAAACCTCAGAACAGTATCTTGTTTACTTCTTTAACTGCGTTGTTCAGGATGTCCTTTGGCTCTCCTTTCAAATGCATCAACGGTTCTATCAAATGTGTCGTCATGGATAGCTGAACGTCTATCGTTTTGTCGATGAGAGCGGGTGGCACTGCGTACGGTACAGCCTCAGCGTAAGCTTTGAAAAATCGATCTTCCATGAACTTTGCGAACGCCGGATTCGTTACCAGATCTTCTCTGGCAGGTGGCATCCTCGTTTTCTCTATCCACAGCACATCGTGTTCTACGTTAGAAAAGACCCAGGAGATGAACTCAAAGGCGGCCTTCTTGTCCTTACAATTTTCGTAAATCACCAATCCCTTGGTGTCGGCAAAAGTGTAGACTGGCAGATCGGCTGGATAATCATCCGGGACAGGAGGTGGAGCCAGCCAGACGTGTGGCATAACCTCTGGAAAAGTTTCCTTGGCCCAGTTGATCTCCCAGGGGCCCGTGATCTTGCCAAGTATGGTGCCAAAATAGAATGGATTTGTACCCAGCTCAACAGCGGTGTGGTTTTCCTTGAACATCTTGTAGATGAACTCTGTGACTTTCAAGCCGTACTCGTTGTTGAAAACTGCTTTGCGCTTTTCCGCGTCTATATAGGCTTTTCCACCACTCGCTGCGTAATAGTAAGTTATGAAGTCGAACCACCTGTCCCACCAGTTCCTTCCTGCGATGACCTGCATCACGTACCGCTCGTTGGGTTTGGTGAATTTGGAGCTCAGTTCGTAGATCTCGGAGTACGTCCTTGGAGGCCTGTCATAACCCAGTTGCTTAAGAAGATCTCCTCTCCACCAGAAGAGCATCGGGTTGGAATAGATCGGAAGTACGTAATAGTGTCCCTTGACTTTCCATCCTTCCACGATGTTTCTCATCTTTCTGGTCTCAACAAGTTTCCAAAAATCTTCTTTGAAGTTGTCGAGCGGATATATCGCCCCGATCTCCGCCAGCTGGGCCGCAAAACCGCTGAATATGTTTTCAGAAATGTCCGGAGCTGTTCCGGCTGCGATCGCGGTGAGAATAGCTTCTTCAGAACTGGCTGCCGCCGGTATGACCGAAACTTCGATCTGAATATCCGGTCTGAGTCTGTTCCATTCCGAGATAACTTCCTTCCAGAACTCTTCTTGAAGGGGATTGGGTGCTGTCCAGAACACCAGTTTTGTAGCAGCGAAGGTAACGACGACCACCAGCATCAATGTGAAGATCCAGAACCTTCTCACCTCAATTCACCTCCCTCAGAGAGACGAGGATCTTTTAACGAAATCCGTGTACAAACACATTCTGTATGGGTGGTGACCATGACCGATCAACAGCTCGTACAACCTTTCCGCCGCGATTAAACCCATCTCATACTTTTGAACCCTTAAAGTTGACAGCGATTCTCTCTCGGCTTGTGGAATATCGTCAAATCCTATGACACTGACATCTTCGGGAATCCTGTATCCCCAACTTTTGAGCTCTTTGAGGGCCCTTATCGCGATAATGTCGTTCGAGCAGATGAGAACCTGAACTTTTTTGTCTCTGAAAATCTTCTTCAACACCGGAGTTATTTCTTCATGTAAATCGTCGTACTCGTAGCAGACCGGTAGTAAACCGTTTCTCTGCATCGCCTCCGTGTATCCTCTGTATCTGTCCTTGAAACCGTAAAATCTCAATGGACCATGCAGGTGAACAATGTTCTCAAACCCTCGTTGAACGAAGTCTTGCACGACTTTGTAAACCCCATCGTAGCCGTCGCTCACAACGCAATCGATTCCCAGGCCATCTATGTAGTGGTCCACGAGAACTACTTTCCCGTACTTGCGGTAGAACATGACCTGCTCAGCGGTCGCATCGCTTCCTATCAGCAGGAAACCATCAAAACCTTTCGGATCGGAAGACTCCAAGATCAGCGGAGCAGTTGAAAACCGAAACGAACTTTCCACATCCTTAATCGCTTGCAGAACTATGGCGTAGAAGTTCCCAGTCTCGTTCTTCAAAAGCTTTTTAATTCTGTCACTTATCACCAAAGCCACCTTGAACAGTCTCCTGCTTGCCAGAGTTCTGGCAGACTTTTGTGGTTTATAACCAAGTTCTCTCACCGCTTTCCAGACCTTGAGTTTTGTTTTCTCAGACACGTAACCTCTGTTGTTCAGGACTCGTGACACTGTGGCTATGGAAACTCCCGCAAGCCTTGCCACATCGTCGATGGACGCCATTGCGGAACTCCCCCATATGTAAGCCTTTTCAGAAAGATTATACCATCACAAGATTTTAGTTCAAATTTAGAAACGTCAAGAACAAGAAAGAAAGACGAAGATATTCCAAGAAAAAGAGAGAATATCCACTGTAATTGCCCATTTCAAACGCTCAGGGAAATTTTCGGCAGCGCAACGGGTTGGCAAAGGTCGAAACAAGGTTTTATAATTTGTTGTGTAAACGCTTTCATAACAGGGGGTGTTTTCATGAGAAGGTTGCTCACGGTGTTACTGCTCACGCTCTCGCTCATGCTCTTAGCCACGGTTTACAAGATACCAGTCAAAGCTGGCGAGGTTGAAGTTCCCGTCGTGATCAGGATGAGTGACCTGCTGAGCTTGGTGCCAGAAGACTTCGACGCAGACTGGTCTGCACTGTATGTGATGGCAGGGAATGACCACGTACCCTTCCAGATTGACGACGCAGATGGAAATGGGAGAATTTCGGCTGGAGACTATCTGGTTTTCCTGCTCAAAGGTCAGGCAGAAATTGTCATACCGGCCGAAGGTGAGGATGTCAAAGTCCCAAGATTCGACGCAAAATTTGATCTTGAAAGAATCGCTGACGGCTGGATCATCTCCTCGAAGGATGGCTCGCTGGAAGTGCAAATCAACAACCATGGTCTCGCACGAGTGGTTTCCTTCAAAGGCATCAAAGCGCTCCTGCTTGACGAGATCGGTATCGCCCGGGTGAGTGGTTGGCCTGAGAGCAGTTACTGGATCGATGGAAAACTCGGTAATCACCACGAGGAGACCACGGGAAGTTTCAGAGTAGTTTCAGTCAACGTCTTTACGCCCGGTCCGGTCGCGGTTGGCATTTACGCACATCTGAAATCCGAAAGGTTCCACGGTTTGAACCAGATCCTGGTGGTGCACATCTTCACGAACGGCGATATTTTGGTGAACAACACGTTCAAATTCGAAAGTTACGCGGATATGATGAAACTCCAGACTATGGTCACGCGACCTCTTGTTCCCGCCCTCGACGATGCGCTGCACATTCTTCCGGTCTTCAGAAGACTGGTATGGGCCGATCAGCTCAACATAACCCCACTCGAATACTGGAAGGCGAGGAACGCGATAATCTACGTTGATGAAACACCTTACATAGCGTTCCCGGCAACGAGCAGCATGAAACCCCTCTGGTGGGGTGCAACTTACATATTTGCATCGATGGAGAGATGGAGAACCAACTATTCGCCCAGCGCTCAGGTCGGTGTAGCACAGATACTACCGTCCGTACCAGTTGTCTACGCGGATTACAAGAAATGGCTTGATTCGGACACCTGGGTCTATGAAAGTCTGGAATTCCGCGACGGCATATTCAAGTGGATGCCTGGAGAGTTCGACGCTTACGAATCCACACGCGGAGTTTACTCGATGAAGGTTGAGGATATGCCGAATCGCTACAAATTCGGTGATTCAGTCAACCACGTGAGACTCTTCAGCCTCTACTCAGCACCAAACGTTGAGGCCGCTGTTAAGTGGATAGAAGCTAAAAGTGCTTCTTTCAGATCTATCAAGGTAGGTGAGTGAAGCCTCGGGGCGGGACATTACCCGCCCCATGGTGATCGGTATGAAAACATTTTTGATCTGCCTGATTTTAAGTTCCCACATCCTTGGTATGAACCTTGTGAAGTTCGATCATCTTGAAAAGCTCTCCGAATGGTTCAACTTGAAGGACTCCCTGGTCAAGGGTTACTGGATCTACTCAGAAAGGTTCGACAGCGATTACAAACCGGTTGGGGCGATCAACGAGGGAGATTTCTGCGTGGACGACGTTGCCAGAGCCGTGCTGGTCTACACCGAAGCCTACCGCTTGACGAAGAATCATGAGTATTTGAACCTGGCAAAAGACGCCTCGAGTTTCTTGATTCAGATGCAGGCTGAAGACGGTGAATTTTACAATTTCGCCTACAGAGATGGAACGATCAATATGCACGGTCCGACAAGTTACAAGTCCACCTCCTGGTGGACTCTGAGGGCATTCTGGGCCCTGGCTGCCCTCGCCGTTGAAACTGGAGACGAACAGATCTTCGAAGCCGCACGAAAGTCCCACCAGGCTATATCGAGAAAGCCTCCGATCTTTGCTGATCAACTCTCGATTTACATTCTGGGATTGTGCGAGTACAACAAGATCAGGAACGTCAAAGATGAGATTAAAAGATACGTGGAACTCTTGCTGAAATTCCTCATCGTCGAAGATGACCCCACGTTCCGCAGATTCTTCAGTACTCAGAGAGAAGAGTTTCGCTGGAACGGATGGGGAAACCGCTACGCGGAAGCGTTAATCGAGTCGTACAAAGTACTGGGGGAAGAAAAGCTACTAAACATCGCAATTGAATCAATTGAGCTGCAAATACCTTTGCTTTCTTCCAGTGGCTTCATCTACAAGCTGGGTAAATATGTGAAACTCACACCGGAGTTGTCGTACGCTGTCGAGCCTTTGGTTGTCGCAGCCGCCAAAGCGTACGAGCTAACGAAGGACGAAAACATGGCTTTTCTCTCGGCTCTGGCCGCAGCCTGGTACTTCGGCGCGAACAGACTGGGAGAAAGAATGTACGGTCCCAATGGAGAAGGTTACGATGGACTCGAATACATGCATGTCAACAAAAATGCCGGTGCGGAATCAACGATTTGCGCCATCAGAAGCATGATCTATCTGGGTTCTTTACCAATCTTCTTTCAAAAGCTTGCCACATCGATGGAAGGCTTCGTCCAGAACGGAATGCTTGTACTCGAAGCAGAAACGGCAGATCCAGGTATCTCACCAGTATCACTCGTTACGGGTGATTATGGCGCGAACGTCGCCTTCAAATTCGAATCGAGAACGCGTTTGAAGTGGTCTGGTGTTCCTGAGGGAAAATATTATGTCTACGTAGCGGGTGAGTTCGGCAAAAATCGTTGCACGGTTTCAAGCGGATCTGGATCCATCTCCAAAACGCTGGACGGAAATGGTGTCTTCTTCGTGGGACAGATTGAAACCGTTTCGAGTCTGAGGCTCAGCCTTGAAGGTTCTGGTATCGTCGATCAGGTGATTTTGGTCCCGGTGGTTTTTGGCGTGTCTTTTGAAGTTGAAGACCAAGCCTGGACTGTAGTTTATTCAGTTGAGGAAACGAAAAAGCTCAAGATTGTCCCGGGAAGGTATTTTGAGCGCCAAATAGCGAAAAGGGAACGGATCTTCAACGTCCAGCTGGAAAAGACCGGTCGGTTTCTCCTCGTTCAACTCGAAGGAATGTTCAACAACGACGGGATAGCCGTTCCTGAAAAACCCGGTAATTTCGACAACCTTGGTGGAGCCGTTGGAGCGTACCTACCCGCCGAAGAACTCAGTGAAGGCGTGAAAGTCATCAGAGGCATATCATTTTTACTCAAAACGATCGGTTTGGACAATCTCCGTGTGTCAGACCAGAGACTCGTGCTGCCAGAGACTGTGAGAATCAAAAGTGTACACCTGCTCGCCGCTTCAAACCACGGAGATTATGAGCTCACACTTAAATGTGATGGAGACAAATTTTCTGTTCTGGTTTCGGATTGGTGCAGAGGACAAAAGGATTTGATGTTCGACTTTCGCTACACGGCGAGCGGGCAAAAGGAGTTCATCAAGTGTGGCTTGGACGTTCATTCGTTCGAGCTGAGCAGATCCATCAAGGAAATAGTGCTCTCGGGCAGCATGAACATCCACATTTTTGCGATAACTCTGGAACTGGAAGATGGGTGATCGTATCGATCTTTTCGAAAGGCGGGCGCAGGCCCGCCTTTCAACTCGATGGTGCTATGATCTTTTGAACTTTGAAAGAACCTCGAGTCCCTCTCTGGTAATGGAGATCGTGCGCCTCCAGAGTCCACCTTCCTTAAGATAACCTCTTCTAACCAAAGAGTTGATCACTGTTGCCAGAGCCATAGGGTTCAATCCTGTTTCCCTCGATAGCTTATCTGCCAAAATCCGCTTTCCTTCCTTAACGTGCTCGAGCAGCTTCAAACCGACTTCGTCGATCTCAGCGCCTTCATCGATCTTTTTCACCTTCTTGAGGACCTCCTTACCAAAGTCGGTAACTTTGAAGCTGTAAAAATTCATACCACTGTTTCCAAGCCTTTCTATAACCCCAGCCTCTTCGAGTGACAGAACAAGTTCGCTGCTCTTTGAAGAGTCAACGTCCAGAAGGTCGGTTATTTCTGCCATGATGTTGTAACCTTTTTGGATCAGTTCCAGAACCTTCAACTCTTCCTCCGTCAGTTTATCTCTCTTTTGGACGCTGATTTCATATTTTGATTTACCAAAGAAGTTGGCAATTATGGCTGCGGCAAGGGAAACAACCAATCCTGGAATCACCATGTGGCCTATCTTGCTCGAGAGTGGATAGATTTTCGTCAGATCCAGAAGAGTCCAGATTGACATGAAGATTAACCCAACGAGTCCACCAACAAACGCGCCGCTCGATGAGAATTTTCTCGAATAGAATCCGAGAATGACTATAACTGCAACGGGCGCAAGCCAGGCAGTCGCAAAAGCGAACAAGTAGACAGGTCCCCCTGGGAAGAAACACAGCAGGAGAGATGCCAGACCAAAGATCGTGTTGAATACCATCGAAGGTTTCACTAGTTGTTCTGGCTTAGCGTCTGGCTTGAAAAACCTCTGGTACAAGTCTCTAACTATAACCGAGCTTCCGGCCATATAGTAGGTGGTTGAAGTTGAGATAGAGGCTGCCATCGTCGTCAAGAGAAAGTAAGCCGCCAAGACGGGAGGGGCAGTTCTGAGGAATATGCCAAACGCCGCTGCTGGAGCTGCCGAACCACGCGGAACAAAAGCTCCAGGATTGGCTGCTCCGACATAAGCACCGAGAAGCGGATACATGAAACCGTTGGCGAGGAAGAGGATTACCGCAGCCCATAAAAACGAGTATTTTGCGACTCGTTCACTTCTGACAGAACTGACCCGAATCCAATAACTGTTTGATCCCCACACCAGCGCCATGCCATAGAGAAAGAACGCAACCAAAACGCTTGGATAGGAAATGGAGAACCATGGGAACGTTTTGCCAGCTATGCCCGTTGTCCAGAAATCACCACCTGGCCAGTTTTGGGCAACAAAACTCAATCCACCGTATTTCACCAGCAGGAAACCCAGAAGGAGTGGTATTGCAATTGTGCACAGAACACCCTGAATGAAATCTGTCAGTGTGACAGCCCACATACCGCCAAGTACCGTAAAGAACATGAAGATCGCGAACGTTATGAGAATCGTCATCTGCACAGACCATCCTGTGAATCCCGAAATGATTGTTGCCATTGACAAAACGTTGTTAGCCGTTATCCCCAGCATCGCGACTATGGTGGTGAGCGTTACGACAAACCTGACCCTTCTGTCGTATCTTATCTCGAGCCACTCTGGAAGCGTGTGGGCACCCGTCCTCCTCGCAACTGGTGCAATCAACAGTGCATAGGATATGATTCCTGTCAGGGAGTAGGCAACACCAAGCATGAAGATGCTTTTGACGAGGCCGCCCATCAGAGTGAAGGCTGGGGCGAGTGTGAGAGTGGTTCCCGCATAGCCTATTGCTGCAACTCCCAGCGTATTGACTAAAAGGTTGATCTGCCTACCTGCTACTAAGTAATCCGTACTCCTGCCAATCCACTTTCTGGTTATCCAACCAACCACGACCATGACGAATCCAAAGATGACGAAGAAAATTGTGAATATCCCCGCTGTGCTCATAATTTCACCGCCCTTTCAATCCTCAATAATGGCCACTGCTCTTACCCATCCTGCACTTGCTTTGAAGATTTTTATCGGAAACACAGCAACTTTGAACCCAAACGGTCTCGGAATCTTGTCCAGATTCGCTAACTTTTCGATGTGGCAGTTCTCTTTCTCTATCGCCGCGAAGTGTGCTGGCCATATGCATGAGCCATCTTTGGTCTCCTGGTAGTCTTTTGCCATGCTAGAGAATGGTCTGTCCCACGTGTAAGCATCGATACCTGTTATTTTCACGCCCTGATCGATCAGCCAAAGGGTCGCTTCCCTGCTCATGCCAGGCTGCAGGAAGTACTCTTTTGTGCCCATTCTCTTGTCGGCACCCGTCATTATCAAAACAATGTCGAAGGGTTTGATTTGGTAGTTGATCCTTTCCAGCTCAGCCTTCAAATCCTCAATCGTTATGAACTCCCCCGGTTTTTTGTGTCGCATGTCGAGCACGACACCGTCCGAGAAACACCACTCCAACGGTATTTCATCGATCGTCTTGGCAAGCCTTCCTTCGACCACAGGATGGAAATGCCACGGTGCATCGAGGTGAGTACCAGTGTGGGTCATCGCCTCCAAGAACTCGTAAGACCAACCCAAACCTTTTGAGTAAACCAAATCTTTGGGGTCGACGCCAAAGCGTTCTCTCATTTCCTGAGCGCCATAGCGATGATCAAGATAGGTTATCTTCGCAGGCCAGGGCTCAGAAGGTGAATTCGGGACTATCGTCTCACTCAGATCGATGATCTTAGTAGCCATAATGACGCCCCCTCTCACCGTTTGCCTAAGACTGATTCCACTATTCTCTTCACTTCCTCATCCGGTAGGAAGTTCTTCAAGACTATGCCTTGTTTCTTTATCCTGATAAGTATTTCATCCACCTGGGCCTCCGTGGCTGTTAGTCCTTGTGTGTGCAAAAAGTATCTCACGTATGCACGACCGCTCTTTTTACCTGCGACGTATTTCGCCTCCCGATTCGTGAACTTTGGATTGTATGGGAACATACAGTAATCAAATCCTGTTGCTTTTCTCAGTTTTTCGTTCGCGTCTATCACTATTCCCGACTCACTGTGGAATATTCTGTCCCCAACGACTGGCTTGTTGGGAGCTACGTGGACTTTGGATATCTCCTGGATGAGCTTAGAAACTCTGTACAGTCCAGAACAGTCGATCCCGGTCTTTATTCCCAGTATCATCTCGATTCCCATGACCACTTCCTCTGTGGATGCGTTACCTGTCCTTTCTCCTAAGCTGTTGAAAGATGTTTCCACCGCCTCTGCGCCCGATGCAATGGCCATCAGAGCCGTGGCGGTCGCCAGACCGTAGTCGTTGTGCACATGCACTGCCAGAGGCACGCTCGGGAACCATTCTTTCATCTTCCTCACGAGGAAATTGACGGTGAGGGGGTGAGCCTGACCAAAAGTATCGGAAATCCCTATCTGATCGACTTCGACGCTCCTGAGCAATTCGGTGTAAACTGTTTTGATCCACTCAAGATTGTTGATCCTGAAAGTATCCCACCCGCAGAACTCCACGAACAGACCTAACTCTTTTGCGATTTTCGCACCTCTGATGATCCTTTGGATGAATTCCTTAAAGTCCAAACCCAAGACGTACTTAACAAAATACGGATTGATACTCGTCTCATAGAACAAGCCATCCGCACCACATTCGGCCGCAAGCTTGACATCTTCTTCCATGATTCTTGCAAGTGCGATCTTCTTTGCTCTCAATTTCATCTTTGCAAGCCTTTTGAACGCCCTTTGGTCCTCGTCTGACACTGCAGGTGTGCCGATCTCGATCATTGGAATTCCGAGCTTGTCGAGTTCCAGTGCTATGGCGACCTTTTCATCCTCAGTGAAGACTACTCCCGCCATCTGTTCCCCATCCCGAAGTGTGACATCGTGGATCAAGACTCTCGAAGGCAAGTTCATTTTCGAGCGAACCTCAGGGTGAAAGTTGAGAGGTGAGACCCAACTGTCGTTGAGAATGAAGGGTTGACAGCCTTCCACAGGTTCAAAATCCATGCGACTCAGCTCCTTTCTGGAAATTCTAATGTGCCCCCACAATCACTAAGGGAATATCTACTTTCGATTATCGATAATATACGTTACAGATGAAAAAAACAACACCCGAAAAGTTAAAAATTCCACAGCTAATTTAATCTGCAGGCAAAATTCGTCAAATAGCTACCTAAATCTTAATGAATCGCTGGATTGCTTGGCTTTCCTTCATTTTTGACGTGATCTTATCGTAGTTCTTTCTCAGAACGGTTCCACTGAATTTCATATACTCTCTTATGAGTTGTTCCGTCTTCCGCACGTTTCTCTTTTCTATCGCCCTGATGAGCTCAACAAAGTACTGCGAAGAAACGCGTAAGTTATCATCGTACTCCAAGCTGAGATACCTGTACCGCTTTGCCTGGTCCTCTATTGATTGAAGCAAGGATACCAATTTTCGAGATCCACAGCCTTCAAGTATCACATCGGTCAAGGCAAAGTTCGCCTCAAAGGCTTTGTCCACATCGTTTTCAAGGTATGCGTCTCTAAACTGATAGACACACTCTTTTGCCCTTTTGATTTGCTCGTTCGTCGCTCTTTCGGCGAACCACGAGAAGGCAAGCGACCAAAGCTCTTCCTTGATCTTCCACATGTCCATCAGTTCTTCCAGACTCAACTCTGTCACGAAGTATCCTTTGTGTGGAACCTCGGTAACTAAATCGGATTTCTGAAGAACTTTTAACGCCTCACGAACGGATGTCTGACTGACTCCAAAGCGTTTCGCAAGGTCCAGGATCTTCATCCTCTCTCCTGGGACATAGACACCTTTTATGATATCTTCCTTGAGTTGCTGAACTATACTCTCAGACACTGTTGGAGGTCGTCGATACACTTTCACACAATCACTCCTTTTTGCTGTCACTAACTATTATATCTCACCGCTTCACGGTGGTTTGTCATGATTTGAATGACTTCTCGTTCGGAAATCACGCAATGTTTTGGATCTGGTGTGCAGTTAATCTCCTCGAAACGATGACGGTCATGACACCGTCGAGAAGAGAAAGTGATAGTGTCTCACGCAGAATTCTTGACAACATGTTTTAAAAACAGAACCGTAAAAAGCCGTCCAAACTATGAGATGGAGCACAAGAACGATCTCTACGAGAATGGCGCCGTCGGCATCGAGAACGGTCCGCGTGCTGTTGATGGTTCTGCAACAAAAGCTACACCATCACTATAGAAACCTGCAGAGCCACTTTTGTGGGGCCAGTGTTCAAGATCAATATCGCACTGTTACCCCTCTACTCCTAAGAGTCTCGATGTTCTGCATATCATCAGAACCTGGGGAAAGGTCCAACAGATTGTTTCGAAATTCAACGAGCTTTCCTTTCCCTAACCCAGCGTTGCTCACCAACGCACTGATGTCACTTATCTGGTTGTTGTTGAGAATCAGCCATTTGAGGTTGGTCAGGTTGGCCAACGGATTGATATCACCTATCTGGTTGTTGGAAAGGTCCAACCATTCCATGTTAACAAGATTGGATAACGGTTGGATGTCACTTATTCGGTTATTCGAGAGGCTCAATGTGTGCAAGTTGAAGAGGTTAGCCAACGGAAGAATATCGCTTATCTGGTTGTTGTCCATGTACAACCACTTCAGGTTGGTAAGAGTACTCAACGGACAAAGATCACTTATCTGGTTGTTGTTGAGGCGCAATTCTTTCAAGTTGATCGCACATTCAAGTCCAGAGAGGTTCTGTATGGACTTGTTACGCACAGAAAGGTTCGTTAGCCTCGCCATGTCCGCTCTGGTGATGGGTTGATCTGAGGATATCTTCAAAGCACTCCGCACGGCTTTTTCAAGGTTGAGATCCACAAAGGTCACTGGTTGTTTGGGATCGCCAACGGTCACGCTCACCGTTGGACTCGTCCTCACGTATCCACCCTTGTCGTAGGCTTTCGCTTGGATCGAATGGATAGAGCCACGCTCGAGGGTATCCGTGTTCCAGCTGTACTCATACGGGGCGGAACTGTCTTCTTCCACCTTGATTCCATCAACGTAGATCTCCACCTTCACTGCGTCCACGTTTTGATCAACAGCTATCTGTACAAGGATTGTGCCAACTACCACTGAATTGTTTGTTGGATGAACGACGATCACATCTGATCGTGTGGGATCTAAACCCGCTAAGAGCACAGCTTGTGCCATCAGAAACAAAGCAAGGACCACAAACCATCTCATGCCCCTCTCCCCTCTGTTGTTCCTCGCCGTAGTGTTCTTATTATACCTCGTTGTTCTCATTCGAGTTGCGAATCACCATCATCGAATCTTCGGTCGGCTCAGCAGAGAACGTGATCTAAAGCTTCTCAGGCACACTGATGTTAACAGTATTGACAGAATAGGTAACATGTGATAAAAATGAGGTAGAAAGTTTTCTCTCTGAGTGACAGATATGAAAAAAGTTTTCACCTATAGGAGGGGGTGTTGGCATGAGGAAGTTGCTGGTCGGTTTGATCCTGCTTGGGCTCGTGGCATTTGCTTTCGCAAAGGTCAACTTCGGTTCCACACAGATGACCCCGGCGGCGGAGAGGGAGTTCATGATCAGGCTGCTGGGTGATTTCTCAAAGAAGTCGGGCGTACAGGTTGAGTTTTTGAACTTCGAGTACACCGATCTTCTGAGCAGAGTTGAAGCGGAACAGAAGGCTGGAAAAATAGTCCTGAACCTGATTGCAGACCTTCAGAGCGGTCTCAACACGATGGGTGCCAGTGGATTCCTCGCGGATCTGTCGGGTGTGAAGTTCGAAGGCAGGACCTTCGTACCAACGTTCGAGCGCTACACGTACGTTGGCAAAGAAAAAGTCTTCATCCCATGGCTGCAGGCAACCTACGCGATGGCGATCAGCAAGAAGGCTTTCGACTATTTGCCCAGGGGATTGACCCAGCAGGATGTGGTCAATGGAACGGAAAAGTGGACTTACGACACATTGCTCGAATGGGCGAAGAACCTGCAGGAAAAGACGAAACAACCACAGCTTGGCTTTCCACTGGGTCCGAAGGGTCTGTGGCACAGGTTCCTCCACGGTTACATTTATCCTTCGTACACCGGCGCACAGGTGGTGAAGTTCGACAGTGTGAAAGCCATTGACATGTGGAACTACATGCGCGAGTTGTTCAAATACGTGCATCCAGCGTGCACAACCTGGGATAACATGGATCAACCGCTCCTCAGGGGCGAAGTCATGATCGCTTGGGATCACACCGCCAGACTCAAGCAGGCAATTGTTGAAAGACCGAACGACTTCATCGTCGTTCCCGTACCGAGAGGACCGATGGGCAGAGGATACATCATCGTGCTCGTGGGTCTTTCGGTGCCGAAGAACGCCGACATGACGGAACCACTGAAAGTCTTAGATTTCCTGACCTCTCCCGAAGCTCAAACTGCGATCCTCGAGAACGTGGGCTTCTTCCCGGTGGTTCAGGAAGCTATAGGTCGAATACCAGAAGGTGGATTGAAAGTCCTCGCAGAAGGTGTTGTGAGGCAATCTTCGACGCCAGACTCGATCGTGTGTTTCATCCCGGGCCTTGGAGCGAAGGGTGGTGAGTTCAGCGAGACTTACCGCCAGGCGTTCACAAGGATCGTTTTCAACAAAGAAGACCCAGCGAAGGTGATTTCAGAACTCGGTGAGAAAATAAGACAGCTCTTCAAGGAAGTCGGTGCTCCACTGCCCGAACCTGACTCGAGTCTGTTCTGAAAACTGGCGGGTGGTCGAACACCACCCGCCTTTCAAATTCCTCGTGGAGTGAGGTCTGATGAGGAGAGAATCTTTAACACCCTTTCTTTTGATCCTTCCAGCACTCGTTTATCTTGTGGTGTTCATAGGTTATCCCATAGTGGGAACCTTTCAGCTCTCTTTCACCAGCGACGAAGGATGGCTCGGAAATTTCAAGTATGTCTTTTCTTCCAAAGATTTTCAAAACGCCCTTCTGAACACGCTGATCTTGGGTGCGGTGATTATACCGATTCAGTTCGCACTTGCAATCCTGCTGGCACTGTTGGTGAACAAAAAATGGAGTGGCTACAGAACCCTTCTGTATATCATCGCGACACCGCTCGCGCTCAGTGACGTTACGGCCGCATTGATCAGTTATTCCATTTTCGCGCCCAACGGTTACCTCAACAAGATTCTGCTCAGTTTGAACTGGATCGAAAGGCCTCTGTACTTTTTCGGGTACATGTTCAAATCCAGAGAGTTTCTTGTCATCGTTCTCACGGAAGTTTGGAGGGCCACGCCTCTGGTTTTTGTCATCCTGCTCGCGGGCCTTCAGTCTATAAACGCCGAGTACCTGGAAGCGGCGGATGTTTTTGGCTTCTCGTCGTGGAAGAAGTTTTTCAAGATCACCTTACCCCTGTTGAAACCTTCCATCGTCTCCGCGTTGCTGATCAGAACGCTGTTCGCGTTCCAGATCTTTGGAGTCGTGTGGCTTCTGGCCGGCAGGGACATTCCGGTGCTGGCGGGAGAGACCTACTACTGGTACGTGCTCAGAAACAACAGACAGGTTGCGAGCACCTACGCGTTGGTGATAGCTGTAGTCACGTTCATCGTTGGTTGGTTCTACATAGGTACGATCCGCTCCAGACACCTGGAAGAGGGTGTGAGACAATGAAAAATTTTTTCTACGTGCTGGCTTTCGTCGCGATATCGCTGTGGTTCTTAGGGCCACTGTTCTTCATATTTCTCGCTTCCTTGACCCCTTCTTCCGATTTTTATCAGTGGGACAGGATCTTCCCTACCAGGCTCACATTCGATCACATATACAAACTACTCGTGAACCTGGGTGGCTGGCGAGCCATGCTTTCAAGCATTCAGGTAGCGGGCATAGCGATTGGAATCTCCTTCGCTCTGGGCATTCCTGCAGGTTACGCGATCACACGGTACAGGTTTCGCGGTAAGGACTTTATAAAGCTCGTGATGCTCTTTACAAGATCGATACCCCTCGTGGTGATCGCGGTATCCCTGGTAACGCTCTATCTGAGACTGAATTTGGCTGACACGGTGCTGGGTGTCGGTCTGGCACACGCAGCGATGGTTCTACCCTTTGTGGTGTTGATAACTTCAAGCATCTTCTCAGGGGTTTTTGTGGAGTACGAGGAGGCCGGGATGGTCTTCGGGCTTTCGAGGTTCGGAGCTTTCCTGAGGATCACGATGCCCCTGGCGTTGCCGGGACTTGCGGCGTCCGCGATCTTTGCGTTCATCATGTCCTGGAACGAGGTCTTCGCGGCCTCGGTGCTCGCAATAACGAACAGAACCCTGCCTGCGCACATTTTGAACACCGCGATGGCTTCGCCCGACTATTTCAAATTTGCCGCGGGTACGATCATGGCTGTTCCAGCACTGGTGTTCATATTCATAATCAGAAAGTATCTGATCTCCATGTGGGGAATATCGCTCAAGTAGGTGATAAGATGGCCAGAGTGACGATCGAGAACGTGAAGAAGTACTTCGGTAACGTGAAGGCGCTGGATGGAGTAGATTTAACGATCGAGGAAGGTTCTTTCGTGGTACTGCTCGGGCCTTCGGGCTGTGGAAAGACCACTCTGATGAGATGCATCTCAGGACTTGAAAAGCTCACCGAGGGGAAGATTTACTTCGACGACAGGGATGTTTCCAACGTTCCTCCAAAGGACAGGAATGTGGCAATGGTGTTTCAGAGCTATGCGGTCTGGCCACACATGAAGGTGAGAGACAACATCGCCTACCCTCTGAAACTCAAGAAGGTGCCGAAGAACGAGATAGAGGAAAGGGTCAAATGGGTCTCGGAACTTTTGCACATAAGCGAGCTTTTGGAAAGGTTTCCTGCGCAACTCTCTGGAGGTCAGCGGCAGAGAGTAGCCGTGGCGAGGGCGATCGTGCACCAGCCAAAGGTGCTGCTCATGGACGAACCACTGTCAAACTTGGATGCACTGCTAAGGGTGAAGATGCGAAGTGAGCTGAAAAAGCTGCACGAGAGAGTCAAGGTCACCACGATATACGTTACCCATGACCAGACGGAGGCCATGACGATGGGCGACAAAATAGCCGTTATGAACGCCGGCAAGATCGTTCAGTTCGGCACTCCTGAAGAGATATACAAGAAACCAAAGACGATCTTCGTTGCGGGGTTCGTGGGCTCGCCCCAGATGAACTTTTTGAGGATGAAGGTCGTATCCTTCGGAACGCAGTTCCACGCGGAGAGCTTCGGTTTGAGAATTCCTCTGAAAGCCGACCCAGGGTTGGAACACGTGATAGTTGGTATCAGACCGGAACACATACACTTGCAGCGAACCGAACGTTGTGCTTCAGTGACCGGAACGGTTTACTTCGCCGAGAAGCTCATGTCGGAAACGGTGATACACCTTTCGATAGACGTCGAGAAGAACTTGGTCATCAAGGTGCCGCACGACCTGTCCGTGAGAGAGGGCGAGAAGATGCAGGTGTATCTGGACTTAAACCAGATCCATCTCTTCGATCCAGACACTCAGGAGCGGATCGAGCTTTGAACCTCGTGATCTGCCACACGCACTGGGACAGAGAGTGGTTCGCCCCCTCATCGGTCACTAACGAGTGGCTCAAAGAGCTCTTCGAAAGGCTTTTCGATCTGGTTTCGAGAAAAAGAGATTACCGTTACGTTCTCGATGGTCAAACGCTCATTCTGGAAGATCTATCGAACGTGGCACCAGAGTTCGTAGAAAAGCTCAAGAGTCTTGTTCGATCGGGCAATCTTTTGATCGGACCTCTCTACGCTCAAATAGATTTCAGACTCTCTCCAGAGGTGGCAATCATCAAGAACTTCGAACTTGGAAAGGAGGATCTGAAGAAATTCGGTGGCGATGCGAACGTCGCCTGGATGGTCGACAACTTTGGTTTCATCTCTCAACTTCCCCAGCTCCTCAAACGCTACGGCATCGAGAGCGTTTTTCTCTGGCGAGGAGTGAAGCTTGAAAAACCTTCCATCGAGTTCGTGTGGGAGTCGAAAGATGGCTCTTTTGTGAATTGCATCTTTCTCATTGGCGGTTACAGAAACCTCTACGGGCTGTCGCGCACCAGAGATCTGGCTAAGAAGCGATTGAAACACGAGATAGAAAAGCTCAAGATATTTTCGCTTTCCGGTCTCGTGCCACTCCTGGACGGTTACGATCTGGATGTGAATCCGGAAGATCCACGCGATCTGCTTGGCGAAGAGATCCAGATGTCAACACCACAGGAATATTCGTACAGGGCCTTTTCGAAGGTCACACACCTTCCCAGAATCAGCGGAGAACTGTTGAGCGGAAAGTACGCGTGTGTCTTTCCCGGCACACTTTCTACGAGGGTTTATTTGAAGCGTCAGGCTTACGTCGTGGGCAAGCTGCTCAGATACGTCGAACTCCTGGGTTCTTTTCGAAACGAGAGAATCGATGAGCTGTACAGAACGTACCTGAAGACGATGCTGCACGACAACATCTGTGGCGTCGGTGTGGACACGATTCACAGAAACATGCAGTCCGTCTATAAAAAGCTGTTCTGGTCTCTGAGAAAATCTTTCAAAGAAGAGTTGAAGAGGCTCGCCACTCATCTCAAAAGTGGTCTGTACGCCATTTCTTTCTCTCCATTTGAATACGACCATTACTATTGCGACGGTCAAAGATGCTACAGGTTGCAGAACGAAGGAGCTGGATTCTTCAGGGTAAATGATTTCGATAAAACATGTTCAAACAAGACACTTTCTTTCAGGAACGACCATTACGAAGCTTTCTTCAATCAGGATGGAAGCTTGAATGTGAACCGCACCGTGACGGGTATTCTGCAGCTGGAAAGAGAACTTGGCGACTGTTATTCTACAGACACAGAGAAGATGGACTTTTCCTGTCACATCTCAAAAATGCAGGTTGAACGTGCGGGTGAGAAACACAAGATAGTTCGACTGGAGAGACTGATCAAAGCCGAAGGGATACTCATCGAGACAAAGGAGAGGATAATCTTTGACGAATCTCCACTCATCAAATGGAACATGACCGTGCACTGTCGTGGAAGGAACTACCTTCTGAGTTTTGTCACTGAAAGCTTCAACAGAGACTCCAGAGTTTTCGCGAAGATGCCGTTCGATGTCGCTGAGAGGGACAGAATCGATGCAGATCTGCTCCCGACGAACGGAGAAGAAAAACTCAATCGCGTTCTTCTCGCCGCAAGAGAAGTTGGATCGATAAGAAAATTCCCGTTTCATGGTTTCGTCGCTCTTCAGGGTGAAAAAACTCTGGCCGTGATGGCAAAAGGTGTGCATCAGTACGAAGTGGATGAAGAGGGTGACATGAAGATAGATCTGATAAGAAGTGTCGAATGGATCGCGAAGAACGATGTGAAAGGTCGAACGGGTGATGCAGGACCTTTAATGTACGTTCCAGATGCCAGATGTGAGGGAACGATCGATTTCGAACTCGCTATCAGCGAACTGAACGCGGATGTGCGGTCCGAAGAGTTTTTCAAATGGTTCAACCTGTTCGACGATCCACCAGTGCTTGTATCGGTAAAGAAGAAGGACGATCGTGGTTCAAAATCTTTGAAGCTTTTCTCCGGTCCTCTTCCCTGGGTTTGTGTGGAGGACGGCGAACTTTTGGTTTACAATCCCTATCCAAAGTCAGTTCATGGTTTAAGGCCGTATCGGATAGACACAATTCCCATGAACGTGTCCTTCTCCACAGAGAAGAGCGATCAGGCAGATGTTGAGATACTCAGTCCTTTGAGGTTTCCACAGTTCGTCTTCAGGAGAACGACGGAGTTTGAGCTCGAGCAGCTGCAGGACAGGATCAAAAAAATTCAGGAAGAGGTTGAGAAGCTCGAGAAACTCCTGAAAGGTTTGAAGAAGAACTCGCACGAATACCACCTGAGCAAGCATGAGCTACTGAGCAAGAAAAGAACGTTGCTCGAACTGACAGTTTCTCTCGCGCTGAATCGGGGAAAGGTGTCAAAACGCCTGATGAGAAAACTCAACGAACTTCGTGCAGAAAAGAGAATCTACGACTACATCGTCGAACTTCTGAAGGAGGGGTCGAGATGAAATATCACAATGATATCCCACAGATTGAAAACTGCGACATGGTGGTGGGTATACCAAGCTTCAACAACTCAACGACCATACCACACGTCGCTCAGACGGCTGCAGAGGGTATCAGAAGGTTGGGACTGAAAGGACTCATCGTGAACTCGGATGGAGGCTCAACGGACGGAACCGCGGAAGCCTTCCTGGCCAGCGATACCTTTGAAGTTCCAAAGTTTTCACTGAGATACAGGGGCATACCCGGCAAAGGGAGTGCCGTGAGGGCATTGTTTGAAGTCGCACACAAATCGAAGGCCAGAATCTTCATAATGCTCGATTCAGATCTCAGGAGCGTTGAACCCTGGTGGATAGAGCGCATGGCGAGACCCATACTCGAAGACAGAACCGACTACGTTACGCCCCTCTATTTGAGACACAAGTACGATGGTACGATCACGAACAACATCTGTTATCCGCTGACCTCAGCGCTCTACGGTGTGAAGGTACGTCAGCCCATAGGCGGAGATTTCGCCGTGAGTTCGAAATTGATCGAAGTCTTTTTGAGTAAGCCTGAGAATGTCTGGCAAAGCAATGTCGCGCGCTTTGGTATCGACATATGGATGACGACGACGGCGATCAACGAATCGCAAAAACTGCCCGTTCAGGCGGCACTCGGCGTCAAGGTGCACGACGTTAAAGACCCCGGCAAACAGCTTCAGGGCATGTTCGTCCAGGTCGTTCAAACGCTCTTCGAGCTCATGATTGAATATCAAGATAGATGGAAAACTGTCAGTGAAGTGATCGACACAGAAGTCCATGGAGAGCAACCCTCCCAGGAGGTTGAAGAAATCGTTGTGGATCTGAAGAATCTGAAAGAGAAAGCGAGCAAAACTTTAAGAGAGAGGATGCCGAGCAGAGTATCGCTGCGAAAGGAACTTTTGAAATCGGTACTCGAGAACGGCACGCTGGACGCAGAACAATGGGTTGAAGCCGTCTACGAGTTCGCGTTAGCATACAGAAGGGAAAGGAGCGAAGAAGTCGTTCTGGATCTTTTGCCCTTCTACTTTGCGCGCGTGGCAGACTTCGTTGAAAAGACGAAGGACATAAGCAGTGTCGAAGCGGAGGGATTGATGGAATCTCAGCTTCAGCTTTTCATGCAAATGAAGGATTCGTTCAAAAGGAGATGGTCGGTTGATACTTGACAGCTTGCTCGGCATGTACGACAGGCTTAGCGAATCTGAAAAGAAGGTCGCTTCTTACATTCTCGAAAGACCCGACGACGTGATCCACTACTCGATAACCGAGTTTGCGAGGATCGTTGGAGTGAGCGAGACAACGATCTACAGGCTGGTTAGAAAGCTGAAGTTCGATGGATACCAGTCCTTCAAGATCGAGCTCACGAAGCAAACCAGTGCCGCGAGGATCTATCCGACGAGCCCTAAGGACGCCTTCGATGAGTACGTGGATCAGATGAGGTCCTTCATAGACCGCCTGCCCACAACGCTGAAAAAAGAAGACGTCGAAAGGGCTGCAGAATGGGTGACCCAGTCTCAGAAGACGATCTTCTTCGGTGTGGGACTGTCTGCGGTCGCAGCAGAGTACGGAAGCTTGTTGTTATCACTGCTGGGTTTTCCTTCCTTCTACTACAACGATCCGCACGCACAGGTGATCGTGGCGACGGGCCTTTGCGACAGGGATCTGGTCGTATCGGTCAGTCACAGCGGTAACATCAGAGACACCGTAAAGTCCACACAGGTGGCGAAAGACGTGGGAGCCAGGACAGTCGCCATCACCGCCGGTATAGATTCACCACTCGCTTCGGTCGCGGACATAGTACTCTACAGCCCCACCGCGACGTTCGAAAAGCACGAGTTCCTCAGAGGAAACTTGGGAGAGATGGTGGTGGTTGAGATTCTCTTCAGAACGATTCTCAAAAAGATATACTCGGAAAAAGAGGAACATCTGAACGGTCTGTCTGAAGTTCTCAGGCCCAAGAGGTACGAAGGTGAGAGAAAATGAAGATCGCTCTGATTCACTTCAGAGCTGGTTTCACAGATGGAGTCTCGCTCGAGATGGAAAAGTGGAAACGAGTGCTCGAGGAGCTCGGGCACGAAGTGATGTACGTGGCGGGAGAGTTCGACCAAGCCGAGGGTATAGAGATACGTTCTCTTTCGATGAACGATGCCACGAACCTGCAGATCCACAAGAACGCGTTCGAAAAGCTGACCGTAAGCGAGCGGACCTTCCAGGAGATGTTCGAGAACTACGCTGGCAGAATCGAAGCTGAATTGAGAGAGAAATTACCCAGGCTCGATCTTCTCATCGTCAACAACATCTTCTCGCTCGGATTCAATCTGGCCGCCGCGGTCGCGCTCGCAAAGTTCGTGAGAGACAAGAATCTGAAAGTCATAGCCCATCATCACGATTTCTACTGGGAGAGGGAAAGGTACTCAGCACCCCGGTGTGAATATGTGAAAAGGATACTCGAAGAGTACTTACCCCCAAGAGATGAACTCATCCTCCATGTGACTATCAACAGGCTCGCGCAGGAAGAACTGCGACGAAGAAAAAATACAGACTCCGTCGTCGTGCCGAACGTTTTCGACTTCAACCAGCCCGCTTGGCGAATCGATGAGTACAATTTAGATCTCAGATCGGTTCTCGGCATATCGCGGGACGATCTTGTGATACTGCACGCCACAAGAATCGTTCCAAGGAAAGCCATAGAGATAGCGATGGACTTCGTGGCGCATCTGTGCGAAAGAGTCGAGAAAAAGGTTCATTTCGTTCTGGCGGGTTTTCCAGAAATGGAATCTCAGGAGTACTACCGAAAGATCGTGAGGAAAGCTGAAAGCATGCCGTATGAAACTCACTTCGCGTTTGAAATGGTCAGATCGGAGAGGTTCGTGAACGACAGGAAGTACTACTCCCTCTGGGATATGTATGCCATCTGCGATGTCATCACCTACACGTCGCTGCTCGAAGGCTGGGGAAACCAGCTCATCGAGGCGGTTTTTGCAAAAAAGCCACTCGTCGTGTTCGAGTATCCTGTGTACAAAAGCGACATCGCACCTTTAGGCTTCCAGTTCGTCTCGCTCGGTGATACTGCTCATTACGATGAAACTGAGGGTCTGTACAGAGTCGATGCTCAGATGTTGAACAGCGCGGCAGAAAGACTGAAAGAATTGCTCTCCGATCCGAGCGAACTTTCAACGATCGTGGAGAAAAACTTCGAGACAGGAAGAACACACCTTTCACTCGAAAGGCTGAAGCTCCTGCTGGGGCAGATCCTCAACCCAAAGAATTTGGCGACCACATTTTCCCTACCAGAAAATTGACTCAAAGTTTCTAACCCGCGGGCCGGATTTCTCGAATCAACCAACACCCCCTTGAGGTGCTGTAGAGACGTGGGTGGAAAGCCGATTTCATTCATGAAACTAAAAGACCGTCAAATGATTGAAAACGAGCAAAAGAGAAGAAAACCTCCGTGTGGTGTCACACCTATGGTTGCGGCCTAAAAGTTCCGGGCAGTTTCGAAACAGCTCAGGACCAGTCGAGCTCTGGAAGAGGTTCCCAAGCTCTCAACCCCAACGTTTTTCTCTCCCGGATGTCAATGGAAAGGACACCTGTCACTAGCTCTTGTGATCATCCTGTGGGGTGTTAACCGAAGAGTTTGTAGGGTGGAATAAAAGACGAATAGGTAATGTAAAATAGAAAGCACGTCAGGGGGACGCTGATACCAACCAAAAAGTGAGATCAATGACCCTTACAGGACGGTGAACATGTCGATCATATGAAGAATCATTATGAAGAGTCAACTTGAAAATTGTTAGAAAAGGGGTGAATGTCCCTATGGAGCTAGAAAGACTGAGAACCTTCTACTTCGTGGCGAAGCTTAAGAGCTTTACTAAGGCTGCAAAATACTTAGCACTCACCCAACCGGCTGTGAGTTTGCAGATCAAGGCACTTGAAAACGAATACGGGACCACTCTGTTTGAAAGAAGGGGCAAGGAAGTGATTCTGACAGAATCTGGAAAGGTTTTAATCACGTATGCAGAAAAAATCCTCTCGGCATTCGAAGAGATGAAGCTAAAACTCAAGAAATGTGGAGATCCGCTATGCGGGAAGGTCAGTTTTGGAGCGAGCATACTAACTGCCATATACCTGTTGCCCTCGATTCTGGGGAAGTTCAGAAGACTGTACCCGCAGGTCCAGTTCACATTGAGGGTAAGGTATGCGGAAGAGATACTCGAGTTCCTGGCAGAGAACCAGGTTAACTTTGGAATCATGGGGGAAGGAAACAGGATCGACGAGCGAAGCTTTGACATCGAGCAACTGTTGGAAGACGAGCTGGTATTTGTGATGCCTCCTGGCCACCCGTTTCAGGCTCGAGTAAGCCTGGAGATGGTGTTGGCTCAAGAGCTCATTCTTCCTGAGGAGTACTCGGCTTTGAGAAAGTACATAGATCGACAAATGGGAAAATTGGGAGTCACTCTACAACCTTACATCGAAGTTGGAAACATCGAAGTGGTAAAGAAATTAGTTGAACAGAACTTTGGTTGCAGTATTCTTCCGTCCATTGCTGTTAGGGACGAAGTAGAAGCTGGTCGATTGAGGACTGGCAGAATAGAGGGCCTGCCCTTGAAGAGAAAAATTTTGCTGGTAAAGAAGCGCGGTAAGATCCTCTCACCATCAGAAGAATTCTTCATACAGTTTCTCAAGAAAGAACTCAGTGCGTTTGGGCAAAGCGGATTCACCAGAGCATAAAGGACGGTCAGCACAAAGCCCAGCCAGGCAATGGTAAACATAAAACACGGGCTGTGTTGACAGCCCTTTCGTTTCGTTGCTCGGAATGTTTATGTGTTTGTAGAACCTCAAATGTGAATCTCATCGCCAGTGTGAGGAGCTCTTATATCAAGATTCGGGAACTTTCTTTTGAGAGCCTTTGCCAGGTTTGTCGCCTTCGGTTCCTCCCCATGGTGAATTAGGATTAGCCGGGCTTTCGAGAGACATCGCTCGATTATTCTCTCGTTATCTTCAAGATCTGTGTGTATTTTCAGTTCCGAATAAACCACGCGCACTTTGATTCCCTTCAGCTCGCCATCGAGCAACCTTCTTCCCAGGGTGCCGGGTGCCTGGTATCCGTTCAGAATTACCAGATCCTGAGCACAATTCTTGATCACATCGAAAATCTTCAAAGCAATCTGAGAGGAAAGCATGGCGTCGGGCCCGATAAGAATACTCCCTTGAGCTATCAGGTCATGCAAATGTGCTTCCTCGATAACCTTTATTCTCGGCGACTTCAGGAGACGATTCAGCGTGTCCACCGCTCCAAACCTCAGGAATTCTTTAAAATCCAGAAGTTTCTTTGTATTTTCGAGAACAGACTTTGCAACGTAAATTGGCTTGTTCAGAGTTTCCTGTTCAATCAAAACTGCACATATCTCTTGACCTCTTCCTATTGATGCACAGGGTATGAGGACCGTTCTTTGTGAAGACTGAACTGTTGCGAGAAAGTTCTTACGGAGTTGCTGTGAATTCATAACAGCACCACCGTAAGAACCGTTGATGATTCCCACCTCAGCTTCGAGGTCGAGGAATGGATCCGGGTTGAACCTGTCACCAAAGTTGGTATCACCGAAGTGCGCGATGGTCAATTCATCTTCAATGTACACTATCGCTGAGCCCACTAGATGCCCGCTTGGGTAGAATGTTACCCTAGTTCCACTGGAAGGTTGAAAAGTCTCGTTGTAGGGAACGGGTATGAGTAACTTTTCGAGTTCCTCCACGCTTTCCAGTTTGTATGGTGGCTCGAGATTTTTCGACCGATACGTTTCGTACCAATTCCTGCACAGTTGTATTGTAAGTTCCTTCGTTGGCAATGTGCAGTACACTGGCACACGGAAACCCTTTTCAACCAGCAATGGCAACATGGCCGAGTGGTCTTGATGTGCGTGCGTTAGCAAAACGAATTCCGGCTCTATCGAATGATTCAGCGGTAGTTCGCCCAATGTGCCCTCATGCTCTACTTTCTTGATGCCGTAATCAACCAGAAACCTGGATCTTCCCTCGACGTACAGGGAACTCCTCCCCTGCTCACCAAAACCACCAAGACACACCAGTTTCATGTCAGCACCCGCCTTCAAATATCACATCGCACGTGCTTACCTTCCCCGAAAACCATTGCGTTGTAGGCAAGCCTTGTCTTACCGACGTAATCGCCCGATCTGTCGAGTGCAATGCCTCTACCGACGACTGTGCAGATGGTACCAAGCTTCATGGTTCTCAGTGCATCACCAAGTTTGGCAAGCAATTCTGGTGCACTACCCGGTTCAGTACTCCGGCCGTCGAGAATCACGTGCAGGAAAGCCTTTGTCAGACCATGAGCTTTCGCTATCCTGAGCGTGTACAACAGATAATCCATGTTGCCGTGAGAGCTTTTCTCGGACAGCAGCCCTATCAAATGCAAATTTCCTTTCGTTTTTTCAAGCCTGCTCATCGACCAGAGAAGCTCGGGGTTGGTGAAAAATGAACCATCCTCGATGCTCTTCTGAATGATCACGTCGTCCTGTTGAACGATCCTTCCAGCGCCTATGTTCATATGACCCGCCTCAGAATTTCCTGGCTTACCTGGTAACAAGCCGACGCTCTCTCCAGAAGCTTCGAGCACCGTGAAAGGAAATTTCTTCGTGAGGGTTTTGAAGTAACGCGTGTTAGCTACGTGTATGGGATTGGATGAGTCTTCGTTACCAATGCCCCAGCCATCGAGAATTATGAGGACCACTTTCCTGCTTAAGACATTTGCCCCTTCGGTTAACAAACCCTGTTCGTAGTCAGCAGGTGTATTGAGCCCCATTATTTGAAGGACAGTTGAAGCAACGTTCGCAAGCTTGCCCGTTTTGAGTTTCAGTTTCCTCGTATCTTTGCTGATGATGATGAACGGAACAGGTGCCGTTGTGTGAGAGACATTTGGCTCACCGTTCGGCTTGATGCCCATTTCGAGTATCCCATGATCCGCGGTGACAAGAACAGTGTATTCGCTCTCCAAAGCTTTGTTAACGACTCGCTCGAGGTGTCTGTCGACCGCCTCGGCACACAAGACTTTTGCATGAAAGTTAGGTGTATGACCTATGACATCCCCATTGGCGAAATTTACGACTATGAAGTCGTACTCTCTCTTGCTCAGCGGGTCTTCCAAGGCGGCCACGAGCTGTGGTAGAGAGAGCTGAGGTACCTGTTCGAAAGGTATTCCTCGGGGTGAAGGAATTTTCACATCATCTTCGCCAGGATACGGTGTATTCGTGCCCCCATTAAAGAAGTACGTTACATGTGCAAACTTCTCAGATTCTGCGATGTGCAATTGTCTCAAACCGTTCTCAGAGATGATTCTTGCCAGAGGGTTCTCAATGCGCTGAGGCTTGAAGGCCACACGAACGTTTTCCAAAGACAGATATTTCTGGTGATACAGGGTGAAGATAACGAAGCCAAGGTTGTCGAAGTTTCTACGCGGAAAGTGTCCAAAATCTGGCAGAACAAAGCTGTCTGTGAGCTGTACCTCACGCTCGCCTCTTTTGCAGCAAAAGATCACCGAGTCGCCGTCCTTCACCGTACCGATCGGTTTCCTGTATTTATCCACCAGAACCAATGGCTTCATGTTATAGTCATCTTCACCGTTTTGATAAGCCTGCCGCACAGCTTCGGCCATGCACCGCGATGTTTCAAGGAAATCGTGCATCACTCCAGCACCCCTTTGCTGAGTCTTTCAGACCCAGATTCCAACGAGTTTGAACCAGGTTGGACCAGCTAGCAGGAAGAGCAAGTAGGCCACCGTTACGGTCAGAAGGCCGTGGATCAACTGATCCTTCGCGCTGTAGAAACCAGTGGAATAATAGATCAAGTTCGGTTTACTCTGCGGGGGCAGGGTGATACACCAGCATATTGTGAAACCAACGGGCAAAGCAAGTGCCACAACCAGTTTGTTGGGATCCAGTCCCAAAATTGGTGCTATCTGTTGGGCGAAACTGATCACCATCGGGCCAAGTATCGTTATCCTCACAGTCTTACTCGTGAAGATTATGTGCGAGTAGAGAGCGATGAACATGACTATCGCGTAGATCTTGAAGAGTGTTGTGTTCGTCAGGTCCACTTTCGAAAGTAACGACTTTATTATGAAAGAGGCAGCTCCACTCTTATCGAGCGCCATTCCGACTGCGTAGGCACCACAACTGAAAAGCATCAGATCCCACGGTATTTTCACATCACTCCATTTTTTGATAACCCCAACTTTTGGCAGCAGAACCAGCGTTGCGCCAATGATTGCCACCAGCGTCGGGTTAAGTTGCATACCAAACCAACTTTTGTGCCACCTATCTGTGCACCACAAAAAGACTGTTATGAGGAAAATCACAAGCGCTCTGATCTCGTCCTTCTGAATGCGTCCAAGTGATGTATACTGTTCTTTCAGCTTTTCCATTACTTCTTTATTAGCTTCTTTCACTTCTGGGGGGAACAACTTGACGCCGATGAAATAGCTCACGATCATGCCCGCTACAGCCACTGGCATGGCTGCGGCAAGCCATGTGGAGTAGTATACCTTCTGCCCTATCGCCTTTTCGATGAAGCCGGCAGCCATTATGTTGGCTGAGGTTGCGGTCAGTATACCACTCGTCGAGATTTCATTGGACTGCATGTTGAAGAGCATCAGCAGTTTGCCGAAGTTGCTTTTCCCAGGTGTGGCATTGTAGGCCTGCGCGAGCATCAGGGCAATCGGCAAAACGAGAGCTGCTCTGGCTGTGGTGGAGGGTATAAGAAACGACAGGGCAAAGTTTGCAGTGATAAGCGCCAGGAGTATTCCCCTCGATGTGTGACCGAACTTTGTTATCAGGCCCAAGGCGATCCTCTTTCCAAGGTTTGTATTCTCCATAGCGGAGTTGAGTATGAATGCACAAACCATGAGCCAGATCACATCGTAACCGAAGACACCAAGCACACTTTTCTGATCCCAGGCTTTTGTGATGATCAAAAGGATTATCGATACAAAAGCCGTTACATACGGTGGAAACGGTTCGGTGACCCAAAGCACGAACGCGAAAAGGAACACCGCAAGCGCGGCTCTACCTTGTGGCTTCAAACCATCTTTTGTCGTTGGCACCAGTGTTATGACGAGTACGAAGACAATTATCGCCAGAACCACTCCTAGAACAGCTTTCTTGCTGTGCGCTTTAGCTTGCACCTGAGTCACCCCCACTCAGCGATTCTTCACATCAGCATAGTAAGACCTTCAAGGTCATTTGTCAAATTGATGGTTTTAATGATAAGAATAATCAACAATTATCACCAGTGTCATCAGCCTCCCATGGATGGTGAGAGGATGTCTTTCAGCAAGATTCTCTGCTTTTTTCGAGTCTTTGGGCGAATCGCGTCCGAGTCGTACTGCATAAAGCCCGAAACAAACAAAACCGCTTAACCCTATCGTAGTCTCAAGTTTTTAAAAACCAGCAGAAATCCATAGGGAATGGAATTGACACGGCTGAGTGAACTGTGATATGATACTGATGTACGGACAACCGTATGTAAGGAGGACAGATCCGTGAGAGAGATAGAGCACACTCTTTTCAAAAGATTCTCCATTCCCATCCACTGTGAAGAAAAAAACGGTGCGCTCTTTCTGTACGGGAGAGTCAAGAGCTGGGACCAGGTTGTGAAGATAGGCAGATTCGCAACCAGGTTCGGCTACAGGGGGGTGGTGAACAAAATCGAGTGTGAGGCCGTTCAAGTATCTGGTCCGAAAGCTCCGCTGGTTCGGGATGCAGTTCTACATGGGAGAAGAGTCGATGTCTTGATCATCGGCGCCGGCGTCATAGGTTGTGCAATCGCGCGGGAGCTGAGTAGGTGGAAGCTTGACATTCTGGTTGTCGACAAAGAAGCAGACGTTGCCATGCATCAGAGCTCTCACAACGCTGGCATGATGCATCCGCCCATCGCGCCGCATCCGAAGAGCAAGAAAGCGCATTACAACAGGAAAGGATTGGACATGATAGAGACACTCTCACGGGAGCTCGACTTTCCTTACGAGAGAAACGGTATGGCGATTCTGTTTCCAAGCGGCTGGTACATCTTCTCGCTGCCTTTCGTGAAGGTGAGGGAAATCCAGAACCAAGTCAGAGGCACAGAGTTTTTGAGCGCTTCGAAGTTCTTGAGGATCGAACCGAACGTGAAGAAGAACTTCGCGTGGGCGTACGTGGTGTGGGAAGCCGGTGTGGTGGATCCGTTCCAGATGACACTGGCGTTCGCCGAAAACGCTGTTCAAAACGGAGTAAAATTCTCTTTCAACACCATCGTTGAGGGTTTCGTCGTCGAAGACGACAGAGTCGAGGCCGTTGTGACGAACAAAGGAACGATCTTTCCAAAACTCGTCGTCAACGCCGCGGGTGTTTGGGCAGATCGCATCGCGGCCCTCGCTGGTGATGAGTTCTTCACGATCCATCCGAGAAAAGGTGAGATGGCGATTATCGACAAAAAGAAGTCCAACCTGTCCCACTTGACTCTCTCGAAAGTTTCTTTCAAACAGCTCGGCTCGGTCACCAAAGGTGGGGGATTGATCCCGACGGTCCATGGAAATTTGCTGCTTGGACCGACCGCGGTTGAGATTCCAGAAAGAGAAGACTACAGCACCACTCAGGAGGGTCTGGATGAACTCTTCAAAAAGCACGCAGGCCTGGTTGAAGGTCTCAGCAAGAGAGATGTGATCAACTACTTCGCTGGGACGAGGGCGGCAACTTACGAAGAGGACTTCATTGTCGAGCCTTCACAGAAGATCAAAAACCTGATCCACGCTGCCGGCATCCAATCACCGGGGCTGACCAGCTCACCGGCCATCGCGAGCGATGTCGCGGTGATGTGCGTAGAAAAGCTACGGAAAGAGAAAAAGATCGTTCCCAACGAAAAGTTCTGTCCTGTCAGAAAGAAAGAAGCAGACTTCAAGAAGCTCTCTTTAGAAGAAAAACAGAAGATCATAGAGAAGAATCCAAGCTACGGCATTGTGATCTGCAGGTGTGAAACTGTGACGAAGGGTGAAGTCCTTCAAGCGATCAGCGGGACTGTACCGGCCACCACACTCGATGGAATCAAATGGAGAACGCGCTGCGGAATGGGAAGATGCCAGGGCGGTTTCTGTACACCCTTTCTGATCGAACTGCTTCGAGACACTGGCATCGATCCACTGACCATGACGAAGAAAGGGCCTGGTTCAGAGCTGTTCGTCGCGAGGACGAGACTGGGAGGAGACAGGTATGTATGACGTTGCGGTGATAGGTGCTGGGCCTGCAGGTTTGGCTGCGGCCATATCCGCTCACAGGGACGGTTCATCCGTGGTGATCATCGAAAGGGAGCCGGAGCTTGGGGGAATACTGAAACAGTGCATCCACGACGGGTTCGGAGTTCTTCATTTCAGAAAGAGGCTCACCGGACCGGAATACGCAGAACTGTTTATCGAAGAGCTTTTGAAAACCGATGTCCACGTTCTCACCAGCACCTTTTTACTGGACGTTCGAAGACAGCGAGAGTTCTTCACTCTGCTTCTTCAGAACGAAAAGGGCATCTTTTCCATTCGTTCGAAAACCATCGTCCTTGCAACCGGTTGCAGGGAGAGAACCTCCAGACAGATCTTCATCCACGGCGATCGTCCCGCCGGGATCATGACGGCCGGAACGGCACAGAGGTTTGTGAACATGATGGGTTTGTTGCCGTTCAGACGGTGCGTCGTTCTGGGCAGCGGGGACATCGGTTTGATCATGGCTCGCAGACTCACCATCGAGGGATCTAAGGTGATCGGGGTCTACGAGATAAAACCCGAAATAGCTGGTCTCTTGAGGAACGTTTCACAGTGTCTGCAAGATTTCAATATTCCACTGCACCTGATGCACACGGTGAGCAAGGTCTTTGGAAAAGGACGCGTTGAAAGCGTGGAATTGGTGAAAGTTGATCGAAACTTTTCGTTCGTTCCAGGGAGCGAGAAGACGATCGAGTGCGACGGGCTCTTGCTCGCCGTGGGTTTGATTCCTGAAAACGAGCTTGCAGAAAGGCTCTCGCTCGAGATGGATCAGAGTACGAACGGTCCTTTCGTGGATCAGTATTTCATGGGGAGCGTGGAAGGCGTCTTCAGCTGCGGAAACTCTTTGCATGTGCACGATCTGGTCGATTACGTCACCTGGACGGGTCTTGAGGCTGGAAGATGCGCCAGCGAGTACGCTAAGGACAGACTAAAGGTGCAAAGGAGAGCTCCACTGAAATTCGATTCATCGTTCCAGTACTGCGTGCCACAGATGCTGAGCTTTCCTTTGACTGGAAAGGTGAGGATCTATTTCAGGACCAAATCGAAATTTGCCAACGCGCAGATCGCGGTCTCTCAAGCGGGGCAGGAGCTTGCTTCGAAGAAATTCAAGATCCTGAGGCCACAGCAGATAGAGTTCATCGACGTTGCTCCCAAGTTCGAGAACGAACCGTTTGAACTTTCACTCA
>DOKY01000019.1:76036-114151 GCA_003510135.1 Pseudothermotoga sp.
TGTGTCCAAAAGGGTGTGAGATAGAACTGTACGGGGATGCCTCAAATCCTGTCTTCAGAGGTTATAGTTGTGAGAGAGGGCTTGAATTTGCGAAAGGAGACATCGTCAATCCGAAGAGGGTTCTATGCACAACCGTTCTGACCAGCAGTTCAAGGCTTCTTCCAGTTAGGACGGACAGGGAAATCCCGTTGGAGTCTTTCCAGAAGGTCATGCAGGCAGTAAAGCAACTCGTCGTTGAAAGGCCCGTACGCCGTGGGGAAGTGATTGTGAGAAACATCGAAAACACGAACGCCAATCTCATTTCCAGTACAACCTCGTACAATCTTGCTGGGGGGAGGACGAATGTCGAGGCTCGTCTTAAGCGTTGACTGTGGCACGCAGAGTTTGAAGGCTCTCGCGTTCGATGAAGCCGGAAATCTCGTCGACATGTGCAAGGTGGAGTATCCTCAAACCTACGTCTCACCCAGGCCCGGTTGGGCGGAACAGGACTTGAAAGTCTACGAAACATCGCTTTCGAAGGCCTGCAGAACGCTCTTCGAGAAGGGCAGGGTGAAACCGGAAGAGATACTGGCGATCAGCGTGACGAGCCAGCGAGACACGTGCGTGTTCTTGGCAAAAGATGGGAAGCCGTTGAAAAAGGCTATCTTGTGGCTCGATCAGAGGATGGCCCGGTACGATGTCAGGCTTCCTCTGCACTTTCGAATCGGTTTCAAGATCGTGGGTATGGACAGGGCCGCGATGATCTCAGCGAAGAAGTGCAAGGCGAACTGGGTGAGACAGAACGAGCCAGAGATCTGGGATCAAACCCACAAGTTCCTGCTCCTTTCTGGCTGGTTCAACTATCTCCTGACCGGAAAGTTCGTCGATTCGATCGCGAGCCAGATAGGTCACATCCCCTTCAACTACAAGAAGCAGACCTGGGCAGATCCAAAGAAGGACTTTCATCCGTACCTTTTCCCAATAGACAGAGACAAACTTCCAGAACTCGTTCCACCGGGAACGATCGTGGGTGCTCTGACGAGCGAGGCTTCGAAACTCACCGGTTTGAAGGAAGGAACACCGGTGATCGCGTCCGGTTCGGACAAAGGTTGCGAAACGTTGGGCGCCGGGTGCGTCGAAGAATCCATGGCTTGCGCCAGTCTGGGTACGACCACCACGTTGCAGATAACGAGCGAGAAATACCTCGAGCCGATCAAATTCATGCCCTCCTATCCAGCGGTGATCGCGGGCAAGTTCAACCCGGAGGTTGAGATATTCAGAGGTTTCTGGATGGTGACGTGGTTCAAGGAACAGTTCGCCGCGGTTGAATCTCAGATCGCACGCGAACGAAACGTTTCGACAGAAGAGGTCCTCGAAGAACTGCTGCTTCAGACCGAACCCGGTAGCTTCGGTTTGGTTCTGCAACCCTACTGGGGTGCTGGACTGAAACAGCCCGAGGCGCGCGGCGCCATTGTGGGTTTCGGAGATGTTCACAACCGCGCATACCTTTACAGGGCGATCATAGAAGGTCTGGCGTACGCTTTGAAAGACGCGGCAGAGAAAATCGAGAAAGTTTCCAGGATCGCTATACAAAAGGTCGTGGCGACCGGTGGTGGTTCTCGCTCCAACATGGTCTGCCAGATCCTGAGCGACGTGCTGAACAGAAAGGTTTTGAGAACGCACGTGTACGAGGCCGCGGGTTTGGGCTCTGCGATCGTCAGTTTCGTCGGACTGGGTTTTTACAAAAGCTTCAAAGAAGCAGTTCAAAGGATGGTCAGATATGTTCACGAGTGCGATCCAAACACAGAGAGGGCTTCTCTGTATCGAGAGCTGTATCGGAGAGTCTACAAAAGACTCTATCCAAGGCTTAGACCTCTCTACAGGGCGATGCAGAGGATAACGAACTATCCAGAGATGTGAGGTGGGATGGATGAGCTGTCCAAAGTGGGTAGAGCAGGTCGCACCGGAAAAGAGTTACAGATCGATCTTTCGTTGGGGTGATCCGAACTACTTCAAGCACCCGAACGAAAGGCTGTGCAAACTCATGAGACAAATTTTCGAGCTGAGCGAAGAAGATCTCAAAAGTCCTAAGAACACTGGTTTTGAAATCGTGGATGTGGAGGTCCCGATAAAACTCGAATCGAAACACATAGAAGCGTTTCAGAGAATGGTCGATCCGGAGAACGTCGCGATCGATACCTACAGCAGGATCAAAGCAAGTTACGGAAAGACCCAGTACGATGTGCTCAGACTCAGACACAAGATCATCGAAAACTTACCGGATCTGGTCGTATACCCAAGGGACAAGCAAGATGTGATCGAAATCGTGAGATACTGCAATCAACACAAAATCGCTATCTATCCACGCGGTGGAGGTTCTGGTGTGACGAGGGGAACAGAATGTGTTTGTGGTGGCGTGAGCCTGGATCTAACCAGACACATGAACAAGATCTTGAAGCTCAACGAAACCAACTGCACCGTCACCGTAGAACCCGGTATTTACGGACCAATACTCGAGGAAAAACTGAACAACGCACCAAAATACTTTGGGGCCAAACATCGCTACACCTGTGGTCATCTGCCACAATCGTTCGAGTATTCTACCGTAGGTGGCTGGGTCGTGACGCGCGGAGCAGGTCAAAACTCGACGTATTACGGAAAGATAGAAGATCTCGTGGTTTGCCAGGAATACATCACACCCGTGGGGGAGATCAAAACGAAGGAATATCCACGCGCTGCGATCGGGCCCTCGATCGATCAGATCATGATTGGAAGTGAGGGAACCTTTGGAGTTCTTGTGTCCGTCACGCTGAAAATCTTTCGCTACACGCCACAGAACGATCAGTACTTCAGCTTTGTTTTCAAAGATTTTCACAGCGCGATCGAGGCGTGCAGGGAGATCATGCAGTCCAACTTCGGTTTCCCCGCCGTGATGAGGCTCTCAGATCCAGAAGAAACGGACGTTGCCTTCAAACTCTACGGCGTCGAGGGCACCGCGATCGACAGGTTTGTCAGCGCCATGGGTTACAAACCGATGGAAAGATGCCTTCTGCTGGGTATCGCACAGGGTGAGGAGCACTTCGCGAAAAATGTGAAGAAGAACATAAAAAAGATCGCAAGGGCTTACAAGGCGCTTTACACCACAGGTTATGTGGCAAAAGCTTGGGAAAAGGGAAGGTTCACAGATCCATATCTGAGGGATGATCTGAACGACTTTGGAATACTCATCGACACGCTCGAGTGCGCGATGGCCTGGGACCAGCTTGAGTACGTTTGGAAAACCGTCAGACAAGTCTGCAAAGCCCGTCCAAAGACGATCGTCATGAGCCACTGTTCACACTTCTACCCACAGGGTACGAATTTGTACTTCATATTCATAGGCAAGTTCGAAAGCATCCAGGAGTTCGTGGATTATCAAGCTAAGATCGTAGACAAGATCGTCGAAAGTGGAGCTTCGCTCAGTCATCACCACGGAGTTGGAAAATTGTTTGCACCCTGGTTTGAGAGATGCATCGGGAAAAACCAGCTCGACGTCATCAGGGCACTAAAACGCCATTTCGATCCGAATAACATAATGAACCCCGGTGGGACGCTGGCTCTGGATCTGACGGATGTCAATCGCGTGGTAAAATGAACTCGGGTGAAACGTTTGCTCGACAAGAGTAGTGCTGTGCCGCTCTACGCACAACTTGCAGAGAAACTCAAAGAGAAAATACTGAAAGGCGAATGGAAGGACGGAGAAAAGATCCCTCCGGAATTCGAGCTCATGGAGAAATACGGCGTGAGCAGGGCGACGGTGAGGACCGCCATAGACACGCTCGTCGCCGAAGGTTTTTTGGTGAAGCGCCACGGCGTTGGCACTTTTGTGAGGAAGTTCAGGCCCACCTTCAGCTTCGAACCGCTCATAAGTCTCAACTATGCGCTCGAAACCTTTGGCTTTGTCAGCAAGAACGTCGTGTTGAAGAAAGCGTATGTGAAGCTCGATGAAAATCTCTCGTGCGATGCGAGATGGAAGAGCGTTCAAGAGTGTTTCTTGGTAAAGCGTCTCAGATACGTGGACGAATTCCCCATCGTGGTGGAAGAGTCGTACTTTCATCCAGAAATCGCAAAAGCAATCGAGAACGAGGATCTGACCAGATCACTGGCGAAGGTGTTCTTCAACAGTGTGAAAGACATCGAAATCACAAGGATCGAACAGATCATAGAACCGTGCACAAAACAGGAAGCAAAAAGCCACGTTCAGGGTTTGATCGACACCGACACTTTTCTAAAAATGTCCCGCTGGATTTACATCAAGAATTACACAGAACCGGTTTATTATTTGCTTCTGTTCATGCGTAATGACCTGAGCAAGCTGAGAGGATGAAGGATTCAAGTTGGTGGGGTCATGATGAAACTGTTTTCGTTCGCGAACGATCTTTACCATAGAAAGGAAATCTTTCTTGAGGCGTTGATCGAGGCTTTGAAGGAGCGGTTCGATTCGTTCCACATCGAAGAAGAACCGAGCATGGAGAAAGCTCTGAAAGATAATCCAGACGCGATCGTGATCGCCAAATGGGGTCTGGGCGAGAGTGGAACTTTCTGGCTTGATGAAGAGCTTGTTCAACTTCTGACACGCTGGCTAGAAGATGGTGGAAAACTCTTCGTGTGGCACTCGGGCCTTGCGAGATATTCCCAATCCCACACCGAACTCGTGGGAGGAAGGTTTATCTTTCACCCAGAAAGAACGATGGTTAGATATTTCAGTAAAGATGGCTTTTCATTTGAGATCCTCGACGAGCACTACTTTGTTGAGCTGAGAAAGAACGTGGAAGTCTTCCTCTGGTCCGAGTCGGGTTTCGGTCGATCCACCGCTGGCTGGCGAAAACGTGTAGGGGGTGGAAAGATCCTGGCGTTGACTCCTGCGCACGATGAAGAAGGATTGAAAAACGAAGGATTCAAACGCTTGCTTAAGGAAAGTTTAGCCTGGTTACTTGGTTGAAGAAATTTGGAAGTGATCATGGTGAGAGAACTTTATCAGTTGCATTTCTGGGCCTGGCATCATTCAGCACATCTGGATCACCATGGATACGAAGGCTTACAGAGACGCCATGCTCCGAATGTACTGGGATACGGTCAGACCTTCAACGCACCGTTCAGTGGCTATTCGCTCTGGCGCAGAAGGTTGCGGAAAGTTCAGAAACATGCGATGTACCGCTGGCACATATAGCCCATCAGATTCAAGCAGAGTCTGAAACTCACCATACAGGCGCTCGGATTGCGGCCCAACGGAAAGCTTCAACCTTTGACAGACGACATCGCATCGGTCGCTTACTGATACCAAGTCGAACCACACGCACAGTAACTTTGACTTCGATATTGGCGAAGATGCAACTCGGCAGTCACGAGGTTTGGAGGCGAAGACATCCTGAGGAGGGATAGCTGTGACGATCAAACATGTGAACGAGGTAGAACCACAAAAACTCATGAACGGAGAGGTTCTAAAAAGGGTCTTCATGAGCAAAGACGAGGTTCCCACATTCGTCATGAGGTTGTTCACGCTCCAGCCCGGTGCGTCCACACCTTTTCATTCGCATCCCTGGGAACATGAAGTTTTCGTGGTCGAAGGCAGACTGAAAGTTGTATGCGAGAACGGCGAAACGATCGTTGAAAAAGGACACTTCGTTTACGTACTACCCAACGAGTTGCACCAGTTCATAAACGTTTTCGAAAGCGCGTGCTCTTTCATATGTGTGGTGCCGAAGGAAGGGGAAGATTGAAGCAGGAATCCGACGGCTGTGACAGTGTTGAACAGAAGATTCGAGCTTGTCATTTTGTCTACAGTGACCTTTTCCCACTACTGAAGTAGTGGGCTTTCCACTTCAACATTAACATCCCTGTCGCAGTTCCAACCGCATTCGCACTTAATAACTCTATCTGCAGTGGAATCGTTGTTACTCGCATGGATCTCGATTACCTTGCCTGTCGCGAGAATCTCTTCTCTTGGAAAACGGGATAAGGATATCAGCACATGCTCATTGCTGAATCGCTTCCCCGTCTCAGAGACTTACCTTAAGGAGTCAGAAGAACTCTTACCGTTTTGTTGGGGATCATGCATTAAACTTAGAAAGTGTGTGAACGGCGAAAAATTGTTGAGTATGGGCACACTGTAGCAGTTTCACTCGGAGGAACCGATCTTGTCGTTGTTTGATTGACCGAATCTTCCAATATAATATATCATTAGGAGAGTGAGGCTCACGTATTATCGCTGTCCCAACTGTGGACAACTGTATTATTCGGCGGCAAATCTCAAGGGTGAACAGCTCATCTGTGAACGCTGTGGCGCGACGATCGCACCCATAACGTACGAAGAGTTCAAGAAGTACATCGGAGAAAAGACGAAGTCTCCGAATGAAAAAGAACAGCGTTGCTGATTTCGAGGTGCTTCAACTGGCGAGACGATCAAGCAAGCTTCAGCAGCGTCCTTTCAAATATGGGATCCGGGATAACGTGACTGAAGGTGGGTTCAGTAGCATCTTACCACAAAAATCATAACAGGATCAGAAAGAGCGAAGTTCACAGCTCCCTGTGGAAAGATCTTCTTAGCGTGGAGTTTTATACATCGCCTTCTCCAATCCTCTAAGAGTGGCATCGTTGAGGGTTTAGCCGTACTTCGGGATGGTCGAAGTGAGATATTTTGTCATTATCCCGTGCTCCAGCTGCTCACGTTTGGCTATCGATCTGTTGCACGGTGTGTGGGAACAAACGATATTTTTTCCAATTAATTCCTCTGGATTCCTCAGCACAGAAATGACTTGATTTGAAAACCTCTCTGGTGTTTTTTCTTCTCAAAGTCCTGACAACCGTTTGTACAGGAAATATGAACTCATTTGGAATAGATGTTCAATTGAAATCACTTCATTCAGAAAAGTAGTGGTATAATTGAGACAAGAAAATTTCATCTTTGGAGGTGGTCGTGTGAGAGAGATGACAAAGAAGTTTCTCGAAGATGCCTTCGCGGGAGAGAGCATGGCCCACATGAAGTATTTGATCTTCGCAGACGAAGCCGAACAGCGCGGATTGAAGAAACTTGCGAACCTGTTCAGAGCCATCGCTTACGCTGAGTTTGTACATGCTCGCAATCACTACAGAGAGCTTGGAAAAATCTACAGGGAGATGGAGCAGAACGTTCAACAGTGTATCGACGGTGAAACGTTCGAGGTCAACGAGATGTACCCAGTCTACAACACGGTCGCACAGTTCCAGTCAGAAAAGGGTGCAGAGAGGAGTACGAAGTTTGCGTGGGAAGCTGAGAAGATCCATGCAGAGATGTACAAGAAGGCGAAAGAGCTGATCGAGAAGCATGAAGATTACACGGCGACAAAGATCTACATATGCCCGGTCTGCGGACACACTGCGGAGGGTGAACCACCGGAACGATGCCCGGTCTGTGGTGCGCCGAAAAACTCCTACAGAGAATTTTCCGCGTGAGGAGGGAAAAGTATGAAACTGGCAGAGTTCATTAAGAGTGAGGATTTCAAGAAGGAGAAGCACGTGCCGGTGATAGAAGCTCCCGAAAGTGTTAAGAAGAACGAACCGTTCCACATCACAGTGACTGTGGGCAAAGAGATACCACACCCAAACACCACAGAACATCACATCAGGTGGATACAAATCTTCTTCCAACCGGATGGAGATCCTTACGTGTACGAAATTGGAAAGTACGAGTTCAACGCGCATGGAGAGTCCGTCCAGGGACCGAACACCGGTGCGGTTTACACAGAGCCTGCGGTGACGAGCAAACTGAAGCTGAACAGATCTGGAACGCTTCTGGCGCTCTCTTTCTGCAACATACACGGTCTCTGGGAAAGCAGCAAGAGGATCGAGGTTCAGGAGTGAGAGAAGATGAAAAAATATCGCTGTGTCCTGTGCGGTTACATCTACGATCCTGAAAAGGGCGATCCGGACAGCGGGATAGCTCCAGGAACATCGTTTGATGATTTGCCAGACGATTGGACTTGCCCACTCTGCGGAGCTTCGAAACAGGATTTTGAACCGATCGAATGAAGGTTCTCAAAGCTGTGGGGGTGATCGAATGGCGCAGGTTCCTGTCAAAACCATCATGGCGATACTGGTGAAGAACAGGAAAGAAGCGGCGGACAAAGTGCAGAAAATTCTCACAGCCTGGGGATGTTTGATCAAAACGCGTCTTGGCCTTCACGATGGGGTCTTGGACAACTGTTCCGAGGCGGGACTGATCGTTCTGGAACTTGTGGGAAGTCCAGAGCAACACAAAGAGCTGTGCGAAAAGTTGAACAAACTGCCCGGGGTGAAGGCAGACTACATGGAACTCTCTTTCGATGAAGAATAAAGCCCCCGCTAGGGGGCTTTATTGACGGAGGTGAGCTTGTGGAAAGGCAGGAAAAGATTGAAATTTTCAAGACGATCCTGAAAAGACTGCACCAGGGAGAGGACATCGAAACGCTCAAGAAAGAATTTGGTGAGATCATAGCGAGTTTACCACCCTTCGAGATACCCGCGATCGAGCAGGAACTTTTGAAGGAAGGAGAAATAACGGTCAGAGACATCGTGAAGATGTGCGATCTTCATGTTGAACTGTTCAGAGGAGCGGTCAGCGAAGCTGGTAGAGAGATTGAGAATTTGCCTTCGGGACATCCTTTGAGAAGCCTGTACGAGGAGAACAGACAGATCCTGAAAGATTCAGAAGTGCTTTCCCTGTTGAGCTCGAGCGCATTTTCTGTGGAAGATGGCAGGAAGAGCGAGTTTCTGAAGAAGTTGAAAGAGCTATTGGTTCAAATGAGAAAGATAGGCTTCACGCACTACACTCGAGAGGAGATGCTGGTCTTTCCGTATCTCGAAAGAAGGGGTATCACTGCGGTTCCGACAGTTCTGTGGTCCAAGCACGATGAAATAAGACTCAAGATGAAACTTGTACTGGAGCTTCTGGAGAATCAGAACAGCAATGAAAGACTGAAAAAGGAGATGCTCGAACTTTCCCAAATGGTCGCAGACATGGTTTTTAGAGAGAACAACATACTCTATCCAACGCTGAAGGTTCTGCTTTCCGAAGGTGAGTGGGTTGCGATAAAGATCTTTGAAGAGGAGATAGGTTATTACGGTATCGAGGTTAAAAACGAGTGGCAGCCTTCGCAGAAGCCCTTGCTTCCCTTCGAGATAGATCCAAGGTTGGACGAAGAAACCTTTAAGAAAATGCCCGAGGAAGTGAAAAGAGTTGCTGGTGAACTCAAACCGGACACGTACCAGATTCGAAAGGAAGGAGATCACGATCTTCAAACTGGATTTCTGAACAGAGAAGAGTTGATCGCACTCCTTAAAACACTGCCTCTGGACGTTACTTTCATCGACAGCAACGACAGGGTCAGGTTCTTCTCGCACGGTCGCAGGATATTCCACAGGGCTCCTACTGTCATTGGAAGGATGGTTCAGTTTTGCCATCCTCCAAGAAGCGTGCATATCGTCAACAGGATTCTCCAGTCTTTCAAAGAGGGCAGGAAGGACGTGGCAGAGTTCTGGATCAATCTGGCCGGCAGACTGGTGCACATCAGATATTTCCCTGTTCGAAATGAGGAAGGAAAATATCTCGGGACGCTCGAGCTTGTTCAGGAGGTTACGGAAATAAAGAAACTCGAAGGTGAGAAGAGGTTGCTGGACTGGAAAGACTGAAGACTAACCTTCGTTCAGAGATGGTCTGAGCCTTGTTTCCCACGATCTTGCGCTTTTTATGTCTTCGAACACGACGACTCCGACGATCTCATTGTTTCTGTAGAAGGCTTTCGTGTTGTCGTCGAGCCACTTTCCATCGCCTTCGAGTCGACCGATGATGGCTATCGGAAGGTCCGCAAATTTGAAGTATGAAGATCTGAAGTGGAAGTCGTACTCGCCAGGCTGGCCGTTCAAAACGTTCGCCAGCACCTTCGCCTGTTCCGTCGCCGCCCTGGCCGTTCCAGATATTTTCCCGTCGCACTCGGCACAGTCTCCCAGAGCGTAGATGTTCGGTGCGGATGTTCTGAACTTTCTGTCCACCAGGATGCCTTTGTTTACACTCAGGCCGCTCTCTCTCGCGAGAGCCGTCTCTGGAACGATGCCGATCGCGCAGAGCACCAGTCTGGCGGGAATTTCTTCCTTGTCCGTAACGACGATGTCTTTCTCAATCTTCTCGATATCCCTACTGAGGAAAAACTCCACTCCGTAGTTTTCAAGTCTTGTTTTTATCCTTTCGGTCAGTTCCTTATCCAGACCGAGCAAGGAGTTCGTCTTCTCGACGATTTTGACTTTGTAACCTTTCTTTGAAAGATTCCCTGCCAGTTCCAGACCTATGAATCCACCACCTATGATGAGCAGGTCCTTCTCTTTTTCAAGTCTCTCTTTTAATTTTTCCGCATCTTCCCACGTTCTCAACGTGAGTAGGTACTCTTCGCCTGCTATCGAAATTCGCCTTGGTCTTGCACCCGTTGCGAGGATTAAAACGTCGAATTCGATCGGCCCTGCGCTTGTGTGGAGAATGCGATCTTTGGGTTCGATTCCTTTTGCCTCAACGTTGAGAAGAAGTTTTATAGCCTTTTTCTCGTACCATTCCAGAGGGTAAGGAAAGATCTGTTCTTTCGCCATGTCACCGGCGATGTAATGGCTCATCATGGGTTTTGTGTAGTGTGGCAGATTTTCTTTCTCGACGATCGTCACCTCGTGATTTTCTGCCAGCCTTTTTGCAAGTTCGGTTCCAGCCGGTCCATCGCCAACGATCACGACTCTCATCGATATCACTCCAGCTCTTCGAGAAGCTGCTCGATAGATTGTTCGATCTTTCCTTCCTCGATCTTGCTCCCCTTCATTTCAACGAAAGAGATGAATCTGAGCTTGGAGTCCTTCAAAAGTTTTTTCACCGTGATCTCCACAGAGGCTGCCCAACCGTGAACGCCGAAGAAAACAACGGGTTTTTCGTAATTCGCCTTGTCCAGGATCTCGTACAGAACATGCCTCATCTTTGGATGAAGGTCTGCCTCGTAGGTGGAAACGCCGAAGATTAGGGCACGGCTGTCTGGAATGTCTTTGAGAATATCGCCTACAAAAGCTTCGCTCTCGTCGGAAAACCTGTGAACGGTGAGTTCGAAACCTCTGGATCGCAGGAGGTCCATCACTCTCTTCATAACGTTTTCGACAAAACCGTACATGGAATCGTATACAACGCAGATCTTTTTCTCCTTTGCCACACCGCTTGCAACATCCAGATAGTGTTGCAGGATCCTTTGGGGATCTTTTTTCCATACCAGCCCGTGTCCAGGGAGTATGGCCTTTATCTCGAGTGTGGATAACTTTTGTACGCCTTCAACGATGTAGTTTTTGTAATGGCCTATCACGTTGACGATGTACTTAGTGACGTACGGTAAGTATTCTTCAACGATCTTTTCGTTGGAATCATCGATAGTTGATGGAAGAGAATAGCCTCCCGCCACATCGCAGCCGAAGAGAATACCGTCCATGTATGTGACCATCGTGTCTGGCCAGTGAAGCCAGGGAGTCATAACGAAGTTGAATCTTCTATCTGCGATCTGCACCTCCTGATTGTCTGACACCGCTTGTACGTTCGTTATACCGTAGAAAGAATCGAGGAGCCTTTTGCCGAAGCTGGACGCGATGATCGTGGCTTTGTTCTCGTTGAGCTTCAGAATCTCGGGAAGTGTTCCGCTGTGGTCCGGTTCGGTGTGGTTGACAACGATGTGCGTGATCTGTTTGGGATCAACCAGGGAAGAGAGAGCTTCGACGAATTCGTGGGTGTAGTTCTTCTTCCAGCCGTCGATCAAAACGTTCGCACCGTTGAGCTTGATGAGATAGGCGTTGTAGCTTATGCCTTCTGGGATGTCCCAAACGGTCTCGAAGTACCTGATACGATCGTCGTCCATTCTGAGAATGTGAACCTCTGGATCTGTGAAAATCTGCTCAACCCAGACTTTAGGCATCAAAGCACCTCCGATGGAGTCCTTTAAAATTTTTACATTCTCACGGAAAATTCGATCTTTCCAGGTCCCATGTCAAAAGTTTGACCCAACGCGAGGACCGTGGCGAGTTCCAGGGGCAGATTGTTTTTGACGATCTTCTCGACGGTTTTCTTGACATCGTAAGGAACTTTCACGATGTGGGCCTGCACCGTTCCTCGCCTGACCTCCACGATCATGTAAGAAGCTCTGGGATCGGCGTCTTTCGGCCTTCCAACGCTGCCCGGGTTCAGGATGAGCTTTCCAGACACCCACCTGACCATAGGAATGTGCGTGTGCCCGTTCACGATAACATCTTCAGATGTCGATTGAGCGATCTTCTGCAGTCTTTCCGGATCGGTGTGCGGTGTGACGTACTCCAGAAGTTCGCTCAGAGGACTTCCATGAACCAGGAGAAACTTCACGTTCTCCACTTCAAAAGAAAGCCTTCTTGGAAGACTTTTTAGAAAATCCTTCACTTCCTGCGACGTGTGCTCGATGGTCCAGTTGAGCGAGATATCTCCAACCTCTGTCTCTCTCCCCGGTGCGTAGCTACAACCACAGCTCTGCCTGGAGTGCCCCACTCCATCGTCGTAGTTTCCCATGATCGTTTTGATGGCCCTCTTTTTGATCTCCTGAACCACATCTTCCGGGTCTGGTCCATAGCCGACCAGATCACCAAGGCAGAAGATCTCATCGACACCTTTTTTATCTATGTCCTCCAAAACGGCTTTCAACGCCTCTGAATTTCCATGAAGATCACCGAGGAATGCCAGACGCACCTTCATCGCCTCCAGGTTTTTCAGGTTTCACCGAAAGAGAGATCGAAACTTCTGTCTTTTTCTCGATTCTTCAACAGCTTCAGCAAGAAAGGAATGCCACGTTTGAAGATCATTCTCGGCGAAGAGTAGACATAATAATAAGCCTTGATGAAGATCTTGTTCAGTTCGGATGGGGAAAACCTTGGATGTTCGAAAACCAAATGGGTGCCGTCGAACAAAGAGAAATCTCTGGAAAGGAGCTTGTTTTTGAGATTTTCATAGAGCCTTGTTCCGGGATACGGAGTCAGGATCGAGAACTGTACGATGGACGCCTTCAATTTCTTGGCGAAACGGATGGTTTTCATGATCGTCTCCTTCGTGTCGTTGAGTGCACCGAGAACGAAGCTTGCGAACACATCGATCCTGTATTTCTTCAGGAGCTTAACGACTTCCAACGCGATCGAGCTTGACAAACCTTTTTTGTATTCTTTCAGAACATTGTCCTCCGCACTCTCGAAACCAATGAAGAGCATCTTACATCCGGACTTTGACATCGCTTCGAGCAGATCTTTCCTGTTCAAAAGCTCATCAGCCCGAGCGAAAGCCCACCAGCGAAAGTTGAGGTTCCTTTTCAACATCCCTTCACACAGTTTGATCGTTCTTTTCGTGTTCAGCGTGAAGTTGTCGTCGAAAAAGATCACCGAGCCATAACCCATCTTCTTGATGAGCTCGAGCTCCTCCAGCACGTTTTCCACACTCCGCTCTCTGATCCGGCGGCCCATGAATTGAGAAGCACTGCAGAATTCGCAGTCGAACGGACAACCACGCGATGTGACCATGCTCGTAGCGGGTCGGCCACTGAATTTCGTTTTGTAGAGCTTCACATTTTCTCTGTCCGGGAAAGGTAGCTCATCGAGGCTCTGCGCGAACTTGGGTGGTCTGGCAAAAATTTCACCTTCCGACAGATAGGCCAGACCATCTATTTGGGGATGCGGTTCTCCGTGCTCGAGCGATTCGAGTAACTGCAGGAAAGTGTGTTCTCCTTCGCCGAGAACAACGTAGTCGCAGATCCCTTCTTTAAGTATGCTCTCGTACTCGGCCGACGCATGAGGCCCGCCGAGCACCGTGATCGTTCCACGGTTCTTTGCTCTCAGTGCGATCTGTTTTGCAAGTGGAAACCTCGGCGTGTCTGTCGAGATACCCACAACATCGAAGTCTGAATAGTCGAATTTTTGCCAGTCAAATGGCTGAACGTTCATATCGATCAGCGTCACACAATGATTCGCGCGTTTCAAGACGGAACTGATGTACATCAAACCGAGCGGTGGATAGACTGCCCCGAGTCTGAAATAGTAACCTCTATGTGCAGGGTTGATCAGAAGAACTTTCATGCGAATCCCTCCTTGATTGCTATTATAAACGCACGGGTCAGATTTCAGTGAGCCTAATGATCGTCACTCATCGTGTGTTCACGCTTATTTTACTTCTTTGTTTACATTCTGTAGCCCTTTGGTTTAGCAATCGTCATAAGAGTCTGCTAATTTATCTTTCGGAGGTGTTAGCATGAGAAATCTCAACGAAAAGATGAAGGAAATTTTTGAAAGAACCATCGAGAGCATTAAAGGTAACAATCAGAACCTGCTCAAACCCGAGCACGTTCTTCTTGAAATCCTGTACGATGGCAACAACGAGGTAACGAAATTGCTTCAGGAACTCGGTGTCAACACGAACAGAATCGCGGAAGAACTCGAAGATAGCGTTGAATCACAGTACGGTGTATACTATGGCTTTTCAGATGAGGTTTACATCTCGAGAGAGCTTTCTTACGTCCTTGAGCTCGCAAAACGTGAAGCGAGGCTGTTCAACCAAAGGGAGGTTGGGCCCCTACACTTCTTGCTTGGCCTTCTGAGGGAAGGCAGATCTCAGGCTGCTCAGATTTTGAGGAATCACGGCGTAGACTACGAGAAGGTGCTGGAAAAAGCGAAGGAAAAAAGTGAGGAACTCGCCGGTGAGGGTTCCCCGCTGAGCCTGTACGCGACTGACCTGACCAAGATGGCGAAAGAAGGGAAGATCGGTCCCATCATAGGTCGGGACAAAGAGGTCGAGCGCGTCATAGAGATCTTGATGAGGAAGACAAAGAACAACCCGATCCTCATAGGGGATCCCGGTGTCGGAAAGACGGCCATTGTCGAGGGACTTGCTCAAAGGATTGTCGAAGGTAAGGTACCGGAGCAGTTGAAGAGCTTCAGAATACTCATGCTCGATCTTGGCAGAATGCTCGCAGGCACCAAGTACAGGGGAGAGTTCGAAGAGAGGTTGAAATCGTTCCTCGACGAGCTCATGAAACAGAAAGAAAACACGATCTTGTTCATAGATGAGATACACACTCTGGTTGGCGCCGGGGCGGCAGAGGGTGCGATCGATGCAGCCAACATGATGAAACCAGCGCTCGCTCGCGGTGACATAAGGGTCATAGGCGCCACAACGGTGGACGAGTACAGAAAGCACATAGAAAAGGACAAGGCACTCGCCAGAAGGTTCCAGCCCGTCCTGATCAAAGAACCTTCGATAGAAGAAACGATCGAGATCTTGAAGGGTTTGAAAAAGACCTACGAGGATCATCACAAGGTGAGGATAGATGACGGGGCAATCGAGGCAGCAGCGAAACTCTCGTCGAGGTACATCACCGACAGGTTCCTGCCGGACAAGGCCATCGACCTGATCGACGAGGCGGCTGCGAGGGTGAAGATGGCTTCAACGAAACAAACGAAGGACGAAAAGAAGATCCAGGAGCTGGAGAAGAGAATGAAGGAACTTGAGGAGAAGATCGACGAATACACCGTCAAGTCCATGTACAAAGAAGCTGCGGAACTCAAGAAGGAATTGTTCAAACTGAAGAGTGAGTATGACTTCTTGACGAGTGGAAAACCCACCGTCACCGCCGAAAAGATCGCTGAGATTGTGGAGTCCTGGACGGGAGTTCCCGTGTCCAAGATGGTGGAGTCCGAGAAAGAAAAGCTGCTGAATCTGGAAAAGATCATCCACGAAAGGTTGGTCGATCAGGAAGAAGCCGTCAGTCTCGTTGCCGACGCGATTAGAAAGGCCCGGGCTGGCATCAAGGATCCCAACAGGCCGGTCGGAACCTTCCTGTTCTTGGGGCCGACGGGCGTGGGTAAAACGGAGCTTGCCAAAACTCTGGCGGAAGTGCTGTTCGGTACTGAGAACGCCCTGATAAGAATCGATATGACCGAATACATGGAGAAGCACAGCGTCTCAAGGCTCATAGGAGCGCCACCGGGATACGTCGGCTACGAAGAGGGAGGCCAGCTCACTGAGGCGGTTCGCAGAAGACCGTACTCCGTGGTCCTGATGGATGAAATTGAGAAAGCGCATCCGGATGTGTTCAACATCCTGTTGCAGATCATGGACGATGGAAGGCTCACAGATTCGAAAGGAAACGTGGTCGATTTTAGAAACACCATAATCATCATGACGAGCAACATCGCGAGCGATTTGATACTCGAGTACGTACGACACGGTAAAAGATTCGAAGAACTCGAAGAGCGCGTGCGCGAAGAGCTGAAACGTTACTTCAGACCGGAATTCATCAACAGACTGGATCACGTGATCGTGTTCAAACCTCTGACGAAGGAGCACATGAAGCAGATCGTTGAGATAATGATCAAGAAGCTCGGTTCGAGGTTGAAAGACAAAAGCATAGAACTCGTCATAACCGAAGAGGCCAAAGAATACCTTGCAGAGAAGGGGCACGATCCGATCTTTGGGGCAAGACCTCTGAGGAGGCTCATAGAGAAAGAAATCGAGACACCGCTTGCGAAGATGATCATCGCTGGAGAGGTGAAAGAGGGCCAGACTGTTCGCGTCGATTACAACGATGGGGCGTTGAAACTGGAAGTCGCCAGAGAACTGGTCAAAAAAGAATGAAGAGGAGCGTTCCGCTCCTCTTTTTTTTACAGGAATTCCGCTATCTCCGAGATCTCTCGCCTATTTCTTGGGCTTCTTTCCAGCTCGAGATGTTTCTCGTTCAGCTGTTCGAACCTTCCCCATTTCCCCACGGCGATCAGCGTTACGATGCGTCCATCGATACCGAACAGTTCCTTCACCTTGATAGGATCGTAACCCGCCACCGGGTGTGCCACCAGGCCCATCTGAGTCGCCTGAACCAGGAGAAAACCCACAGCCAAACCCGTGTCGAACAGAGCATAATTTCTATCGTCGCTCAGCTGACAATCGAAGTCGTCTCTTGTGTGAACGATGATGAGCGCCGGGGCGTACTTCATCCAGTAGTTTCCAGAAGACAGTGCCTCATGGAGCTTTTTCAGGTTTTCCTTCGATCTCACCACAACAAATCTCCAGGGCTGTTTGTTGAAGCATGAAGGAGCAAGGTGTGCGGCTTCTATCAGCCTCAGAAGCTTTTCGTCTTCTATTGGATCGTTTCTCAAGCCTCTGAATGCCCTTCTTTGAAGGATCGAAGGATTGATGGAAAAATCTTCTTCCTTGATCTTTCTGTAAACTTCGAGCACCTGTCGGGCATGACCATCCACCTTGACGTTGATCCATTCCTTTCTGATTCGTCCCCAGGGATCGAGAATGAAAGTGGAGCGGATCAGCTTTCCGTCCTTCACGATCCCAAGTGCCTGCGCCAGTTCTTTCTTCGAATCGGAAAGCAACTTAAATTTGAGACCGTATTTCTTCCTGAAAGATGATAAGGCTTTCACTGAGCCTGGTGACACGCCGATGATGTGGCCGTCAAACTGCTCAAACAGCTCGTTGAACTGCTGAGCTTCCAGCGTGCAGCCTGACGTTCCAGCTTTGGGATAGAAGTAGATCACCGAATAATTTCCAAGAAGATCTTGAAAGGTGAACGGTTGACCTTCTTCGTCCAGAAGCGAAAATTCGAATATTTTCTTCACATCGTAACCTCCCTTATCCATCGTTGTAGACTTTCTTTGAAACACACTGATTCAGTTCACAAAGATTCACTCTCATTCTGTGTTTTTGCCCTCTTTCTGAGGAGAGTAAGCATTGCCACAAATTGGCCGACCACAACAATAACGGCGATAACAACCAAGGCGACGAATTTCCGTTTCGTCTTAGCTGTTTCTTCCTTCAACTTAGATATCTCTTTGTCCTTGGTGGAAATTTGGTTTTTCAACGAGTCTACCTGCGCGTTCTTTTTCGAGACCAAGTCTTCCAGTGTGACAATCTCCTTTTCAAGATTCCCAATCTTCCCATCTTTGTCGCGGATCTGATCTTTCATGGTTTCAATTTGACTGTCTTTTTGGAAAAGAACCGCCATGAGACTGACGATTTCGCTGTTCCGTTTTTCCAGTTCGCTTCTTAGATCCTTTATCTCGGCCTCCTTCGAAGCGATTGTGGCTTTCAGTTCTTCGATCTGTTGTTGTTTCTGCAAAAGGATGGCATTAAGGTTATCAATTTCGCCCTTCAACTTGTTAACTTCGTTGCTTCGCTCTTCCAGCTTGTTTTTTTAGATCCTCTATCTCCAATTCCTTGGACGAAATCAAATCCTTCAACTCCATGACTTGCTTCTGCGTCTCGTCCAAGACGGCCTCAAGACTATTGATCCTGTCTTTCAGTTCGTTCACTTCGTTTTCCTTCCCAGAGATCTCATTTTCCAACTCTCCTACCTTGCTTTCCAGATTGATCTTCAATTGCTCGAGATCGTTTATCTTCAGTTCTTTTCGAGCCACCTCATTCTCGAGTTTGCTAATCAACTCTTTGAAGATAGACTCGTTGTTCGGTATTAAAGTATCGAAAAGGTACCTAAAAACGTCTCTTAGAGTGTCTACGTAATTATTATAGCCAACAATTGTGTGTAGCTCTGAATCGAGCATTCATTCGAATTGGTAATAGCTGTCTTTTTCAAAATCATAAACTTTCTTTGTTCCACCAGAGAAGAAGGAACCTGCCAGAGCGGCCAGAAGTAGAGCGATCAAAAATCTTTTCACAGCGAACATTCCCCACGGTATTTTCGAGCAGATTATACCTCACTCCGAATTTCCAGCCACCTGTAAGCGATGCATGTCTTGTTGTCTCTGGAAGCTGCCAGCTGTTCTTGGATATTAGCGAGCACACCCGTGGCAACGGAGTTGGCGTAGATTCTGTTATCGAAACCTTCCGCGATCTTCGAAAATCCTACAACCACACGGTTGGGTTCATCCCTGACGAACCTCTCTTCACCGAGGACAACCGTGGAAGGGGTCATTCTCCATCTGTGTCTCTGAATGGCGTTTTCGTTCAGGACCAGCAGCAAGTCAATGCGATCGATGTTGGCGTACACGGCTGTGCATGAAATTCTCAGCGAGGTGGAGTTGTTTCCCCCTCGAACTCGAGACACGTATTCTTTCGTCGCAAATACGTAAAGACTGGAGTCTTTCACGGTACCGGACAGCAACTGTTCAACCGCCTGGATGCCCTGTCCAGCACCGCTTATCACGACACTGAGCTCGTTCAGCCTGTACACGTTTACACCTCCAGCATATTCCTAATTGGTTCAATATGAAACACGTGAACGCATTGACCGGACAATCAGCTCAGCAACCAGACGTTTTCGATGAACACTCTCTTCAAGCCCTTTGCTCTTGCTGCTTCGAAAACTCTTTTCATCTGTTCTCTGCTCGTTGTTGAAACATCGTGCACGAGGTGTTGAGGGGCAAAAGCGAGAAGAACATAGGGTATATTCTCATCGATCTGTGCGAGAAAGCCCGCGATGCCGCCAACTTCAACCTCGTCGATGTAGTGGGGAACGATCAAGCTGCTCACCACAAGCAGAGGAGGTTCCTTTCTATCGTCCATGCTGTGTATCAGTCTCACGTTTTCCTTCAGTCTCTGGATGGCTTTTTCTCCGTTCACACCGGTCAGTGCCTCGTACACGGTTGGACTGAACGCTTTCCAGTCAATCTTGATGATTCCGCCCGTTTCAAAACTTATTGATGCCATCTGTTTTGCGATCGATTCGTTCATCGAGCCGTTCGTCTCCCAGCAGATTCTCTTCTTGATCTTGCCCGATGCCCTCAACGTGAAACTTGACCATGGCAATGGATCTCCGCCGAAATAGCAGACGCAACTGATCCTTCCTTCATCGGCAATTCGAACGAATTCTTCCAGAGACACGCGTTCTCCGTCCTTCAGCTTTCCTTCTGAAAGCATGTACTTGTGGTCTATGTTCTGACAGAAGAGACAGTCCAGGTTGCAACCTGAGAAGAACACGGCCAGGTTGTAGAAACCTCTGTGCTCCTTCTCCGGACACACGGGCAGGGCAACACAGTTCGTTGGGTGTGGATCGAGATACCATCGAAGATAAGCCTCGTCAAAACGTTTCGTGATAGGGATCAGTTTTCCGTCTTCGTTGTGCACCACGCCACAGTAACCCGACCTACCAGCGGGAATCTCGCATTCGTTGATGCACAGAAAACATTTCTTACCACCGCGTGGTATGGAAGTGGGGAAATCGATCGATCGGCGCCATCTGTTTCGAACGTTTCTCACAAACTTGAGTGCTTCAGCAGGTCTATTCCTCAGGCAGTTAACACAAACTCGAATGGATGAACTTATGAGCTCTGATTCGAAACCGCACAGAACGCAGCGTTTCTCTACAGAAGCTTCTAACATTTCCTACCACGGCAAGGCGAGCTTACCCATGACGCAGTTTCTTCGAGCCCCTGTCACGATCCTGGATGGTGCCAGAGCTCTGACGAACAACTCACCCAGAAAGGCGATCGCCATCGCTTCGCGAAAATCTATCAGTTTCTTTTCGGGAATCTTCACCTCGAATCCAAGTTTGCGCAACTCGTCGACGAGAGTCTGGTTGTAAGCTCCCCCACCCGTGACGAACAATCTCTTGACGTGAGGTAGATGCACAGCCAGGTTCTCTTTCACCATGAGGGCCGTGAAACTCACGATTGTTCTCAAAAGATCTTTTGGATGTAGCAATTTCGTGGCTCCGACCTCTTTTAGAAAGCTAATGTTGTAAACTTCCCTTCCCGTTGTCTTCGGAGGTCGTCTGTCGATGTATTTTCTTTCGTGTTCCAGCATTCTTTCGAGTAGGTTATCGTTGACCCTGCCTTCTCTGGAGAGGGAGCCTCCTTCGTCGAAATTTCTGTTGAGAAAATTTCGCACCACGATGTCTATCAAGCAGTTGCCCGGACCTGTGTCGAAGGCGATGAGCTCACCGTGAGCATCGATGGCGGTGACGTTCGCTATACCACCGATGTTCAGCACGGCCGTGGAAGCGTCTGAACCTATCAGGAAAGCCCAGTCAAAGTAGGCGCTGATGGGGGCACCTTCACCCGAAAGCGCGACATCTTTGGTCCTGAAGCTATGTACGATCGGTTTTTGCAACTCTACCGCGAGTACGTCCGCTTCTCCAAGTTGCAGTGTTGCTCCCTGAGCGGGTGCGTGCCAGACGGTCTGGCCATGGTAGGCAACGAAATCGCAGTAAAAGTCGAAGGATTTCACGATCTCGGCGTGCTTTCTCGCGATCTCGTAGTTGAGAAGTGTTACGTACTCGACGTTCGAAGAGTGCTTATCGTACGCTTTGATTATCTTCTCTCTGAACGTCGGCTCGTAACTCACGCTGACCGCGTTCATGAGCTCGAAGCTCAGCTGTTTTCTCCAAAAAAAGCGTACCTGAGCTATGTCCAGGCCATCTGCGGAGGTACCGGACATCAAACCCAAAACGATGTGCTCTTTTTTCTCGAACAGGCCTGTTAGTTTTTTCCAGTCACCGAGTCTCGCAAACTGATCCATCGGATCATTCCCCCAGTCTGGTTCGAAACACGTCTTTGACGATCGCGAAGAACCCGTCCAGATCGTCCAGCCTGTAAAGGTTAGTCTTCACCTTGAGATCGCTCGAACCGAATCCTTCAGGGCCTTCGAACCTTTTCGAAAGCGCTGAGGATATCTCTTCTTCGAGCCTCTGTTCGGATGACAGCATGATCACGCCCACAATTTTTGCATGCTGGAGCAGATAGTCTATGTGCCAGTGCGCTTTCTTACGTTTTCGTAGATGTCTCTTGACTCTTGCCGAAAGATCACTCATTCCAGAACCCACGTAAGCATACAGTCCTGCCTCGAGGATCCATCGATCTTTTATGGCGGTACGCTGATCCAGTTTCAAAAGCAAAAGATAACTGCCCTTCATGAGACCAGACTCATGTACCTTTCAAAGCCATCGGGGGCGATCGTCACCACGCGTGCATCTTCTGGGAGCTCTCGAGCGATCCTCATCGCGACGGCAACGTTTGCACCACTGGAAATGCCAACTGATAGCGCTTCTCTTTTCATCAGAAACATCATCGTCTGGAAGGCCTCTTCGTCTTCGACAGTTTCTATTCTATCAATTACGGACAGATCCAGGATCTTGGGAACAAATCCTGCTCCAATGCCCTGAATTCGATGTTTGCCGGAAACGCCTCTGGAAAGAACGGCTGAACTCGCAGGTTCCACCGCAACGATTTTCACTCTGTCTTTGTAGATCTTTTTCAGGACTCTCCCAACACCGCTGATCGTTCCACCTGTTCCTACACCCGCAACGAAGGCGTCGATTCTGTAATTCATTTGAGAGAGTATCTCATGTGCCGTAGTGAGTTCGTGTGCCAGGACGTTGTAAGGATTTTCAAACTGATTGGGCATGTAAGCACCTAACGTGTCAACGATCTCGTTCGCCTTTTCTATGGCGCCGCTCATACCACGTTCTGCGGGCGTCAAGATCACCTCTGCGCCGTAACTTTTCAACAGTTTCACTCTCTCCTGACTCACACTTTCCGGCATCGTCAGAATCACCCGAAAACTCTTCAATACGCCTATCGCCGCCAGGGCGATCCCGGTGTTGCCGCTCGTCGGTTCGACCACGATTCCATGCTTTATGAGTCCTTTTTTCTCGGCGGCCTCGATCATGAAAGTGGCGGGCCTATCTTTCACGCTGCCCCAGGGGTTGTTTTTCTCGATCTTGAGGAACACCCTTGGTTCTGTGGTCAACCTCACCATCGGTGTGTTGCCGACCAGGTTCAGCACTGTCATCCCTCCTCAAAATTCTCGCGGGAATCCCAACGGCGAGTGAATCTTCTGGAACGTCTCTCAGAACCACGGCGTTGGCCCCGATGACGGCGTTGTCACCAACTTTTATAGGGCCGAGTATCTTCGCTCCAGCCCCGATGAAAACATTCCGCCCAACATCAGGATGCCTCTTACCAGAGCAGATGTGTTTCGCCCCAAGAGTTACGCCGTGATAAATCACAGTGCCACTCTTGACACTTGCCGTCGCGCCGATGACCACACCGATACCGTGGTCTATGACCACGCCGGGTTCGATCTCTGCGGCCGGGTGAATATCCATCGAAAACAGCACGCGGTTGAGGTAGTGAAACAGATACGCCAGGGGATAGATTTTCCAGTGATAGAAAAGGTGGGAAAGTCTGTAGAGGGTCAAACCGTGGAAGGAAGCGTTGAAGAAGATCAGCTGAAACACATTCTTCGTTGCAGGATCCAGACGCAGATACGCCCTGAGATCCTGCCTGATGGCGTCTACAAGATGACGCACCCCACAAGCATAAAAACACCTCCCAATCAAATTCTGGTTCCAGAATAGCAGAACTTTCCTGCTGACACATTAAGGAACGGTTATAATCAGATCAGGACACGAACAACTGCAGCTTTGGATATCCTTTTTCGAGAGGACAGGGAGGAATCGTTGTGATCAAGAACATCGTCTTCGATCTCGGCAGAGTGCTTCTGGAATGGGAGCCGTACCAATACATGCTCGAGAACTTTCCCAAACATGTTGCGGACGAGATGAACGAAAAGATCTTTGAAAGCAGAGATTTTTGGCTCATGGACAGGGGTTTGATGAACGAAGATCAGTTGTGGCAAAAGAAAATGGAGGAACTTCCACATCTTAAAGAATACATCCTGCACATGAAGGAAGCTGTACCAAAGCTTTTGAGACCGATAGAGAAGAACACAAGACTGCTACCAAAGCTCAAAGAGAAGGGTTTCAGACTCTACGTGCTTTCCAACTTCAGCGAGAAGCATTTCGACATGGTGTGGAAGAAGTTCGACTTTTTTAAATACTTCGACGGCATGGTCATCTCCTCGCACGTGAAGCTGGCCAAGCCTGAGAAAGAGATCTTCCTCGAGCTGATGAGACGATACGAGTTGAAGCCAGAGGAAAGCGTCTTCATAGACGATAAACTTGAAAACATCGAAACGGCTCGAGCGTTGAATTTCAGGGTCATACACCTGACGGACCAGATGGATCTGGAAGAAGAGCTGCGGAAGATTTTGAAGTTCTGAGATTGAGTTCAAATAGCCGATAGCACTTTTCGGCGTTATGGCCGAGTTGGGGGTGAAGTCATGAGAAAATTTCTGTGTGTGCTGCTGATTGTGGCAGGTCTCAGTGTCTTTGCTGACATGTTCGTCAACTTCGATTCTTTTCTCGGAATGGGTGTTTTTCAGCGGTTGACCCTCGAGGGTGAAGAAAAACAGATCGATGCGCTCACCAGCTACGGTGTGCAGTTTAGCTTCGATTATGGTTTGCACAGAGGCTTGAGGTTCGGAGCGATTGTGTCTTCGCAGAATTTTTCAGTGCGGTTCGAAGGTGAGAGTCACAACTTTGGACTCTTTTGCCTGGGATTCGAAGGCACGTTCGCGATGGACTTTCTGGACATCGTGCTACAGATATCCGGTGAGGGACACTGGGTGCTGGCGTCCATTGCGTGTCAGGATGGAAAGTTGTCACAGGCCGATTACACCGGTAATCTGTTCGCGGGAAAGGTGTTGTTCGAAAAGTTCCTGAGCGAAAATTTGTCAGTGGCAGTCGGCGGAGGGCTCAAGTATCTTCTGGCGAAGAACACGACGTTGGCGATGGACCTCACTGGGATCATTCCGTACGCGGTGCTCAGGATCGGCTATTCTTTCTAATGCTTTTTTAATCCCCCCGGTGTAGAAGTTCCAGTGAAGGGGGGATCACCGCATGAAATTTCTCACGGTCCTGTTGGTGTGTCTTGGTGTGCTCGCGTCCGCACAGATTCGTGATTGGGACATCAGCAGTATAAGCCGCATGTCGAAACTTGCTGTCAGGCCAGATATGCTCGTATTCTTCTCAGGTCTTCCTCAGGAGAAAAGCGTCCTGATCTACAACTTCGGCAACGCTCCCGCAAAGTGGAGTCTGGGTCCGGCATCGAAATTCTTGAAAATCGACACCTCGCAGGTTCCCAATCCGCTGCCGCCAATGATGGGTGGCACTCTCAAAGTGAGCGTCGTGTGGGACCTGGTACCGACTGAAGCGGCGACGGTCGAAAAGCCTGGAACGCTCAAAGCGTTGCTCGAGAAGTTACTTGGAGTCGATATACCAGAAAGGTACAAACACTTCGGCGTGGGTCTGTTCAGCATTTCGAACCAGACAAACCCGGGTTATCACATCGTGACGGTCTTCACAATCATGTACTGAGATCGCTTCCGGCGCCCTTGAGGAGATCTGCTACAGCCTGGGCCTTCGCGAGGGCGCTTTTGAAACTCTTTGAGGCTTCCTGTGAGACCTTCACCGCTCTTTCAAGGGCGACCATTCTTTCTTCACCTTTCAGCAAATAAAAGATGAGCACGGCATCGAACACGTCTCCACAGCCCGTCGTGTAAGGATGAACAGAACCATCACCTGCGATGTAAAGCTCTTTCCACCTTGCGCCGCGTGGTCCCATCTTGACCACATCGCATGTGAGTGTTTCACATTGTGACTCGTTGCCTATCAGGATCAAATCTTTGTGCAAGGATCTGATGTAGTCGCTCAGGATGCGTCTGGGACCTGCGTCGAGAAAAACCTTTCCGTGGAAATTTTTCAGGAAACGCTCTATGGTTCGTCTGGGAATTTCAGTATTGATGAACGCGAATGAGCATTCACAAACAGCGTCCCAGTCTATGTCTACGTCCAGATCGTTAACACCACGCTTGACCGCTATGGTTTTGTCGTTGAAAGATATGTGTAGAGCCGTTTCTCCGCTCTTTCGCTTGATGTGACTGGTGTCGAAGCCGAGCTGCTGGAGTTTGCTGAGAAAGAAAGTTCCTCTGTGATCTTCTCCCACGTTCGAGAAGAAGAGAACTTCAAACCGAAGTCGGTGAAGTGCAAATGCCACATTAAAACCAGAACCGCCACATTCTTCGAGAATTTCACATCTGTGCGGCTCGTCACCGTATATGTAGATGTCTATGAAACTTCCTCCAACGACGGCGATCTTGGGATTCATCAAGAATATGATACACCCAGCGAGAAGTCGGTTGAAAAATCGAAACGACGATCCTCATAAACCAGACTGTTTCCATCTAGCTCACTTCAGATTCAGGATAAAGAGATCGAAGCTGGAGTTACTGTCACACTGGATTTTGAATCGATCGCACATGTGCAGAGCGGAGCCCAAAAACTAAAACATGGTTGAGGTTAACCACTTATGTAAAGGTTTCAGAATACATTTTCAATTCCACCAGCGTGTCTCACCCCGTCAGGTGAGAGTTTCTATTTCGAGATGAGATTTGTTTGAACCCTCGGCTGGTTGCCTTAACGGTATAATAAATGGGAAGGTGAGAAGATGCGGGTCAGATTTTCGAACCTCGCCGATGCGATGGTTGGTCTGAAAGAGATCGAGGTCAAACCCGGAAAGAAGGAAGAGATCTTCGATCAGATCTCGAAAGCTTCTGGTAAAAGAGTGAGGCTGGACGTGAACGATGACAGTGCCTACCTCGTGGTGGAACAGGATGGCTCGGTGAGAAAGAGCTGGGTCATCGCGTTGCTGAACGGTGTGAACGTGGTCGACCTTTCACCTTCAAGTGTTTGGGACGGAGAACTGGTCATCTTCGTTCCCGTCAGTGGTGGCTGAGATGTTTCAGCGTCACAGCCAGTTGCTCGGTGATTGTCTGAAAAGGCTCTTCAGTGCCAAGGTTCTGGTGGCCGGTGTTGGTGGGCTCGGTTGTACAGTCTCTTCGCTCCTGGTTCGTCTCGGTGTCGGTCACGTCTATCTGCTCGACAGTGGTGTTGTGGATGAACCGGATCTGAACAGGCAGATCCTCTACGACAGGTCTGATCTTGGCCAAAGAAAAGTGGAGGTTGCACAGAAAAAGCTCTGTCAGATAAATCCACACTGTGAAATAGTTCCGATGCATATGAGGATCGATCCCGATTTCTGTCTTCCTTCTGTTGATGTGGTGATCGATTGTCTGGACAATTTCGAGTCGAAGTTCACCCTCGATATTCTCTGCGAGAAAAAACAAATTCCGCTCGTCCACGCGGGTGTTGAAGGATTCTCTGGCCAGCTGATGAACGTTCTGCCAGGTTCTGTCAGATTGAGACAGATCTTTTCGGCTGCTCCAAAAGAGGGTGCGATCAGGCAGGTTTATCCACCTCTGGTGACTTTGATCGCTTCGCTGCAGGTGAACGAAGCAGTCAAGTTGATCTGTGGCGATGTGACGGGCCTGGTGAACGAGCTGATGTTGATAGATCTTGCCTCGATGAGGTTTGAGAGGATAAAGATCCGAGGTGGTGCGAATTGAAGAGAATTCTTGTGACGATCTACTTTCTTGTCTCGGCGGTCATCTACGTCGTCATACTGGGCGCGCTGGTGTTGTTTCTCGGATGGATCTTGAAACTGTTCGTTGGTGAGCAAAGGGCAAGGAGGTTCGTTCTCAAACAGGTGAAGCTCTTTGGTAGAAACACGTTCAGGTTCATGTTCTGCAAGGTGATCGCTCAGGGTCTGGAGAACTACAGACCCGACACCAACTATATCGTCACGCCGAACCACCAGAGCTTGATGGACATACCACTGATACTGGGCTACGTCGATCCCATGCCAATGGTCGCGAAAAAAGAGCTGGCGTGGGTGCCGGGTGTCAGCTGGTACGTCAAATTCTTGAAAGGCATCTTTTTGGACAGGAAGAACCCCGCTGAAGGTGCGCAAGTCATAAAGAAGATCATGAAGCTGCTGAAAGATGGGGAATCTTTCTTGATCTTTCCGGAGGGCACAAGGAGCGAGGACGGTTCGGTTCGCGAATTCAAAACGGCTGTTTTCAAGGTGGCAAAGAAGCTCGGAGTGAAAGTGCTGCCTGTCTCCATATGGGGTACAATGTTCTTGGTGCCGAAGAAGAGTCTCGTCCTCAACCCGGGCACCGTTTTGATGAAGGTTCATCCACCGATCGATCCCGATCAGTTCGAGAACGAGGTCGAACTGGCGAAAGCGGTCGAAAACATCGTCAGGGCTGGAGTGGAGGAACTCAGGAGTTCCCACAGGGGGTGATTTCGATGAGGAAGGCTTGGGTCAAGGCGCTCGTCCTCGACAAAGTGCACAACTCTCCTGTCGTGATTCTAGGCATTGAAGGTACGAGTAAGGTCTTGCCGATCTGGATCGGTGCGTGCGAAGCCAACGCGTTGGCCATGAGTCTGGAAGGGTTCGAGTTTCCAAGACCACTGACTCACGATCTGATACTCAACCTGCTTGACGCGCTCGATGCGAAGCTGGAGAGAATCGTCATACACAGTGTCAAGGAGAACATTTACTACGCCACGCTGGTCATAAGAGATCTGGCGGCAATCGAGGGAGAAGAAGAAGAGTCAGAAGATCACGCGATCATAGAGATGGATGCGAGGCCTTCAGATTCCATAGTGCTTGCAGTCAAGAAAAATGTGCCCATTTATGTGAGCAACGAGATCGTGGATGAGCACGCCATAGATCTTGAAATGTCCGAAGAGGCGAGCGACGAGGAGTTTAAGAAATTCGTTGAGAACCTCGACATCGACACGTTCAAGAAGATGTTGAGGGATGAGCCAAAAGAGGAAGATGAGGAAGACAGAGACTGAATTTTTGAAAGAGTTCGAAGAACTTTTGCAAAAAGAGATGAAGGAAGCTTGCTGCAGGGTGGAGCGGGCGATGGCTTACAGCGTTCTGACACCCGGTAAAAGGCTCCGTCCGCTCCTTATTTGGTCGATCTGCAACGATCTGAACGTGCCGAAGGATCTTGTCTGGCATCCGGCGCTCGCTGTGGAACTGTTCCACACGGCGTCTTTGATTCACGACGATTTACCACAGATCGACGATTCTCCTTTGAGGAGAGGAAAGCCTTCGTGCCACGTGGTTTTTGGTAATGACACGGCCATCCTCGCGGGGGATGGTCTCATGCTGAGAGCGTTCCGCGTGCTGAGCGATTCTTCCGCCGAACCGAGAAAGAAGGAAATGCTGTTTCGGTACTTCTCTCGTTCGACCTACCAAGTACTCGTTGGAGAGGCCCTAGATGTGGAGTACACAGGTGCAAGTCCGAACCTTGGCGAAGTACTGAGAATGTACACCAAGAAAACGGGTGCTCTTTTTTCGTTCTGCTTCGCCACCGGGCCGATACTCGCAGGTAAATTCGATCTTGCCGAGAGGTTTTCGAAACTCGGCGAAGCTCTTGGAATATGGTTTCAGATTCGGGACGACATCAAAGATGTGTGTGGTGATGAGAACAAACTTGGCAAGCCCGTCGGCAGGGATGTGGCGCTCGGTAAACCTACCGTTGTGAAGATCCTCAATCTTGAGCAAAGCAAGGTTTTCGCCGATAAGTTATTGAGGTCTGTAATGCACCAGCTCGAGAAGCTGAAGCTCAACAGTGTGCGCCAATTGCTCGAGGATCTGGCGAAAAGGTGAAAAGATGAAGTTCTCTGAACTGTTCCTCTCGATCTTCAGAAGAAGATTGCTCTTGATAGCTATCTTCGTGGTGGTCGCAGTTGTCGCGGCGATTTTTTTGTGGAGGTTCTTTGCAAGCAGGAACGTCGTGCTGAGCGGGACAAGAGAGGAAGCTTCAGTTCCCCTGTCTATCGTTGCACCGGATGGTACGTACGGCGTTAGGAAGAGTTTCGTCGTGAAACGCATTCCGAGAGAGACTCTGCCGCAGACAATCTCGAGCGTGTTTGTTGGTGATCTCTATGATGTGTCTCCCTCGGACGGCGTTGACGAGTTTGCGATGAGACCCATCAGGATCGTCTACAGGCTACCAAGAGACCTCTATCTCGGTGCAGATTATGCCAACGTGAGACTGGCCTACGTTCCAGATCCCGGCCAGCCCATCTACAGGGTCTTCGGTGGGGCGTCAATGGGCGTTGATGAAAAGGGGCCATACGTTGAGGCACAGGCATTCCACACATCGATGATCGGTTTAATCGCGGACGTTCCAGAGAAACAGAAGCTCGGCCTCCAGTTGTTGATCGAGAGATCAAAAAGCACAGAACCTGTTCTTCTGCTCGTGCCAGATATGGACAGAGGCTTCCTTGGTTTTGTGAATTCCTCTCACGATTCGGCGAACTTCTGGATCGAACTCTTTCCAAACAGAACAATCATGTACTACGACTATCCCATTGCGGGTACACGTTCAGTTTCGTACATGAACTCCTTTCGCAGTTTTGCGCAGACCAGAATGCCGAGTTATTTGCTTTTCGAAGCGGAAAAACTCGCTATGGAACTGGTGAGACTTGGAAACTTTGACTTCGATATCGTCGCGCACGGCGTCGGAGCCATCATAGCAAGGCTCGCGGTGGAACTGCATCCGGAGGTCAAGAACGTTCGAAGTTTGGTTCTCGTGAGTCCGCCCAATAGAGGGACCAATGTCGTTAATCCCCTCTACTATGGTACGTTGCTCTACAGAAAAGACTCTCAGGTTGTGGCGAGCAACTTCGGTGTCGATCGTTTCATGGTGGATGCGATGAAATCTCATCTGCTGTACTATCTCGAAGCGCTCGGTCCCATTTACGGAGAGATCCTCACCGGTTCGGAACTGTTGAAGAAACTCGACGGGACTGCGAGAAAAGATGTGAGGTACCTCGTCGCGGTGGGAAACTCGCCTCCGGCCTCGATTGATGTTGGAGGAACCCAGCTTGAAGTGTTCTATCCCGAGCTGGTTGCTGGCAAAGGCGATGGTGTGGTGAGTCACAATAGCGCCTTTTTAGAAGGAACACAGAAACTCGTTCTGAAAGGTTCTTTCTTTGATTGTTACCTCGATCCGGTTTTTCACGATACATTGAAGAAGTTTCTCGCAGAAACGCGTATCGAGGTTCCAGAGTACACCGAGGAAACCTACCCGGAAAGATCTCCTCAGGCTCAGCAAACAGAAAGAATAGTTAAACAGGAGCAGACTGCTCAGTCAACCACGGCCCAAGCCAAGAAAGAAGAGACCGTTCAAAGGCGTGTCACTCTACCAGGCAGGTTTGAACGCTCGGAACTTTTCACGAAGATCGAAACGCTGAACCTGGGCAACGTTTCAAGCGTTCATTTTGCTGCGGGAAGGCTCTTCTACGTGCTCAGCGATGGTCTCTACAGCGAAGGAAAAAGGGTGAAGTCCGGCACGATTCGCTATGTACACTCGTTCAAAACGGGTTTGGGCTTCGTTTCGAACGAGAGTGCGTATTTCTTTGACGGAAGCAGGATGCTGGAACTTGCGAAGATAAACACAGCGAACACAGAGGATGTTTTGGTCACTGAGAATGGTGTGTTTGCGCTGCTGAGGGTGAAGGAGGGTCTGGTCCTTGCACGATGGGAGAATGGCTGGAAAGTGGTTCAAAGTGTCTCAGGAGTCTATGGAAGGTTCATGGGAGGTCCTTCGACTCTGTTGATGACCAACAAAGAGATTTACGAGTTCTCCGGTGAGAAACTGAGGAAACTGCTCGATGCATCGAGGCTGAAGATCGAGGGAAGGTCAATCGATTTCACAAGCTGTTTGCTGGTGTCGGATCTGTTGCTTGTGGGGTTGAGAAGCTACAGCTTGCTCGTCTACGATCTCAAGAATGGAACATATGTTTGGGGTACAGAAGGATGGATCGATCCGAAGCGATTCTTTCTTCTGGACAATGCGGTGCTGATATGTGGTACCACGAGTCTGTTCGTGTTTGATCTTTCCAAGCTCACTTTGAGATCGACCTATCATTCTTTTCCGAATGCGGTGGAAGATATCGCGGTTGGAGCTAACAAGATCTATGTTCTTTCGCAATCGCGTGTGGAGGTGTATAAATTGAAGTGAGGGATGGCTGATGAGGTACATGGTGGTTCTGCTGGTTTTGCTTTCGATCCTGAGCTTTTCGAACGCTTTAGAATACTACAATTCTGCCCTGAATGCCTACACTCAAGGTGATTATAAGCGAGCCCTGGAGTGGTTCGAGACAGCGTTGAAGCTGGAGCCGAGAATAGAATCGTACGATCCTCTGGTGAAACTGCGGATGGGCGTATGTGCATTCATGATCAAAGATTATGCGAAAGCCAAAGCTTACCTGGAACCGTACGAGTCAAGCAACGCCGTGGCAGCAAGCATACTGAAAGCGATACGCGAAGGCTCAAAAGCCAGTGAAGAATGGCTCGAGTGGTTGAGATCGAGGATTCCAGCCCCAACTTCCACACAGACTCAAGCTTCAAGAAAGAACACGCCTCTGTTCCTCATCACCGGGGTGTTCATCATCAGTTTCGCCGCAACGTTCCTGCTTTTGAGAGTGATGAAGGGGATGAAGAAAATCAGCACTGAAGAAGCAGGAGAACTCACACCGGAAGAAAGACTCGAACGCCAGCTGCAGAGCATCGACGTGGTTTCGAAAGATCTGGAGCAGGGTAAGAGAGTCATTGATTTTGAGGCGGACGAAGAACTGCAGAAGCTCGAGGCTCAGATCGAGAACATAGTTCAAGAAATAATTTCCAAGGAAGGAGAGAGGAAGGAGTCAGAAACCTTGGTTGGGGAAGATCCGTTCTCTGTGCTAACGAAGATGGAGGAAAAGGAACAGTACAGCGAGGAAGACGCCAAGCTTCTGTCTCAAATCATGCAGCAGCTGGTCAATACCCCGGAAGATAACACAAACGAGTCGGGCGAACAGGATCGATCTTGACCAGGAAAAAGTCTCCCTGTCTGCCGACGACTGTCCCGAGCCTGTCGCAGTTCATCTCTCTCAGAAGTTTCCCATTCGTGAAGTTCTCAGAAATTCTCACCGTGAAACCCGTTACGTCCACGTCTTCGTAGATCTTCAATCTCGTTCCACCCGAGATTTCGCCTTCTATCCTCACCTGGCTCGATTCGACACTCACCTGCATCGAGAACAAAGCAGAATCCCACGGCTCGATCCAGCACATATGGTCACTCACGTATCGAACGATCCCGACGAAACGATTGTTTGTCGCATCGATCGCAATGTCGCCGACTTTCGCCCGTCCCGTTGCGATCAAATAATTTTGACGAAAGCCAAGAACGGTGTTCGACCGCTCGAAGGTGACATCGTTGATCTTTACGACAGTCTGTTGCTCACCGGCATTGAAAACGAGCATGACCGCTTCACCAAACTTGTGAAGCGTGTACCTCAAAACGTTCGCAGGGTAAACGATGGTGTGAACGAAGCGGAAGAGAAACTTCACCGGCTTCGCCTGGAAAACAGCGTTCAAAGCAAAAATAGTTGAGAAGATCAACAAATAGGCGATGAAAAGGTTCACTTGACGACTAGTCATCAGTCTACCTGCTGGAGCTTCTTCAGAATGTCGACTTTCTCGAGAACTTTGCCCGCACCGATCGCGACACTGGTCATTGGATCCTCGGCTCTGACCACTTTGATTCCGGTCTCTTTCTCGATCAGCTTATCCAATCCTCTGGTGAGCGAACCGCCCCCGCTCGTAACTATGCCCCTCTCGACGATGTCTGTGACCAGTTCGGGTGGAGTTTTCTCGAGCGTTGCTTTGATCGCGTCGATGATGGAGTTCACAGGCAACATTAGGGCCTCCCTGACCTCCCCACCTCTTATGCTGATCTTCCGGGGCAACCCCGTCGACAGATCTATACCAGTAACGATCGTTTCCAGATCATCGTACTCAGGAGATGGAAAGACGTTGCCTATTTCTATCTTTATCCTTTCACCTGTTCTTTCGCCGATGGCTACCCGGTACGTCTCACGAACGTACTGAACAATCGCCTCGTCCATCTCGTCGCCGGCTAACCTTATCGATTCCCAGACCACGATGCTGCCGAGGGATATGACGGCAACTTCTGTCGTTCCACCACCGATGTCGACGATCATGTTCCCGTTGGGTTCTTCGACATCGAGCCCGAGTCCGATCGCGCTCGCCATAGGTTCTTCTATCAAAAACACTCTGGCTGCGCCTGCCTCCAGGCCCGCTTCCAGTATCGCCCTCTTTTCAACGTCGGTGATGCCTATGGGGACACCTATGACGACCCTGGGCTTGAAGAAGGAGATGGATGATCTGGTCTTTCCTATGAAGTATTTGAGCATCGCGAGTGCCACATCGTAGTCGGCTATCACTCCATCCCTCAGGGGTCTGACGGCGACGATCGAAGCGGGCGTCTTTCCAAGCATCATTTTCGCTTCAAGACCGACTTTGATGACTTCACCGGTATCTGCGTTCATCGCCACGACTGAAGGTTCGTTTATAACGATGCCCTTGCCCTTCGCATACACGAGCGTGTTCGCGGTACCAAGGTCTATTCCGAGATCTCTTCTCACCACAACACACCGTCCCTTTTGTTGCGCTAAAATGATTTTATCACGATGTTTCAGGCAAAGTACGCGGCGAGAAAGGAGAGCCCGTACAGAACGGCTGTTATCAACAAAGCTTTCCAGCCTCTCCTGTTGTGACCCTTCATTTTCTCGTCCTCTTTGTTTTTCATGGCCTTCAAGCCAAGTTCGAAGCTTATTATGGCAAACAGTAAGACGATGGAGCCAGCGTAGAACAGGATGTTGGAAAATGTTCTCAAGTTTTCACTCCCCTCAGAACACGTTCCCTATGTTCTGGAAACCTTCGCCGATCACATGTCGAGCCTCGCTTATTATTATGAACGCGTTCTTATCTAGCCTTCGGATGAAGGATACAAGTTCTCCAAGTTCCCTCCTTCTCAGAGCTATGAGCAGTATCTTCCTGTTCTTACCGGTGTAGGCACCTTTAGCTTCCATGTACGTCGCGCCCCTGTGCAGTTCGTTCAAAACAAAATTGGCGATTTTCTGATGTTTTTCTGAGATTACCAGCACCTGCGCTGAAGACTCGATGCCCTTCAGGACAAAGTCTATCATCATTCCGTTCACCATTATAGCGAGGATGGCGTACATACCGAGTTTGGAACCCATGACCGCACCTGCAAGCACTGCTACAACCAAATCGACAATCAGCAGTGTGGTACCCATCGGTGCAGCAAAGAATCTGTTGAAGATGCGTGCGATGATGTCAGTGCCGCCGGTGGAAGCATTCTGTGTGAAAGTGAGCGCCATGCCAACGGCGGTGATGATGTCTCCGAAAAGAACAGCGATGATCAAATCTTCTGTGTACCTTGGGATCGGAACTATCCTGTCGAAGAAATCTATCATGAAGTTGAGAAGAAAAGTGCAGTATATAGTTTTCACGCTGAAGTCTCTGCCCATGGTGATGAAACCAATAAGAAATAGCACGACATTTATGATGTACATCCAGACGCCCACAGGAAGCCTCACAAGCCTGTTCAAAACAATCGCAAGACCACTCGCACCGCCTGCGGCAATGAAGTTTGGGATCAAGAACGAAACGACTCCAACGGCAGTGATGACCACACCGATGGTGGCCAGCACGTACTCTTTTACGATGTACTTTTTGCTCACGTTCTCACCTCCACATTGAACAAATTTTACCATTGAATCGATAGTTTTCGTGAGAAAATGGGGCTATCTGGGGTATATTTCGAAATAGTTGTCCTTAGTCACGAATATTTAGCGATAAAGCCGATAAATCACCTCTTGATTTGTAAACCAAAGTGGTGTATTCTATAATTAGCACTCAATGACATTGAGTGATAAAATTTGAAAGGAGGTCGTGCCCATGAAGGTTGTACCGCTCGGTGAAAGACTCTTGATCAAGCCCATCAAGGAGGAAAAGAAAACTGAAGGTGGGATTGTTCTACCCGATTCGGCGAAGGAGAAGCCCATGAAAGCTGAAGTCATTGCAGTCGGAGAAAAGGTTGAAAACATCGATGTGAAACCTGGTGATAAGGTCATCTACTCCAAGTACGCGGGTACGGAGATCAAGATTGACGATGTTGACTACATCATAATTGATGCCAATGATATTCTGGCGAAAATCGAAGGCTGAGAGGAGGGAGGAACCATGCCCAAACTGTTGAAGTTCAATGAAGAAGCTCGCAGAGCGCTTGAAAGAGGAGTTAACAAGGTTGCGGACGCTGTCAGGATCACGCTTGGACCAAAGGGCAGGAATGTCGTGATCGAAAAGAGCTGGGGTTCTCCGACCATCACAAACGACGGAGTCTCGATTGCCAAGGAGATAGAACTTGAGGACAAGTTCGAAAATTTGGGAGCACAGCTTGTTAAAGAAGTCGCTTCTAAGACCAACGACGTCGCTGGTGACGGTACGACCACTGCTACGGTGCTCGCACAGGCGATGATCAAGGAAGGTTTGAAGAACGTTGCAGCCGGAGCCAACCCGCTACTTCTCAAGCGTGGTATCGACAAGGCCACCGAAGCGGTTGCCAAGTTCATCAAAGATAACGCGAAGAAGCTCTCCGGGAGAGAAGACATAGCGCACGTTGCGTCGATAAGTGCTAACAATCCGGAGGTCGGCGAACTGATCGCCGAGGCCATGGACAAAGTGGGAGAAGATGGAGTCATCACCGTTGAGGATTCCAAGACACTCGAAACATACGTTGAGTTCACAGAAGGTATGCAGTTCGACAGGGGCTACATATCACCTTACTTCGTCACCGATGCGGAAAAGATGGAAGTCGAACTGAAGGAACCGTTCATACTCATCACCGACAAGAAACTCAGCGCCGTGAGACCGTTGATACCGATCCTGGAAAAGGTTGCCCAGACAGGTAAACCCATCCTCGTCATCGCAGAAGACGTCGAAGGCGAGGCGTTGACGACGCTGGTTTTGAACAAACTCAAGGGCACACTCATGGCCTGCGCTGTCAAGGCACCTGGTTTCGGTGACAGGAGAAAGGCCATGCTGCAGGACATCGCCATACTGACCGGCGGAACTGTCATAAGCGATGAGCTCGGCATAAACCTTGAGGATGTCACGCTTGAGGATCTCGGCAGGGCTGATCTGGTAAGGGTCAAGAAGGACGACACGATCATCATCGGTGGCAAGGGTAAGCCTGAGGAGATCAAGAAGAGGATCGCACAGATCAAATCTCAGATCGAGCAGACGACATCGGAATATGAGAAAGAAACGTTGCAGGAAAGGATGGCAAAACTCGCCGGTGGAGTCGCCGTGATAAAGGTTGGAGCAGCAACGGAGACCGAACTGAAGGAGAAGAAACACAGGATTGAAGATGCTTTGAGCGCAACAAGGGCTGCCGTCGAGGAAGGCATCGTTCCGGGTGGTGGAGTGACACTGTTGAGGGCCAGGAAAGTTGTCGAGGAAGTCATGAACAAGCTCGATGGTGACGAGAAGGTAGGGGCTTCAATAGTGTACAAAGCTCTCGAGGCACCCGTCAGGCAGATTGCTGAGAACGCCGGTTACGATGGTGCAGTTATCGTGGAGCGCATTCTGAACTCGGAAGACTTCAGCTATGGTTTCGATGCACTCAAAGGCGAATACATCGACATGTTCAAAGCTGGAATCATAGACCCGGCGAAGGTCACAAGGAGCGCACTACAGAACGCCGCATCGATCGCGGGCATGTTGCTGACAACGGAAGTGCTCGTTGTCGAGAAACCCGAGGAGAAGAAAGAAACACCACCGATGCCGCCAGAATACTGATCTATGGACACGAAGAGGAGGGCCACCCCGCCCTCCTCTTTTTTTATCCACGACATGGGCCCAGGACCATCATGATTCCCGTTTCCTCGTCACCAAACGTTAGATAAGCTTTTTCTCTTGTGATCGCCACGGTCAAACCACAGACCAGCGAATCTAAGAAATCTTCATAGTCGCCTTGACTCTTTTGTAGTGGAGCACCCTCATATCGTTGAACAGCATCATGATCGTTGCGTGGGGATAAACTTCGAAGATGTTGCCGAACTCGAAGCCGTATCCAATCTGTTTCAAACGCTCGTACAGCAGTTCAGGAAAAAAGAAACGATATTTTTTCTGTTCACAGGATATAAGAGACCAAACTTCGCAAAGTGTTTGAGAAATTCCTTCTCGTTCGGTCTGTGACCAGATTCGTTCGTGATGATCAAAGGCGCATCGACTCCGACAGCGGCGTTTGGATATTTTCTTAATGACCCGAGGATCTGTTCGATGTCCTTACGAGAGCCCGCCGGGAAAGTGTACTCTTTCAAGGGTGGGATGAAAGGCTGCTTTTTCGTTAGATATATTGCAGTTTTTCTAATGATGGTAATGTACAACAGAAGGGAAAGTAAGTTATATCGG
>DOKY01000015.1 GCA_003510135.1 Pseudothermotoga sp.
AGACGAATGGAGGGACCTTCGACGCACACTAAATTGAATCCCATTTCCATGAAGAGAGAGAACAAAAAATTGATTCTGAGGTACCTGATAGAGAGAGGACAAAGTAGCAGGATGGAAATTGTGCGTCACACAAAACTTGCCCAGAGTGCCATCTGGCGGATAATGAACGAGCTCGTGAACGAGGGACTCGTACAGGAGAGAGGTTTCACTACGGGTAAAAGGAGAAAGCCTGTCATCTATGGTCCCACGAGATCTTTCATTACCTCGGTTGTGTACAACGTCGAGGTCCTGGAAACACTCGTTGCAATCGGTTTCCTTGATGGTTCGTGGAAGGTCATCGAAAGATTTCCCACACCACCGAACTTTGAACTGTTCAAAGAGAGTGTGAAGATGTCATTCGAAAAGATCATAAAGGAGAAAACCATCAGGAAGGATATCACAAAGATCGTATTTTCATTGCCGGGTATGGTCAACTACGAGAAAAAGCTTTTGATCTTCGCGCCGAATTTGAGTTGGAAGAACATAGATTTTCAACAGGAGTTCGTGGATCTGAATATGGAAGTTTTTGTCGAAAACGATGCCAACCTTTCTCTTATGGCTGAACAATTTTTCTCTCAGGATGTGAAGAGATCGAAGGTTGCGTTCTTTCTCTATTTCGGTGAAGGCATAGGTGGTGCGATCTCGGTGGACGGGAGCATCGTCAGAGGAAAGAACTCCGCCGCGGGGGAAATCGGGCATGTGACATTCAACGGAGACAAAAACGAGATAGAAAGTTTTCTTTCCATTTCGAGGCTCATTGACAAGGTGCAAAAATGGGTCGGAAACAATGATAGCCCGCTGGAAGAAAAGTTTCAACGTTTAAAGCGTCTCTGGTTCATTGGACAAAGGGATGTGAAAAAAATCCTGGAGGATTACTTGCACCATGTCGCAGTTGTTCTCAGAGACCTTGTTTACTTTTTGAATCCCGATGTCATCATTTTGGGAGGATTGATAAACGACATATACGAGACCTTTGGACCGTACATAAGAAGAGAACTGGAAACCATCACGGAAAAGGAGATACTGACAGGTGTGGTGATAAGAGATTCCATCTTCAAAGAAGTTCCACCATCCCTTGTTGGTGGTAACGTTTTGGTCATCGAGAATGTTTTGAAAACCCTATAAGAGGGGGGTTACACCATCCGAGGAGGTGGTTTCATGAGGCGGTTCTTGGTGCTTCTTGTCTTGGCATTAACTGTGCTTTTGATCGCGCAGGTCACCATTCCAAGGGAGGAAACTGTCTACATCGCCGGTGCTCTCTGGGGGCCGGCAACGACATGGAACCTGTACGCACCACAGTCAACTTGGGGAACAGACCAGTTCCTGTTCGTCTCGGCGTTCCAGTACGATCTTGGAAGGGACGCATGGATACCGTTCATCGCACAGAAGTACGAATTCGTCGATGACAAGACCATCAGAATCCACATAAGGCCCGAGGCGAAGTGGAGCGATGGTCAACCCATCACGGCAGAGGACTTCGTGTACGCACTGGAGCTTTCGAAAAAGCTTGGTGTTGGACCAGGCGTTGGTTGGGACAACTACATTGAGTACGTGAAGGCGATCGACACGAAAGTTGTTGAATTCAAAGCCAGAGAAGATGCGCTGAACTACTATCAGTTCCTCTCCTATTCACTCGGTGCTCAGCCGATGCCGAAGCATGTTTACTCCAAACTCGAAGCAGAAGGAACGATTAGAGACTGGGTCAACGATAAACCAGACGAACAAGTCGTCTCTGGTCCTTACAAGCTTTACTACTACGATCCGAACATCGTCATCTACCAGAGGATTGACAACTGGTGGGGCAAGGACATCTTCGGACTGCCGAGGCCGAAATTCATCGGACACGTGATCTACAAAGACAACCCGAGTGCGAGCTTGGCCGTGGAAAAAGGAGACGTCGACTGGGCTGGACTCTTCATACCAAGTGTATGGGAGATGTGGGAGAAGAAGAAACTGCCCATCGGTACTTGGTACAACGAAAAACCATACTACTTGCCCGATGGCGTGGGATTTGTCTATCTGAACAACACAAAACCTGGGCTTTCCGATCCTGCTGTCAGAAAAGCGATTGCCCACGCAATACCTTACGAAGAAATGTTGGTCAAGGCCTACTTCGGTTATGGTAGTCAAGCGCATCCATCTATGGTCATAGACCTGTTTGAACCCAACAAGCAGTATATAAACTACGATCTTGCAAGAAAAACTTGGGGCACGAGTGATGGAAGGATACCATTCGATCTTGCGAAAGCAAAGAAGATCCTCGACGAAGCTGGTTACAAGGTTGGCAAGGATGGTATCAGAGTTGGACCAGACGGTAAGAAACTTGGTCCGTACACTATATCTGTTCCATACGGATGGACAGACTGGATGATGATGTGCGAAATGATCGCCGAGAATCTGAGAAGCATAGGCATCGATGTTGTCACAGAATTCCCAGACTACTCCGTCTGGGCAGACAGAATGACTAAAGGAACTTTCGACATCATCATTTCCTGGAGCGTTGGTCCAAGCTTCGATCATCCGTTCAACATCTACAGGTTCGTGCTCGACAAGAGGCTTTCTGCACCAGTCGGTGAAGTGACTTGGGCTGGAGATTGGCAGAGGTACGACAACGATGAGGTCGTTGAACTATTGGACAGAGCCGTCTCGACGCTGGATCCAGAAGTTCGAAAGAACGCGTACTTCAGAATTCAAGAGATCATCTACAGAGATATGCCAAGCGTTCCAGCGTTCTTCACAGCTCATTGGTACGAGTACTCGACGAAGTACTGGATCAACTGGCCGAACCAAGACAATCCGTACTGGTTCAGGCCTGCCCCGTGGCATGTGGACACTTTGCCAACACTGTTCGGTATCTCTCCAAAAAACAACCCGCAGCCTGTTCCAAAGTGGATAGAAACCACCGACAAAGGCGGAATGGGCGTACCAACCTCGAAGGTGTTTGAGGATCTTCAGTCCGCAAAGAAGTGATCTATCCGGCCCCGTCTGGGGCCGGTTTACAATCTCCCAAGAGGAGTGGAGAAAGAAATGGCTTCCAAACCGTTGTTCAAGTTCCTTTTGAGACGTTTCATCTTTCTTTTGGTGACGTACATCGTTGCGACCACTATAGTTTTCATACTTCCGAGGGCGATCCCCGGAAATCCACTCGCTCAATTGCTTTCGAACCTTTCAAGACTGGCCCAAGCGAATCCAGAAGCCATAAGGGCTGCCGAGAGAACTTTGATGGCAGAGTTTGGGATCGACAAACCTCTGTTGGTTCAGTACGTGACGTTCGTTTTCAAAGCGTTGCGCGGTGATCTTGGAACTTCCATATCCTTCTATCCTCGAAAGGTTATAGACCTCGTCGTTCCTGTGATACCTTGGACGTTGGTTCTTCTTCTACCCGCAACACTCGTTGCGTGGATACTCGGTAACACCCTCGGGGCAATGGCAGCTTACAGACGAAACACGTGGATAGACAAAGGGGTTTTGACAACTTCCTTGATCGTTTCACAGATACCCTACTACTGGCTCGGAATGATATTCATTTTCTTCTTCGGCGTGAGACTCGGTTGGCTTCCCACTCAAGGTGCCTACTCTCTGGGAACCATACCGAACCTGAGCTGGGGATTTTTCTTGGACGCTCTGAAACACTACGTGATGCCCTTCGCTTCAATCGTGATCTCTGCGATGGGTGGCTGGGCGATAGGCATGAGGGTGATGGTTGTTTATGAACTTGGAAGCGATTATTCTTTGTTCTCAGAGTATCTTGGAATGAAAGACAAGAGGATCTTCAAGTACGCCTTCAGAAACTCGCTTTTGCCACAGATAACGGGGCTCGCTCTGAGTTTGGGAGGAATCCTTGGAGGTGCTCTGATCACCGAAATCGTGTTCAACTATCCCGGCACGGGCTTTCTGCTCTTCAAAGCTCTGACAACGCTGGATTATCCGATGATACAGGGAATATTCGTCATTCTCATCGCATCGATCTATCTAGCGAACTTCATCGTGGATTTCTTGTACGCACTGATAGATCCGAGGATAAGACTCGGACAGGAGGAATGAAGAATGTTCGCGACGATGATAAGGCCACTTTTCAAGAATAAAAAATTCATAGTAGGCATTTCGATATTCCTCTTCTTCTTGATGTTGGGCATTTTGGGACCTGTTCTTTACAGAGTCAGTCCCACCAAGATGACGTGGGATTACGAACAACCTCCTTCCGCTAAGTATCCGCTGGGTACGGACACGTACGGCAGAGATGTTCTGGCACAACTTCTCCACGGCATTCGATCCTCCCTTTACATAGGTTTTCTTGCGGCGATCATTTCCTTGAGTATTGGAACTGTCGTTGGTAGTCTGGCGGCGGTGAAAAGAGGCATTGTGGATGACACGTTGATGGCGATAACGAACATCGTTTTGACGACACCATCTATCCTCATAGCCATACTGATCGCGAGTTATCTGAGGATAAGAAGCATGGAAGTTGTCGCCGTGATCTTGGGGCTGTTCCAGTGGCCTTGGTTCGCGAGGGCGATCAGGGCACAGTTGATGAGTGTCATGTCGAGAGAGTACGTCTATCTCTCGATCATGGCGGGTTATTCGGACATGAGATTGGTGATAGAAGATTTACTGCCGACCATAGCCACCTACGCCTTCATGTCCTTCGTGCTCTTCATAAACGGAGGCATAATGGGCGAGGCGGGTTTGAGTCTGATAGGTCTTGGACCCACGAGAGGAATTTCTCTTGGTTTGATGTTGCAATGGGCGGTGCTCATGGAAGCTGTGAGAAGAGGACTGTGGTGGTGGTTCGTTCCACCAGGAGTTGCCATCGTTGCTTTGACGGCGTCGCTCATGGTTATCAGTACGACGATGGATGAAGTTTTCAACCCGCGCTTGAGGGAGGAATAGAGAGTGAACGAAGTATTGATGCGAATAGAAAACGCGAAGGCCTACTATAAATTGGAGAAAGTTTCCGTCAGGGCAGTGGATGGAGTTTCGTTCGAAATATTTGAAGACGAGGTCATCGGTGTGGTGGGTGAATCAGGTTGCGGAAAGACCACGCTTTCGAACCTCATTTCTATGAACATCTTAAAGCCGCTAACTCTGGTCGAAGGCAAAGTGTTCATGAAGATCGACGGAAAATTCGAAGAGATCTCCTCCATGTCGAGGGAGGAAGTGAAGAAAAAACTTTGGGGAAAAGAGATAACCATCGTTCCGCAGAGCGCGATGAACGCTCTGATGCCGACGATAAGGATGGCAAAATACGTTGAACACCTGGCACAGTCGCACGAACTGAATGGGAAAGAACTTTTGCAGAAAGCTGAAAAAAGATTTGAAGAAGTTGGCCTGAACCCACTTTGGTTGAAGAGATACCCATTCGAACTCAGTGGAGGCATGAGACAGAGGGCGGTCATAGCCATAGCGACGATTTTGAACCCAAAGCTTCTGATAGCAGATGAACCGACGTCTGCCCTCGACGTAGTCAACCAAAAGGTGTTCCTCAAAGTCTTGATGCAGTTGAAGAGAATGGGTGTTGTGAGGAGCATCATCTTCATAACGCACGACATCGCCACCGTTCGACAGATCGCCGACAGGATTATCGTCATGTACGCTGGAAAGATCGTTGAGATATCCACCATGGAGAAGATATTGCAAAGACCCCTCCATCCATACACGAAAGGTCTGTTCAATTCGGTGTTGACGCCTGAACCTGAGGTCAGAAGAAGAGGCATCAGCGTGATTCCCGGCACGCCACCCAACTTGATAAATCCACCCAGCGGATGCAGGTTCCATCCCAGATGTCCACATGTGATGGAGGTGTGCAAGGAAAGAGAACCAGAGTTAAGAGAAGTTGAGGAAGGTTCAAAGGTGGCCTGTTTTCTGTATTCGGAGGAGAGAACATGAGCAGACTCGTGGTTGAAAACCTCACCAAGATATTCACCCTGGGGTTCTTCTCAAGAAAACGCATAGAGGCTGTGAAAAACGTTTCTTTCGAAGTCAAAGAAGGAGAAATTGTCTCACTCGTGGGAGAGAGTGGTTCTGGTAAGACAACAACCGCGAAGATGATCTTGAGACTCATTCCTCCGACAAGTGGAAGGATCATCTTCGAAGGCAAAGATATCTGGAAAGACTTGAAAGATCATGAATCGATCAAAGACTTTCGAAGAAAAGTTCACGCGGTCTTTCAAGATCCGTTCGCGAGTTACAATCCCTTCTATCCAGTCGAAAGAACGCTTTGGCAAGCGATTAACCTGTTGGAGAAGAAACCTTCCAACAAGAAAGAAGCGTTGGAACTGATAAAAGAATCGCTCGTCAGAGTGGGGATAGATCCCAAGGATGTTCTGGGAAAGTATCCACACCAGATCTCCGGTGGACAAAAGCAAAGGATCATGATAGCCAGATGTTGGATCTTGAGACCTTTTTTGATAGTCGCGGACGAACCGACCTCCATGATAGATGCCTCGAGCAGAGGAGGGATCATACAACTTCTGGAGGAGCTGAGAAAAGAACAGGGAACCTCCATCATATTCATAACCCACGATCTCGGGCTCGCTTACTACGTGTCTGACAACATCTTCGTGATGAAGGACGGAGAAATAGTGGAAAGGGGTCATCCAGACAAAGTGGTGCTCGAACCAACCCACGAGTATTCGAAGGTTTTGGTGGAGAGCATCCCGAAACTCTACAGGAAATTGGAAGGTCTGTGAGATGTTCACGCGCGCCATTTTGACCATCTTCGCCTGGGCGTTGGTGCTGGAGATTTTCGTACTGCTCTACTATCTGTTGAAAGGTACAAGGCCTGTCGAGTTCTACGTGAACCTCGGCTTGATGATCTTCACAGTCTTATTTCTGTCTTTCTTCATTTTTCGGGAACGAAAGAGGAGGGATGAGGATGATAAACGTGGATGAAATCGTTTCGAAGCTCACTTTGGAAGAAAAGGTGAAAATCGTTGTTGGGGTTGGAATGCCGGGTGTGTTCTCCAATCCACAATCGAGAGTCGCTGGAGTGGCGGGCGAAACGCACTCGATACCGCGTTTGGGTCTACCGAGCGCCATCCTGGCAGACGGTCCGGCCGGATTGAGAATTAACCCAACGCGCGAGAACGATGAGAAAACTTATCATGCAACTGCTTTTCCGATCGCGGTGATGCTCGCTTCCACCTGGAACCTCGAGATTTTGGAAGAAGTGGGCAAAGCGATGGGTGAGGAAGTTAGAGAGTACGGTGTCGACATCCTCTTGGCACCTGCGATGAACATACACAGAAACCCGTTGTGCGGAAGAAATTTCGAGTACTATTCGGAAGATCCAGTCCTTTCGGGAGAGATGGCATCCGCTTTCGTGAAGGGTGTACAGTCACAAGGCGTTGGTGCGTGTCTGAAACATTTTGCAGCGAACAACCAAGAAACCAATCGAATGAGCGTGGACACGATCGTCTCTGAAAGAGCCTTGAGAGAGATATACCTCAGAGGCTTTGAAATAGCCGTCAAGAAGTCCAAACCTTGGAGTGTGATGAGCGCCTACAACAAGTTGAACGGAAAGTATTGTTCACAGAACGAGTGGCTCTTGACGAAGGTTTTGAGAAAGCAGTGGGGGTTCGAAGGTTTCGTCATGACTGATTGGTTCGCTGGAGACAACCCCGTCGAACAACTCAAGGCGGGGAACGATCTGATAATGCCCGGTAAGGTGAACCAGGTGAACATGTTCAGAAAAGACGAAATCAGTGAAATCATGGAGGCTCTTAAGGAAGGAAAACTGAGCGAGGAAACTTTGAACGAGTGTGTGAGGAACATTTTGAACGTTCTTGTGAACTCCCCTTCTTTCAAGGCTTATAAGTACTCCAACGAACCGGACCTCGATGCACACGCGAAGATCGCTCACAAAGCGGGTATTGAGGGTGCAGTACTTTTGAAGAACGAAAACACCCTTCCCATTCAGAAAGATGCAAAGATCGCCATCTTCGGAACAGGACAGATAGAAACGATCAAGGGAGGAACGGGAAGTGGAGACACACACCCGAGGTACGCGATCTCCGTCCTCGAAGGTGCGAAAGAGAAAGGATTGAAGGTGGACGAGGAACTCGCGAACATGTACGAAGAGTACATCAAGAAGATGAGAGAAACGGAGCAATACAAACCAGTGCAACATCCTTGGGGATTTTTGGTCTATCCGAAGTTGTTGGAAGATTTCTTGACGGAGGACGAAGTGAAGAAATTCGCTGAAAGGAACGACCTTGCGATCGTAGTGATAAGCAGAATCTCTGGCGAAGGAGAAGACAGAAAACCGATCAAGGGAGATTTCTACCTCTCTGACGATGAAGTCAAACTCCTTCAAGTAGTTTCGAAGCAGTTCCATGAGGTTGGAAAAAAGGTTGTTGTGTTGCTCAACATAGGTGGTCCCATCGAGATGGTGAGCTGGCGAGATCTGGTCGACGGGATCTTGTTGATCTGGCAGGCTGGACAAGAAACTGGTAGGATCGTCGCAGACCTTTTGACGGGTGAAGCGAATCCGTCTGGAAAACTACCCACCACGTTCCCAAAAGATTACTCAGACGTGCCTTCATGGAACTTTCCGGGAGAACCCAAGGAAGATCCCGAAAGAGTGATCTACGAAGAAGACATCTTCGTTGGCTACAGGTATTACGACACCTTCGGTGTTGAACCAGCTTACGAGTTCGGTTACGGTCTTTCCTACACGAAGTTCGACTACGGTGATCTGAAAGTCTCTGTGGACAGCGACGTCTTGAAGGTCTCTTATGTAATCAAGAACGTGGGTGATATGGCTGGAAAAGAGGTATCGCAGGTTTACATCAGAGCGCCGAAGGGAAAGATTGATAAACCTTTCCAGGAACTCAAGGCCTTCCACAAAACGCAACTTTTGAACCGTGACGAGTTTGAAGAGATCTGCATCGAAATACCACTGAGAGACCTTGCGAGTTTCGATGGAGAAGAATGGCTCTTGGAAAAAGGAGAGTACGAAGTCAGAGTGGGCTCTTCCTCGAGGGACATCAGGTTGAAGGGAACGTTCGTTTTGAAAGAGGAAGTGAGGTTTGCACCGTGAGGTGGTGAGCATGAAGAAGGTTCTTTCTGTCTTGTTTCTTTTGCCGATCATCGTGCTCGCTCAGAACGTTCTTACGAACGGTTCATTCGATCGACCAATTCTCATCGCGAACGTCGACATCGAGCCACCGGCTCCGGATGGTTTCATCGACACCAGGGAAAACTGGATCTTCTTCCCCAACAGTGGTGGTGAAGGCACGGCATACGTCGAAGATGGAGTTCTCGTCGTCGAGATCACAAACGGTGGACATCATACCTGGTCGATCCAGATCATTCAATCCCCGATCCTGGTGGAGAAGTATCACAAGTACAGGGTATCTTTCAAGGCAAAGGCCTCGAGTGAAAGAAACGTCGGCGTGAAAATCGGAGGCATCGCGACGAGAGGCTGGCCAGCCTACAATCCCGGCACTGATGAATCAGGAGGAATGGTTTTCAATCTTAGCACAGACTGGCAAACTTACGAATTCGAATTCGTCATGAGGCAAGAGACTGATCCGAAAGCGCGCTTTGAGTTTCAACTTGGAAGAGCCGTTGGAACGGTTTGGATAGACGACGTGGTCATGAAGGAGGTTGGAGTCGTGGAGGTCTCCGAGCCGGGAGCGAGGAAGCGAAAGGTGAAAGAATGGAAGCTTGTTTGGAGTCAAGAGTTCGACGAAGATTTCGTAGACGAGAGTGTGTGGAATTTCGAGATTGGAAACGGACACGCGAAAGGAATTCCCGGCTGGGGGAACGCTGAGCTCCAGTACTACACGAAAGAAAATGCCTTCATCGAAAACGGATGTTTGGTCATAGAAGCCAGAAAGGAAACTGTTTCGGACGAATATGGCACCTACGACTATACGTCCGCGAGGATGACGACGGAGGGAAAGTTCGAGATTCAGTACGGAAAAATCGAAATAAGAGCGAAATTGCCGAAAGGACAAGGTATATGGCCGGCTCTCTGGATGCTCGGAAGCAACATAGGAGAAGTTGGATGGCCAACATGCGGTGAAATCGATATCATGGAAATGCTTGGTCATGACACCAGAACCGTTTATGGAACGGCCCACGGCCCAGGTTACTCGGGTGGAGCTTCCATAGGGAACGCTTACAAATTGTCCAAGGATGAGCCTGACTTTTCAGATGAATTTCACGTGTTCCACATCGAATGGGACAAGGACGCGATCGAGTGGTACGTGGACGGAAAGCTCTATCATGTGCTCACCAAAGCCAAACTCGAAGCGTTGGGACTCAAATGGGTCTTTGATCAACCCTTCTTCCTGATCGTCAACGTGGCGGTTGGAGGTTACTGGCCCGGTTATCCAGACGAAACGACACAGTTCCCGCAGCGCATGTACATCGATTACATAAGAGTTTACGAGGACGTTGGCCCAGAAGTGTACGAAGAAGTGCAAGAAATCGAACTGGAGCAAGAGGTACCTGAAGTCACCTTCGAGAAGATCAACAACCCGAGTTTTGACGAACCCATCATGAACGATCAGGCGAATAGGCCAGACGAATGGTTCATCTGGGAAGCTGGAAGGTACGGAATAAGCGGTGCTCGTGTGAGCGATTACGGAGTGAAGAATGGCTACGCATACATAATCGTTGCAAACTCAGGAACTGACACCTGGCATATCCAGTTCAACCAGTGGATCGGTTTGAAGCGTGGAAAGAGTTACACCATCTCGTTCAAAGCCAAAGCAGATGTTCCAAGATTGATAAACGTCAAGATCCTTCAGAACCACGATCCATGGATAAACTACTTTGTTCAAACTGTGAATCTCACAACTGAATGGCAAACCTTCACATATTCTTACACACATCCAAAAGATGTGGACGAAGTCGTTCAGATAAGCTTCGAGCTCGGTTTGCACAAACCTACGACGATCTATTTCGATGAGGTGACGGTGGAGCCCACGAATCGGTAAGATTGAAACTTCGTCCTCGTTCGGAACCACCAAGTGGTGAAGACACTTTACCAAAAAGGGGAGGATGACTTCCTCCCCTTTTTGAAACGTCTGGTAGCGGGGGCAGGATTTGAACCTGCGACCTTTGGGTTATGAGCCCAACGAGCTGCCTGGCTGCTCCACCCCGCAACGCCGTTAATCATATTAGCACACAACCAACTCAGTGTCAAGTTTCTTCTACTCTTCACCACATCCAGAACTGGCTTGTTGATTGTACTCGACCATGTTTTGAAAATGTGGTCTGGATCTTTTCCATCAGCAACAGCCCAAACATGACGTTGTATCGGTGAGTTTTACATCGTAGTTTCCTCGCCGCAATAGTCACATCCGTATATATATTTATGGGAGCGCTCCTTGGATGGTACATTCTTCAGCGGGAAGCATCCCGTAAATGGCCCTTGGTCTAATCTTTCGTAACGAACTATGCTTGAAAAGAGTGTGCGCTCCCAATCTAATGGTTTCGGAAAGATTCATCAAAATCATTGAAGGTTGCAACTCTCACAGACGAAGCGTCACCACCCGAATCGAATTCATCGTTACACATAGTCAGCTTCGAAACGCGAGATCATGAAGAAGGACATACGAGCGCAACGAAGAGGTCAAACAACATGGGCTCATAAGTCATTGTTGGTTGACTCCTCGCAATTGTTCTCACCAAGTTCTGAACATCCTGGTGGGTTAGAAAGCCGAACAAATGATTTTCATGGGCAACAATCCCAAGCCCCCCGCAAGGGGGGTTTTTGCGTTCGTTCTCATCTACTGAGCCTGTCACTTTCTTGCTCTTTCAACTTGTGCTTCAAAAAATGTTAAGAAGCGAAAGGTATCATCATTGTTGTGTTTTCGTTGTGCACTTCTACCTGTGGGAGGGAGAAAACATGGAGAAGCTCTTTCGTTTGAAAGAGCAAGGCACGACTGTTCGTCGCGAGATCATCGCAGGAATCACAACATTTCTCACCATGGCTTACATCGTGTTCGTGAATCCCTCGATCCTCATCAACGTGATCCCCGGAGCAATGCCTGGTAGCAGTCTGTACACGCAGTTCTTCGGAGCCTTCATGGTCGCCACCATCATGGGCAGCTTCCTCGCAACGATGATCATGGGACTCTACGCCAACTATCCTTTTGCACTCGCACCAGGCATGGGTTTGAACGCGTATTTCGCCTTCACAGTGTGTTTGAAGATGGGCATCGACTGGAGAGTTGCGCTCGCGGCAGTGTTCGTGGAAGGTATAATTTTTATCGTTCTGACGATCACAGGGGCGAGGAGCTTCGTCGTTAAGGCGATACCTGCTTCCGTGAAACTCGCAACCGGTGCGGGCATCGGTCTGTTCATCGCGTTCATAGGCTTGAAGAGCGCTGGGATCGTCGTGAGCGATCCTGCAACTTTCGTGAGCCTGGGCCATCTGAACGATCCAAATGTCTTGGTGGCGATAATAGGTTTCTTCATCATCGCCACACTGTTCGCCATGAAGGTACCTGGCGCCATCATGATAGGAATCTTGGCCAGCACTCTCATAGGTGCGTTGCCGGCTTTCGAAGTGACGAAGTATCAGGGAATCGTTGGCAAGATACCGAGCGTTGCACCTACGTTCATGAAGATGGACTTCAACCTTCAGGCGCTCGGGAGCGCCACGTTCTGGATGGTCGTGTTCACGTTCTTCTTCGTTGATTTCTTCGACACGGTGGGAACCTTGACGGGGCTGGCGGAAGCGACAGGCTTCACGAAGAACGGTGAATTTCCAAGGGCATCGAGGGCGTACCTTGCCGATGCTGTTGGAACTTCGGTGGGTGCGATGTTCGGAACTTCCACGGTCACCACTTACATAGAGAGCAGTGCGGGAGTAGCCGAGGGTGGTAGGACCGGCTTGACCGCTGTGACGGTCGCCGTTCTGATGTTATTGATGCTCTTTTTCTCACCTTTGGCGATGACCGTTCCCGCTGCGGCGACGGCTCCTGCTCTGATATTCGTCGGTGTGCTCATGATGAAGAGCTTGAAGAAGGTCGACTGGGACGATGTGACGGAAGCGATTCCTGCGTTCATAACGTTGCTCATGATGCCATTGACCTATTCCATCGCCAACGGTATAGCACTCGGAATCGTTACGTATCCCATCGTCAAGTTGCTTTCGGGAAAAGGTAAGCAGATACACTGGTTCACGTGGATCCTTGCGATTCTGTTCGTTCTGTATTTAGTGCTGTTGAGAGAGTGAAGAAAAAGCGGGCCGAAAGGCCCGCTTTCATTTCAACGCGAGTTTCCGCTCGGATTTGCCTGTCAGATAAGCCACCACGATCTCGCTGAGCTTGGGATATTTTCCAACATCGCTGCTTGCCTTCACGAGCACGTTCTGACCCACCAAACCAACGACTTCTCCATCCTGAATGCTTTCTCCCTTTTCGACGATCCTGTGCTTCTCCTTAGCCTCATCTATAGAGTCTGTGTAGATGATCCTTCCCTCTTTGATGATCGCCATATGTGTTGCGTACTCTTCAAGTTCGAAGATCTCGTGGGAAGAGACTATGGCCGACCTTTCTCCATCCACGTACTCTTTCAAGAGAGACATCACTTCCAGCCTCACCGTGGGATCCAGGTGTTGCGTAGGTTCGTCGAGGATCAGCACGTCTGCCTGACTGGAAATGCATAGGCCAAGCAAAAAAAGCGTCTTCATGCCTATGGAGTAAGATTCGACCTTCTGTGAAAGATCGAACCCATAACGAGCCACGAAATTTGAGAAGATCGAATCGTCCCATTTGGGATACAGGCTCGCCCAGAGTTCTGCGTAGTCCGCACCGTTGAAGTTTCTGAAAACAATTCTTTCTTCAGGCACGACGGAGATTCTTTGCTTCACAGTGTGTGATGTGACGTGTTCGAACCTCTCGCCGAAAAGGGTCACTGAACCGGCATCTGGCTTCAACACTCCAGTGATGCAGCGGATCGTTGTGGTTTTTCCCGCGCCGTTGGGACCAACCAACGCAAGGATGCTTCCAGGCTCAACAAAGAAAGACACGTCGCTGAGCACCTGTTTGCCAGAGAAATTCTTCCTGAGATGCTCCACTCGAATCATCTTTCACCACTCCTCGTCGTGAACAATCTGTAAGAAGCGTAAGTGAGCACCGCGGCGAACGCTGCCGAGGCTAACACACTCTCCTGTCTCAACGGGCTGATGAACTTGTATGGGTTGAAACTGGCTGAGAGTCTCGTTGAACCGACCGAGCCCATGACGATGTCGAACAGGAGAAACAAGAAAGCGGCGCCGAATGGGTCGAATCCCACGCTGACGGCAGACAACACGATGCTCAGATAAGCCCAGAGAAAGATCAGCGATTTGAGCAACGTGAGCCAGACTCCGACATTTTTCTCAGCGAAGGGTAGACCAACGAAAAAGGTTATGCCGAGCATGAGCGAAAGGAAAGCGTATTCAAACCAGAAGATCTGTTTGCGTGTCAAAGGAAGGTAGAGTAACAGATCCAACCTCTTTTGCCTCACGTCGCTGGCGACAGAGAAGAGTATCAGGAAGAACGTGCCGAACACCTTTGCACCATAGTTGGGTATCATCATGACGACGAAGAAGAACACCATGCTCGGGAACTTTTCAAGAAGTTGTTTTTTGATGTAAGCCTCAAAACCTTTCATTCTTCCACACCTCCTCAACGAGGACTAAAGTCGTGTACAGATCGAACTGTTTTGATTTCAACTTCGATACCAACTGCTTGATTGCGACAACCACTTCGGCATCGATGTTCAGTTCTTTCACCACGAAGTATCCGATGCCTTGCTCCGACACAACGAGGCCTTCCGCTTTCAGCCTTTCGAGGGCTTTGAGTATCGTATTTATGTTCACGTCGAAGATCGTCTCGAGCTCTCGAACCGTCGGAAGTTGCTGACCCGCTTTCAAATTGCCGAGCAAGATCTCCGCTTTGATCTGATTGACTATCTGAAGGTATGCAGGTACACCGCTGTGTTTGTCGATCTTCCGCAACATCACCATCACTCGCTTCGGATCTTCACGTTTGAACTCTGCAACTGCAACTTGTTTCCTATCTTGTTGCGTACGGTGACCGTGCCACCCGTTCCGTTCAAAACGAGCACGGTGGGAAGCGTTCCCGTCACGTCGATGGTTCCGTTAACGCCCACGGCATCCACAATCACCGACTCACAGTTTCTCAGTTCGACTTTCAGGTTCACTCCAGTGCCATCGATCTTCGTTCGTGTGAAAGAGAATCTTCCATTCAGGTTCACACCCGTTCCATCCACTATCAAGTTCTCACCCGAGAAGTTCCCACTCATGTTCACACCAGTCCCATCGACGAAAAACCGCGTGCTTACTAAATTACCACGCACGTTCACAGCCGTTGCCCTCAGCTCGAGCTGTTCGAGCGATCCCTCACCCTTGAGCGAGATCGAGGTCGCACTGAGTTGGAGGGTCTTTAGTACATCCGTCCCGATCCTCAAGACGTACTTTCTCGACTTCTCCCCACCAGAGATCTCCAATCGATCTTGAAGGTTTCTCACATTCAACTCCGAGGGATACTCGAGCGATCTACCCTCGACAAGGGACACCTCCAAGCTCCCATCGATCTTGATCGAGATGGACGGTTCGATCTGAATCGTTGCCGTCGGTTTGCGCTCGGTTTGAACCGACACGTACGGCCACACGTTCAAGTTTTCGAGTGCCTGAAAGATAATCCTCGAGTACAGATTCACCGTCATAGGCAAGAGAAAAATGACGATCGACAGCACGACGAGTCCGGCGATGCGTTTGATGTAGACTCTGAGGGAAAGCGCAAGTATCACGATCGAGGCTAAAGCAACGATAAATTTGAAAGGTGCAAAGGGTGTCAACCAACCGACTAAACCGAGCACTGCGATGGTGATGAGCGTTCCCAGGAGTTTGGATTGCACGATGGAAAACATCCTGTCACCTCCATTGTCATAGTGTTCTATAGATATAGAACACTAAAACTCTGACATTGCCGTTTCCCTTCTGTATCTGTTCTGTATCTCACCGTCTCTTTGAAGAGTCTTGAACAAAGCCAACGTGTGTGGTAATATTATTTACGACGGCGCGCCGAGGTGGCGGAAATGGCAGACGCGCATGACTCAGGATCATGTGGGTTTCCACCCGTGCGGGTTCAAGTCCCGCCCTCGGCACCAGAAGGCCGGGTCCACCGGCCTTAAATTTTGTTTGGAGGTTCGTTCTTGGAAAAGGTAGAAATCTTCGGCTTACCAATCACTACAGGAACCTTTAGCGAGATGCTTGAACAGATCCAGAGCAGAATACTTCAGAAGAAGAAGACCTTCGTTGTCACCGCCAACGCAACCATCGTCGTGACAGCCATAGAGAAGCCAGAATATAGGAGGATCGTTCAGAGCGCCGATTTGGTGCTACCAGACGGTTTTGGCGTTGTCATGGCGATAAGAAGGTTCCACAAAAAAAGTTCTGAACGCGTCACCGGCATAGACATGATGCTTGAACTCTGCAAGTTCGCGGCAAAACAAGGATTGAGGGTCTTCTTGCTTGGAAGCAAACAGGAAATCGTTGAAAAGGCTGCCAGAAACCTTGAAAGAACTTACGGGAACATAGTGGCTGGTTATCATCACGGTTACTTCGATGGTGAAGGACCAATCGATTTAATTTCTTCCTCGAAAGCCGATCTGTTGTTTGTGGGAATGGGTGTGCCAAAACAGGAGATGTGGATTGGTGAAAACTTCGACAAGATACCGGCCACGCTCGCCATGGGCGTGGGTGGGTCTTTTGACGTGATATCAGGTTACAAGAAAAGGGCTCCAAAGATCATCCAGAACCTCAAGCTCGAATGGCTCTACAGATACCTCCAATCACCGCTTCAGAAAAAGAACGTGCCGAAAGATGTGACCAAGCTGCTCTGGTACATCCTCAAACCTCCGCGCGGACTTTGAGCAAGAACATCACAAGAACACTCGCAAGCTGAAGCAACAAAGAAAGCAAAACCATGACACCAAGCCAGTTCTGATACAGAAGTCCCATGACGAAGCTTCCCGCAAACCAGGAGATGCCAAACACGGAGTTCAACAGACCGTAGGCGAAACCTCTTCTTTCGGGTGGTATCATCTTCGCTATCACTGCTTTCATCACCGATTCTTGCGCCCCCATGCTGATGCCCCAAAGGCTAACACCGATGATCACAAAAGTTCTGGCATCGCTCAGAAATACGAAGGGGGTAGCGAACGCTCCAACAGCTGACGAAATCATGAGAGACGTTATGCCAAGTTTGTCGTAAAGTTTACCAAAGAAGATGGCAGACGCAGCATCAACACCCATCGCGACTGAATAGAGCAAAGGAACTATTGCGCTCGTGAAGATCTCCCGCTTGGCCATGTGGTAAGAGAACAAGGGAAAATCCACGAAACCTGCGGCGAGCAATCCAACAGCGACCAGATACAACACAGCTTCCACGCCCAAACCTCTCGAAGGCTGAGATTTCTCGACTCCACTCTTTTCGAACTCGATCGGCCTTGGAAAGAGAAACTTTCCGGTGAGCAAGAGCGCCATCGAGACGCTGGCAGGTATCCAGAGGACCGAGAAACCGAAATGGTAACGTTCGATCAACTCACCAGATTTAAAGCTTAAGATCAATGAGAGCAACAATGGACCCGTGACGGCTCCTATCTGGTCCAGAGCCTCTTCGATCCCGAAACCGAAGCCTGGGCCTACTTGCTTGGCAGCGTAAGACACCATACTGTCCCGTGCGGGTTTTCTTATGGCTTTCCCAGTGCGCTCCAGAATCATGAGAAAGACGGCTACCCTCCAGTCCCAAACGAAGGCCAGAAGAGGTATGGCGAAGAGGTTGAAACTGTAGCCCAGCAACGTGAAGAACCAGTAACGCTTAGTTCGATCGACCAAATAACCTGTGAAGAGCCTGAGCACGTAACCTGCGAATTCACCGAAACCTGCGGCGAACGCCACCACGGCGGCACCTGCGCCGAGCTGTAACAAGAAAGGACCGGCCACACCGCGTGCGCCTTCGTAAACGATGTCCGAGAACAGGCTCACAAAGCCCATCAAGACGATGAAGATCATCGCTGATCTTGTTTTTCCACTCATCTCGCCTTCCTCCTCTCTCTTTGGCTTATTATATGTTTTAGAGGTGAAGCAATGAAGATAAAACGATTAGACGATTCTGTCGTTTCTAAGATCGCAGCTGGTGAAGTGGTGGTCGGCGTTCATTCTGTTGTGAAAGAATTGATCGAGAACGCTTTGGACGCCAAAGCGAAGAAAATCGTCGTGGAACTGATCAATGGTGGAAAGAGCGAAGTGAAAGTGAAGGACGACGGTGAGGGCATGGACGAAGAAGATCTAAAAGTGTGCTTTCTGCCACACACAACGAGCAAGATCAGTAGCTTTTCCGATCTGTCCAACCTTTCGTCGTTTGGATTCCGTGGAGAAGCGTTGCATTCGATAAGTTCTGTTTCAAAAATGAGAGTGATATCGAAAACAGCATCAGCACCATTTGGTCACGAGATAGAAGTGGTGGCAGGGAAACTCGTCTACAGCAGACCGATCCACTCGGACGTGGGCACAACAGTGATCGTGAGAGATCTTTTCTTCAACGTCCCTGCGAGGAGAAAGTTTCTGAAATCTGCGGCCGTGGAATCGAGGATGGTAACAGAAATCTTCGAGAAATTCTGCTTGTCGCGACTGGATGTACACTTCGTCCTGGTGAGAGATCAGCAGGTCGTGTACGATCTGGCGGCGTCGGACCTGCTCGAGAGGGTGAAAGCCATCTTTCCGGATGTTCCAGTACAGAGTTTGAAATCGTTCGAAGTCGAACACAAGGACATGCAACTAAGAGGTTGTTTGAGCCTGAACACGTTCGCAAAGAGGGGAATGGTGATCTGCTTTGTGAACGACAGGTTCGTTGTGAACCAAACCCTCACGAGTGCTGTCTATGCCGCGTACTCTGACATGCTCGAAAAGGGCAAACATCCATTTGTGGTGTTGAAATTGTCTTTGAACCCAAGAAACATCGATGTGAACGTGCATCCTCAAAAACTCGAGGTCAAGTTCGTCAACGAGGAAGACGTGTTCAAGTTCGTCAGGGACAGCCTGAGGAGGTTGCTTGCGAAACCCATCGTGAGACAGATCCACGTTCAGGAAAGGCCACGTGTTGCGGAGCCCGTTGAGTTCTACAGACCGAGCGTACAGCCAGAAAAGATCGAGGAGGTTGAAGAGAGACTCTTAGAGGGAGAAAAGCTCAGATTCGTTGGGACAGTGAGGGGTAGGTACGTTTTGTTCGAGAAAGATGAAGGTTTAGTAATTTTGGACTTTCATGCGGCACACGAGCGGATCGTGTTCGAGCAGATGATGAATTCTTTGGCAAAAAGAAACAACAAAACGTTGATCGTTGCTATGAGGATCAGGATGAAAGAAACGGACGCCGCTTTACTCGCATCGTCTCAAGTATTGAAAGAACTCGGTTTCGCTCTGAGCGTGGGCGACGAGGGACTCGTCGTGGAACAGATTCCAGACTGGATGGAACTCAGCGAGGTTGAAGAGTTCCTGAGAGAAAGCGTCGATGAACTGAAGCTTGTCGATCTTCAGGGTATGAGAGAAACGATCAAGAAGATATTGGCGGACCATGCGTGTAAAAAATCCATGAGAACGAGAGACAGAGTGAGCGAAATCGAGATGAAAGAACTCGCAGAGAAGATCATCAATGAGGGTTACAGCACTTGCCCGCACGGTAGACCTCTGATGTTCTCGATCGGTTTCAGGGATCTGGACAGATTCTTTGGGAGGGATTGAGTGGAGGACATCACAATCAGATGGGTTAGGCTTTCCGACGCACCACAGCTTGTGATCTTTAAAAAGGCTGTGACGAGCGAGTCTCCTTTTCTCATAACCTATCCGGACGAGGTGGAGGATGTCTTTGAGGCGCGGCGCTTCATAAGTATCTATTTGACAGACGAAAGGCGGATCTTCCTCGTTGCGGAGCACCACGGAGAGATCGTCGGAATGATAACGCTCGCCGGAAGCTGGAAGAGAAAGATCCTTCACAAGGCGGAGCTGGGTATAAGCGTGAGGAAACCTTATTGGGGCAAGGGTATCGGGAGCATGCTGATGAGCCAAGCTCTCAGAATTGCGAAAGAGAAGGGCTTCAAGAAGATCCAGCTCGAGGTCATGGCAAACAACGAAAGGGCCATCAGGCTGTACGAAAAGTTCGGCTTCGAGCTCGAAGGAAGGAAGAAGAAGGCGATACGCCTGAACGATGGGTACGTTGATCTGTTGGTGATGGGAAAATGGCTCGAAGATTGATACGTTCCCTGTTGCTGGCGCTCTTGTTTTTCGTGTTCGCAATGTTGATCTTCCACCTGTACGACTGGAGCGCAGGTTTAGAACGCTTGCAGGAGCAGTTTCTGGATCTGTGCCTCGTTGCGATTGATCTTCAAACGGAGAAACTGGTCGAGGGATCGCTGAAGGATGTCAGTTCGCCTGAACTGGTTCGTTACACAGAGATAGCCAAAAGGCTCGGTGGGTACGTAGGTTTCGATCCTGAACTGAAGAAGACTGTGGTGGCGGTGAGGAGAGATTCCAACGTGAAAGTGGCCGTTGTGGATCTGAAACTCGGTTTTGAGGGGTTCGTGTACTATGTGTGTGATCCGTCTGGTGTGGTGCTGGCTTCCTCGAACAAGTCGATGGTGGGAAAGAACATAGACGCAGTCGTTTCGGATCTATCGAATTTAACTTCTTCGCTGATAAAGTACGAAGGAAAAAAGTACCTCTTCAAACAGAAAAACAACGAACAGTTCGGTTTCAGGGTCTTTGTCGGGACGACTTACAAAAACGATCGATTGCAGAGTTATCTCATCTTTGCAGTCGCGATCGTGCTGTTCCTGGTTGGATTGATTCCGGGGCGAAAAACTGACAGAACTGAAGAAAAGATCGAGAGGGCGATAAGTGATATCATCGAGAAACACAGGTTCGACGAAGCCACGATAAAAAACCCCGCTTTGAGAAACCAGCTTTCGAGGCTGGCGAGCAAACTTGAGCGAAGCGACAGAATGTTGCGCGAGACTGCCGAAAAGCTGGAGAACTTGAAACAGTTGCTCGAGAGGAGGAAAGCCGGTTCATAGATTGCGAATGAACACTAAGATCTCCGCAACGGCAATGAAGAGTTCCTCGGGGATCTGTTGGAGGATTTCAAGCTCGTACAATTTCTTCACCAGCTCGGGCGATCGAACGATTGGAACGTTGTGTTTCTTCGCTTCCTCCAAGATCTTTCTTGCGAGTTCACCTTTACCCTTCGCTATGACGAACGGTGCATCGAATCGTTCTGGATCATAACCGAGAGCCACCGCGATCTCACGCGTACAGTCCATCGATACCTGCCCCCAAGACGAACCTCACGATCGTGAAGTGTTTCGAAAGCCTTTCTCTCAATTCTTCCATCTTTTCGGTCGGCAGCATCTGAGAAAACGACAGCACGATCTGATGTTGCCAGACATTTCCCTCGAGCACGATGGGCTTTGAGTCTTTCACGAAATCTATCCTGAAAGTGTGGTGAGACCTATCGATGTACACATGTACGGGCGCTTCTTTGTCGGGAAAGCTTTGAAAGATATAAGGACTGGAGAGTGTGAAAAGCCAGATGCCAAAGCTTTCGTCCTCGGCAGTTTCGTAGTATCGTGCGATCGAGCGGTAGAAATCTCTGTCCAACTTTCCTGTCCTGCTTTGAACGGCCTGCACCGTTTGGGAAAGGAAGACGACGTCTTCGTCGAACCTGAACTTCTTGATCGCCTTCAGAATCGGTTCGAGCGAGGACAAAGATGGCGAATCACCTTTCAGTTGCAGGACCTTTTCAGCCAGATAGACCTTGTCGAGCAACGGTTGATCACTTATGCGCACGAGCTTGCCAACCTCTGGTGGTTGACCTTTGACCTTCACCACGATGTCGCCTTTGTCGGTGCGCAGCTTGGCGAACTTACCGAAAGTTTCCACGACGAAACCTTCCAACATCATTCCTCCAACAGAATTATCGGTTCTGATATGATTTTACTGTAGACGCTTCGGCGTGCGGAGGTGACTCTGTGAGGATCTCGGACTACTTCGAAGCCGGAA
>DOKY01000009.1 GCA_003510135.1 Pseudothermotoga sp.
CAAAGAGTCAATCCGCCACGTTCTTCCGGACAACGCGGTGAAGCAGAAGCTGGCAGAACTTAATGTCTCACGCGTTGTGCTCGTTTCCATAGGAAAAGCCGCTTGGCGAATGGCGAAAGCTGCCAAAGAGGTTCTGAAAGAAAAGATAGAAAAAGGCATCGTCATCACCAAGTATGGCCACAGCGAAGGTGAGATCGAAGGTCTGGAAATCTACGAGGCCGGCCATCCCGTTCCAGACGAAAACACGATCAGAGCCACCGAACGTGCTCTCGAGATCGTGAAAGATCTGAGCGAAGAAGATACCGTTTTGTTCTTGATCTCTGGCGGTGGTTCTTCGCTCTTCGAAAAGCCCAAGGGTAGCGTCACCTTGAAGCAACTTCAGAATATCACCGATCAACTTCTGAAGAGCGGGGCGAACATCGAAGAGATCAACACCGTGAGAAAACATCTTTCCGAGGTGAAGGGTGGCAGGTTCGCGCAGAAGGTCTTCCCCGCGCGTGTGGTGTGTCTGATCCTCTCGGACGTTCTGTTCAACAGGCTCGATGTGATCGCATCGGGTCCAGCCCATCCAGACCTCAGCACGAGCGAAGATGCCTTGAACGTGCTCGAAAAGTACAACGTGCAGGTGGATGAGAATGTTCTCAAAGAGTTGAAAGATGAAACGCCGAAAATCCTTTCGAACGTGGAAAGCTACATCGTCGCAGATTTGAAGCTCGCCTGCGAGAAGGCCGTCGAAGTCGCCGAAAGGCTTGGCTACAACACCGCGATCTTGACGACGAGCTTGGAGTGCGAAGCGAGAGAAGCAGGCTTTTTCGTCGGCTCGATCGCGAAAGAGCTGGTCCTTCACGATAGACCTGTGAAAAGACCTTGCGCGCTCGTGCTCGGTGGAGAAACCGTGGTGCGCGTCAAAGGAAAAGGAAAAGGTGGAAGAAACCAAGAGCTCGCGCTCGCCGCGGCGTTGAAGATAGACGGTCTTGACAACGTCGTGGTTTGCTCGGTGGGCACGGACGGCACCGATGGTCCCACCGACGCAGCGGGTGGCATCGTGGATGGGAAAACGGTTCAGAGGATCAAAGATGCGGGTTTCGATCCAGAAGAGTTCTTAGAAAACAACGATTCGTACAACGCTTTGAAGATCTCAAACGATCTTCTCATCACGGGTCCAACGGGCACGAACGTGAACGATCTGATCTTGATCTTGACAAGATAGAAAGTTTGACCCACTTGAACCTGTTGGTTCGTTGTGGTATCATTCAATTGAGTGGCGGTGTAGCTCAGATGGTCAGAGCGAGTGATTCATAATCACTATGTCGTGGGTTCGAGTCCCACCGCCGCCACCACAACCCCCAAGCGGGGGTTTTTTAATTGTCGCATCAGCGTGCGAAAGTTTGTTGTATAATCTTTCTCAGTCAAGCCTTGCAGGAGGTGGAAAGGTGAAAACGTTCATGATAATCGTTCATTCACTCATCAGCGCTGGGCTCATCTACATGGTGATCCAGCAGATGGGCAAGTTCGCAGAACTTGGAGGCGCCTTCGGTTCAGGTTCCCTCTACACGATGTTCGGAAGAAAGAAAGGTCTCGACACACCTGGAAAGATCACTCTCGGGCTCGCCATCGCGTTCATGGTGAGTAGCATAGTGACAGCTTTCTTCATTGCGAGGTGAGTCGATGGATCCACTGAAGCAACTTCAGATCTTGAAGAAGAACGTGGTCGATCTGGTCAACGAGGAAGAACTCTTGGACAAGCTGAAGCGAAAAAAACAGCTTCGGGTCAAACTCGGCGTCGATCCTTCAAGACCAGACCTTCATCTTGGGCACGCCGTGGTCTTGTTCAAACTGAAGCAGTTCCAAGAGCTTGGACATCGAGTCGTTCTCATCATCGGAGACTTCACCGCGCAGATAGGTGATCCTTCGGGAAGAGATTCGACAAGGCCCATGCTCAGCGAGGAGGAAGTGAAAAAGAACGCCAAGACCTACCAAGAGCAGGCTTTCAAGATCCTCGACAGAGAAAAGACCGAAGTACATTTCAACAGCGAATGGCTCGGAAAGATGAGCTTCGCCGACGTGGTAAAGCTCGCTTCGAGATACACCGTCGCGCGCATGCTCGAAAGGGACGATTTTGCAAAGAGGTACAAAGAGAACGTTCCCATTTCGATAGCAGAGTTTCTCTATCCACTCGCGCAAGCTCAAGATTCCGTGGCAATAGAAGCCGACGTGGAGCTCGGTGGAACCGACCAATACTTCAACCTTCTGGTGGGCAGACACATCCAACAACAGCTCGGGCAAGAACCGCAGATCGTCATGACGATGCCCATCATAGAGGGTACGGATGGAAAGATGAAGATGAGCAAAAGCTACGGCAACTACATAGCCTTCAACGACCCACCCAACGAGATGTTCGGAAAGCTCATGTCGATCCCAGACTGGCTCATAGTGAAGTACATGAGACTTCTGACGGACATATCGGAAGGAGAGATCGAAGAGTACGAGAGATCGATGAAGGAAGGAAGGATCAACCCGAGGGACGTCAAGATGAAGTTGGCGTTCGAGATCACAAAGTTCTTCCACGGAGAAGATGCGGCGAAGGAGGCTCAAGAAGGCTTCATCAAAGTCTTTTCGAAAAGAGAGCTTCCCGAAGAAATGCCCATCGTGCATCTTGACACGGACGGTGTGGAACTGGTAGAATTACTCGTGAAGTTGAACGTAGCTGAGAGTAAAAGTGAGGCAAAGAGATTGATCCAACAAGGTGGCGTGAGACTCGACGGAGAAAAGATCACTGACATCCATGCGAAGATCACACTGGACACAGAAAAGATCCTGAAAGTTGGCAAGAGACAGTTCTTCAAACTGGTGCGGAAAGTGTAGACTTGATTCACATGCCGTTCGAGTGATATAATGATTTCTGAACTGGGTCGTTTCGGTCTTTGACAAGTGGGGGGAGCAGTTCCCACCAACGAGAATAATCAGAAGGGAGGTTGGCGCCATGAAGAAACTTTTCCTCACAGTCGTTGCATTAGTCGTCGCCGTAGGGGTGTTCGCTTCCGGGATGTTTCCAGACATACCAGAGCATCACTGGGCCTATGAGTACGTGAAACATCTGAAGGATAAGGGTATCGTCATTGGATATCCCGACGGAACCTTCAAGGGTGATCGCAACATCACACGCTACGAGGAAGCCGCAATGATCAGCAGACTGATCGGGCTGATCGAGACAGAGATCGTCGGTCCTTACATCAGCGATGTGCTGAAGGTCCTGGATGCCATCAGCGTCAAGCTTGGTTCGACCATTCAGAGGGTGGATCAGCTGGAGAAGAAAGTTGGAGAGCTCGCAGCCTCAACCAAGGTCGAAGAGCTTGCAAAATCGCTGGAGTCTCTCAAGCAGACTGTGAACATCCATGACAAGGACGTCATCAAACTCTACGAAGCGATCGCCAATCTGCAGAAGAAACACGAAGAAGATCTTGCCAAACTGAGCTCTGCGTTCGAAAGCAAGCTCGCCGACCACGTGGCAAACTGTGAGGCAGCGATCTCCAAGATCGAGAGCAGGATCGAAGATCTAAACGAGAAACTGCTCGCGCTCGAGCCAGTGAAGAACATCGTCAAGGACCTCACATCTTACACACGCGCTCAGTCTAACAGGATAACCGCTCTCGAGGCTCAGGTGGGAGATCTCTCTTCGATGCTCGACAACGCGGTCAAGAACCTCGGCTACGTTTCCATCAAGCTCGACAGATTGAGTGAAAAGGTCGACAAGATCGACGCGAGAGTCGGCGCAAACGAAGAAGCCATCGCCAAGTTGAACGCAAAGGTTTCAGCGAACGAGGAAGCCATCGCCAAGTTGAACGCGAAGGTTTCAGCGAACGAAGAAGCCATAGCTTCCAACAAAGAAGCCATAGCAGCGAACAAGCAAGCGATAGAAGCTCAAGCCAAGAATCTCGAAGAACTCGCTGGTAAAGTCGACGAGTTCATGGCGATGCACGAAGAACAGATCGATTACATCCTTGACGAGCTGGATTCTGTGAACACTCAGCTTGGCGAACTCAGAGACGGTCTGTTTGCGTTGAGATCCGATACGGACGAGAGATTCACCCAAGTTGGAAGCACCATCGACAGCGTCAAGGCTGAGTTGCTTTCTAAGATCGAAGAACTCAAGAAAGCCAACGCGGCTTTGACTGGTGCCGTCATAGGTGCTATAATCATTGCAGTCGCCGCCATGATAGTGGGTGCAATGTGAACCCCAGTGAGGGGTAAAATTTAAAGTGAAGGAGGGTGTTAACTTATGAGGAAACTGCTTGTTCTGTTGGTCGCCCTGGTAACGGTCGCAGCATTCGCAGCGGTGAACTTTTCTGGTCTTCTTGACGTGACACCGACACTAACGTACACAGCTACACCAACCAGCAAAATGGAGTTCTCAGTTGGTGTCGCTGGAGCACTCAGCATCAGCGCATCGAATAAGGACGAAACGACAGGCTTCTACGTTTCCATTTCCCCAACAGTTACCACAGCGGCTACAGTTGTCAACACTCCGAGCGGTACAACCACGGCTTTGACAAGTGCCTCGTTCTCTTGGAGCTGCTGGGGATACGTCTGGCAGAAGCTCTACACATCTGATTCGTTCACGGTAACGCTTCAGGCTGGAAATCTCTCGCGCGGTTGGTCCGGAGCGTCAGGTGCCAACTTCAGCTGGCTTATCACCCCGCCGTCCTTTACCGCGTATTCCAGTGGCGCAGCGGTCGGCTTGAAGTTTGATATCAGCTCTGGAGATCTCTCCGACAGTCTAAGGGTTTTTGTGAAGCGCGATGCAAGCAAGATCGTCAACGTTGATGTGTTTAACAGCTTGAGCTTTGGATTCTTGAGCACCGGAATACTTGTTCAAGATCTGCTGGACGCCACCTCAGGTTTGCCAGCGTTTAGTCTCTCAGCAAGTGTTGATCTTGCAAAGGCTTTGGCAATTCAAGGTGCAACATTGAAAGGTTTTGGCTATTTCACGATTAATCCAACAAGCTCGCCAATACTGCAGAGGTACCTCGTCGGTGCGGACGTTGGCATCGAAAAGCTGAGTGCGAGCGTCGCGTTCGATAATAACAACACGCTTGGCATCGCAGTCAAAACGACAGCGCTTGCCCCAGTCACAGTTGGTGCAGACATTGTCATACCAAACATCATGAGCATAACAAAGTTCCAGCTCGCGGGTTACGCATCTTGGGATACTGGTTTGATTGGTCATAGGTTGTCTCTCACATGGGATGGAAGCCAAGCTACTGTCGCTTGGAAAATGGGTGTAACGTTCTGATTGAAGTCAGAGCATGAACCCCGGCCTTGTGCCGGGGTTTTGTTTTTGGTGTATGATTCTCTTGAGTGGAGGTGATCGCTGTGGTAGTGGTTGGCATCGTTGTGGCGATAGTTTTGATCGTTCTGTTTTGGTTCGTTGGAACGTACAACTCTTTGGTTTCGAAGAAGAAGCGCGTTGAGAACGCGTGGAGCCAAATCGATGTTCAGTTGAAGAGAAGGCACGATCTGATACCCAACTTGGTGAACGCGGTGAAGGGATACATGAAGTACGAAAGAGAAACATTGGAAGCCGTCATAAACGCGCGTGCGAAAGCCGTAGCGGGTGGTTCGATAGACGATCGTATCAAGGCGGAAGGAGAGCTTTCAGGTGCACTCTCTCGCTTGCTCGCAGTTTTTGAAAGATATCCAGAGCTCAAATCCAACGAGCAGGTGAAACAGCTCATGGAAGAACTCACCAGCACAGAAAACAGAATCACCTACGCGAGACAGTTCTACAACGATACCGTGATGAAGTACAACACCTCGATCGAGATGTTCCCGACCAACCTCGTCGCCAAGATGTTCAACTTCAAACCATTCCCGTTCTTCGAAGCCGCCGCCGCTGAAAAGGAAACACCAAAGGTGGATCTGACGTTCTGAGAGAGTGATCTTATGGACTATTTAGTGCAACAGAAGAAGAATTTGAGGAAAACCTATCTTTTGGTCTTTGTGTTTCTCTTTTTGATGGCCACACTGGGGTTGGTCATCGACGCTCTGTTCGGCGTTTTTCCGTTCGGAACGATCCTTCTGATCTTCATCGCCTTGATCCAGATTCTGGCGGGTATGTCGTCTGGACCAGCTTTGGTGCTCAGATCGGTCAACGCTCGGAAGATAAATGAGAAGAGCCTTGAAGAAAAACAGCTCAAGAACATCGTTGAAGAGCTCACGATCGCCGCTGGTCTTGAAAAAACCCCAGAAGTTTACGTGATGGAGGACGAGAACATAAACGCCTTCGCCACGGGCTTCAAGGTTGAAAAGAGTGCGGTGTGTGTCACCAGTGGCCTTCTGAAACATCTCAACAGGGAAGAGACCGAAGGTGTCATCGCGCACGAGATCAGTCACATAAAGAACAGAGACACGCTCTTGATGACCACCATAAGCGCTATTTTGGGCACCATGGTCTTGGTGCAACTTTTCGCGTGGAGGAGCTTGAGGTTTCTGGCGTGGAGTGGTGGGGGGAGAAGGTCATCGAAGAAAAAAGATTCTGGAGTGGGTTACATCCTTGTGGCGTTGCTCATCCTCGCGCTCGTTGCGACGCTCTTTTCTCTGATCGGACGCGTCAGCATCTTCGCAGTTTCAAGGACCAGAGAGTACCTTGCGGACGCGAAGGCCGTTGAATTGACAAGAAACCCAAAAGGATTGTCGGGTGCGCTGAGAAAGATCGCAAAGATGCAGAAGAATAAGGGGAAAGTCAAAGGTGCCACGATCGCGACGGCGCATCTGTTCATCTCAGATCCGTTGAAAAGATCGGTGAACAACAAGGAGGGATTCTTCGCGAACCTGTTCAGCACGCATCCACCCATACACAAGCGCATCGCGTTGTTGGAAAACGTTCCAGACGAGATCGTTTTGAGAGAGCTCCAAGAAGGTTGATATCAGATCTGTTTGAAACTTTCCACAGGATAACCCATCTCTTCGAGTTTTCTCGTCACGGCCTCGACGTTTTGTGTTTCCACGATCACTTTCTTCGTCTGCACGTCTATCTGGTAGTTCTTCACTCCGAGTTCTTCGAGTGCTTTACTGATTCTGTTTCTGCAATGACCACAGGAAATGTCTGGCACGTGAAGCTCGTATTTCATGATTTCACCTCTTTCATTCTCAAGGAGTTCAACACCACGCTGATCGAACTCATCAACATCGCAAGCTCCGCCACGAGTGGATGGACCAAGCCTGCCATGGCCAACGGGATCGCGACGACGTTGTAGAAGAACGCCCAAAACAAATTCTGTTTGATCTTCTTCAACGTCCTCTTCGATATCTCTATGGCTTCCACAACTTTGAATATACCACCTTTCACGACGACGATGTCGGCACTCTCCATGGCGATGTCTGTGCCGCTGCCCATCGCCACACCTATGTCGGCGGCCTTCAACGCCGCAGCATCGTTCATCCCGTCGCCCACCATCATGACCTTTTTTCCGAAAGATTGGTACCTTCTCACCAGTTCGAGCTTCTCTTGAGGTTTCAACTGCGCATGAAGCTTGTCTATACCGAGTTTCCTCGCCACGGCTCTGGCGACTCTCTCGTTGTCTCCCGTGAGTATGATGGTTTCTATGCTCATCTTCTTCAGTTTTTCCACGGCTTCCTTCGCATCTTCCCTCAACTTGTCCTCCAAGGCGAGAAAACCACAGATCTCTCCATCCAGCCTCACTTCAACGATCGTTCTTCCTTGTTCGAGTTGCTCTTCGTAGTGTGAATAATCCGAAGGCCTTCCGATGAAATATTCTTTCCCCCTCACGATCGCTTTAACACCCTCACCAACGATTTCCTCGAACCCCTGTACTTCCACTTGCGCTTCGTTGAGTTTTGCGATCGCCTTGGCGAAGGGATGGTTCGACTTTTTCTCGATGCTCGCAACGATCTTCAAAAGTTCTTCGTCCAAGTCGTGCTCCACGACGATCGGTTCACCCAGAGTGAGCGTGCCCGTTTTGTCCGTCAGAACGAACCTCACATCTTTCGCCGTCTGTATCGCTTCGGCATTTCTGATGAGCAGACCTTTCTTCATGGCTTGAGTTGTTCCCACCAAGAGCGCCATGGGTGTCGCGAGTCCCAGCGCGCATGGACATGCTATGACCAACGTCGAGACGAAGACAAAGATCGAGAAACTCAGAGGTTCATCGGTGTGGACGATCCAAAAAGCGATGCGACTCATCTTCTCAAGAAAAGTCGAAAACCTTTCATAGTTGAAGTACCAAAACGCGGCGCTGAAAACCGCCAAAGCGAAAACCAAGGGAACAAAGAAGTTCGTTATTCTGTCCGCGAGCGCCTGTATCGGGACTTTGAATCCCTGAGCTTCCTGAACGAGTTTTATCATTTGAGAAAGAAAAGTGTCTTCACCCACCTTCGTGACCTGAACCTTTATCGAAGATGTCAGGTTCAACGAACCTGCTGTCACAGAATCACCAGCCTTTTTGAGGACGGGCACAGACTCACCAGTTATCATCGACTCGTCGATGAGGCCTGATCCTTCGACGATCGTTCCGTCCACTGGAACGCGTTCAGATGGGTTCACGATCACGACGAAGCCTTCCTTCACCGCCTCGATGGGCAGAAGAATTTCGCCAGAATCGAACAGAACGCGCGCCTGTCTCGCTTGAAGTTGCATCAGAGATTTCAGCTGCTTGCTCGCCTTGTCTCGCAAGCGCGATTCGATGAACCTGCCGGTGATATTGAACGCCACGATCATGGCACCGACTGCGGCGAAGGAAGCGACTGGAAGATGAAGCATCGAGAGCAAACCCGTCATCCAAGCGCTGAGCGCACCGAGGAAGGTGAGAACGTCCATGTTGGCGTGTTTGTGTGTGATGGCGATCCAAGCGCCTTTCATGATCTTTCTTCCAACGAAGAAGATGACGAAGCTCAACAAGACGAACTCGAGCCAACCGAGCCAAGGAATGTGAAAGAACATGTGAAGCAACATGAACAACATGAGGGGTCCAGTGAAAAGCCAGACCAAGATGAGGTTCTTCTTCGCCTGAGCGTACCGTCTCGATTCAACGTCTTCTCCAAGCTCCGTTTCGACGCCGTAACCGACCGCTTCAACCGTTTTCTTTATCGTTTCGAAATCTATCTCTCTTTCTGCCAAGATGAAACCCGTCGAAGTTGCCAAATTCACAGAAGCGAACTTCACACCATCGATCTTCTTGAGCGCCTGTTCAACTATCTTTGCACATGTCGCACAGGTCATACCAGTCACATGAAACGTTCTTTTGAACTGTTCTTCGCCCAAAGTGTCACACCTCCACAAATTTAGACAGCTTGCGTGGCCGCCAGTTACGAGGATCGAGAAGTTTTTGTACTACCCGATTTTGAATCATCTGCGCAACGGATACAAATCGACTTCCGTTAATTCATTATCCAAACCCCAGTTACTTACAAATGCACTGACTGTTTTAAGGAGTATAATCGCCTCGAGGGGGGAGTCGCATGCGAGCAAAGTGTCTTTGCTCCGTGTGCATTCTGCTGTCTCTGCTTGTAATGTTCATCTTTTCGTCCTGCGCTGTTATCCAAGAACAGGATCGAATGAGACTTGCTGCGATCGCCATTGTTGATCAACTTGGTTTACCAGAAACGAGTCAGTCGACGGATGACAGGTTCATAATCTTCTACGCAACAGAACTGAAGAATGGCGATGTCGTTTCAGAAGGTGACCCGTTCAAGATCTTGCGCAAAGCAGTGCCAGACCAAGCGAAATGGCTCTTCGTGCTCGACAAGAGTCCTCTCGGAAGATTTGCCCACGATGTTGTTTATCTGTACTTGAACGAGAATTTTGAAATCGTCGAACAACATGATGCCGAATGGATGCCTTTCGTGAACGACCAACCACTCTTTCTCGGTGAGATTTATCATCCATCGTTTTCCAAAATCAAGTGGAGCAATTTCGAACTGGCTGTCTCCGAGTCAGTCGTTGCCTCAGAAGTCGTGGTGAGTGTGCCCGCCAACTGTGCGTTGGTGGTGAACGGTAACGATCCAACACGTTACGCCGATGTCGGTATTTCCAAGGACAAAGAGCACATGGAACAGTTCTACAGTCGTTTCTACGCTGAAAATGCCGTTAGGACGTTGGAGTATCCAAACAATTCAAAAGAGGATTTTGAAGATGCCGTCGACGCTCTTGTTCGAGGCGGTGCTATGCGTGTGACGATTTACATTTCTTCTCATGGTAGCAGAGATAAGTTGGTCATGGGAGAAAGCGTTTTGACCGCTGATGATCTGCGCAACATCATCAGGAATCATTCTGAAACGAAGTTCTATGTGATTCTCGATGCATGTCGTTCGGGAAGCTTCATCGATGACCTGTGGTACGATGGTTTGGCAAATCTGCTGGCTATAATGACTGCGACCGATGCCGATCATTTATCTTACGGCGATTGTGATGGGAAGAAAGATCCAAACCCAGAAGATTCCGGCGGAGAGTGGACGAGCGGGTTCCATGAAACTCTGGTGTCTTACACTTCTTCCCAAATAGCCTGGGATTTTGTGCAGTACATTGCGTCGATCCACTACGTCGAATTGGAACAAGTTCTCTACAAGATGGCTTTTGATCGCGCATGGGAGCTCGATTGTACTCGCATCTCAGGATTATCCCTCCCACAATATTGTGGTTGGACTCCAACTGGTGAAGCTCAATAGGAGGACTCGAGATTTTGTGGACAGCCGTAGAACCGTGGCTGAAGCTCTGTTGGTAGAGAAATCCAATCAATCTTTCGAGCTGACCGCTTCCCATAGGCCGAGTATGTAACACACACCGAGCGCCCTGTCGTAAAGACCATAACCGGGCCTGGCTTTCTCGTTCCAGATCGTCCTTCCGTGGTCGGGTCTGATATAACCATCGTAGCCAACTTCGTGCAAGGCTTTGACGATCTGTAGCATGTCGAGCGAACCACAAAAGGTTGGATGCGCGCTCTCGTAGAATCTTCTCTCTCCGAGCAGTTTGAAGTTTCTTAGATGAACGAAGCTGATCCTTTTTTTCGAGCCGAAACGACGTATCATCCCTGGTATATCGTTCTTGGTGTTGACGCCGAGCGAACCTGTGCAGAGAGCGAGCGTGTTGGCCGGGCTGTCCACACCAGTT
>DOKY01000037.1 GCA_003510135.1 Pseudothermotoga sp.
AACGCGCGGTTCAAATCGCCCGTCAAGCCGGGAGACGTGCTCAAGTACGAGGTGGAGGTCATTGAAAGCAAATTGAACGTGGTGAAAGTGAAGGCGAAGGCGAGCGTGGATGGGAGAATCGTCGCAACCGCGGAGTTGTTGCTGGGAGTGAAAAAGCGTGAAGAACAGGGTCGTTGAACTTTTCAACATCGAATATCCCATCATCATGGGCGGTATGGCCTGGGCCGGGACTGCCAGGCTCGCTGCCGCGGTGTCGAACGCTGGCGGGTTGGGCATGATAGGCTCTGGAGCCATGAGGGCGGAACATCTGAGAGAGGCGATCTCACAGATCAAGAAACTCACGAACAAGACTTACGGTGTCAACATCATGCTCGCTTCCCCTTACGTTGAAGAACTCCTGAAAGTCGTGATCGAAGAGAAGGTCCCTGTGGTTTCGTTCGGTGCAGGTAACCCGAGCAAGTACATACCGACTTTGAAGAATCACGGGATCAAGGTCATCGTCGTGGTCGCTTCCGATTCTCTGGCGAAACTCGTTGAAAGGGCTGGCGCCGACGCAGTCGTGGCCGAGGGGATGGAGTCCGGTGGACACATCGGAGAGGTCACCACGATGGTGCTGGTCAACAAGGTCGCAAGGTCTGTACGCATACCCGTTATTGCGGCTGGGGGCATTGCGGACGGTCGTGGCATGGCGGCCGCGTTTGCTCTCGGTGCCGAGGCTGTGCAAATGGGTACAAGGTTCGTCGCAACTGTTGAATCTGAAGTGCACGAGAACTACAAGAAAAAGATACTGAATGCCTCGATACGTGATACGGTCGTGACAGGTGCGAAACTCGGACATGCCGCACGTGTGCTCAAAACACCGTTCGCAAGGCAGGTGCTTGAACTCGAAGTTCGAAGCCCGGAGGAAGCTGAGATGATACTCGTCGGCAGTTTGAGAAAGGCGGTGATTGACGGGGACCTCGACTCAGGTTCCTTCATGGCAGGTCAGGCTGTCGGCTTGATCGATGACGTACCCACGGTGAAGGAATTGATCGAAAGAATCATGAGGGAATTCTTTGAAACTGTTCAGAAACTGTGTCGGGAGGTGAACGCATGACGGCTTTCGTATTTCCCGGACAGGGTTCACAATACTCCGGGATGGGAAAAGAATTCATGTCCTATCCAAGGGCAAGATACTTCTTTGAAAGAGCGAAAGAAGTTCTGGGCATAGACATGTACCAGTTGATGAACTCGGACGAGGAAATCCTCAAAATCACCGAGAACGCTCAGCCTGCGATATATCTTGCTAGCTACATAGCCTTCGATGAACTCGTTCGAAACGGTGTAGTACCGAACATCGTGGCGGGCCACAGCCTTGGTGAATATACTGCCCTCGCTGCCGCCGACGTTTACGATTTCGATCTTGGCCTGTACCTCGTACGAAAGAGAGGTGAATACATCTCTCAAGCTGTGCCACCTGGGTTGGGTAGCATGGCGGCCGTGCTTGGTGTGAACCTGTCCAAGCTCGAACAGACGATTTCAGACATAGACGGCGTGTGGGTTGCGAACTACAATGCGCCAGATCAAATTGTGATCAGTGGCTCGGTTGAGGCGGTGAAGAAGGCTGTAGAAAGGATCAAAACATTTGCCAAACGCGTGATCGAGTTGAAGGTGAGTGGTCCGTTCCACACACCTTTGCTGGAATCAGCGAGAGAGAAGATGGCGAGGGAGCTAAGGGGTGTGAAGTTCAGAAGACCCAGATGGCCAATCGTTATGAACAGCACGGCGAAGGAGACGACGGACCCGGAAGAGATCAGGGAAAACGTGCTTGCACAGATAAGTGGGCCCGTCAGATGGTACCAGTCAGTGGAAAGAATGATCTCGCTTGGGGTTCACAGCTTTGCGGAAGTTGGTCCACAGAAAGTTCTGACGAACTTGATAAAGAAGATAAGCCCCAAAAGATGCAAGCACTTTTCAGAGATCTTGGCGGAAGAGAGGAGATTGATCTCTGAACCCGTGTGAGAAGAAATTGCGTTCGTCATTGAGGCGGGATCATCCCGCCTTTTTCGTTTATAATTAATTAAGGGAAAAGCGATGCTCGCAGTTTTCGCTGGAGGAATCTGCCCGGGTGCACGGTTGTTGTTTGAAGAATTGAAACGCAGCGGTTTAGATCTCCTGGAGCTCAACGAGCAGGTGAACGATCTATCATCGGTTGTCGTTTCGCCACGTGAACTTCAAAAAAGGATCGATGAGGCTCACCGGCGTTATCACTTGGAAGGCCTTCTGTTCGTTGGGAACGACGAATTGATGAAAGTCGCATACGGTCTGTGTTCGGCTGGCTTTCGGGTGGCTTACGTTCCTTCGGCTGATGCGAGCTTAACCTGGCAGGGGCTGGGATTCAGAACGATAGTGAACCACTTTGTTCGCATGGCAACCCTGGCAAGAAGCATGAAGGGTTTGAGAAGGATCAAGATCGTGCTGCCAAAAAGTTTGAAGACTCATCTGTCCAGGTTCGAGCCATTGTTCGAGGTGTACGAAGATCAGAAAAACCTCTTTTTGGTGATACAGGGTGAGCAACGAGGCGAAAGCACCATCAAGCTGGAAAGTTTTCTGAACTGCCTGGAAGCTGACGAGCGCGATAGAGAATGCATCGCGAAACTGGCTTGGAAGATTTCGGAAGCTTTCACGAACTGGAGGAAGGTTCATCACGTTTTCCAGTGCGAGGTGGAGCCGATTCCCATCTCCCAAGCTTACGAACTTTGGAAGAAGGTGAGGGAAAGTGAAGGGGAACCATCCGTTCGTGAAATGGGCGATCAAGAGCATTGAGAGCTACATTCTGGAGAGGAGGATAGTCGATCCTCTCAAAGATGGAGCTCCAGAAGAGCTGTTGAAACGCAGGGCGGGAGCTTTCGTCAGTTTGCATCTCCTCGATGGATCTTTGAGGGGGTGCATTGGAACCTTCATGCCAACCAAAGCCAACCTTGCCCTGGAAGTGAGAGACAACGCGATCGCCGCCGCCACGGAGGATCCTCGATTCGAACCACTGACACCGGATGAGTTAGACGAAGTTGAGGTCACTGTGGACATCCTGAGTGAGCCGGAGAAAGTGACTGAGGCGAGTCAGCTCGATCCGAAGAAATACGGTGTGATCGTTGCAAGTGGCTACAGAAGAGGTTTGCTTTTACCAGACCTGCCTGGCGTGGACAGTGTCCAGGAGCAACTTCGGATAGCCCTCAGAAAAGCTGGCATCTCAGAGCGTGAGCGCTTTGAAATGTACAGATTCACCGTAGAAAGATATCATTGAGAGGTGATCGGGTGCAGAGGATGGCTCTTTATTTCTCCACTTTGGAGAACAACAAAATCAAATGTGAGCTGTGTCCTCATCACTGCGTGCTCGAAGACGGACAGGTGGGCTTCTGCCTCACCCGGCGGAACCAAGATGGAGTGATGGAAGCGCTGAATTACGGCCAGATAACTTCCATCGCGCTGGATCCGATAGAGAAAAAGCCGCTCTTTCATTTCAACCCATCAGAGATGATCCTCTCAGTCGGGACGTTCGGCTGCAACATGAAGTGCCCCTTCTGTCAAAACTGGGAGATCTCACAGCAGGTCGCACCAACGAAGAGCGTGTCACCTCAACAACTGGTCTCGATAGCGCACAGCAGGGGTTCACGCGGAATAGCCTACACCTACAACGAACCGTTCGTCTGGTACGAGTTTGTACTCGACACTTCGAGGGTCGCGACAAAAGAAGGCCTCCACAACGTCCTCGTGACGAACGGTATGATAGAGAGAGAGCCACTCAAACTGCTTCTGCAATCGATCCATGCGATGAACATCGATCTGAAAGCATTCGACGAAAAGATTTACGCGAAGCTCGGGGGAGATCTCAAAGCGGTATTGAGAACGATAGAAATGTGTGTGGAAGCAAACGTTCACGTCGAGATCACCACGTTGATCGTGCCCGGCGTGAACGACGATTTGAGCCAGTTAGAAAAGGAGTTCCAGTGGATATCATCTCTGGACAGATCGATACCGGTGCACCTTTCCAGGTATTATCCGAACTACAAGTACCAAGCACCTGCAACGTCACCCGGGTTGCTGATAGAAGCCTACAGGCTCGCCAAGAAGTACCTTGATTTCGTCTACATCGGTAACCTGTGGGATCCGGAGTACGAGAAGACCGTATGTCCGAACTGTGGGACGGTATCGATAGTTCGAAGAGGTTACGATGTCGAAATCGTTGGACTGGACGCTGAAGGAAGGTGCAGCAAGTGCGGAAGAGAGATAGTAAGAATATTCTGAAACTCGATAGAAGAATCTTGCTGGCTGGTGTCTCGCTTATGGTCGTGTTGCTCGCCGTTTTTCTTACCTCCTTCTTCAAGGCACCGCCGAGTTACTACGAAATGAATGGTTTCACCTTGGGAACGTACTGCAGGATCGTCGTTTCATCGAAGAAAAGCTCCAAAGTTCTTGCACAGGTCATATTCAACGAGCTGGAAAGAATATACAAGAAGTACAACCCGAACGATCCAGACAGTGTCGTGAGCAAGATAAACGGCTCAGATGACTGGGTTGACGTCGACGAGGAAACCTTTGTTCTGCTGGATGCAGCTGTTCGCTTCAGCAAGCTCACAGAAGGATCTTTCGATCCCACCTTGGGTGAGTTAATTCAGCTTTGGGGGTTCGACAGGATCGCAGAGAAGCTGCCCAGCAGGGTACCGACGCTGGAGGAGATCAACGAAGCACTGAAGCGCGTTGGCGTTGACAAACTGGAACTGGACTCTCAGAGAAGAAGGGTGCGTCTGCTTCACGGTGCGAAACTGGATCTGGGAGGAATAGCGAAGGGCTACGCCCTGGACAGAGCGTACCAAGTGGCCAAAGAGGTTGACAAAGACTGTACGGGTTTCGTTGAGGCCGGTGGGGACATCAGGATACTCGGTCCGAAATTCGGTTCCAGACCCTGGGTCGTTGGTGTCAGAGATCCGAGAAATGCAGGTTCCGCCATAGCTTATCTGTACCTCACATCCGGGGCAGTCGCGACTTCAGGCGATTACGAAAGGTACTTCGAGGTCGAAGGGGTTCGCTACCACCACATTCTCGATCCCAAGACAGGTTTCCCATCGAGAGGGGCCATTTCGGTCACCGTGGTTGCCGACAACGCCGTCACCGCTGATGCCCTTTCGACAGCTGGTTTCGTAATGGGGTCCCAGTGGGAATACGTGGTACTCGAGTTTCCAAAACTCGGTGGTAGCGTACTGATGGTGACGGAAGACGGATCGATCCGGCGTTCACCGACGATGGTTGTCTATGAACAGGCGAGGTAAACTCTTCAAAAAATACGATCTGTTTTTGGTCATCGTGATCGTTGTTGGTTTTTTCGTGTTCTATTCGACGAGGTCGCGTGAGGGTCGGTCAGTCGAGGTCTTCGTCGAAGGAAAGTTGTTTATGCGGATCGCAGCACCTGGCACTTACGAACTCTGTGATGGCGAAAAATGTTTGATGAAAGTGGTTTTCGACGGTCAGAAAGTTCACGTGGAAGATTCGAACTGTCCTTTGAAAATCTGTGAGAGAACTGGAAACGTTGGACCTGGTGGAACGATCATATGTGTTCCAAACAAAGTGTTGATAAAGTTCAGGACAAATGTTGATACAGCGGTGGACGTGATGACTTGGTGAGCTCTCGAAAACTGGCGCTGATCTCATCTCTTGCCTCGTTGGGCAGCGTCATTTATTTTCTCGAGACCTTCATTCCGTTCCCCCTGCCATTTGGCCGCTGGGGGTTGTCAAACCTGGTGGTTCTGATCGCCGTGGTCCTTTACGACTGGCAAACCGTCTTCGCAGTGAGTTTGATGAAGAGCGTCGTAAGCGCGCTTATCACAGGACAGCTTTTCAGCATCGTCTCCTTGATGTCCATCGCGGGCTCCGTCACGGCAGCCACATGTGAATACGTCACTTTTCATACTTCCGTCTTTGGTTTGACGGGCATCAGTGTTCTCGGCAGTGTCGCGAACAACGTTGCTCAGTCGATCGTTGGTGCTGTGAGCATAAAGAGCTGGTCCTTTCTACTTGTACTTCCTAACATGCTGATCCTCGGTATACCGGGAGCAGTTCTCAACGCATACTTGACTGAAAGAGTGGTGAAGCGTGCGAAGAATAGTTTTGGCCTCGACGTCGCCCAGAAGGTTACGAATAATGAGAATGATTCTCGATGAGTTCGAAATCATCGCACCAGATATAGAAGAGTCTACGTTTTCGACTCCCCAGGAGACGGCGGAAAAGCTCGCCTTGATGAAGGCAATCAAGGTCTTTGAGCAGAACAAGGATGCCATTGTCATAGCCGCCGACACGGTGGTTGACCTCGACGGTGAGATCCTCGCCAAGCCATCAAACGAGATTGAAGCTCGCGAGCAACTCCTCAAACTCATGAAACGATGGCATCTGGTGCATACAGCTGTGGCGATAGCGAGCGAGTCCGAAGTCTGGCTGAAGTTGAAGACCGCGAAGGTCAAATTCAGGGAGGTTCCCGTAGATTTCGTCTCCGTGTATGCTTCCCGGCACTCACTGGACAAGGCCGGTTCTTACGGGCTCCAGGATATCGGTGCGGTTTTCGTCGAGTCCGTCATCGGCGATCCTTACGTCGTGGTGGGTTTACCAGTTTACGAGGTGTGGAGTTATCTTCGTTCGAAGGGGGTCCTCACGTGCTGAGACCGCGTGAAAGGATGAAGCTGGCGGGCCCAGAGAGTTTGTCCGACGTGGAACTTCTCGCGATCATCTTGAGAACAGGCAGAGAAGGTAAGGATGTGAATGAGCTCGCGCGGGAAATCATGGACAGATTCGACGGTTCTTTGAGATCTCTCTGTAACGCTTCACTCGAAGAGATCGCAACCCTTGATGGGGTTGGACTGGCAAAAGCAGCCAGCATCAAGGCGGCATTCGAGCTCGGGAAGCGGCTTTATGCGGAACTTTCGAAACCTCGCACGGTTCTGAACAGCCCCTCCGCAATCTTTGAGTTCTGCCACGAAATGAGATTCTACGAAAAAGAGATCGCACGCGTTCTGTTGCTCGACAGCAAGCTTTCTTTGATAACTTACAGCGATGTCACGGTGGGTACAAACAACCAGACCCTTCTTCATCCAAGGGACGTTTTCCGGCTGGCGGTGCGGGCCAACGCAAACGCGCTCATCCTCGTCCACAACCATCCTTCCGGAGATCCCTCGCCAAGCAGAGATGACGAGCGAGTCACGTTGAGTATGGCTGAAGCTGGGAAGATCTTGGGCATAAAGCTCGTAGATCACGTCATCGTTGGCAGGGACAATTATTACAGCTTCAGAGCAGCTGGCAGGATCAGCGAAGGTTGATCGAACTGTGGTAGAATTAGCATGAGAAAATGGCTTCGGAGTGAGAGAGCGTGCAGGATGAAAAGGATGAAAGGATCCTGAATTTATTGCGTTTGAAGGAAGAGCTGGAAAAGGACCTCAAAAAGAAAGGCATTCTGCGCGAACATCGTGCTGAGCAACGAAAACAAACCAGCCAGCCCAAAATCGAGTTCGAGCCCGACATCGATCTGCCCGTCGAAAACATATGGACTGTGCACGATCTGAACCATCATGCTTACGGGATCTCCGATGATGTAATACAGAAATCCTTGCAGAGAAAGCTTCATTCTGTGAAAGACGAAGAACACAGGCACGTACTCATGAACTTGATAAAACTTTTGAGGGGAGAAAAGATAGACGCAACGAGGGCCGGCTCGGTTCACGTTGAGTGTCTGAAAATCTTGAGCGAGCTCTACTCCCTGGAAGGCGATGTGGTGAAAAACACGATTCAGTTGCTCAGGAAATATCCTAGACAGCCGCTCGTGCACCTAACCGCCGCCGAAGTTTTCTTGGCGTTTGGAAGGTTCAACGAAGCGGTCAAACTCTTCCAGATCTACTCGGAGTTGACGAAGGATCCCTACACGGCGCTGGTTCTGGAAGCTTACACAGAAGGACAGGTCAGCTCTTCCACCTTCGCGACCTGTGTTTCAAAGGATGGTTACAAGTCGATGCTTCTGATAATCTCTGCTCTGACGGAAGCTGAAGAAAAACTCATGAAGGTGGCCCCGGTTTTGGAAAAGAGAGATTTCGCCTGCGCACAGTACGTGTCGGCGCGGAGCAAAGGGAGGGTTTCTAAACGATTCTTTTATTGTTCGAGACTGCTGGTATACGAAGAGGCCTTAAAGTTCGTACAGAACGGAGGCGTGAATCAGGCCCTACTTGAACAGATTGCCGTAAAGGATCCTCTGGCGAGGCTGCTGCTGGTGAGTGCCAATTTGCGGGACGATCCGGGAAAAAGTTTTGAGCATATGAAGGCATTCTTCAACAGCGTTGGTGAGATACTCTATGTCGAAACGGATGTGAGCGACAAACCACGGTTGGTAAGGAATTTGCTCGAGTTTCAGAAACTTCCTAAGAACTTCAAGAGGGTCTCGAGCGAAAGGGATGTCGAACATCTGTTTGAGGCGCTCTCTTCACAGGATGTATGGATCTTTTTCAAAGATCCGGAATACTTGAGACTGTACTTTGGGGAAAGGCATTGTAAGAACACGTGCTTGTGGGAGGGTTGGACGAATGCTTGATAGAAAAATGGCTTTAGAGCTTCTGAACGAACATGTGAAAACCAAGAACCTGGTGAAGCACTGCATTGCAGTGGAAGCCATCATGAGAGCTCTGGCAACGAGATTCAATCAGAACGCAGATCTGTGGGCTCTGGCAGGTTTGCTGCACGATCTGGATTACGAATACACGAAAGACAAACCCGAGCTGCACGGGCTGAAAACGGTGGAGATCCTCAAATCCTATGATGTCCCCAAGGAGGTGCTGGATGCGATTCTTGCGCATTGCGAGAAGAAAGAGCGTGAAACGTTGATGGAGCAGGCCATTTACGTGGCTGACCCGACCTCCGGTTTCATAGTGGCAGCTGCGTTGATCACTCCCGAAAAGTCACTGTCAGTGATAGACGTCGACTTTTTGAATCGACGGTTCAAAGAAAAACTGTTTGCGAAGGGAGCCAACAGACAGCAAATGATGGAATGCGAGAAGATGGGGCTGTCATTGAACGAGTTCTTCGAAATATCATTGGGGGCGATGAAGGCGATAAGCAAGGACCTCGGCCTGTAAGGAAGGGGTGGTAGGTTGAGTACCCTCGAGGAAAAAATCGAGGAAAGGATAATCGAGTTTCAGAAGAACTACAAATTCGAACTACCACAGCGAACGATCCTTGCTCGGGAAGTCGTTTCCGCGATAGAGCACACACTCTTGAGACCCACGGCCACAGAGGAGGAGATAGACAGGCTCTGCGATGAAGCGGTCCAGTATGGTTTCTGCGGCGTGTGCGTCAATCCCGTCTACGTTAAGCGGGCCGTGAAGAAGTTGAAAGGCACCAGCGTCAAAGTGGTGAGTGTGGTGGGTTTTCCGCTGGGGGCCAATACTCAGTACTGCAAAGCGAGGGAAGCTGAGGAATTGGTCAGGCTTGGTGTGGATGAGCTCGACATGGTTTTGAACATCTCGATGATGAAATCCAAAGATTATAAGTACGTCTACGAAGACATCAAGTCGGTTGTCGAAGCGAGCCAGGGCAAGCCAGTGAAAGTCATCATCGAGACGTGTTATTTGACACAGGAAGAAAAAATCGCAGCGTGCGTGATCGCCAAGCTTGCTGGAGCCAGGTTCGTCAAAACTTCGACGGGCTTTGGACCAAGCGGCGCGACGATTGAGGATGTACACCTCATGAAATGGTGCGTGCCAGAACTTGGAGTGAAAGCGTCTGGCGGGATAAAGAGCTATGAACAAGCGGCCAAAATGTTGCTCGCAGGTGCCAGCAGGATTGGAACGAGTTCTGGAGTGAACATAGCGAAAGAGGGGGTCTCAAAATGAGTTTTGAGAAGATGCAGATCAGAGATTTTGTGGAGAAAGTGGCTGACAAGAGCCCAACACCCGGTGGAGGTGCGGTGAGTGCGGTGGTGGCATGTCTGGCTGCCGCGCTCAACGAGATGGTCGCTCAGTTGACGCTCGGTCGAGAAGACTATGCTGAATGGCATGCGGAGATGGAACGCGTGATCGAGGAAATGGAAGAAATCAGGCACGTTTTGCTCGAACTTGCGGACGCAGATGCCGAGGCCTTCGACGAGGTGATGAACGCTTACAGATTGCCCAAGGGCAGCCAGGAAGAAAAGGAAAAAAGAAAGAACCGCATACAGGAAGCCTTGAAACGTGCGGCACACGTTCCGTACGAGATCTGCAGATGCTGCAAAGATATCGTCAAAACTGCTCAAGCAGTTGCCAAATGGGGAAATGTCAATGCGATATCCGACGCGGTGAGCGCAGCCGAAATGGCCTACGGTGCGTTCCAGTCCGCGAAGGCTAACGTCCTGATAAACCTGAAATCAATAAAGGATGAAGCCTACGTTGAGAACATGAAACATGAGCTCAGGACCTTCACGGGAGAGGTGGAAGGAGCACTGGAGAATGTCAGACAGATTGCCAAGCAACGCGCGGCCATCGAACTTTGAGATAGTTTGCCGCACCGGCTGTGCAAGATTGGGTAGGCTCAAAACGCTGCATGGAACGTTCGAAACGCCGATCTTCATGCCGGTTGGCACCAACGCAAACGTTAAGCTCATGAGAAGTGACGATTTGAAGAGGGTCGGTGCGAGCATAATTCTTTCCAACGCCTATCACGTCGCCGTGAGGCCGGGGCTGGAAGTCATTGAACTGCACGGCGGTCTCCACAACTTTATGGCCTGGGACGGCGGAATCCTCACTGACAGTGGAGGATTTCAGATGTTCAGCCTCAAGAACTTCAGGGAAGTTTCCGACGAAGGAGTCACGTTCGTCTCGCCGTACGATGGGTCGAAGCTGTTCCTGACCCCAGAATTGTCTATGGATATTCAGAGAACGCTTGGATCAGACATCGTCATGGTTTTAGACCACTGCCCTCCAATCGATGCGGACTACGCGGAAGCCCTCGATGCCACGAGGAGAACGAACGAGTGGGCAGAAAGGTGTCTGAAGCGCGGAGTCAAAGAGGGACAGCTACTGTTCGCAATCTCGCAGGGCGGAGCATTTGAGGATCTCAGGAGGGCCAGTGCGAGGCATCTCTCAGAAAAGGATTTCGATGGTTTTGCCGTGGGAGGTTTGAGTCTGGGTGAACCTTTCGAAATGACTCTTCAGCTCGCTCATGCCACGGTTTCAGAACTGCCGGACGACAGGCCCAGATACTTCATGGGTGGAGGCTCTCCAAGAACGATAATAGAGCTTGTAGCGATCGGAATCGACATGTTCGACAGTGTCTATCCCACGAGACTGGCCCGTCACGGGGCCGCTCTAACTTCAGAGGGGAGATTGAACATCAAGGCTTCACGCTACAGGCGGGATCTCTCACCCATAGATCATCGTTGTGATTGCCTCGTTTGCCGAAATTACACAAGATCCTACATTCACCATTTGTTGAACAGGCGTGAGACACTCGCGGGAATGTTGTTGACCTACCACAACCTGTACTACATGTTCAGATTCATGGAACGTGTGAGAGAATCTATACTGAACGGTACATTGGAGGAAATGAGGAGGGAGGTGGCTGAAATCTATGAAGAACGTCGTGGTAATCCTGTTGACGTTCTTGCTCTTGACTACGATGGTGCTCGCCGACATAGTTGATTTCACCGGTGATGGTCGATCGGTGACGTCATCGGGGGTCTGGTCTTTCAGGACGAACCCTGCGGGCATCGTTGAGAACGAAGTGAGGCAGATTTTGCTTTCGAACACGTTGAGGATCTCGAGCGTACGAAACGTGAGATCCTTCACGTTCGCTCTGATTGAACCTTCACTCGACACGCTGGCTGGAGTGCTTTCGATCTCCGCAGAGTTCAGCGATTTCAACCAGGAGAGAATGTCCTTCCTCTATGGTGTCGCTGGTGCTGCTGGTCTGACTTCCTTGGGCGTGAACTTTGGTGTCGAAAGGATCGTGAGGAGCGCGGCTGTGGACACGTCGATCGTTCTTGATGTAGGTGCGAAGGGGAAATTCGTCGAAAACGGTCCTCTGGGTTACGGATTTGCGGTTAAAGACTTCAGGATTTGGTCTTCCGATCCGCAGCTTGCGAATCAGGCAACCTTTGGGGCTGGGCTTTGCCTGGATTACGATCAAATGAAATTCGCCTTGGATGTCATGTACGGTTTCAACGAACTGTGGACTATTCTGCCGGGAGCACAACTGAGCCTGGAGCCGGTTAGCCTTTACGTGACAATACCTGTGTTCTGCTCGTCAGATAGCGATTCTGCTTTGGCGATCGACGCTGGTGGTTCTTTCCAGATAGGGAATTTGAACATCCAGGTCTCTGTTTTCTATCCTTTCTCCAAGAAAGAGAGCCCGGATTTCTTCAAGGAGCTCAGCTACGACTATCAGATCGATTTTCGCATCGGTGTGAGATGGTGAAGCGGATAAAAGTCCTGGGCGAGCAAGACATAAGAAGGTCTCTGCTGAGGATGGCACACGAAATCCTCGAGAGGAATCGTGGTCTTGAAGACTTGGTTCTGCTTGGAATCCTGACAAGGGGTGCATACCTTGCCCAACGCCTCGCAGGCTTCCTCAAATCCGTGGAGGGGAAATTTGTGCCCGTTGGAAAACTCGATGTTAGACCATTCAGGGATGATGAGAAGAGAACCGAGCAGGATTTGAGTGAGATACCTTTCGATCTGCACGATAAGATCGTGATCCTCGTGGACGACGTTCTGTTCACAGGCAGAACGGTTCGTGCAGCACTCGATGCGCTCTCAAAGCGCGGAAGACCAAGGGCAGTTCAACTGGCTGTTCTGGTCGATAGGGGACACAGAGAACTGCCAATAAGGGCGGACTTCGTTGGTAAGAACTTGCCCACTTCCAAGACGAGGGAGAGAATCAACGTGTGTTTGAAGGAATGTGATGGTGAGGATGCTGTCTATATAGTGCGTTTGGAGGAATGAGCTGTGGACGTTGAGAAATATGTGCGAGCTATAGAGAAGAGCTTAACACAGATGGTTTTGCGGGAAATGAGCAGCGTCGACGTTTCTGAGATCTGGATCGACACATCGATCCCGGTGGACCTCATTGTCGAGATCCTGAAGACACACCAGTTGAAAATCCCAGAGGAACTGCACTCAATCACGAATGCGGGTAAGATCATCTGGGTGCGAAAGGTTTAGCGTCGGGCCTCATGGTGTACGATCTGGCCATCTCCAAAGTTCCTCTTCGTTACCTCTACTCCTACAAAAGTCAAGAAAAACTCGAACCGGGTGAACGCGTCATAGTCGATTTTCATGGAAGAAAGGCGATAGGTTATGTTGTGAAAGTCTCGGACAAACCCGTGAACCGTGAGCTCAAGGAGATCCTCCAGAGATTGGATCGGGTAAGTTACTTGGACCAATCTGATGTTGAGGCGCTGGAAAGGATCTTTGAGAGGTTCTTTTCGCCACCTGGTCTGCTGTTCGATTTGGCTTTTCCCTCTTTCATCGACGATTATGCGGAAACCATTGTCGAGTCACTCACACCTTTGGTTGGTTTCGGATCGCTTCCCTTAGATGAGTTCGTCCAGAAATACGGCCGCGATGCTCTCAAGAACCAGTTGGACAAGGGTTACATTCAGCTGAAGAAATGCTTTGGAAAAAAGGTACCAAAGCCGCGCATTTCAAAATGGTACGTGGTAGTCAGAAATGGTTTGAAAGCGTTGATGCGCGTTCGCGATGAGATCGAATACGATGTGGTCAGCTTCCTGCTGACGAACAATCATGCGACCGTTGAACAACTAATCGAGTCTGTTGGAGTGAGCACGAAAAGGCTTAAGCAGATGCAGCAAGAGGGTCTGATCGAACTCACGCAGTTTCTCCCAATGAACGCAGAAAACCTCGAGCTCGCCGAGGCGCAGTTAGAACCGCCACCAAGGGGTGTGACAGTTCTGAGCGGTTCCACGATAGAAGAGCGCCTGCGCAGCGTGATTGCTTTTATGAAAAAGATCACCGACGAAAATAAAAGTGTCCTCGTCCTGGTTCCTTTCACGTCACTCACATACATGGTGGCAGGCTTCATCAAAAAATTCTTGAACGTGACCGTACAGGTTTACCATGCTCGAATGTCGAGATCACAGAGAGCCAAAGTGTGGTTGGACTCGGTGGGAGACAGGACACAGGTGGTTGTGGGGACAAGAGTTGCTGCATTTCTTCCAATGAAGAACCTCGGTTTGATCGTCGCAGAAGAGAGCGACGATGATGCGTACTATCAGTTCGAAGATCCTGTCTACGATGCACTCGAGCTGGCAGAAACGAGGGCCAGACTGAGGGGTATTCCTTTCGTGATCTGTTCCTCAGAGCCGCGCCTGGTAGATTTTCACCGAAGAGAACAACTCAAATGGCTGAGAATTCCGAAAGAGAACCGGAGCTCAGATGTCTCCATCGTCGATGTTAGACAGAGTAGGTCGATTCTGTCTGAAGAACTCGTGAAAAGCGTGCAAAAGACGATTTCCGAAGGGCGAGCAACTGTGATCCTTGTGCGTCGAAAAGGATTTGCACCCTATGTGGTATGTTTCGCATGTAACCACGTTCTGATGTGCCCGAACTGCGACGTTGCGCTCAGCTTTCATAAATCGCAGAACGCTTTCAAGTGTCACCAGTGTGGATACGTGCAGAAGGCTCAATCCGAGTGCCCGAACTGCGGGGCGAAGGCACTCTACCCAAAGGGTGTTGGAACCGAGAGGGTCGAGAGGCTGTTGAAGTACCATTTCCCTGGCGCAAGAATCGTGAGACTCGAGTCCGAAGAATTAGAACCCTTCGAGGTTCAGGAGCAGTTCTTGAAGTTGCAGACGAACGAAATAGATGTGCTCATAGGTAGCAGAATCGTGCTCCAGGGTTTCGGTACGGACAGGGTGGGGTTGATCTGCATCCTCGACTACGACGGGTTGCTGAGTCAACCCGATTACAACACGAGGTTGAGGATGTTCCAGACGATGAGAAAGATCCGTAGCAACTTCACTTCTGCCAGGATTTTGATACAAACGTTCCAGCCACAGGACGGCTTTTTGAGGGACGTCTTCACTGTAAACAGCGAAGATTTCTACTCGGAGGAACTCAAGAAGAGAAAAGAGGTGAACTATCCTCCCTTCTGTGACCTGGTTCAGGTGGTTCTCGAAAGTGATCTTCCTCAAACAGGATGGGAACTCGTGAACTACTGTGTCAGATCCCTTGAAGGCGAAACCATCCTCGGACCTGTAGAGCACCCGATTTTCAAGTTGGCCGGTAAATACAGATACCATTTCCTGATCAAGACAAAGGACCTTCAAAAAACTCTGTCCAAATTCAACGATGTCCTGATGAAGATCGGAAGAATGGGATGGAGAGTGTCCGTCAATCCTCCCAAACTGTGGTGAGGTGGTGAAAGGATGCGTATCATCATTCTGGCTGCTGGCAAGGGGGTAAGGATGAAATCGAAATTGCCCAAGGTCTTGCATCCCGTGTGTGGAAAGCCCATGTTGCTCTGGGTCATCGAAGCTGTACAAGGCTTGAGTGAGCACGTCTGCGTCGTGCTGGGCCATTCTGTCGAGCAAGTTAGGCAGGTTCTTCCGTCGCACGTGGAGGTTCGCATTCAAAACGAACAACTTGGAACCGCGCACGCGGTAATGAGCGCCCAAGATTTCATAAACCCTGATGAAGACGTCATGATACTGTACGGCGATATGCCTCTGCTGAAGAAAGAAACATTGATGAAAGTTGTAGATCAGCACAAAAATGATGAAAACTGTGTGACAATCGTCTCAACAACAATGGCGGACCCAACCGGTTATGGAAGAATAGTTAGGGATTCGGCAGGTAAGTTCCTGAAGATCGTGGAAGAGACGGAGGCAAGTGATCAGGAAAAAATGATAAGAGAGATCAACACCGGAATATACGTTTTCAAAGGAAAGGCATTACTTGAGACCTTACCTAAGATAAAGCCGGACAACGCAAAGGGTGAGTACTACTTGACCGATGCCGTGTGCATGTTGGACAGAGTCGGCATCCATCATGTTAACGAGAGCGAGCAATTCTTGGGTGTGAACGATAGGGTTCAGCTCGCTGTCGCACAGAAATTGAAGCAGCGTGAGATCCTCGAAAGACTCATGCTGAGTGGTGTTACGGTCGTTGATCCGGACAGTACGTATGTCGAGGCGGACGTGGAGATCGGTTGCGATACCGTGCTGCACCCCATGACTTTTCTGCTGGGAAAAACGAAAATAGGAAAAGAGTGCGTTATAGGCCCCATGACGAGGATCGAAAACTGTTCTGTGGGAAACAGAGTGCGTATAATCAGTTCGGATTGTGTCGGCGCAACGATCGAAGATGATGTGTCGGTCGGGCCCTTTGCCAGGTTGAGAGAGGGCACCGTACTGAAGTCGAACGTTAAGATCGGCAACTTCGTCGAGGTGAAGAACTCAAAGATAGGTTCACGCAGCAAGGCACAACACCTTGCTTATCTTGGTGACGCAACGATAGGGGAGGACGTGAACGTTGGGGCCGGAACGATAACGTGCAACTTTGATGGTAAAAAGAAGAACCCAACGTTCATAGGAGATGGAGCATTCGTGGGAAGCAACAGTTGCCTGATTGCTCCTGTTAAGATCGGGAAAGGGGCCTTCATAGCGGCAGGTTCCGTTATAACGGAGGATGTTCCGGAATGGAGCCTAGCCATCGCGCGCAGCAGACAAACGGTCAAACCGGGATGGGTCATCAAAAAGAGGGAGGAGTCGTAATATGCCTTTTCAACGTAACGATCTGAAGTTTTTTGCGGGAAACTCCAACCTACCGCTTGCGCAAAAAGTTGCTGAATACCTGGGTCTGAGACTCGGTGATTGTCAGGTGTCGAGGTTCTCGGATGGCGAGATAAACGTGCGGATAAACGAAACCGTTAGAGGGCACGACGTGTTCGTTCTACAATCCTTTTCTCCACCGGTAAACGAGAACATCATGGAACTGCTCGTGATGGTCGATGCGTTCAAGAGAGCTTCCGCAAACAGCATAGCCGTGGTGATACCGTACTTCGGCTACGCAAGACAGGACAGGAAAGCCAAGGGCAGGGATCCAATAACGGCGAAACTCGTGGCGAACATAATCACGGTGGCGGGCGCCACACGTGTGCTCACGATAGACCTGCACGCCGAGCAGATACAGGGTTTCTTCGACATTCCCCTGGACAATCTGTACAGTTTTCCAGTTTTCATAGAGGAGATCACGCGACGGTACAGCAACTTCAAAAAAGATATCGCAGTTGTTTCACCAGACGTGGGTGCAGTGCGGCGCGCCAGTAAACTCGCTGAAAAACTGCAGGTACCACTGGCGATCCTGGACAAACGTCGGCCGGCAGACAACATAGCCGAGGTCGTCAATATAATAGGAGATGTCAAAGGGAAGATAGCGCTGATGTTCGATGACATAATCGATACAGGAGGGACCATGATTCAGGGAGCACAGGCCCTGAAAAGAGCTGGGGCAGTCCGTATACTTGCCTGTGCGACGCACGGGGTCTTATCGGGCAATGCCGTCGAAAAAATTCAGAACAGTGAGATAGACGAGGTCTATATAACCGATACAGTTCACCAGAAAAACCTTCCAAGCAAGTTCCATGTGGTGAGCATAGCCAACCTTCTGGGAGAGGCTATCATGAGGATCAGAAAGAATCTATCGGTGAGCATCCTGTTCAAATGAGGAGGAGGTGTAGGAATGCAACTAACAGCTGAGATCAGGACAGAACGTGGTAAAAGACCGGTGAGGCGACTCAGGAATCAGGGCATGATCCCTGGCGTCATCTACGGCCCGGAGATGGAACCTGTGTCCATCAAGTTGAAAAAACAAGAAGTGGAAAAGTTTGTACATGCATTGTCTGAAGCCAAGCCAGTCACCTTGAGGATCAAGATTGATGGAGAAACGCGGGAGATAGAAGTGTTCGTCAAGAAGGTTCAGATCGATAAGGTGACTGACGAGATCGTTCACATTGACTTTTACAAACCCGCCAAGGGACATGTCATGAGGATCGAAATACCCATACGCGTGGTTGGAAAGCCTATCGGAGTGGAAAAAGGTGGCATAATGGAAGTTTTGCACACAGAGTTGCCTGTCGAGACACTGCCGGGTGCGCTGGTCGAACACATAGAGATAGACGTGAGTGGCCTGAATCTTGGTGAATCGTATCATGTGCGCGACTTGAAGCTTCCTGAGGGGATGAAGGTGTTGCTACCCGCAGACGAAGCCCTGGTAACTGTCATCGTACCGAAAGGTCTCCAGGTAGAAGAAGTCGCAGAGGCTGCTCCGGCAGAGACGATTGAACCCGAGGTGATAAAGAAAGGAAAGAAAGAGGAGGAGACCGAAGAAGAGAAAGAATAATGCGCTACATAATCGGGCTGGGTAATCCGGGGCCACGTTATGCCTCAAACAGGCATAACGTGGGTTTTATGTTCCTGGACAGATACGCCCAAAGAGCTGGCTGTACTTCGAGCTTCGTGCGCGAGACCAACTACGAGTTGCTTGAGTGTGGAGATGTGTGGCTGGTCAGACCTTTAACCTACATGAACGTCAGCGGTCTGGCCGTTGAGGCTTTAATCGTAAAGCATGGTGTTTCGATCGATGATATAATCGTTGTGTACGATGATGTCGACTTACCACTCGGGAAAATAAGGATCAGGCAGAAGGGTGGCGCTGGAGGACACAACGGTTTGAAGTCCATCATCGAAACTCTGAAAACGGACCAATTCATCAGGATCAGGATCGGTATAGGTCCCAAGCTTGAAGGTGTGGATCTGGCACAGTTTGTTTTGACGGATTTTTCAGATCAGGAACGCGTGGTACTCGACAAAGTTCTGGATGTCGCCGTTCAGGCTGTGCAGACAATTCTGTCGGAAGGAGTTCAAAAGGCAATGTCTCTGTACAACTCTGTAGAGGTGATCACGTGAGTTGCGATGTGTGCAAAACGGACATCAATGTGAAGGTTTACAGGTTTCTTTCCGACGGGATGCCGAAGGAAGTGCACATGTGTTCGAACTGCCTCAGGAAAACGTTAAAAGAGGCAGCCATTTTCAAGCGCGAGAATTTGAAGTATCTTGCTGGATACATGCGCGTCGTACAGGACTCGGACATGGGAAACTTTTCTGGAGGTCATCTCTCATCGGGAGATCTCGTTTTTTCGATCGCCCCGGTTGCTGTCCTCAGGGAACTGTTCGGGAGAGAAGGCGAGAGCCAGTCGGAGCAGAGGGAAGTGGCGATGAGACATCTGTACGTTTTGAAGCATAGACTGGAAGAGGCGTTGAAGAGAGAGGATTACAAATCCGCCCACAAGATCAAGAACCAGATCAGCATGATCGAGAAGACCATGCTGGGGAAATGATCATGAAACGCGCTTTGATTTTACTTCTGTTCTTGATTCCGCTGTCAGTGTTCCTCGCGTATGTCTTCCAAGGTCGGCTGCTTCTGCCACAGCACCTGTTCAGGATCGGTCCTTTCGAGCTTCGTTTCTATTCTGTGTTCATCTTGACCGGTGTGCTCGTTTCCTATTCTCTGGCACGAAAGCAGGCGAAACGAGAGAACGTTAGTTTGGAACAAGTTGATGAGCTCGTTTTCTACTCCGTCATGTTCGGCGTCGTTGGTGCGAGAGCGCTGTACGTGATTTCGAACTGGAAGTTCTACTCGAAAACACCATCGGAGATCTTCAAAATCTGGCACGGAGGGCTCTCAATCCAGGGGGCCATTCTCTCAGGTATAACGGTCTTCTTACTGTACTCAACTCTAAAGAAGAACATTACTTTCAAGCCTCTGCAGGCATTGGATCTGGGGGCTGCGTATCTGCCACTTGGTCAGGCAATTGGAAGGTGGGGGAACTTCTTCAACTATGAGGCGTTTGGAGAGCCCACGAATTTGCCCTGGAAAATGTATGTTCCTGTCGCAATGAGACCTGTGGAATTCAAACAGTACGAATATTTTCACCCAACCTTTCTTTATGAATCCGTATGGGATTTCTTGCTGTTTTTGTTGTTGACACGCTACATGAAACACTACAGGAAGAACTTTGGAGAAGTTTTTTCGCTGTATCTGTGTTTTTATTCGCTCGGTAGAATCTGTATAGAAAGGCTCAGGTTGGACAGCATGTACGTTGGATCGATCAGGCTCGCCCAACTCCTCAGCGCCCTGCTGATCCTGTTTGGCTTCACGCTGTACATCGTGCTGAGAGGTGGAATGATTGACGTTCGTGATAGGTGACGTGCACGGTTGCTTTGATTGTTTGAAGAAATTGCTCAGCAAATTGCCGCTGACAGGAGACAGCAGGCTTATCTTTCTTGGTGATTACGTAGACAGAGGCCCAGACAGCAAGGGCGTGATCGAGACACTGATCGAGCTCTCAAAGAGCTACGACTGCATCTTTTTAAGAGGGAATCACGAGCAGATGATGCTCGACTACCTTCTGAAGGGCGAGAATCTCGAGCTCTGGATGATGAATGGAGCGGATGCCACTCTCAGAAGCTACGGGGGCGTGAACGGAATATCGAAACAGCACGTGGACTTTTTAGAATCAACGTTGATCTACCATGTTCAGGGAAACGATCTCTTTGTTCACGCGGGCGTCAGACCGAACGTTCCCCTGGAGAAGCAGGATCGATTCGACATGCTCTGGATAAGGTACGAATTCATATACAGTGAAGATCCACTGCCGAACTTCAGGATTTTCTTCGGGCACACACCCTTTCAGGACGTTATGGTATCTAAAAACAAAGTCGGTCTGGATACAGGTTGCGTTTACGGTAACAAGCTTTCTGCAATCTGTCTCGAAACGATGAAAATCTATCAAGTTTCTTGCGGAGGCTGAAGTTTATGAAGGCAATGTATCCAGGTTCGTTCGATCCGATCACCTACGGGCATCTTGATGTAATCCACAGGGCCTTAAAAATATTCGATGAACTCTGGGTTGTCGTGATGGTCAATCCCAAGAAGAAACCACTGTTACCTCTCGCAAAGCGTCTGGAACTGATCAAGGAATTGCTGAAGGATGAACCGCGCGTTCATGTGGACAGCTACAACGGTTTGCTCGTCGATTACGCCAAGAGTAGAAACATCAAGACAATAGTTCGAGGCTTGCGAGCTGTGACGGACTTTCAGTACGAACTCGAGATGGCCATCGCGAACAAACATTTGTGGCATGAAGTTGAAACCGTTTTCCTGATGACGGACGAGAAGTACTCTTTCCTTTCCTCGGGACTGGTAAGAGAAGTCGCGTCGATGGGTGGAGATGTGAGCAACTGGGTGCCCCCCAACGTTCTGAGAATTTTGAGGGACCTGTACAGAGACGGTGTGCTATAATATCGCTCGGCCCGTTTTCAACAATTTCTATCGAAGGAGGTTTGAGCAGTGGAAATCAGTGCTGAAATGGTGAAAAAACTTAGGGAAATGACCGGCGCCGGTGTGATGGAGTGTAAGACTGCTCTGAGCGAAGCGAACGGTGATTTTGAGAAGGCAATTGAGATACTGAGGAAACGCGGAGCAGCGGTCGCCCAGAAGAAGGCATCTCGAACCACGAAGGAGGGTATCGTCACCGCATATGTGCACTTCAACGACAAGATAGGAGTTCTTCTAGAACTCGGTTGTGAAACTGATTTTGTCGCCCGAATGCCAGAGTTCAAAGAACTCGCCTACAACCTTGCCAAACAGGTGGCAGCGATGAGACCGAGGTACGTATCGAGAGAGGACGTACCACAGGAAGTCATTGAGAAGGAAAAAGAAATTTACCTGGCGCAACTGAAAGATTCCAACAAACCGCAGCAGGTGATCGAAAAGATCGTTGAAGGCAAGCTGGAGAAGTTCTTCGAGGAAGTTTGTCTTTACGATCAGAAGTACATATTCGACGATACAAAGACCGTCAAGCAGGTCATCGACGAGGCCATCGCCAAGATCAGGGAGAACATAAGGGTCACGAGGTTTGTAAGGATGCAGATAGGAGAAGAGTGAGATTCCCATCGAACAGAACGAAGCGGAAGATGTTTCCAGGCCCCGGTAATGAACCGGGGCCTGTTTCACGATATCTCTGTGGAGAAATTTTTTGTTCCTTTCACCGCCTCTATGAGCGCGCATCTGACATATGTTTCGCTGTAAAAATACCTATCGAGGTATCTTTCCAAGAACACCACGGGCAGTGTGTCCTCGGGAGTTCTTGGAATAAGACCACTGTCGTCGCTCACTTTCACAAGTGTTCCACAGAGCCTTCCAAAGAGTTCGAAAATGTGCTTCTTTGAATCAGCAAAGCAATCTTTTTGAACCACGGCTTCGACACGCACCAAACCTCTGAGTCCAGGTGTGTCGGAGAGTTTCAGATAACTCATCACCTTCAGAAGTTCCTCACCTTCCGCAAGTTGTGTCGCGAAACACCTTGATCTCTGCCCCTTTTTCATCAGTCCAAAGGTTCTGAACCTTTCTGAATCCACGTAGGACATATGTATGTTTTTCACCAGACCCACAGGACCACGCTCGATCTGGAACGTGGGCGTCGTGAAGTTGATTGCCCCATCCTTGACAACAAGCGCTTCCTGAAGGAAACGCTCCACGGTCCGCCTTTCGATTTCCTGCATGTACGAATCCGTCGCATCTTTCGCGGTCAGTCCCACAGCCACATCACACGAAAGACTTCCTATGCTCACTTGCTCCCCGTTCAGCACGTTCCAGCGTTTCGCAATCACAGCTGGAACACCAAGCACGAGTTTGACCACCGGTGGTTCATCGGGTGAGAACAACGGCTTGCAACGCTGGTTCTCGAGGAGAACGGCACCCGTCACGATCTGAGTGAGCAGCAGAACGTGCCCTTCAACTTCTATGGACGTGAACCTCCTCCTCCTGCTGTCCACGAAGATTATCTTTTCAGGCCCTTCTGAAACAAACGGCTCTTCTTCCTCGACAAGCCAGCAAGACGAAGAGCCGAATTTCACATCTTCAGGCAAGATTTCCTCCTGATACTTGATCATGGTGATCCTCGCATTGGAGTCACGTATCAGTTTGGCCACGTCCATCAAAACAAAGCCTCCCTGAGCAGCTTACCTGTCAGAGATATCAGCGAGATTTTCACCATTTCATTCATCTCCATGAGCACAAAGGTTGGCTCGGATCCCATCTTGGGCAGCGAAGGACTGCCCGAGTTTATGATCAGTCTGGACTCGATCCAGTCGAACCTCGGAACGTGCGTATGACCGTACAAAAGAACATGGGCATTGTATTCTTCCAAGAATCGAAGCAGTTGTTCTTCGCTTTGAAAAAAGTCCCCGTGGCTCATGGCGAAATTGACTTGGCCAAAGCTCGCAAGCAGAACTTTTGGAGCTTCGGATATACCGAGCAACATCAAATCCACATCAGCATCACAGTTGCCGCGGACCAGGAAGAGATTCTCTCGTTTCAGTTCCTGCGCTAGCTCGGCAGGGTTGTACCCGTCAGGTATGGGGTTTCTCGGCCCATGGTAAAGCACATCTCCAAGATGGTAGACTTCGTCCACTTGTCCTACGAGCGATTTCAACCGCTGCCAGCTTGTGAGTGAGCCGTGAGTGTCGGAGACAATCAAGATCTTTCTCAAGTTCACCGCCTCCTCAACTTCAACGACCCAAGCGTCGAAGAAAGTGCAAGGAAAACAACGACAAGCAACGCAATCCTTTTAATATCGCTTGTGATATCAAGTGCGAACAACTGTTGTTTTCTCATTGAGTAGATCACCAAGAAGAGAGGATAGTTTCGTGCGAGACTCTGCAAATGCGCCGGCATCGATGATAACGGTACGACGCCACCACTGAAGTAGAAACTCAACGCTGTCAAAGCAACACCAAGCATCGACGAAACTTGCATGTTTGGCGATATGGCTGAAAGGATTAAACCAAGGCTAGCATGAAACAAGGAATTGAGCACTATCAATTCTATCATGGCCGGCGTGATGAGGAACACCCTGAAACGCAGGAGAATGAGGAGTGCGACCACAGAGACAGTCAGACCTATCGATGTGTACGCCAAGATCTTTGAGACGGTGTAGGTGAACCTTCCGACGTTCATCGACACGAAGAGCTCAGTTAATTTCGATTGCTCGTCTAACTGGAGCGAAACCGAAGCAATGGCAAGTAACACGCAGGCAGTTGATAAGAAGACAGTGATGGGTATCAGCAACGATGTCAAATTCAGTACCGCCTCCCTCTCGAGCGCCGAAAGTCTCGGTGCGGGATAGCCAGGAGAAGCGAACAGGTACCTGATAACCTGTGGGTCAAAGAACGGACTGCCGTTCAGATCCTCAAACATGGAGCGGAAGGTTCTGTACATGACGGTGGAGACCTGCAAATCCACGGGGCTCGGGATGAAGATTAACTCGGTTTGCTGTGCTGCATAGAGTTTTCTGGAGAAATCTTTTGGTATAACGACGACGGCCTGCAAATCACCATTGAGCAGCTTCTGCTGATAATCTTCCGAGACATAACTGATATTGCTACCCTTGAAAAGAGACATCACGATACCCACAGTCAGACGCGACAGAGGATCCGTGTCGAGATTGAGTATTCCTATTTTTGTTTGCAAGAACCCAAAACTCGAGAAAAGCACAATTGCGATAAGAGTAATAGCTACAGGCACAATCAGTATCAGCACGAACGAGTAAGGATTCTTCAGAGTCCTCTTCAGTTCCGCTGAGAACATAGTTAAGAACACTTCATTTCCTCCTCCTTTTCTCGAACTCCTCGATAATGAATCGATGTACGCTCAATTCGCTGGCATTTCCATCAACGAAGACGAATCTTTCAGGTTCATCCTTCAGCAGTTCCAAATATCCCTGCCTCACCTTGTTCAAAAATTCTTCACCCTCCGACTCGATCCTGTCTAAACGTTTCTTTCGCGACAGAGCCACCTCTACGGGAACATCTATGTAGAATGTCAAATCAGGTTTCAGTCCACCCGTTGCGAAATCGTTCAACCACTTAACAGTTTCAACACCGAGCCCTCTTGCGAAACCCTGATACGCGACACTCGAGTCAGCAAATCTGTCGGCAACAACCGTCTTGTTCTGCGCCAGGGCTGGCTTTATGACTGTTTCAACCAGTTGAGCGCGGCTCGACAGAAACAAGAACAATTCCGCTTTTGGGATCATGTTTTGCGAAGACAAAAGTACACTTCTGATCAACTCCCCAACGGGCGTGCCACCGGGTTCTCTAACGTAAACGAAGTCTACGCCGTTCCTTTTCAAATAATCGAGGAACAGTTGAACTTGCGTACCCTTTCCACTTCCGTCGATGCCCTCAAAACTGATGAACACTTTCACCACCTCAGTGTACTATGTCGAAGCTTCTGAATCCCTGAACTGGAACTTCTTCCACACGAACATCCGTAACGATGGCCATGGTTGGCCCTCTGCTGACTTCATCCAAGAAACGTTCCAAAATTTCTTCTTCTCCCTCGGCATGAATTTCTACCGTACCATCCTCAGCGTTCCTCACGTAACCTCTTACGTTCAATCTTCTGGCGACCCTGTACGTAAAATATCTGAACCCAACCCCTTGAACGTGTCCAAAGACTTTCACAAAGACCGCCTTCAAACTTTCACCCCTTTTTCCCACGCCAGTGGTGTTGATGCTATAATTCTAAAAAACATCATACCAGAAGGAGGTGTCCTCTTGAGGTACGAAGAAGCACTCACATTTGATGATGTTCTTTTGGTTCCCCAGTACAGCGAGGTTCTGCCTTCACAAACCGACGTGAGGACCAGGCTCGTCAAAGACATCTGGATAAACATACCACTGGTCAGCGCAGCCATGGACACCGTGACGGAAGCCGCACTGGCCAAAGCACTGGCACGGGAAGGTGGAGTTGGAGTCATTCACAGAAACATGTCCATAGAGGAGCAGGCACACCAGGTCAGCATCGTGAAAAGGGCGGAAAACGGGGTCATATACGATCCAATTACCATAGGCCCGGAAGAAACCGTTGAACAGGCATTGAAACTGATGTCGATGTACAAGATAGGTGGTTTACCCGTGGTAGACGAACATGCAAAGTTGCTCGGCCTGATAACCAACAGAGACATCAGGTTTGAGAAGAACTTGTCCAAACCCGTCAAACTCCTTATGACACCGCGTTCCAAACTCATCGCGGCCAGACCGAACGTCACTTTAGAGGAGGCGAAACAGATCCTTCACGAGCACAGAATTGAGAAGCTTCCCCTTGTGGACGATGGCGACAGGCTGGTGGGGATCATAACGATCAAAGACATAATGAGTGTGATCGAGCATCCTCACGCAGCTCGTGACAGCAAAGGAAGGCTCGTGGTTGGGGCAGCGGTTGGAACAGGGGAGGACGTGCTCGCGAGAGTTCAGGCCCTGAGGGACGCACAGGTTGATTTTATCGTATTAGACACAGCTCATGGTCACTCGAAGAGGGTCATCGAGACTGTGAAGAAAATAAAACAGAATTTTCCAGACCTGCCAGTGGTGGCAGGCAACGTTGCCACAGCAGAGGGCGTGAAAGCTCTGGTTGAAGCCGGTGCCGATGGTGTTAAAGTTGGAGTTGGCCCAGGTTCGATCTGTACAACTCGCGTTGTCGCCGGTGTGGGCGTTCCGCAGTTCTCAGCCATTGTGGAGTGCGCGAGGATGGCGCGAGAGCTTCAAGTGACGCTCATTGCCGACGGCGGTATCAGATATTCCGGTGACATCGTCAAGGCTCTCGCTGCGGGCGCAGATTCCGTAATGATCGGTAGCATCTTCGCGGGAACAGAGGAAGCACCGGGAGAAACGATTCTTTATCAGGGTCGAAAGTACAAAGCGTATCGTGGCATGGGAAGTGAGTCAGCGATGAGAAGAGGAAGTGCTGACAGATACTTTCAAAACGAGAACGCGAAGTTCGTGCCTGAAGGTGTTGAAGGCATGGTACCCTACAAAGGGACGGTCAAGGACGTGGTAGACCAACTGGTTGGGGGACTCAAGTCTGGAATGGGTTATGTGGGGGCTCGGAATCTCGATGAACTCAGGAAGAAGGCAAAGTTCGTGAGGGTAACACTCGCCGGCCTCAGGGAGAGTCACCCCCACGACATAATAATCACGAGGGAGGCTTCGAACTACTGGACGTCTTCCCCGCAGGAGTGAAACTCAGTCTCTTCGTATCAGCTGCGTTAAATCCCCGACGAGCATGAACAGCTCGTCTATGTTCTTGAGAAAACCAAGCCTGTTCTGTCTTATGTCTTCTCTGTCGACCATAACGAACACTTCATCGAAATATCTGTCTATGTAGGGCTTCAGAGAAGACAAATGTTTTATTGCTTCCTCATAATTGAGCTTCGAAACGCTTTCCACCACCTTTGGCTTCACGGATACGAACTGGTTCAGCAGTTCTATTTCTGCTTCTTCTTCGAACAGAGCACCGTCAAAGTGTTTGTCAGGATGATTCTTGGTTATGTTGTGTACCCTTTCGAAACCTATGGCGACATTGTTGAAATCTTCGCTTTGACATGCCTTCGTTAGAGCGTGAGCGGAAAGATAACCACGCAGAGGTCTTGTCCAGAGATGGTTTACGGCACGAGCTATGTCAAACGAGAAACGCTGTGACAACAGGAAAGCGTAGTAACGCGAATTCATGAATTCAAAGAGTTTGCCTTCGTCGAAATCGATGTTCAAAAGCTTTTTCGCCGTCAGCAAGAGCTCGACGAGGTCAATGTCCCATCTATAGCGAACAGCAGACCAGTATATCGTGTCAGCTTTGGACCTCAGACCGTAGGGATCCTTTGAACCGCTCGGCAGGTTGCCAACCGCGATGTTGCCTACAATCGTGTCTATCCTGTCACAAACACCTATCAGCGCGCCAAGCTCACTTTCAGGCTCCTGAGAGTACTGATCCTCGAGTGCGAACGCCACGGATTCATCCTCACCGTCGAGAATCGCATAGATTCTTCCGATCACGCCTTGAAGCTCTGGAAATTCGTACACGACATGCGTTGCGATGTCAGCTTTGCTCAGAATGGCCGCACGCGTTGCTCTGTCCATCATCGATTCTTTAGAGAGCTCTTTAACCATGTGCTGAACGAGCTCACGCGTTCGAACCACTTTGTCGTAAAGGGTACCCAGCTCCTTCTGAAAAACCATTCGTTTCAAATTTTCGTTGAACTCTTCCAATCTCTTTTTTCTGTCCATCTCGAAATAATATCTCGCATCTTCCAGCCTCGCGTTGACGACGCTTTCGTAACCCTTCACGATGACGGAAGAATCATCCTTCGGCCTGTCGATGAACGCGACGAAGTGACACGTGAGACTGCCGTCTTTGCTCGTCGAAAAGGCACTGAGATGGTGCTTGACCGTCACAGTTATGAGTTCTTCAGGAAGTTTCAAGTACTTTTCGTCGAACTTACCAACGATCGCCTGCGGCCATTCGGCAATCTTGCAGATCTTTTCAATAAGAATCGGATCTTTCTCACACACCAGACCGTAAACTCTTTCCACCTCTGCCAGCTGTTTGACGATGAACTCTCTTCTTGTCGTTTCATCGGCGATGACCAGGTTCTCTTTGAGGACCTGAACGTAATCTTTCGGGTGACCCACTGCGATCCATTTTTCAAGGTATGGATGGGACATGGTGTATCGGTCGGACTTTCTGTCAAATATCCTCAGCGGTATGACCTCGTCGTTCAACAACGCAACTACCCACCTTACAGGCCTGACGAATTCGAAATCGCCATTTCCCCAGCGCATTGGCCTGGCAAATTTCAAATTCGTGATGACTTTGACAAGTGTTTCTGGGATCACCTCACAAACTTTTTTGCCTTTCACGAGTTTTCTGATGTGAACGTACCCATCTTTCACGAAAACATCCTCCAGGGTGGCTCCGTTGGATGATAGAAACCCGAGCAGGGCCTTCGTGGGCTGACCGTCAGAAAAAGCCACCTTCTCGGAAGGCCCACGCTTTTCAAGTATGACATCCTCCTGCGTGTCTGAAACGTTCTGCAGCCGCACCGCGATCCTCCGGTTCGTCACGAACACTTCACAAGAACCAAAAGAAATGCGAGCTTCATTGAACAAATTCGGCACAAGGATCTGGAGCTGTTCCTTTATCGATTCCATTTCGCTCGCGGGCAATTCCTCAACACCAAGTTCGAGCAAGACCCAGTTGTTCATTCACTTCCCTCCTCTGAAAGCCTCGGCGCAACGTCTGGCCATCGACCTTATGGATCTTATGAAATCCTGTCTTTGGGTGACACTGAACGCGTTCCTCGCATCCAAAAGGTTGAAAACATGTGAACACTTCGCCATGTAGTCGTACGCGACCAAATAGCATCCATCCTTTATCTGAGACTCAAACTCCGAAGCGAAAATGTCGTACAAGGTGAAGAGTTTCTCAACGCTGGCCGTTTCGAAGTTGTATTTCGAAAACTGTTTCTCGTTCTCTCTGTAGAGCTCGCCATAAGACAGCTTTTCGTTCCACATGACCTCAAAAATGTTGCTTTTGCCTTGCAGATACATCGCAATTCTTTCTAAACCGTACGTGATTTCTAACGGGATTGATTTGAGGCTTATTCCTCCTATTTGTTGAAAGTAAGTGAATTGCGTGATCTCCATACCGTCGAGCCACACTTCCCATCCTACGCCCCAGGCACCGAGGGTAGGTGATTCCCAATTATCTTCGATGAAACGAACGTCGTGTTTCTTCAGATCGATGCCCAAGGCAGACAGAGAGTCCAGATAAACCTTCTGCGCGTTGTCTGGAGAGGGCTTGATGATCACCTGGTACTGAAAGTATCTCTGCAACCTGTTGGGATTTTCACCGTACCTTCCGTCCGTTGGGCGACGACTCGGCTGGACAAACGCGACCTTCCATTCACCTTCCCGGAGGCATCCGAAAAAGGTGGAAGGATGGAACGTACCCGCTCCGACTTCCAGATCGTAAGGTTGATCGATCATGCAACCGAGCGAAGCCCAGTATTCGTTGAGTTTGGCGATCACATCCTGCAGATACAACGTGTCACCTCCACTGCTTCGATTATAAGCGAGTGTGTGGTAGAATAATCACGCGAAAAAATTAACAAGGGGGCGAGCAAATGATACTGCGGGTCAACCTAACGACCAAGAAGATCAGTAAAGAACCCATCGATGAAAAAATCCTGGACCAATTCATAGGAGCGCGCGGGCTTGCGGCCAAAATTCTCTGGGATGAGGTTAAGGGTGTAGATCCTCTCTCACCGGACAACAAACTGATCATTGCGGCAGGCCCTTTCAACGGATTGAGGACTCCGAGCGGTGGAAAACTCGTGGTCGCGGCGAAAAGCCCTCTTACAGGTGGTTACGGTGATGGTAACATTGGAACCATGGTTTCGATGCACCTGAGAAAGGCTGGTTACATGGCGATCATCGTCGAGGGTGCATCGGACAGGCCCGTGTACCTTTACGTCGATGATGACATCGTGCACATAATGAGTGCCGAGGGACTCTGGGGGTTATCGACCTTCGAAACGGAGAAAAGGCTCAAGCAGGTTCACGGGAACGTGGGTGTTCTAAGCATTGGACCAGCTGGAGAAAACCTCGTGAAGTACTCGGTCGTGATATCCCAGGAAGGGAGAGCAGGGGGAAGACCCGGCATTGGTGCGGTGATGGGAAGTAAAAAGCTGAAGGCCATAGTTGTGAGGGGTACGAAAGATGTAGAGGTGAAGGATAGAGAAAACTTTGAGAAATACACGAGAGAAGTTTTCAAGCTTATTCCCACTCTGCCTGCTTACAGCTTCTGGATACGCCAGGGCACCATGGCTACCATCGAATGGGCAAACAAGAACAGGGCGCTCCCTACGAGAAATTTCTCGCAGGTTAGGTTCGAGTACGCCAGAACAGTTGATGGATACGCAATGGAAGCGATGAAGATCTCTCGAAGAGGCTGTCCGAACTGCAACATGGTTTGCGGGAACGTGGTGCTGGACATCGAAGGAAAAGAGAGCGAACTTGACTACGAAAACGTTGGAATGCTCGGTCCAAATACAGGAATAGCCTTCCTGAACAGGGTTGCACACATAAACAGGTTGGCCGACGAGTTCGGAGTTGACACGATTTCTCTGGGCGCTGTGCTGGGATTCGCGATGGAGGCAGCTGAACGCGGAGCTTTAAATGGGGTTCCGAAGTTTGGAGATTACGAAGGTGCGCTGGAATTGACGAAAAGGATAGTCTTCAGGCAAGATGAGGTGGGCAACCTTCTGGCCGAGGGCGTCAAGAAAGCTGCCGAACGCCTTGGACTTGAGGAGATCGCGATGCACGTGAAGGGCTTGGAAGTTTCTGCCTACAACTGTTACATATACCCGGCCATGGCGCTCGCGTACGGAACGTGCGCGATCGGCGCTCACCACAAGGAAGCTTGGGTCATAGCCTGGGAAATCGGTTCGACACCAATGGAAGATTCGTCAGGCAAGGAGTACGTGATGAATTATTCGCCAGAGAAAGCCAAAAAAGTGATCGAACAGCAGAGGATCAGAGGTGGTATGTTCGAGATGCTCACGGCTTGCAGACTCCCGTGGGTGGAACTTGGACTGGATCTCGAATGGTATGCCAAGATCTTGAGCAGCATTGTGGGTAAGAATTACACCCTCGATGACATCTACCTGGCTGCAGACAGAGTCTATTCTCTGATAAGGTCCTACTGGGTGAGGGAATTCAAAGGTGACTGGGGCAGAAAAATGGATTATCCACCAAGACGCTGGTTCGAGGATGGTGTGGATGGCCAGCATCTGGATCCTGAGCGTTACGATGAACTGCTGAGTGAGTATTACAGAATACGCGGCTGGGACGATCGTGGTATACCCACAGCAGAGACGCTCAGAAGATTAGGTCTGGACTTCGTGGTGGAAGATCTGAAACCTTGGTTGAAGTGAACTGCAACGCTGAGATAACGAACATTTAATGGCTAATGCCACAGACTTGTAGTATTTTAGTCATTGCGGTTGATCATTGACAACACGACGCACCATCGCGTATAATTTTCAGGGTCACGGGCCAGCGTAGCTCAATCGGCAGAGCGGCTGACTTGTAATCAGCAGGTTGGGGGTTCGAGTCCCTTCGCTGGCTCCAACCCAAACGAGGTGGTGAGGTGCCCGAGTGGCCTAAGGGGGCGGACTGTAAATCCGCTGGCGGATCGCCTTCGGAGGTTCAAATCCTCCCCTCACCACCAGTTTATTTCCCATCGAAAGAGGTGTAAGGGATGACGATTAAGATAGCCTTGAAATGCTCGGTTTGCGGGCATAAGAACTATTACACCGAGAAGAACAACACCAAGAAGACAAAACTGAGTCTCAGAAAATACTGTCCAAATTGCAACAAACATACGGAACACGTTGAAACCAAATGACGCAGGGCCGTAGCTCAACTGGGTAGAGCGCCGGTCTCCAAAATCGGCGGTTGCAGGTTCGAGTCCTGCCGGCCCTGCCAATTTTTTGTGTCGCACGGAGGGATAATCGTGGAAAAACTCAGGAAGTTCTTCCGAGAAGTGTGGGGAGAAGCAAAGAGGACCCACTGGCCCAACAGGCAAGAGTTGTTGGTCTCCACCTCGGTTGTCATCCTGATCCTCGTGGTAATGGGGGTCTATTTCTTTCTGCTCGATTTGGCCCTCTCCGGAGGTATAAGAGCAATACTGCGCACGCTTGGTATTGGGTGATGTGAATGCGAAAAAGCTGGTACATCCTCAGGACGATGGCAGGCCAGGAGGAAAGCGCGAAAGAAAATCTGCTGACCAAGATAAGATCAGCCGGATACGAAAGATTTTTCGGCCGTATCGTTATCCCTGAGGAAACGATAATAGATGCGACGGGTAAATCTCTGAAGAGATTTTCGGTGTCTCCAAACGCGAAATTGTACGTCAAGACCGCTTCTGATGTTAAAAAGGGTGATCTTCTCGCAGAAGAACCTGCGATCCACGCAAGACACAGTGGAACAATCGTGTCCGTGAAAAACTGCCGCAAGATAACGATCGAAACTATAGACAAGAAGTACTCGAAGACGTATATTATTCCGGAAAGTTCCAAGCTCGTGAGCGGTATCAAGGCGGGTGCTCGTATAAGACAGGGAATGCCGCTGACCCGGGATGGAGAGTACATCTGCGAAATAGACGGTAAAGTGATCGAAAACGAACGAGTCAAGCGTGTTGAAGTTCAACAGGAAAATGGAGAGATAGATGTTTACCACATTCCATATGAATTGTACGATGCGAACAGGATTTACAAGGGCAAGCAAGTCAGAAACGGGGAATTGCTCGCTGAAGGCAGAAAGATATACTCCACCATGGACGGGCGTGTCGAGGTTGTAGACATGGGAACGCGCAAGGAGATAAGAATCGCAAAGACACAGAAGAAAAGGATGTTCCCCGGTTACATATTCGTCGAGATGATGATGAACGACGATACCTGGGAGTTCGCGAGAACCGTTCCGGGCATAATAGACTTCGTCGCGTCTGGTGGGCAACCTCTACAACTTAAGCAACGTGAGGCTCGGACGATTCTGAGACTGGCGGGTATTGAAGCGTTCGAAGAAAGAGCTAAACCTGTACGCGTCGAGATGGATATAAAGGTAGGAGACGTTGTAAAGATAACCTCCGGTCCGTTCGAGGATTTTGCTGGCGTCGTGAAAGAAATAGACCCAGTCAAACAGGAACTCAGGGTTGCCGTCACCATCTTTGGTCGTGAGACGCCTGTGACGGTGAGGGTATCTGAAGTGGAGAAGATACAATGAATGTGTGGGAGGGAGTCAATCCCAGTAACCACAGAGGAGGGAAACTCGAATGGCTAAGAAAGTCGTAGCGCAGGTCAAGCTGCAACTTCCTGCTGGTAAGGCAACACCCGCACCTCCAGTTGGCCCCGCTCTTGGTCAGCGCGGCGTTAACATAATGGAGTTCTGCAAAAGATTCAACGCCGAAACCGCAGATAAAGCAGGAATGATTCTACCCGTCATCATAACAGTCTACGAGGATCGTTCCTTCAGCTTTGTTGTGAAAACACCACCCGCATCCTTCCTGCTGAAGAAGGCTGCGAACATAGAGAGTGGTTCGGGCGAAGCTAAGAGGAAGATCGTCGGAAAAGTCACAAGGAAGCAGATCGAAGAGATTGCCAAGCTCAAGATGCCCGACCTGACCGCAAACGATCTGGAAGCGGCCATGAGAATCATTGAAGGTACTGCGAAGAGCATGGGCATCGAAGTGGTAGACTAACATCAAAAAGGAGGAGGCTTTATGCCGAGACACTCCAAGAGGTACCTGGAAATCAGACAGAGAGTCGACAGAACGAAGTTCTACAGCATCGATGAAGCCATAGAACTGGTGAAGAAAAACGCAACGGCAAAGTTCGATGAAACTGTGGAGCTGCACCTTGCGACAAACATAGATCCAAGGAGACCAGAACAGCAGGTCAGAGGAACAGTGGTTCTACCACATGGAACGGGAAGAACCGTTAAGGTTCTGGTGTTCGCAAAAGGTGAGAAAGCAGAAGAGGCCAAGAAGGCAGGAGCAGACATCGTGGGTGGAGACGAACTCGTTGAAAAGATTCTGAACGAAGGCTTTACAGATTTCGACGTGGCTATCGCCACACCAGACATGATGAAGTCTGTTGGAAAGCTCGGAAAGATTTTGGGACCCCGCGGTCTGATGCCGTCTCCGAAGTCGGGCACGGTTACAGAGGATGTGGCTTCTGCAGTTAAAGAATTCAAGATGGGACGAATCGAAGTGAGGAGCGATAAGACTGGCTCGATCCATTTGCCAGTTGGCAAGTGTTCCTTCGACTCTCAGAAGTTAAAGGAGAACTTGATCTCGGCTTACAAACAGATCACGAGCATGAGACCGGCAGGCATCAAGGGTCAGTTCCTCAAGAAGGCTGTACTGACCTCAACAATGGGAGTTGGTGTGAAACTGAACATGTCCGAGCTCGAGGCTGCGAAAATCTGAATATCCTGTTGAATCACATGATTCGCCGAAGAAAGTAGGTATCCTAAAGGGGTTATCCCCGCCTACCGAGGCGAGCCGAAAGCCAGCGCTTTGGTTGAGCGGGGGTCTCTTGTGAGAGACCCTTTTTGTTGAAAGGAGGTGCAACGGTTGCTAACCAGGGAAAAGAAACAACAAATTTTGGAGAATCTCAAAGATGTTTTCCCGAAGGCGAACCTGTTGGTGTTTGTAAACTTTTTTGGTCTGGATGTTGCAACAATGAGAGAGCTGCGCAGAAGGATAAGTTCAAAGCACGGCAAAGATGCCAGATTCACCGTTGTCAAGAACAGTCTTCTCTCCATAGTTCTAAACGAGATTGGTTATCAGAAGGCTGACTACGAAAGGTTTCTCAGAGGTCCGACTGCCATCTTTTACAGTCTCTCAGGTGATCCAGTGGACGCGCTGAAGACCCTGGCGAGTTTTGCCAAAGAGAAAAAGCTTGAAAAATTCTTTAAAGGCGGTTTCATTGAGCATCAGCCATTCGACGCTGAACAGGTGGCACATTTTGCCAGCCTGCCAACGAAGAAGGAACTCTATGCGATACTGGTTGGAAGGATACAGAGCCCAATATATGGTTTGGTGTTCGCCTTGAACGACATCATAAGAAAGCTTGTGTACGTACTTAATGCAATTGAAGAGAAAAAGAAATCTGAGAATGTCGGAGGTGTTTGAGGATGACTGTAGAACAGATCGTTGAGGCTATCGAGAAATTGACGGTTGCGGAACTGGCGCAGTTGGTGAAGGCACTCGAGGAGAAGTTCGGTGTGAGCGCTGCCGCTCCTGTCGCAGTCGCGGCTGTCGCAGCTCCAGCAGCTGGTGCAGCACCAGCAGCTCAGGCAGCAGCTGAGGAGAAGACCGAGTTTGACGTCATTTTGAAGAGCCACGGAACGAACAAGATCAACGTGATAAAAGTGGTTAGGGAAATCACGGGTCTCGGTCTGAAAGAAGCTAAAGATCTCGTCGAGAAAGCTGGTAGCCCTGATGCAGTAGTCAAGAGCGGTATTCCAAAGAACGAGGCAGAGGAAATCAAGAAGAAGCTCGAAGAAGCTGGCGCGGAGGTCATTTTGAAGTAGTGTGAACATATTTTCTCAGCTGCAAAAAGATTGTATCAAACCTATACCAGCTCTGCTGGTATAGGTTGTTTTATGCTATCATAGTGATTGTGCCTGCGTCATGGACTTCGTTCAGTTCCCTGCGTTCCCACTCCGTTGATCCGATGAGGTGATAAAATGCGAACAGCTCTTTACGGTAAGCGCGAACGTTTAACGTTTGGCCGCACCGTTGATGCCCTTAAGGTTCCAAACCTGATCGCCGTCCAGATTGAATCCTACAGAGAGTTCCTGGAAAAAGGCCTAATGGAGATACTGGGAAAGTTCTCTCCAATAACGTCCCAGCCACACAAGGGTGATCTCAGGAAAGGTGAAAAAGGTTTCATACTTGAGTTCGTCTCGACAAGAATCGGAGAGCCAAACGCCACAGTGGAAGAATGCAAGCAAAAAGGCCTAACTTACCAAGTCCCCATCTACGCGACTGTCAGGATAACAGACGTCAACAGTGGTGAAATGAGGGAAGAAGAAGCTTTCCTTGGTTCGATACCGTACATGACTGAGAACGGAACGTTTGTTATCAACGGTGCTGAGCGCGTCGTTGTCAATCAACTTGTGAGAGCACCTGGTGTCTATTTTGTGGATGAAATGCCGAAGACTCAAACGGCCGCACCCATATACGTTGCACATTTCTTGCCCGTGAAAGGCGCGTGGCTAGAGATTCTTTACAACACCGCAGACGAGATGTTCTACGCACGCATCGATAGAAAAAGAAGGGTCAATCTCTTTTTGTTGTTTAAGGCTCTGGGATTTGAGAACGACCTCGATATACTCGATTTGTTTCCTGACCCAGTCGATGCGGAAGACGAGTACAGCATGATGAAAGCTGTGGGTTCGATAATTCTAGAAGACGTTAGCATTGATGGGGAGAAAGTTGTCGAACGAGGAGGTGTACTTACAGAGCACGCCGCAAGAACGATCCTCGAGTCGAAGATTTCAACCATCGTCAGGGCACATCCTGCAGCGCAAAAAACACTGGAGAAACTCAACAGTGCTTACGGTGAGGTTGATTCCAACAGGGCATACATTGAAATTTACAGGAGACTCAAACCTGGCGAGATACCAAGGGTGAACGCAGCCAAGGCGTATCTCAACAGTTTGTACTTCACACCTGAAAGATTTGAGCTCTCAGAAGTTGGCCGTTACAAGATAAACCGCAAACTCCAGCAGCCCTATCGAAAATACCTCGTGCAGGTCAAGAAGATGAGCGAGTTGGAAGCTGAGAGGATGGAGTACAATCCGACAGAGCTCGTCCTCACACCGATGGACATAGTTCTGGCCACGAGATACTTGTTGGAAGTAAGTAAAAATCCCGAAATCATGGATACGAAGGACCATCTTGGAAACAAGCGTGTGAGAACGGTCGGAGAGCTCATAAAGCTTGAGTTTGAGAGGGCCTTTTCGAAGGCGCAGCGGTTGATTCAGGAACGACTGACACTCTACAATTCTCTCGATAAGATCTCCGTGCAGAGTTTGATCAACATAAAGACCATCATCGCCGGTATCAACCAGTTTTTCGCAACAAGCCCACTTTCACAGTTCATGGAGCAGGTGAATCCGCTCGCAGAGTTAACGCACAAGAGAAGATTAACCGCGGTGGGGCCAGGTGGTCTGAAGAGAGAGAGGGCGCGGTTTGAGGTCCGAGACGTCCACCACTCTCATTATGGGAGAATGTGTCCAATCGAGACGCCTGAAGGTGCAAACATAGGTCTTATAACTTCTCTTGCGGTCTACGCGGCGGTGGACGAGTTTGGCTTTCTGACAACCCCGTACAGACGAGTTAAAAAAGGCAGGGTCACGGACGAGATAGTCTATTTGACCGCCGACGAAGAAGAACATTACTATATCGCTCCATGCACGGTGAAAATAGATGAGAACATGAAGATCGTTGAAGATAGGATCCCGGTTAGATACATGCAGAAAATCTTGTATGTTGAGAAAGAAAAGGTCCAGCTCATGGACGTTTCGACGAAACAGATAGTTTCTGTTTCGACCTCTCTCATTCCGTTTTTGGAACACGATGATGCGAACAGGGCTCTCATGGGCTCAAACATGCAGAGGCAGGCCGTTCCGCTGCTCAAACCTGAAGCACCGTTTGTGGCCACCGGAGTCGAACATGATGCTGCTCTCTATTCGGGTTATTTGATCGTTGCAAAACATGATGGCATAGTCAAGAAGGTTGACGCGAGGAGAATCGTTGTCCACAGGATCGATGAGAACGGTAATTTCATGTACAAAGATGGCAAACCCGTGATCGATGAATACAGACTGATGAAGTTTGTCAGGACGAACCAAGACACGGTCATAAATCAGAGGCCAATAGTAAATATAGGTGATCGAGTGAGGCAAGGGGAAGTTATAGCTGACGGTCCTGCGACAGACATGGGTGAGCTCGCCCTCGGTCGCAATGTCTTGGTTGCCTTCATGTCGTGGGAAGGATACAACTTCGAAGACGCAATACTGGTCAGCGAGGAACTGCTCGAGGAGGACGCCTTCACTTCCATCCACATAGAGGTTTATGAAACTCAGGCGCGCGACACGAGACTCGGGCCAGAGGAGATCACTGCGGATATTCCAAACGTCAACAAGGAACTGCTGAAAAACCTTGACGAGAACGGTATAGTCAGGATTGGAGCTTACGTTGGACCACAGGACATACTCGTTGGGAAAGTCACACCAAAGGGGGAAGGAGAAACCACACCCGAAGAGAAAATCATAAGGTCCGTCTTTGGCGAGAGGGGAAAGGACGTCAAGGACACTTCGTTGAGACTGCCGCACGGAACTGAAGGCAGAGTCATCGACGTTCAGGTGTTCGACAAAGAAGACGTCGCAGAACTTGGACCGGGTGTGAACAAATTGGTGAAAGTCTACGTGGCAAGCAAAAAGATCCTCGAAGTTGGAGACAAACTTGCGGGTAGGCATGGTAACAAAGGTGTTGTGTCCAAGATCCTTCCGAGGGAAGACATGCCGTTCTTGCCCGATGGAACACCCGTTCAGATCGTGCTGAGCCCGCTCGGAGTGCCATCGAGAATGAACGTCGGTCAGATTCTCGAGACGCATCTGGGATGGCTTGCAAAATTGACGAACAGCTGGTTTGCCACACCCGTTTTCGACGGAGCCAAGGAACAGGACATACTTCCGTGGTTGTACAAAGAACGGAAAGCCTTGGGTTTGGAGGAAGGTGACGACGAGAACGATCCTTCCGGTAAGGTTCTGTTAAGAGATGGCAGAACGGGCGAGCCGTTTGCAGAACCCGTCGTCGTTGGATACATCTACATGATGAAGCTCATCCACATAGCGCGAGACAAAATCCACGCCAGATCCACAGGACCTTACTCGCTCATCCACCAGCAGCCGCTCGGTGGAAAGGCTCAGTTCGGTGGCCAGAGGTTCGGAGAAATGGAAGTTTGGGCTCTCGAAGCGCACGGAGCTTCCCACACTCTGAACGAGATGCTCACGATAAAGTCTGACGACATCAAGGGTCGAAACGAGGTGTACAAAGCCATCCTGAAGGGCAAAAACATACCTGAACCTGGAATACCAGAAAGCTTCAGAGTGTTGATAAAAGAACTCAGAGGTCTGGCGCTCGATGTGAGGGTTTACGACGAGAACGGCAACGAGGTTGACATCGACAGGTTCTGAATTGAGCGCCAAGGAGGGAAGAAAGATGGCTATTTCCACCTTCAAGCGGAAGATAGCAGCGGTGAAAATAGGCGTGGCTTCCCCTGATACGATAAGAAGCTGGTCGAGCGGGGAAGTCAAAAAGCCGGAGACCATAAACTACAGAACATTCAAGCCCGAGCGTGATGGTCTGTTCTGCGAAAAGATCTTCGGACCGACGAAAGACTACGAGTGTGCCTGCGGCAAATACAAAGGTAAAAAGTACGAGGGAACAGTCTGCGAAAGGTGCGGCGTGAGAGTGGAATCAAAAGAATCGCGAAGAAAGAGAATGGGTCATATAGAACTTGCCGCACCGGTTGTCCACATATGGTATCTGAAGAGCACACCGAGCATTCTTTCCACACTGCTGAACATACCCGCGCGTGATCTGGAAAACATAGTTTACTATGGTAGCAGACGCATCATAGAAAAGGCCTACATCGTTACCAACCCGAAGAAAACATCGTTCGCTGAGGGAGACGTGATATACGAGACGGAATACAACATATACAAGAAGGTTCTCGACTTCGAGGCTGAGCAAGCGGTCATAGTTAAGAATCCAAAGAGTCCGGTGATCTCTGAGATAGACGGTGAAGTGAGTTTGAAGAACGAGCGTTCCAATACCGGAAGAACGATAACTTGGATCATCGTAAGAAACGTCGTCAGGTCCCAGGTGCAGCTGTTCCCTGGCATGATCCTCCTCGTGAAGAATGGTCAGGAAGTATCAGAAGGTGACATTCTCGTTGCGGAGAAAGAAGTTCCAGCGCTCTATGCTCCGTTTGATGGCACAGTTGAGATCGACGAACTCACTTCGAGTCTTACGCTCAAACCTCTTGCAACGAGCAAGGATCAACCTCTGACTGTTTCGATTCCTTACTGCTGCAGACTTACCGTTAGAAACGGTGCAAAGGTCAAAGCTGGTGATCAAATATGGACGGCGGGAATGATTCAAGCCTTGACAAGTCCCGCGTCCGGAAAGGTCGTGTTCGGTAAAGAACTGAACGTCAGACCCTTGGAAGACGGTTCTTATGAGGTACTCTCTTCAGGTTCCATATACGTTGAGCAGACCACGGTCGAGAAAAAATATCCCATCTTCGAAGGCGCGCTCGCTTACGTTAACGATGGTGAAAAAGTGAAAGCAGGAGACTACTTGGCGGACAGATTTCTCTTCGAAGATGAACATCTGTCTCTGAGCGAGTACGCAATCTTTCAAGAGTATTACCCGGATCGGTTCACGGTGGAGACAGAGGTGGAGAACGACAGACCAATCCTCGCAATCACGAAGATAGATGAAGATCTCGCCAAAGAAACAGCGCTGACCGTGGGGTCCATTATCACCGAGAACGAATACGAAGCCTACAGAGAGCTCTATCCTGGAAAAATCGAGGCACACTACGGTGCTGCAGCCGTGAAGAAGTTGCTCGAGATGATCGACCTTGAGAAGTTGAAAGTACAGATAGAAGCGGAACTGGCGGAGCTTCCGAAGAGCAGTGGTAGGGCCTTGAAGTTACTCAGGCGGTTGAAAATCGTCAAGAGCCTCATTAATTCCGGTACGAGGCCGGAGTGGATGGTCCTGGAAGCCCTGCCGGTAATACCTCCTGAACTGAGACCCATGATTCAGATAGACGGTGGAAGATTTGCGACGACCGACCTGAACGATCTCTACAGGAGGGTCATAAACAGGAACAACAGGTTGAAGAGATTCTTAGAATTGAACGCTCCAGAGGTCATGATCAGAAACGAAATGAGAATGCTCCAGGAAGCTGTCGACAGCCTAATATACAACGGTAGAGTCGGTAGACCCGTCACGGACAGAAACGGTCGACCGCTGAAGTCCCTCACGGATCTGGTCAAGGGTAAGAAAGGACGATTCAGAAGGAATCTTCTCGGCAAGCGCGTTGACTATTCTGGAAGGGCTGTCATAGTCGTTGGTCCGGAGCTGAAAATACACCAGTGCGGATTGCCAAAAAAGATGGCACTGGAGCTGTTCAAACCGTTCGTGCTCGCGAGATTACTCGAGGAAGGCGGGGAGAGCAGCAAAACGGCGAGAAAGCTCAAAAAAGCAATCATAGAGCGTGAAATGCCTGAAGCGTGGGACGTTCTTGAAGAGGTCATCAAGGGACAGACTGTGCTCTTGAACAGGGCACCGACACTGCACAGGATGTCTATACAGGCGTTTGAGCCGAAGCTCATTGAAGGTAATGCAATTCAGCTTCACCCGCTTGTCTGTCCTCCGTTCAACGCAGACTTCGATGGAGACCAGATGGCCGTGCACGTACCCTTATCTGCCGCAGCTCAGGCGGAGGCACGTTATCTCATGCTGTCGAGGTACAACATCATATCTCCAGCGCACGGAAAACCCATATCAATGCCAGGAAAGGACATAATAGTCGGCATATACTACTTGACTGCTGTGAACGGAGACTATGACTCGGTGAGCGCTGATAGGATTGAATTCAAGTTCAGTTCGCCCGAAGAAGCTATTTTGGCTCACTCACTTGGCTTCGTTGGATTGCACACACCGGTGCTCGCCAGAGTGAAGCAAAACGGCGAAGAGAAAACGGTGAAAACCACGGTGGGACGTATCATATTCAATGAAATAGTACCTGAGGATCTCAGAGACTACTCAAAAACTTTCGGTAAGAAGGAGATAAAAGATCTCATATATGAGACATTCAAGAGACATGGCATGGAAGCGACGGCCGACCTGCTCGACGACATGAAGGACCTTGGATTTCATTACGCGACCGTGTCCGGTCTGACGATATCTTTGAAAGACCTTGTGGTTTCACCCAAGAAGGATGCTATCATCAGGGACGCACTGCAAAAAGTCGAGAAAGTCGAACAGGAGTACGCCGAAGGCTTTTTGACTTACGAGGAAAGATACAAGGAGATCATAAGGATCTGGACGAAGGCAACGGAAGAGGTCCAGAAGGTCACGTACGAGGCTCTCGGTGAAAATCCATTCAATCCTGTCTTCATGATGGTCAACTCCGGAGCGAGGGGTAACATAGATCAGGTCAAACAGCTCGCTGGCATGAGGGGCTTGATGGCGGATCCGTCTGGGAAGACCATAGAGATACCCATAATCTCCAACTTCCGGGAAGGTTTGAGCTCCATCGAATTCTTCATCTCCACACACGGAGCAAGGAAAGGTGCCGCCGACACTGCGCTCAGGACATCTTCGGCTGGTTATCTCACCAGAAGGCTGGTCGACGTTGCCCAGAGCGTGTTCATAACAACAACCGATTGTGGAACAGAAAACGGTATCAAAGCACTGGAACTCATGAGCGGCACCCTGACGGTTCAGAAGTTGAAAGACTTCTTATTCGGAAGGATCTTAGCCAGGGACGTCATAGATCCTCTCACCGGGGAAACCGTGAAGAATCCGAACAACAATCGAGAGTACGTCAGAAACTGCATGTTGTCTGACGAAGACGCCGAATTCTTGGCCAAATACGTTGTTTCGGTTCCCGTTTGCGTCGAGCAGGTCCTCGATCTGCAAGGTTTGCAGTTGCCGACTTCTTATGCTGTCACCGACGAAGAGATAAAGCTAGAGGATGGCACCGTTTATGAGGTTGGCACCGAGGTGAGCTGGGATCTGGTTCGAAACGCCCGCAACGCTGGTAGGAAGCAGATCAAGATAAGGGTTTATCCAGTAGTTGGAACCATTTCTCAGGAGATTGTTTGGGACAAGAAAGGTGAAAAACAGCTGCTTGTGTACCAGGAAGAGATAGACGAAGTAACTGCGAAGTTACTCGAGCAGAACGGCGTGAGCGCTGTAAAAGTGAGACCGAACATTTATGTCAAATCACCGTTGACGTGTGAAGCTGAACATGGCGTGTGCGCGATGTGTTACGGTATGGACCTCTCGAACCATAAAGTGGTGAATGTTGGTGAGGCTGTGGGAATAATCGCTGCTCAGTCCATAGGCGAACCCGGTACGCAGCTCACGATGAGAACGTTCCACACCGGTGGTATCGCAACCGCAGCCGACATAACCCAGGGTCTACCCAGGGCTGAAGAACTCTTCGAAGCAAGGAAGAAACTCAAAGAACCTGAAGGCATTTTCAGCACGGTCTCAGGATTTGTGAAAGACATTAAAGAAGTTGACGGAAAGAAGAAGATCTACATTGAAGACCTTGCCGGCGAGATACACGAGTACGAAGTACCGGAGAAAGTGAAGGAGATCGTGACAAGAGGTCAGAAAGTGTTGCCAGGCCAGATGCTTACGACAGGTGCTGTGAAGCTCAGAAAAATGATGGATGCGCTGGGAGTGGAAGCAACAGCAATGTATTTGCTCAGAGAGACGCAAAAGGTGTATGTTGAACAAGGTGTGGACATCCACAACAAGCACTTCGAGATCATCATCAGACAGATGCTCGGCAGAGTTGAAATAGTGGATCCGGGCGATACCGATTTCCTGCCCGGACAGTTACTGACGCTCGCCGAAGCGATGAGGATAAACAATGAGATACTGAAAGCGAACGCACAAGTTCAGAGCAACAGGAACATGGTCGTGGGTAAGATCCTGGCGAAAAAGATCGTCGCAAAGCTCAAAGACGAGGTTGAAGAGATCGCACCGGAAGGAACCGAGGTCAGTGAAGATATCGTTGAAAAAGCCGTTGCTGCCGGCGTGAAAGAGATCGTCGTGCTTGAAGACGGAAAACCCGTCACCTACCAAATAGCACCCAAGGAACCCATGAAGTACAGAAGAAGGTTGCTGAGAATCACGAAGGCTTCGCTGGAACAGGAAGGCTGGCTCAGCGCCGCTTCTTTCCAGCAGACACCACAAGTGCTCACAGAAGCCGCCATTGAAGGCAGGATAGACTACTTGCGAGGATTGAAGGAGAACGTGATCGTCGGCCAGCTCATACCCTCAGGAACAGGTTTGGAAATCTTCGCAAACATACAGATCGAGGAGACTCCCCGCGCCGCAGAAGAGGAAAAGATGGCTTGAGTAACAAGCTGATCACAAAGGGGCCCACAAGGGCCCCTTTTTCATGCCGGTTCAAAGATGTAGTACCAGGTCCAGATTCCACTGTTCTGAAACCTCAACTTTTTCGATGCCTTGATCTTCAAAATGCGCTCCAGGTCTGCGGGGCTCAGGACGCAGATCTTTGAATCAGCAAATTTGTCCAGCAGTTTCGCAAGCTTCGCGAGAAAATTTCTGTCAATCTCTTTGAGCCTTATACCATAAGGAGGATTTGTGATCACGTGCACGTTTTTGAATCCTTCCAGCTCTTCAAAACGTTTACACGAAAACTCGACGCTGCCAGCAACGCTGGCACGAACCGCGTTCTCCCGGGCGATTCGAACCATGGATGGGTCTCTATCGAAACCAAGTGCGATCCTTTGCATCTTGTTCTTTGTCCCACCAAAGGAATGAATCGTCATTTTCACATCCGCGAAGATCGGCCAGCTTTGGAAAGCGAACGTTCTTTTATCGTTCAGGATGCCAAGAGCCATCCTCGCAGCCTCTATGCAAATGGTTCCACTACCACAGAACGGATCTAGCAGCAGTTTTTGTTCGTCCCAATCGCTCACGATGATCAGTCCGGCGGCTATGGTTTCCCTCAGGGGCGCTGTGGACGTTTTCAACCTGTAACCCCGTTTGCTCAGCGCACGCGGACCCGTTGTATCAAGCAGCAACGAAACCGTGTCGTTTTTCAGATAGACATACAGAGGATAGATCGTTCCATCCGGGTCATTCTTTGAACCAATTTTCTCGTAGATGGCTTTCTTCACGACGGAGGCCACGGCTCCCGTCGCGGAAAGCTTTGAATTTCTCACCTTCACCTTTTCGATCACGAGCGTGGCGCGACTGTGGATCAAATCCTGCCAGCTGGCGCTGAAGGTTCCATCAAACAGATCGTCAAAGGTCTTTGCCTCGAATTCCGCCATCTCAATGAGCACGCGTTCCGCACTGCGGAGCGTCAGATTCAGTTTGGGCACGTCACTCATTTGGCCGAAAAAATGCACATGGCCTGCTGTCACTTTCAGGATTTTGAAACCCATTCTCTTCAATTCTTTACAGACTGCTCCCTCCAGTCCCGATGTACACAGTGCCACGAATTTCAAGCTCTCACCCAGCAGGAGTATAGACCAAAAATGTGTGCGTACTGCGAACTTGAATGGTACAATGTAATTCGGGGGTGATGAAGCTTGCTGGAGATCAGTTTGATCGAGAAAATCATCGATTACGGAGTGAGTAAGGGCGCAGACTTCGTCGAAATCTTTGTCGAAGACAGGTTCGATACGAGAATAACGCTCATCGATGGAAGAATCGATTCAGCAAGCAGCGAAAGAGATTTCGGACTGGGCCTAAGGCTCTTCAAGCAAGATCAACAAGTCTATGCTTACACGAACGATCCGACGGAAAAGCAACTTTTCACCATGGTGGACAGGCTGATCGAAGTTCTGCAGATAAAGTCTGCGGAACCAAAGACGGTGAATCTGATGAATCTCGATGTGAAGAACTCCCACGTGATCGTGCTCAATCCTCTGGAAGTTTCGAAGATGGAGAAAGCCAGAATCATGAAACTTGCGTATGAAGGCGCAAAAAACTACTCAAATTTGATCTCACAGGTCGTCGTTCGTTACTGGGACTACGACCAAAAGGTGTTCATAGCCAACTCCGAAGGGACGATGGCGAGCGACAGGCGGATCAGGACGAGACTCATGGTCACGGCGGTTGCGTCGAAGGATGGAGAGCAGGAATCAGGTTTTTATGGTCCTGGCGCTTCAATGGGACTCGAATTTTTCAACTTCCGCGATCCAAAGGACATAGGAGCAGAAGCGGCCAGGATAGCCGACAGGATGGTCAGAGCCGATCACGCCCCAGCCGGCAGGATGCCAGTTGTCATAGCAAACGAGTTCGGCGGTGTTATTTTTCACGAGGCGTGTGGTCACGCGCTGGAAGCCACATCGGTCGCGAAAAGTGCATCAGTGTTCGCTAACAAGCTTGGCCAAAAGGTCGCGGCAGACTGCGTCACTGCTGTCGACGATGCAACCATACCCAACGCGTGGGGTTCGAGTAACATTGATGACGAGGGAACAGTAACGCAACGGAACGTTTTAATCGAGAATGGAGTGCTCAAAAGCTATCTTGTTGACAAATTCCACGCGAAGATGATGAACACGAAACCAAACGGTTGCGGGCGCAGAGAAAGCTACAAGTACATCCCAACGTCCAGAATGAGCAACACTTTCATAATGCCTGGCAAGTACTTGCCAGAGGAGATCATTTCCGCAACCGATTACGGTCTGTATGCGAAACGCATGGGCGGAGGTTCTGTACACCCGGCCACCGGAGAGTTCAACTTCGCGGTCATGGAAGGTTACTTGATCGAGAAGGGCAGGATCGTTAAACCTGTACGTGGCGCAACGCTGATAGGTAAAGGAATTGACGTCATAAACAACATAGACATGGTTGGCAACGACCTTGCCAGAGGCCAGGGCATGTGCGGTTCCATATCCGGTTCGGTGCCTGCAGACGTCGGACAACCAACGATCCGTGTGAAGGAACTCATCGTCGGGGGGCGAAAAAGATGAAAGAGAAGCAGTTCGCTGAAATGGTCTTTGCTTTGGCAAAGAAGCAAGGCTTCGACGACTGTGAAGTGCTCGTTTCAAACCACAGAGAATTCGAAGTTGTCGTGAGCAAGGGAAAAATTGATAACTACACTGACGCTTCATCGAAGCGAGCCACGTTGAGGGCAATAAAGGATAGAAGATCCTGTTTTGCAACCACAGAGATCTTGGACGAAACCTCGGCAAGGTTTCTTGTTGAGAGTGCCTACGAAAACTTTATGATCACAGACACGCTGGACGAAGACGACATCTGGGCCGAACGCCCGACAAAAGGGCCCTTCGAATATGAGGATGCATTTGAGCGCGTGTCTGTCAAAGAGAAAATAGAACTTGCTAAGAGGATGGAAGAAAAATGCTTATCGTACGACAAAAGGATACAGCACGTCATAATGAGTGGATATGGACATCAAAGGAGCGAAATTTGGCTGTTCAACACGAAAGGCTTGGAATTGACCGAAAGTTTTGGCTACGGGGCAGCCTTTGTTTATCTGGTAGCCTCCGACGGCAAGAAACCCAAGAGAGGCTTTCGAGCGATGTACGGTTCGCATCCGAACGAGGTCGATGTCGAAAAAGTCGCGCTGGAAGCATCCTCCGAAGCGATTTCACAACTGGGAGCTCAGCCCGTGAAGAGTGGAAAGTACAAAGTTTTGTTGCGTCGGGATGTCTTCGCACAGCTTTTCTTTGCGTTTTCTTCCATCTTTTCTGCTGAAGCTGTACAGAAGGGTCTTTCACCGTTGAGAGGAAAACTGCATCAAAAGATCGCAGCGGAAACTCTAAGTCTGATCGAAGATCCATTCTTCGAAAAACTTCCTATGAAGCGTTCTTTCGACAACGAAGGTGTTCCAACCACGAGAAAGAGTTTTATAGACCACGGCACGCTCACAACTTTCTTTCATTCCATAAAGTCGGCCAGGAAGGACAACGTTAAGCCCACGGGGAACGTTTTCAGCCAGAGATGTGTACCGTTGAACGTGATTTTGCCCGAAGGTTCTCTCGGTTACGAAGACCTGATCGAGAGTGTTGGTGAAGGTCTGCTGGTGATCGCGCTCGACGGACTCCATTCTGGCGTTAGACCCGTGTCCGGTGAATTTTCATTGGGAGCCAACGGTTACAGGATCGCAGACGGCAAGATCGTGGAACCCGTCGAGCAGTTCACAGTTTCGGGTAACTTTCTTGATGTTCTTCAGAAGATTGAGCTGATTGGTTCAGATTGTGAGATCGTCTCTGCGAACTGGTTCGGTCCATCGGTTGTCGTGTCAGAGCTGGACATAGCTGGCAGCTGAGTTTAAAGATTCTATCTTGACGAGTCGACCTCTGTCCAGGAAGATGACGATGTCTGACAATCTTTGTATCTCTCGTGTGTCGTGCGTGGCGATTACAATCGCCACGTTCTTTTCTTTCAGAATGCCGAGCTCCCTCCAGAAGGCCTGTTTGGCCTCTTCGTCTAAACCGTTGGTTGGTTCATCAAGTACGAGTATCTTTGGCTCTCCAAGAAGTGCGATACAGATTGAAAGCTTTCTACGTGATCCCTTCGACAAGTTCCTCACGAGCTTCTTACTATTAGGTTCGAACCGCAAATTACGAAGCAGCTCTTCACTGTAACTTGCCTTCTTGATCCTGGAGAAAAGTACGAGATTATCGCGAGTCGTCAGCGTGTCCATCAGCGCGGGCTCCTCGGGAAGGTACGATAGATCTTTCCTGATCAAATGTGCATGTTTCACAACATCGATGCCGTTCAGAATCACTCTGCCTTCGTCCGGCTTGAGAACGGTTGCGATCAGCTTCAACAACGTGGACTTTCCCGCAGCGTTTCCCCCGACAACAGCTACGCACGAGGCTTCAACATCAAACGTCACATCGTCGATTGCCTTCGTCTGTGCAAACTTCTTCGTTACGTGTTCGAATATCAGTCTCATTGTTCACACGATCCTTATCGGCATCACCACATAGAGATAACCTTCAACGTCGAGTGGGTTCATCTGCAGCGGACTGGTACTGTCTATAAAATTCAACTCAACCTCGTCCGTCTCGATGTGCCGTAGTGCTTCGATGAGAAATTTCGGGTTGAACGCCGCGATTATATCTTCACCTTCTTTTTTCACCTCTATCTCTTCCGTTACTTCACCAAAATCTGGGCTCCTGCTACTCAAAGTCAGGACATTTTCCACAGCTTCGACTCTGATGGACTCACTACCCCTTTTGGCTATCACCATGGTCCTTCTCACAGCCTCAACGAGAGTGTTTGTCGGTGCCACCAGCTTGGTCTTGAACGCCTTGGGAAGGACTCTCTTGTAATCTGGAAACTCCACTTCGACGATTCTCACCAACGTTTCCACATCCGTTGCAGCAATACCGACACGCTTACCATCGTACTCGAACCTGAGTTTTTTGTCACCACAGCTGTCGGCAACGCTCATGAGTTCCTTCATACTCTTTAAAGACAGCAAGAAGCCGATTTCACCCTGTATCTCCAACCTCTCCTCTGCCAGCGCGAGCCTGAAACCATCTGACGCGACCAATCTGAGGAAGCCGTTACCGAGTTCCCAGTAGACGCCGTTGAGGTTTCTCATGAACTCGTCCGTGGCCGCGCAGAAGATCACCTTTTCAATCATCTTATGAAGAAGGCTAGCATCGATCTCGAAACTCACACTGGTTTCTGAAAGAGATAGTTCAGGAAAATCACTCGGATCTACCACAGCCAGTTTGAACTTGCTCCTGCCGCATTGGACTGACAGGCTCGCCGGTGTGATCTCAAGGTTCGCTCCAACGTCCGTTGGCAATGTCCTGACAACCTCGTAGAACACCTTTCCATCCACTGCAAACCTTCCAAAACCTTCGTATTCGCAGTTGAGCTTCGCCTTCACACCCGTTTCCAGATCGGATGCCAGCAGAAACACACCTTCATCCGTTAGGTCGAACAGAACACAACCGAGAATCGGTTTTATCACTTTGGATGGAACCACCTTCGATACCACGGTCACTTTGTTGATTAACTCCTGCACGTCCACCGCTATCCTCGCCACGATCACACCTCCTCAATCGAGAGTACGTCTTCGATTTCCACCGGCAGATCCTCAACCCAGCAACGCAGAACTTTCACAAGCCCATGCTGGGCAGATTGGTTGACGAAGATCTTTTCAAGCACAATTCTGTTCACCGTATATATGTTATCAAAATCGACCGGTGGTTCCACAATAGCCAAAGGGTTTGCCAGGCATATCTTCAATCTATCCTTCAGTCTCAGAACTGACTTGGTGGCAATCCCCGAGATGTACAACCATTCAAGCTTTTCCTCGCTGAATTTCTTGATCGTCAGGCAGGAATCTGCGACCTTTACAAGTTCTCCAGCCTTGTTCACACCCCAAACACCTTCTAAACCGTTGAACGTTGCTTCGATTTCGCGAGGTGGCTTGGCCAGTCTGGAGGCGAAAATTATTCTCTTGGCGATCTTCAAACTCTCGGAACCAGCGTCGTGTACCACCAAAAAGATCTTCGCTCCATCCAGAATTCCGGCATGAACCAGCCTGTTCAGGGCACCATCAACGAGGATTCTGTTGAAACGGTGCCTCTCCATCAGCTCCTTGATGATTGCGGGACTCGCTCCTGCGATCATGACACTCGTTTCGATCAATGGCCTGGCCAGGACTATGTAACCTATGATCGGATTGTAAGAAAAAACGTCCAGCACCTCGAACATAGGCAAATTCAGGAACTTTTCTCCCGTCAACACGAAATGGTACGGGGAGACTACGACGCGGGGCTTGGGTTCACTCGTCAGGCTGTCCTTCTCCTCACCGTCCACACCCACACTGGAGATGCAACAATTTTGACAGTCGCGCACGAGACTGTTCAGAACGGTGGTCTTGCCAGCACCCTTTTTTGTTCCTAAGATGTAGACGACCTCTTTTCCTTCCATTCCTGGATCCTCCTGGTCCTCTCCAGCTGCTGAGGAAGTAAGTATTTACCTTTCCCGCTGAGCAACGAGGCTATTCCTTCGACATCTTCGTCGGGCTCACACTCACTCCTGTAATCGGTTGGTTCCTGGTAAACGAAGATGCCCCCCTCATAGTTTCTCAAGACCACTTTGCCTTCTCCCATGGATATCAGATACTGAGGCCCTACGGGTATCTTTCCTCCTCCTCCAGGTGCGTCTATCACGTACGTTGGAACGGCAAAGCCCGAGGTGTGACCGCGCAGATATTCTATGATCTCTATTCCTTTTGCGACACTCGTTCTGAAGTGTGAGAGTCCCCTCGATAGGTCACACTGATAAATGTAGTATGGTCTGACACGGTTCTTCACCAACTCATGAACGAGTTTCTTCATTATCTTTGGACAATCGTTGACGCCTCTGAGCAACACAGTTTGATTGCCCAGCGGGATTCCTGCGTCCGCCAGCATCGCGAGTGCTTTCTTCGAATCTTCTGTGAACTCCTTGGGATGGTTGAAGTGCGTGTTCAACCAAATCGGGTGATACTTTTTCAACATCCGAACCAGAGACTCTGTGATTCTCATCGGGAGCACCACGGGTGCGCGTGTACCTAAGCGAATGATCTCAACATGGTCTATCTCTCGAAGTTTTGAAATGATCTCCTCCAGCTTTTCGTCTGAAAGGGTGAGAGGATCTCCGCCGGAGATGAGCACATCACGCACTTTCTTGTTCTGCTTTATGTAGTCAATCGCAGCTTCGATGTATTGCTGTGCGAGTGGTGCGTCTGTTTCTCCAGCAAACCTTCTCCTCGTGCAATGCCTGCAATACATTGCACACTGATCCGTGACGAGAAAAAGCACCCTGTCCGGGTATCTGTGGGTCAGACCTTTCACCGGGGAATCCACGTCTTCGTGCAACGGATCTACCATCTCACCGTCGCTTATATGCAGTTCTCTGGAGGTCGGCACCGCCTGTTTTCTTATCGGACAGTTTGGATCGTCCGGATCCATGAGACTGGCATAGTAAGGTGTTATGGCCATTCGGAGGAATTTGAGAGAATGCTTTATCCCCTCGCGTTCTTGATCGGTCAGGTTGATGATTTGTTCAAGTTGTTCGAGGCTCATTATCCTGTTCGAAAGCTGCCACCTCCAGTCCTGCCATTCATCTTCCGTCACGTCCTTCCACAGAGGAATCTCTTTGAAGTTTCTCATGCGTTCCCCTCCTCAAATGATCTTTTCTCTTCTCTTCAGCCTCTCTAAGGTTCTACCATCAATCAAATAAATCTTCTTCACGAACGTCTTAGCTTCAAACTGTTTCGCGAACTCTCTGACTGTTTCAGGTATCTCGTTGTTCGTAATGACTCCCACATAACCCGTTCCGTATACCGTACCGGCGACAACGGCTTCTTCGACCGCGTCCGTGTCGATGGGTCTGTTGTAGTACTTCGCCTGGAATACGATCAGTTTTCCGCCGCTTTCGATCAAAATGTCTGCACCAAAGTCGTGAGAGAACCTGGTAGAACGTGCGTTGTAACCGGCCCTCTTGAAAAGTTCGCAGAGAAAGGTTTCGAATTGCCGGCCGTTTTCAACCTGCAACCCAGCAACCTTCCTTCTTTTGTTCTTTAACAGGATGGCGAGGAAAAACAGTACCAAAGAGCAAAAAACAAAGAGCTTCACCGTCATGAGGTTCCTCTCCACAGAGCGGTCATCTTCATTCTGTGAACTCTCGCGTTCTTGTTAAAAAAGTAGACCGCCCTTTTTGTGTGTGGAGTTATCGACGAGTAGTAAACTTCCACGCGCTGCGCTTCGTTCAAAAGCGCCAAGATCACCACGCGTTTGAATCTGTCAAAACCGAAGTGCCTCAAGAAAGCCACAAGAATGGAGTTTCTTCCACGTTTGAGCAGGACGAAACTTTCACCGTTCTGAACCAGAGACATGTGAACAGTCCAACCGTCCTTCTTCAGCCTCTCAAGTACGACGTTTTCAAGATTTTTCAGCTGGATTTTACGTTTCTTGATTAGAATAAGAAACAGAGCACTCAGTCCAATCGCGACAGTCGTTTCGAACAAAAACCTCATGTGTGTTGACTCCCAAGCACATTTTACACGATGAAGAGAGGTGGGGACCAGCTTGGCACGAGTTTGGATCAGGGTCAATCCGGGTGCGCAACACGAATCGATTGAAGTGATGGGAGACGGAACTCTCAAAGTGAGCGTTACCGCTCCTCCTCTTGAGGGGAAAGCCAACGACGCTGTTTGCGAACTGCTCGCGGAGAAGCTCTCTTTGAGGAAGTCTGATGTGAAGATAGTGGCTGGAAAGACGTCGAAGCTTAAACAGGTGGAGTTACCTTTGAGTCTGGAGGAGATCCAAAAGCGATTGAACCGCCCGCCGGAAGGTGTGTGGTAAAATGAACTGTGGAGGAAAACTTCGAAGGTGAAGCTTGCAAGAACTTTGGCGATCCTGACCCTGGCGGTCACTCTCTCAGCCTTGTTGTTTCTCACACTGATCTGTGGATGGCTTTTCGAATTCTTCTTGTACAGAGAGCCCGAGGTCAACCCGTACTCGCTGCTGGTCGTAGGTGTGGACGCGATGATCGAAGGGACACGTCGGGCAGATGTGATAATGATCGCACTAATAGACCACGAAGATAGAAAGATACTGGTCAGCAACGTTCCAAGGGATCTGCTCCTGCAAAACGGCAAGATAAATGCCACCTACGCGAGATCTGGAATTTCAGGTTTGAAGCAGACACTTTCGAAACTGCTCGACATCAACTTCAACGGTGTGGTGGTTGTGGACTACGCTGCTTTCAAGTACCTTGGCGACGAACTCGGTCCGGTGGAGATATACGTTAAAGAACCAATGAAGTACGTGGATAGCGTTCAGAAACTTTACATCGATTTTCAACCGGGTGTGTACCTGATGAGAGGTGATGAGCTGCTCGCGTACATCAGATACAGAAAAGACGCAATGGGAGACTTGTCGAGGATAGAAAGGCAAAAGGAAGTCCTGATGAAGCTCATGGAAAGCGCAAGGCACGTCAGTCTTCAAAAACTCTTGTCGCTGTTCAAGAATCTGCAAAAGAACGTCGATCTAAAGGTGTCCACGGGTGAACTGGTGTATCTGTTTGCAAAATTGAAAAGAGGTTTTACCGTTGATTTCGTCCCCTTCCCTTATGTGATCAACGGACGAGGTGATGTGGTTCTGGATGAAAAGAAGCTGGCTGCTTACAAGCAAACGTTGAAGGAAATGAGGGTTCAACCTGGGAAAGAGGCACTGCGCATTGTTTTGATCAATGCCGGCCCGGATAAGACGCGGGTTTTTCTAGAAAGGCAGGTGGGTCTTTGGAACAGAGTCAGCGTGCAACCAAGTCTCATCGTTTGGGAGGATGTTGGCTTATCGCTCAGGGATGATGTTGTGTTGCTTCTGGACGACGCCATCCGGGATATTCTTGAAGGACTTTTGAAGGATGTTTATCCAGAAAAGAGGTTCGCTTTTACCGTGGTTGACGATCCCAGCAGTTTGAGAAGTTATTTCGAAATAATCGATAGGTTGTCGAAAAACAGAATCTATGTGAATTTTCCGATAGATGCTTTCGTAGTGGTGAGGTGAACATGAATTACAGGAACCTCCACGCGTGGGACGTGTCAGCCAAACGGGCGATCGAAATCCAGAAAGAGCTAAGATCGCTAATAGAATTGACTCCCTTGGCGGATGTTGAACTTGTTGCGGGGGCTGATCTGGCCTTTCCAGATGCCAACCACGGCGTAGCTGCAATAGTGGTCCTGGACATTTCAACCATGCGTGTGGTTGAACAGGTGGTGGTTCACGAGAAGGTGAATTTCCCGTATGTACCGGGTTTGCTGGCCTTCAGGGAAGGTCCTGTGTTCCTGAAGGCCTGGCAGCAATTGAGAGTGTTACCAGACGTGGTTATGTTTGATGGTCAAGGCATCGCGCATCCCAGAAGGCTCGGCATCGCATCCCACATGGGATTGTTCTTGGACCTGCCCACGATCGGTGTTGCTAAGTCCCACCTTTACGGGAGCTTCTTGGAGCCTCCAAATGTCCAGGGCTCCTACACTTTCCTTTACGATAACAACGAAGTCATCGGTGCCGTTGTCAGAACAAAGGCTGGAAACAAACCTCTGTTTGTCTCTCCGGGTCACAAGTGCGATGTCCTGTCCGCCCTGAAATTGACGCTCCGTTGTTGCACAAAGCACAGGTTGCCCGAGCCAACGCGTCTGGCACATGAACTTACACAGAGGTGCAAGCATGTGGGACTCTTCGGCTAAGGAGGTGTTGAGGATGTGGCAGTACTTCATGCCCACGAAGGTTTACTTCGGTGAGAAGTGCATCGAGCGAGGAACTGAAGCCTTCAAATCTCTCGGTAAGAGAGCTTTGATACTAACTGGCAGAAGATCTTCCAAGGAAAACGGTTCGCTCGACGATGTCACGAGAGCTTTGTCCCAGATCGGCATCGAATGGGTGTTGTTCGACGACGTGGAGGAAAACCCAACTTTCGCACTCGTCAGAAACATACTCTCTGAGTATCAGGATGGCTCATTCGATTTCGTGATCGGACTTGGTGGCGGCAGTCCCATGGACACTGCAAAGGCCATCGCCGTGCTTTTAAAGAACCCGGCTTTGAAAGTGGAAGATTTGTACGATGCTTCCAGATACAGCGAAGCACTGCCCATCTGTGCCATTCCAACGACTGCGGGAACGGGAAGCGAGGTCACGCAGTACTCTGTGCTCACAGACGATGCGGGCTTTAAAAGGGGTTTTTCCCATCCGGTTTTGACGTTCCCGAAGATTGCTTTTCTTGACGCTCGCTACACGTTGAACCTGAGCGAAGCTCTGACGAGGTCCACGGGTTTGGATGCGTTGTGTCACGCCGTTGAAGGTTTTCTCTCCAGAAGGGCTACGGTCCTTTCAGATCTTTATGCGAAAGAATCCATCAAGCTGATCGCCGAGAATCTGCCAAGGGTTTTGAGAAATCCGAATGATCTGCACGCAAGAGAGAACATGCTTCTGGCGTCCTGTCTCGCAGGTATGGTGATAAGCCAGACAAGCACGACCATCGCACATGCGCTTGGTTATCCTCTCACGACCTTCAAAGGCATAAGGCACGGTGAGGCTACCGCGGCGTTTTTGGATGTGGTTGTAGAGCAGGCCTCAATAGAGGTACCGGACAAGGTTGAGTTCGTCAGATCCGTGCTTGGTGATGTGGCAAAGTTTTTGGAGTCCGTCGGTCTGAACGTCAAAGTTCCCATAAACGACGAAGAACTCATGTTGTGGACGAGCAAGGCTAAGAATGCTCCGCATCTTCAGTGGACCAGAGGTAACTTCACCGAGGAGCTGATCAGGTATCTCTACGAGAGGGTGAAATTGCATTAAAGCGCGCATTTTTTTGAAAAGGAATCAGAGGGATTTTCATCCTTGGATATTTCGAACGGAAATCGACAGGATAGAGGGTGAGTTCGACAACGGGGACGTCGTCAACGTCCATCTGTCCAACGGAAAGTTCTACGGGATAGGTTATATCAACACGAAATCGAAGATCACGATCAGGCTGCTTTCGCTACAGCCTATGTCAATTGAACAGATAATAGATCAACGAGTAGCTGAAGCGCTCAAGAGACGGGAAGCACTTGCCGCGGGACACGGAGCTTATCGATTGGTGAACAGCGAGGCGGACGGCTTACCAGGCTTAGTGGTGGACAAGTACGGAGATTATCTTGTGATGCAGCTCAACACACTCGGCATGGAAAAACTGAAGAGCCTAATCGTTGAGAAATTGAAAAAGTACGCAAGTCCACTCGGAATCTACGAAAAATCCGATGCTGCAGCACGGGCGAAGGAGGGTCTTGAAGAAAGCTGTGGGTGGCTCTTAGGCAGTGGACCGGAAGTTCTTTACTTCGAGCAGGATGGACTGCTGTTTGCTGCGGACCTGAGAGGACAAAAGACGGGGGCCTTTCTGGATCAGCTGCACAACAGTCGTCTGTGCTCGATGTTTGCGAAGGATCGGGTATGCCTTGACGCTTTTTCTTACACGGGTAACTTCGCACTGCATCTTTTGAAAGCCGGTGCGCAATCTGTAGTGCTGATCGATTATTCCCAGAGAAGCCTGTCCATTGCCGAGCAACTCTTGACACTGAATGGTTTCAGTAACTATCATCTCGTCCAGGCGAACGCTTTCGACTGGCTCAAAGAGAACTCTCGTTTTGAACGGTTCGAACTTGTCGTTCTGGATCCACCTTCGTTTGCGAAAACTTCAACTTCGAAGGATTCCGCTTTGCGGGGGCACAAAGAGATAAACCTGAGGGCCATGAGGATTCTCAAAAAACCCGGGATATTGGCAACGGCTTCTTGCACTCAGGTCATCTCTGAACAAGAGTTCGAATCGATTTTGAGCGATGCTGCGAAGGACAGCAAAGTATTGCTGAGCGTTCTGTACAAAGGTGGCCAGGGTTTTGATCATCCTTTCCTGCTGGGCGTACCGGAAACCAGGTATTTGAAGTTCATCATTGCGGAGGTCAGGAGGCGATATTGATATGCAACTCTCACAGCGAGCCGTTGAAGTACCGGCGAGCCCTATAAGAAGGCTCATACCATACGCTGAGGAAGCGGTTCGAAGGGGAAAAAAGATTTACTATCTGAACATAGGCCAACCCGACATACCGACGCCGGCCGTGTATTTTGAGTACGCGGAGAAGTACAAACCTTCTGTCGTGGCCTACACACACTCAGCAGGTTTAATGGAACTGAGAGAAGCTTTCGCACGATATTACGCGAAGTTTGGCGTATCGGTCAGTCCTTCACAGATCATCGTCACCAACGGTGGGAGCGAGGCTGTGATCTTCGCCATGTCAATCGTCGCTGACCCGGGGGACGAAATCGTCGTTCTTGAACCGTTCTACGCGAACTACGCGGGTTTTGCTCACCAGCTTGGAATAAAGCTGGTACCGGTTCGAACGTATCCAGAGGATGGATACGCTGTACCGAGGAAAGAAAAATTCCTCGAGGTCATAGGGAGCAAGACGAAGGGCATAATCTTCTCAAACCCGTGCAATCCGACGGGAGCGGTGTACGACGAAACACAGCTGAAGACCATTATAGACGTTGCAATAGAAAAGGATCTCTTCATCATCTCCGATGAAGTGTACAGAGAGTTTGTCTTCGACAATTACAGAGCCGTTTCTATGCTGACCTTCGAAGAGATATCGGACAGAACGATCGTGGTCGATAGCATTTCAAAGAGGTACAGCGCCTGCGGTGCGAGAATAGGAACGTTCGTGACCAAGAATAAGGATCTCTATGCGGCGGCGATGAAGTTTGCCCAGGCACGCCTGTGTCCCTCGTTGACTTCTCAGTATGGCACGATCGGACTCTTGACACTGGATGAGACTTACACGGAGCAGGTAAGGCTTGAGTACCAGGCACGCCGAGACGTGGTGTACGAGGAACTTTCAAAGATAGAAGGAGCCGTGTTCAGAAAACCACACGGGGCCTTTTACATATCTGCGAAACTTCCAATCGACAACACAGAGAATTTCGTGAAGTTCATGCTCAGCGAGTTCGAAGTTGATGGAAAGACCACCATGGTCGCACCACTGGATGGATTCTACATCAGTCCGAATGCGGGCATCAACGAGATGAGAATCGCTTATGTTCTGAACCGCGATAAGCTCAGAGAAGCCGTTAGAATACTGGGTCTGGGTATAGAAGCCTACACAAGGAGAATGGCATGACCAAAATCCTCAGATACGGTACTCTCTTTGCCATCGCAACTCTGTTTTCAAGGTTCACCGGCTTAATCAGAGATGTCTTCCTCGCCAACAGGTTCGGTGTTGGAATAGAGTTCGATGCCTACTCGATTGCTATAGCATTCCCTTTCCTTCTGAGGCGTGCTTTTGCAGAGGGTGCCATGACGTCGGCTTTCGTTCCCCTCTACAAAGAAAAGACTGACAAAAACGAATTTGCATCGGCTGTCATAACGAGCCTTGGTATTGCGACAATCAGTCTGACGGTGCTCGTGCAGATCTTTCCACAGATTGTGCCTTTCCTCCTTGCCAGCGGTGCGAACACGGAGACGAAACTGCTCGCAGCAAAGCTCGCACGCATAAGTACCCCTTTCATTGTTTTCATATTCCTTTGGGCTGTCCTCTACGCGATACAGAATTCAAGCGAACGCTTCTTTTTCCCCGCACTCTCACCAATGTTCATGAACTTCGGAATCATAGCTGGAGTGGTTTTATGTGAGCTCTTCGATCCGCATATCGTCGGTCCTACAATCGGCTTCACCCTCGGTGGCGCAGCGATGTTCCTGAGCCTGATACCCGGTGCGAGGAGGGTGGGCTTTTCTTACAGACCAACGTTCGTGGGGGCTCGTGATTTCTTCAAACTCTTTTTCCCCGCACTCCTTGCCATGACGGTTTCCGAATTGAACGTATTGATAGACGTCAATGTGGCCGCGTTGATCGGTCCTGGAAGCGTTTCCATCCTGCAGTACGCAAACAGGTTCTATCAGTTGCCATTTGGAGTTTTCGGTGTAGCAGTTTCAACCGTGGCGCTACCTCTCATGAGCGGGGGGGATGAAGATTCATCGAAACATTTGAAAGAAGCGATGAGAACAACGTTCTTTTTTAGTGTTCCGTCCGCTGTAGGTTTGATCGTGCTCAGCGAAAGACTCATCGTTCTCGTGTATCAACACGGTGCCTTCACGCATTCTGATTCGATAAGAACCGCCACGGCACTGTTGTTCTATTCTCTGGGACTTCCCTTCTACTCGATGATGGCTCTGCTCTCGAGATCGTGTCATGCGAAAAAGGATATGAAGTTGCCATTCAAAGCCACGCTGGTATCGTTCGTTTCGAATGCCGTGCTCGATTTTGTCCTCGGTTTGACCATGAAGACCGCCGGCGTAGCCTTTGCAACGGCCCTGGCTGGTGCCATAGGCGCAGCATACCTGCTGTTCAAACTGCGTCCAGAGATAGACATGAAGCACTTTCAGAAAGTCCTTATCTGTTCCGCGCTGATGGGATTAGTTATCATGATCGCAGAGCACGTCAGCCCGTCTAGGCTTCTCACGCTGGTACTCGTGCTGTTGGGCGCCGCCGTTTACATGGTGTTATGCTTGATCGCAAAGGTGGATGAGGCGTACCAGCTCTTGCACTTCATTCGAAAATGAGGCTTGCGTACCCCACGACGTGAGACCTGTCACCCGACGTATCACCGCTCGTCGCATGTTTCAGCAACCTTGCCTTTGAGAAACTCTGCATGTAGAGCAGACACGCCACGGGTGAAAGACCGCACATGGTGATCCTCTCGTTTGCTGCCACTCTGTAGAGCCCTTCTGGATCCTTCCTCAGTATCTCCTCGATGGCAAGCTGATCTTTCCGCTTCGTGGTTGCGTCGTCTTCGTAGTGGTTGAAGTCGCTCGAGACGACAAGCACCGTTGAAGAAAAATTCCTGAACAGTTCATCCAAGGCGCGCGCCAGCGATTTGCAAACCTGCAGGCTCAGAGGGAACATCGTTACCGGCAGGATCTCGAAGTCTTTGAAAATGTACTGAAGGAACGGCAGTTGCACTTCCAGAGAGTGCTCGACCATGTGGCATCTAACGTCTGCGGAAGCTTCCCTGCATTCTTCTAGAAGCTTCTGTGCCGCTGCTTCACAGACTTGAACCTCGCCCAGCGGTGTGGACCAGCTGCCCTTATCCCAGACACCAATCCGGGCACCGTAGCCCGTGTGGTTCGGCCCGAGCAGCACCACGAGCTTCGGATTTCCTAGCCTGGCTAGCTCTGCGTACGCGTGCGCCGCCACGGGGCCACTGTACACGTAACCAGCGTGCGGAACTATCACTGCGACGTTCCTGTCAAGTGGCCTGTCGGGTTTCTTCGGCAACTCACCCGGTCCGATCTTCGACATGAAACAATCCTCGATGACCTCGATCAGTGCTTTGCGCGATGCCGGATAAAAGCTTCCAGCAACCACAGGATCCCTCTTCACGGTTCGATCACCCGCGCCGTTATGAATATGAGAAGTTCTGCCTTATCTTTTCTGTCGGTCACAGATCTGAAGAGTTGACCTATGAAGGGCAGTTCACCGAGCACCGGCACCTTGGACACGCTCTTCACAGACTTATCCTGTACGAGGCCACCTATGACGAGTGTTTGATCGCTTTTGAGAATCACCTCGGTTTCGGCCTGCCTCGTGATCTTTCCGTAAGTGTTCATGCCAGAGAGCGTTCGTTCTTTCACTTCACTCACCTCAGTATAGAGTTTCAACTGTATACTGCCATCGCTTCGAACAACTGGCGTTATTCTCAGCTGGATACCGACGTCCATGTAATCGATCAAGACTCGGCCAGTCTCGTCGACGCCTGCCACGAACGGTACTCTCTCGCCTATGAGGATCTTAGCCTCTTTGCCGCTGACGGTGACTATCCTCGGACTCGCGAGCAGGTCCGTCAGACTGTTGGAATTCTGGGCCGAGACATCCAGCGTTACTTGAGCACCCGCCAGCAGACTCAACAAAGCCTTGTAATCCACCAGATCGATCACCGACATAGAGAGATTCAAGTCACCAGAACTACCAATGCTCGCAGATACTGAAGGCATTTCCAGCGCAAGGTTTGCACTCCTCGTCAATTCATCTGTGAGACTCCTGTCTATGAAACGAGCCTCTATCTCAACCTGCTTCAAAGGTTTCGACAGTTCGTCGATGAGCCTCTCGACCTCCTGTTTCGCCTCGGCGCTCAAATTCGTCAGGATGAGTAAGTCGTTCAGATCGTCAACATAAACCCTGCCTCCGTAAAACTCAACCACGGACTTGATTTTGTCAAGATTGTGGGAAACCTTGTAGATGAACTTTTGTTCGGCTGTTGTGTCCAGAACAGGTGCAGGTTTCAGAAGGACGGTCACTCCCTCTGTCTCCACGAAGCTGTATCCGTAGTTCTTCTCGATCACGTCCTTGAACTGTTGCCAGGTTATGGAGGAAACTTTCATCGTGATGGTTTCTTGTGGGAAGGTCACAAAAACGATCGAAATTCCTAGTTCTTTCGCAACTGCCTCGATGACATCTTTGAGCGCGATACCGTCACACTCCACGGAAACAACGTTTTCAGAAACCTTCTGTACCTTCAGGGGCTTTTCTTGCCTCTTCTTCTCTTCTTCAGCACGTGCCTGTATCTTCTTCGAAATTGTCTCCGCAAACTTTTCATACTCCGCAGCGGCGCTCGAGACCGCTCTTTCCTCACCCGATATGACCACAACGTTCAACGCTGCGAACGCCTCGAAATCTACTCCTAGACCTATTTTTGCAAGGTACGCTTTGAATTCGCCCGCCGGGAACTCCGGCACGAGTTCTTTGACGATCACCGTGATTTTATTCGGTTCTTCCACTTTCACGGGCACGTTTTCTTCAATGAGGGCTACCAGCTCGAGCGCCTTACGGATCTGGGTCTCTTCACCCTTTATCAGGAGGAGGTTTCCTATGCTGACGATTTCCACTTTCGCAACGCTGCTAACCGCGCGTATCAGCGCATCAACACTTAAGTCTTCCCTGACTTTGACAAGTCTGTAGGTCGTCTCGACAAATTTACCGACCAGATCTCGGACCCTATTCAGCAGCTGTTTTGCGCTTTCCAGGGCCTCTCTCTGCCCCACAAGCAAGTAGAAGAACTGCGTTTTCTCGAGTCTAACGCCATAGATTTCCGAGAGCAAGAGCCTCAGATCGTTAAAGTCCACCCCTTCAATCACCGGTACCAGTTCGTGGGTGTCTGAAGGTCTCTCAGAAAGAAGTTTCACCACGGACTCAATCTCTTGCGCGGCTGATTCGAGTTGTTGCTTGTCCTCCGAGCTGAGCAACAGCAAGCCAAGTGATCTCAGGTTTGCTTCCAACCTGACGTCGAACAGGGATTCTATGAGGGTTTTCAGTTCAGCAAAAAGTTCCTGATCTACTGTCAGCGCCAGAGCCCTGGTGTGTCTTTCTCTAACAAAGACGTCTATGAATTTCCTTGCCTTGTCGATTTCTTCATTCGTTCCAACGACCCTGAGTACGTTCTCAACGCTGCTTGCATCTATCCCATAAATTTGGTTCAGGATCGCAGACACCTGTTGTGCTGTTTCCCTGTCTTTCAGGAAGAATATCTCCGAAAACCTTGCCGCAGTGAACACACGAATCAAACGCTGACAGAGCTCTTCGGCAACATCCTGAACGTTCCTCGGTGCTATCAAGGCAACGTTGACGACATCTTTGTCCTCTGAAACCAAGATCCGCGACTTAGGTATACTCAGGATCTCTGTGAGTGCATTCAGAATCTTCTCAGAATGCACCTTCGGTATAACGAGCTTTCTCACCTGCTGGGAGTCTAAAAAGCCGAGATCTTCGAGAACCTTTCTTGCAAGCTCGAGCCTTTCCGGATCACCGGTGATTCGAACCAGGCCGAACGAGATCTCTTCGGCTTCCAGCTGGAACTTCTTCAAGACCTCGATAGCCTCTTTTGCGTAGATGAGCTGAAGTGTTTTGCTGACCGTTTGCTGAACCAGCTGTGGTTCCCGGGTCTCTTCAACTTCCTGCTGACTCTGTTTCAATCTGATAATCCTTTCGAGTTCTCTCAAATACTGAAACACTTTATCCAGAGTCTGGGGATCGGCTTTCAGGATGAACTTGTTCAAGCCCTCCAGCAGATGGTACTCGAAACTGTACAGACCCTTCAAGGCATCGAGAAGCTTCTTCGCCTCGTCAACGAAACCTTCAGAGAAGAATTCCCTGGTTTCGACCTGCGGCGTGAGTGAAAGGATCTTCGCTATCATCTCCTGTTCCTGTACATCGCCGTACACGAACAAAACCGACTTGTTCGCCAGATAACTCATGACAACGTTCGGCGAGAGAAGAGATTCGAGCTTTTGCACAAGACTTTCATCTTTTACCTCAAAAATCCCCCAGAACTTTTGAAATCTCGCTGCTATTTCACTGCGCGTACCTATGTGCAGAGTCCCATCTGGCATGTAACTGTAAGCGAGAGGTTCGTTGCCCACCCTGACCATCACCAGGATGTTCCTCAGCGCGTCCTCCGGCAACACGTTGTCCAGCTTCAGTGAGAGTTTCTGGCTCTTCACCTTTTCGGAGACAACAACGTTAAGCTTCAGTTCTTCGCACAAGTACTTCACCGCAGTTTCGACATCACCGTCAACGAGCGCAAGACTCAGTTGTTTTTGAGAGGATGGAACGAAAAGCTTGAGCGTTCGCCGCGACAGGTTCATTTCAGGTTCCCTTGGAACAAGGAGCTGAACAAGAACGAGGCTTCCTTGCCGTGTGTTGATGACTCTCAGCGATTCGACAGGACCATACGCGATGGGCAAGAAGAACGAATCCAAGGAGTGTCTCACGTCCTGCAGGTAAATCGATACCAAAGAACCCGAAGCGTTCCTCTCCAAATACACGTCTCTCTCGCTCACATCAGAGTCGAATTCTATCACCAAAGTAACCCCAGCAACGCTGAGGGTTGGCGAGATCCTGACCAGGGAGGTTGCGAAAGTGATCATGGTCAAAATCAACATGAGCAACAAAACGAACCTTCTCATCGTCCCCCTCCTCACTTCACGACCAAAAGATTTCCAGTTAAGAGGTCCACCACGATCGCTGCGAAACTCACCGCGTGGATTATCAGGTACCTGTCTTCCAGAGTTGATCCGACGGGTTTCAAAATACCGTTTGAGAACATCACGAAGTTTTCACTCTCACTGACAAAGTAACCCTTGAACTTGTATTTGGATAGCGGTTCTACCTGTGAAAGCGCCTGGCGCACCAGCTGTTCTTTGTCCACTCTCAAAAGATAAGGTTCGAAAACGTCCATGACGGGTTTCGGTGCTTCAACATTCTTTCTGAAACGTTCGATGTCTGAGTCGGTCAACCTCCTGATCAGAGGCTGCAAGACCTGTTCGCGCGGCTGTGCTGTTACACTCGTAACAGGCGATTTCTGGTAGAAGAACAGTACGTAGATAGCGATGGCCCAAACTCCGACGAGCATCAGAAGCAAGACAACCAAGCGCTTGTTCATTCGAGCATCACACCCTTAAGCACCAGCCTGACGCTCGTGCGAACGACCGTTCCCACTTCATCGGTGACCACAGGTACAATCTGCCTGGCGTCGATGAGCATGGACTGAACGACAACGTTGGCACTGTTCAACAGGTGGGCTACGAGGTCTTTCAGCTTTTCTGGCTCGCAGGTTCCTTCGATCAGATACGTGCCGTCCTTCTGCGATGAAAGGTTCAGATTTGCCGCTTTCGTCAAAGATTCAATTTCTTTGAGAGTTGTCCTGGGTTGAACGACCTTTTCAAGATTGCTCAAGTACTCCTTCTTTTCCTCAACGTTCCTGTCGTACTGTTCGAGTTTCACGAGTGAGTTTTCAAGTTTCAGGATCAGATTTCTCGAACTGAAGTAATCGTACACATCAAAATAGAGAGCTGACCCCAGTGCGATCAGCAAAGCCAAAAGGATCGCCAATTTCCGTGGCATATTATCTTCTTCCCTCCATGGAAACGCCCGATATTCTCTTTCCGAGAAACGTCATCTGCGCATCGTATTCGTTGCTCCTCGTCACTTTGTAGCCAAGGTTGATCAACACTTTCTCGAGTCGGTCTGCCGTTTTGATTACGCCTGGATCGTAGAGCTCGTACAGACTAACCTTTACAGAATCGTCGTAAATAAACTCCTTCAGCACAATCCAGTTACTGTCGTTCCTCTGCAGGGTCCTCAAGATGTTTCCCAACGGTTCCATTCGCTCGTTGAAAGCTTTGATGTGACTCTCCAAATGATCTATCTGCGTCTGCAGCCGCTTGCTGGTTTGGACCAGCTGGTTGTTGATCGCATCGATCGTTGACAGAACGCTCGGCAAGGATACCGAACGGCTGATTCTGTACTTCTCGGCTATCCTGACGTGGTTGTTGTATATGGAATTGATGACAGAACGCTTGTAAAACTCCAGAGTGAAACGCATAGCAAAAACGGGCAAAAGCAGTGCGAAGGTTAAAGTTAGAAAGGATGAAAGCTTGAGAATGGGCTTTTTATATCTGAACAAGTTTATTCTTTCCAAATTCCTCACCTCCTCGAAGCAGAAGCCCAACGATACCCATGGGCAGATTCTTCATTTCGATCTCAGGACGCAACGTCTGAACCTTTCCCTGAAAGGTCTCCACAGTTTCGAAAAGTCTTGCGTAATGCGGTGCGAAATCTATAGGATCGCAGAACACATAGAACTTCGCGACGTCTCTTATTAGTGAGCCAGACACCACTGAGCTGAGCAAGAATATGATTTCTCTCTCAATGGCGTAAGGCAGATCGATCACTATAGATTCAAACACACTCCTCGCGTTGTTAGGCCCCGATTTGGCCAGCTCTTGAGCTATCTCCTCTTTACTCAGTCCCGTTTCTTCACTAACTATTGCGAGCGTCTCTTCAACCGAGTGAGAAAACGTTCTTATCCCGAGCGGCGAACCGGCAACGTATGTTATGACGGCGCTGTAATCCGGCATCAACAAAATGAGTACAGACGTTTCCTGCACAGGTATCTTAATCACTTGTAAATACTTGAAGACATCGGGTATCACAACGTCGGGCAGAGGAAAACCCGCAGCGGTAATGTTGGAGACCCACTCATTCAGCTGGCGAGTTTTGGTTACCATTACGAGTGCTTTACCAACAGGATTTCTTACACAATCAAGTGCGATTTCAGAAGATGAGAGATTGAGGATTCTTGACATCTCGGCGGCAGCGTAGGCTCTCAGCTCCCGCTTTCTAATCTCTTTCGGTACATCCACGGTGTTGAAAAGCACATCTTCCATCGGGAAGTTTGTGACAACAATGTCTTCCACATCAGGTTTTAACTTCAAGCGCAATTCCTTTAGATGTTCGACAACGTCTTCCTCTTTTCTCACGTCCACAAAAATGGGATCCGACAGGATTCCCCTGAACTTTCTTGCCCTTGAACCTCGAACCCAATTTTTCCCCAGCTCTATCGCCGTGATCATCTTATGAAATATCTGCACTTTATCACCTCTTGATGTTCGCTTTCAAAACCACCGGTGGGAAGCTCAGCGTCCAGCTTTTGCTTACGATACTTCCTGCCTTCAGAACTGTCGTGGGCGATAAAGTTATCACTCCACCGTCTTTGCTCACTATCTGAACTTGTTTTTTCGGGATCATCGTGATCGTGATAACGTTGCCCATTTTAGGGCGGATACATCTCAATCTTATCTCGTTGTTTATAACACTTATCGTCACTGTTCCGGAGGGATTGTCGTCGACAATGTGGTGAAGAGCAGAATACGTTAAGCACTTCAAATAGAGTGGTTCCACATAATCAAGTACTTTATCCACCACAGGTACGAGAGAGAGTATTCCCACGATGAAGGAGGCCAGAATAAGTAATTTGAAAATTATCTCGATCACCAATGCGCATCACCTGCCTATGGTTTGCTGCAGCTGGAAGATCGTTGAATACATCGTGAGCGCCATGAAAGCGATGAACCCTCCAACACCTGCGATCAGCATCGGTTCAACCAAGGAGACCAATTTTTTAACGCCAGTCCTTATCTGGTCCTCATAGAAGTCAGCGACTTTTATGAGCACTTCTTCCAGTTTTCCAGTCTCTTCGCCCGTCCCCACCATCTCGTAGACCAGCTGTGGAAACACGCCGCTTTCAAGCATCGCCTGCCTCAAGCTAGCCCCCTCGCGAACTCTCTCGCTGATGCGTTTGCTCACCCTCATCATCCTAGGGCTGTTCGACGCGGCCGCGGCCATCTCTATGGCCATTGTCAAAAGAACGCCACTGCCCGTCAGGGTTCCCAGGATCCTGCAGAAACGCTCCACCGCCATCATGTTACGCAACTTCGCAAGCGGAGGAAACAACCTGGCAAACCATTCCTTCACGTAGTTGATGTACCTGGTTTTTGAAAAGATGATGATCCCAACTGCAACCAGCGCCACCGTGATCAAAACTGAAAGCCAGTTATTGGAGAGGTATCTATTCGCGCTCATAAGGAATCGAACGATTCCGCTCGTTGGTATATCACCAAATACAGAGATCAGCCTTGGCAGAATGTAAAACGTTATCAGGAATATAACGCCCACGGCGAACAGGAGAACGAACGTTGGATAAGCCATAGCAGCTCTAACCTCGTCGTGCAGCTTCTTCGAAGACTCGTAAAAATCCGCTGCTTTTTCCAAAGATTTATCTAATACACCGCCTTCTTCGCCTGCGGAAACCAGGTTGATGAACACCGGATCGAACACCTTTTCATTTCTCAAAGCTTCAGAGAAGGACATACCCATTTCGAGCGACAGCACCAGGTTGTTAATAATCTTTCTGAAACGTGATGAGAAAACGTCCTGACGCGCCAGTATCGAAAGAGCATCCTTCAATCTCACTCCCGCGGTGACCATCGTTGCCAGCTGTCGGCAAAAGATCACCAGCTCGTTCAAATGGATCCCGAATAGTACGATGTCCCTTTTCGAACTGATGGGCTGGATGCGCAAGACCAAGAAGTTTCTTCTCTTTATCAGGTCTGCGGCTTGGGATTCACTGTTGGCCTGGATTGTCCCCCTTATCCTCTTTCCTTCAGGAGTTAAGGCGGTATATCTGAAACAGGGCAAAAGTTTCACCTCTGATAAAGTATACTACAGGGTGGGTGATGTTCGTGCGAGTCGACAAATACTTGAAGCAGAATGGGCTGATCAAGCGAAGAACAGTCGCGCAACGGATGATAGAGAGCGGGAAAGTCTTGGTCAACGGGAGGGTTGTCAAATCTTCTTATGAAGTGAAAATAGGCGACGCAATAAGGATCATCTTCCCTTTCCGTGAAATCGAAGCAATCGTCGAGGAAAACGGGGTCAGAATCGTTGGTCAAACAGGAAGGAACGAATCAGATCCTAACAGTCCACGATCTCCAGTGAACTGAGGCGCATCGTTTTGTCCTGTATTCTGAGTGTGATCGATTCATCGTCTATCTGAGCGATCTCTCCCCTCAATGTTTCACCGCCTACGTTCACACAAACGAGCTGTCCTTCTTTTTGAATCAACATGTTTTTCCACACCCGAGTCAGGGCCTCTGGCTTTCTTGAATATATCCTGAGAGCTCTGTTCATCTCTCTGAAGATCATAGACAACACCGACAACCTTTCGAGTTCTTCACCAACCAGAAGCCTGAGGCTCGTGGCCTTCTTTTCAAGCTCTTTGGGAATCTCGTTGTTGACGTTCATGCCTATTCCCACGATGATCGCTCTCAGTTGACCCTCTTCGAAAATAGTTTCTGTGAGTACGCCTGCAAGTTTCTTTCCGTCTGCGTAGACATCGTTCGGCCATTTCAACTTTGCTTCGACTTTCAACCGCGTCAAGGATCTGACGAGCGAAATCGCACTGAGCTTGGTGTAGAAATTCGGTCGCATATTCTTTCTGGGTTTGAACAGTATGGAGAACCACAGCCCTCCTTCTGGTGAATACCAGGTTCTGTTGAGCCTGCCACGGCCCGCAGTTTGCACGTCTGCGACGATCACTGTGCCATGTGGGAACTGTTGCCAATTTTCCTTCAGAAAGTCGTTTGTTGAACTTATTATCGGCACCCTTATGAGTTTTTCACCGATCATCGATAGAGCATGAACCTCCATGCGAGACTGATCAGCAGCCCGCTGGCCGGACTGATCCACCACGTGTGATCGAACTTCTTCACGAAGATGAGGCGGTAGAACAAAGCGATCACGAGTGAGAGAAAAACGAAAAGAGGTTTTGAAGCGAGCAGGAAAATGAAGACTGCCAGTCTTTCGGAAATGCCATCTATGTCAGACATGAATTCGTCTTTCGGATAGAAGTTTCTGAAGAAGTATGTCACTCCAACCGACACGGTTGACATACCAAGCAGATAAAACACGAATTCGTTCGACAGATAGGATCTGTTCAGTAAATCCATGCCGATGACATTGAAGATGAAAGCGAAGACAAGTCCGGTGAGCTCAACAAGGTGCAGCAGCGTGCCTCTCGGATAGACCTTCACCCTCAGAACGTCGAGCAAAGCGTGTATGGCGAAGAATCCAAAGAGCAAGGCCATGCCAAGCTTCGAATACAAAAACACATCGAACGTGAAAGCCAGAATCGCAAAGAATGACCAAAAGATGTGCCCGACCAGCTTCGAACCTTTGTAAGTTCTTATCTTCGCGTTGTTTGTGAATGCGTGGTCAGCGACCACGTGTCCGAGAAAAAGGTGCAAAGCCGGCACGCCTGCCACCTCCTGAAGTGAAGATCTTGCTGGAGATCTGTTTCATTTTCTCCATAACGATCTCGATCCATACGTTGGTATAATACTCTACCTCGGCTGGACCCTCAAGAAGGCTCAATTCATAAACTTTCTCCAGATCCTGGACCGTTTTGTGTATGGACCAGTGCTGTTTCACGTAAGCTTTTCCTTCCGATCTCATCTCATCGTACAGCCTCGGATCGGAGAGCAGCATTTCCACCTTCTCGACGAACTCTTCCAGTTTTGGTTCCTGTAAGAGCAAAGCGCCTTTACGATCCTTCAAAACGTTGGCGATCCCCATCTTTGCAACGGCCACCACGGGCGTCCCCGCTGCAAGGGATTCAAGCACCACGAGCCCTTGAGTTTCAGTCATCGAGGCGAAGACGAACAGGTCAGCCTGCTGATAATAGTCGATAAGCTCTTCCCGTGGGAGGGCACCTGTGAAGATCACTCTGTGATCTATTTCGAGTTCTTTTGCTTCTTCTTCAAGCTGGTCTCTTTCGGGCCCATCACCGACGAATATCAGGGTTACATCGTAGTTCCTGTTCAAAAGCTCCCTGAGTACATGAAGCAGAAAAGACACGTTCTTTTCTTTCGCCAGTCTTCCAACGTAGAGCAACAACTTCGTTTGTGAGGATATTTCGCGCCTTTTCCGTACGTCAAAAAGAGGAGGCCTTTCAAAAGATTCCACATCGATCCCGGTCGGTATCACGTGAATGGGTTTCACCACACCATAGCTCATCAGTTCTTTTTTGATGTTGCCGGTCGGCGCAATGATCCTGTTGACCTTGTTACAGAACCAAGCGGAAAATTCCGCCACACTTTCCTTTGAAGGTGTGAGAGGCTTTGGAATGTAGTGCCGGTATTCGACCAGTAAGGTATGGTATGTGTGGACGTGAGGGATTTTCAGATACTTCTGCGTTGCAAGAGCCCTCAGTCCGAGTGCGAACGGGGCATGACTGTGAATGATCTCGACTTTTCTGTTACGAACGAACTCGAACACAGGAAGCAGTCGGCCACCGACTGGAATTACGTGGTTCGATTCGTACTTGAACTGCGAACTCTTCAGCACGAAAATCTCATCGCTGTTATTTCCAACCGTCGTGACAACGTATACCTGATGACCTCGCTCTTCCAGAGCACGCTTATACAGGAATACAGACGTTGCAACTCCGTTTTTCTGAGGAATGTAGGTTTCAGTGAACATTGCTATCTTCACGATCTTCACCTCCAAGAACGTGGAAACTCAAAAGCGTGGTCGTGAAGAAACACATCACAAATCCTATCCCCATGAGGACACCGAACTCCCTCAGGAGCTGGCCTTGAGCCACAGAGAAACTTCCAAAAGCAGCTATTGTCGTCACGATTGACAAGAACACCGATTTGAAAGTCCTGTAGGTGTGTGCCTCGTCATTCCTCGAGACCGCATGCCTCATGTGAATGAAACTGTCTACACCAAGCCCAAGCAACAAAGGTACAGAGAGCAAGGTCATGAACGTGGTACGGATGCTGAACAATGACCCCATCCCAAACGTTCCAACTATGGAAGCTAAGACTCCCACAGTGATCCAGAGACCGACTTTTAAAGATCTCACACTCAGCAGCAGCATGAAAAAGATACCACAGACGGTGAGAAATATCACTGAGTGCATGCTCTTTCTCATGTCCTCCATGATCATGTAGAGTATCATGGGTGTTCCGAAAGATTTGACATCGTTCGCGGTGAGAAAGTTGTGAACGATCTTCAGACGATTGTCTTTGTACAGATCTTTCGTCGTGTCCGTGTAAAGAACGTACATTGTGCGCCCATCTTTTTCATAGAAGAAGAGAGGAACGTCTTTCTGAAGCTCACTCAGCACGTCATTCAAGTCTTTTGAACTCTTTAAGAGTCTGAGCATATCCAGAATCTGTGGATACATACCGATTCTTTTGAAAACGGCCAGTAAGAAAGGATTGTTCACCATTTCGCTGAGGCTTGCGTAGAGCGTCTGTGCACTTCCGTTAGCATCGAACTTTGAGAACTCCATCAGGCTCAGTACCGACATCGGTGGGATGAAAAGATCGGAACTTTTCAGCAACTGGTCCAAGCGGTGCAACTCGTCCAAATCTTCTGCGACCACACAGATTTCTCCGAAGCCAACTCTCTGAAAACTCTTTTTCAGTTCAGCGAAAGCCGTGGCAGACTCGGCTCGCTTGGCAACGAGTCCTGGAGGAGTGTACCAGTACTCCTTCAAATTCAAAGCTCCGAACGGGATCAATGCGATCAATATGGCAGAAACAGTAAGTGCGAACCTCCTCGACTGGCTCATCGAAAAGAGCCTTCTCAGGAAGGTGAGCTTCTCATTTTCGACGGGCCGAATTCCTAAACTCAAGAGCATCGACGGCAGAAAAAGCATCATGGTCAGATAGAAACAGATCATACCGATGATGGAGAAAGTTGCCATCTGAACGAAAGGTCTTGAGAGTCCAAGGTACATCGAACTGAAGGCACCCACGGTCGTCAAAAGGGCAGTTAGACTGGGTTTGACCAATTCCGAGAGAGCTTCCTTGATACTTTCTCTGAGATCCATGGATCTCGAATATTCTGCGATCCTCGTCATGACATGGATCCCATAGTCGATCCCGAGTCCCAACACCATCGCGTTCACGAAGGAAGTCACTATGTTGATCTCGCCAACCAGGAGGCCTGCCAAACCAAGGGTCATGCACATGCCAACTATCATTGAGAGGAAGAGACAGAGTAAGACACTCAAACTCCCATAGCCCAAATAGACTATTAAGCTTATCCCGGACAACGACACGATGGAGGTGATGGTGAAATCTCTCTGAACCTGATTGTTCGATTCGTACACACCAGCGGGTGTGCCTGTGAACGCGAATCGAACTCCGGTAGCTCTGCTCACTTCTTTAGCTATATTGCGCAATGCAGCGACAGCCCGGTAGATGGAGTTAACATCGCTCACACTCGAATTCAAAGCGAAGTTGATGAGTATCAAACGCCCATCTGGAGAGAGCAGTATGTACTGCTCGATGCCCTTTCTATTGATGTATTCTTCCGCAAGCTCGTTGAGTGTTGACAAAGAAGCGAACAGATTTCTCCACTGAGAAAAATCCAGGAAACTTCCCTCATCAAAATCGAAAGCGTTTTGCACCTGGCGCAACACTTCCGAGTCGAGTCCCAGAAAGCCGTACTTCACGAACAGCTCAGGATTATCCATCTTCAACGTTTCTGAAACGTATCCGCTTTCTTCGAAACGTTCTTTCAAGAGCTCAACTGCCCTCTTCGCCTTTTCAACATTGTCGTCCGTATATGCGAGCACCACCAGAACGTTCGACGAAAGCTTCTCAGACAGGAAGCTTATCTGTTCTTTGTAGTTTTCGTCAAACTTGTCAGCTAAGTTCGTCAGATCAGAATTTATGGAGATTCTCTTGAACCCGAAAAGACCAAAGAGAAAAGTTGAAAGCAAAAAGACGACCAGCAGGGTACGGTGATGCCTCGATACGAGTTCCGTCATATCCAGTGTCTCACCACCGTAATTAGACTGACGTAGGCAGACATCCTCACTAACAGGACCAACGGGTCGTGTTCGCTCACCAGCAGGATCGAATGAACAAACGCGATCGTGAAGGACAGGGCCTTCGGGAACCTGAACCAGGTCAGCATCACCGCATAGATCGGAGTTAAGATGTAGGGTAGAAACAACAGAGGCAGAGAAAGCGCATTTCGAACATCACGGCGCAACGAGGTCAGGCCACAGAGCAAAAACAGGTAAATAAGGAAAACCACATTCAACTCTACGTACTTCACAGGAAGGTTGGTTCCAACGAAAACAAGTTTAAAGTTCTCCCAGAACGCGATTATGACCGTGTTGAAACTGATCAAAGCGATCAGGAAAGACCAGGTTTCACGAACTTTGAGAAAGGCGTCTTTCAAGAATAGGCATTTCAGAATCCTCATTTTGCTGTCAGCACCTCAATCCCGTACTTCGAAGCTAAGTTCTTCAATGATTCTATGTACTCCTTCCTGCTCCTTACGGCATTCACGCGCTGTGACTCGCCGTCCAGAACCTGGATCAGGATCTTCGCGACGTCCGAATGGCTTGTCAGTACCTGCCCTTCTTCATCCAAAACTATCGAGGCAGAATACATTATCTTCACACCGTTCTTCTCGAAACTGGCACGAACGATCTTCTTTGAACCTGCTATCTCCACTTCGAGTCTGTTCTCGATGGGTTTTTCTTTCTCTTTCATCAGGGCCGAATAATAATCTGCAAGTCGCTCCAGCCTCACCACCGCAATCGCTTTGCCCTGTGAAGACATCAAGAAATTAGTGATTGGAAGTTGGTGTAACTCCATCAATATGTTCATCCTTTGCCTCAGCGCAGAGAGAAAGTTTTGAAGCGGTGAGCGCAGCCTCACCTTCGGAAAAGGTTCTATCAAAATCGAATCTTTCTTCATTCCAAGTTGAAGCTGAAAAAGCAGTGCCACGATCAAACAGATTGAAAAGCAGATCGTGGCAAAGCCAAAAGACGTCATTTAATCAACTCCATCAATGTTTCTAAGCCTTTCGCGATGAAAGGATCTTCCAAATTGACTTCAACAATTTTCTTTGTGTAATCGTACACCAGTGTTTCCCTTGGTTTCTCGCTCTCTTCTTCCACCACGACATCCGGTTCGATCCCTATCCTGTGGATATCTTTGCCGGAAGGCGTCATGTACCTTGCTGTGGTCAAGTACAGTGTTCCACCGTTGGCAAGAGGAAATCCGGTTTGAACAGAGCCTTTTCCGAAAGTCCTCTGGCCAACGATCTTGGCCACATTGTGGTCCTTCAGCGCTCCGGTGACTATCTCGGATGCCGAGGCGGAACCTTTGTTCACTAAAATTACTACTGGGACGTTGGGGTATTTGTTGCCTTTCGATTCGTAGACTTCTTCAACACCGTAAGCGTTCCTCGTCTTCACGATTATTCCCTTGTCCACAAAGAAACTCGCAACGTCTATTGCGCTGTTCAAATAACCTCCTGGATTGTTTCTCAAATCCAGCAGTATTCCCTGAACACCTTTCTGAAAGATTTCGTCCAGGGCCGAAGCCATCTCCTGGGTAGTCTTCGCGCCGAACCGGGTGATCATGACGTAGCCGACGCGACCTTTCTGTGTCTCAATGTAAGCATGCTTCACCGGTATGATTTGTATGACTTCTCTGACAATCTCGAAAGTCAGGAGTTCCTGTACGCCCTCTCTCAGAACCTTGATCTTCACCTTGGTGCCAGGCTGACCCCTCAACTTTCGAACCGCTTCCATGTACTGCATCTCGCTGACAGGTTGATCGTCTATCGAAACGATCCTGTCACCTGGTTTCAAGCCTGCCCGCCAGGCAGGAGTTCCGTACATGGGTGCGATAACCTTCACCGCTTTGTATTCGCTGTCGTACGTCACTTCTATACCAAGACCTCCATACTCGCCTTCCATTTCGATCTGCTTTTCCTCAACCTCTTCTGCACCCTCGTAGTAAGAAAAATCGTCACCGAGACCTTTCACCAGACCATCTATCGCCGAGTCGATGAGCTTGTCCAGGTTGATGCTGTCCCTTTCGTAATAGGCATTCAGAATGTAAGAAAGCGTTTGGTAGAAAGGTGTCAGGGCCTTATCGACGTCTTTAGGTGTCACAGCCCCGCTCAGAAGCCATACTGTGAGGAGTACAACTACACCCACTGTCACGACAACAAACACGTTTTTCCTCATTTTAATCCCTCCAATCGTTCATTACCTTCCGTGCGAAAATCATGTATGCGGTATGTGCGACCATTCTGTCAAAGGGTCTGAGCCTCTCAGCAACGGGTTTGTACTGCCTGAACAGACTCTCCCAGACCTCGATACCCACTAATGAAAACTTCGAGATCTCCTTGAGTACTCGCTGAACTTGATTCGTCGTGGGGCACACGATCGCGAGGTTTCCAGAACCGTTCAACGCCTCATAGCACTGTCCAATGTAGTTCCACGGGTCGGGAACGTCCAAAAAGATGGCATCCACGCGCTCGTCAAAACCTTCGGATATGTCTCTCAGCTTGATCTCAACCCTGTCCACCAAACCCCACTTTGCGAGATTGTCCTCCGCCAGCCTCTTGAACTCTTCTCTTCTCTCGTATGCATAGACTTTGCCCTTTTCTCCCACTGCCCGAGCCAGTGCCGCGCACATTGCACCGCTCCCAATTCCTGCGTCTATGACTCTACTACCCTCGTGCACATCGAGCATCAACAGAATGAAACCTATGTCCTTAGGATAGACTATCTGCGTCTGCCGTTTCATCTTGTATATCTCGTCGACCAAACGGGGTTTCATGATGTAAAAACGTTCTCCTGTGTGCGTTTCACAAACGCTCCCGTAGTTCTTACCAACGAGTGATGCCAGATCTATGATCCCGTGGTGAGTCTGAAGCTTACCATCCTGAACCTTGAAGAGAAATGAACGACCATCGTCGAACATCGCCAAGACTCTGTCACCGAGCTGAACCGAGTCCATTATTGTTCACCCTCCACTGGCCAGCGGCTCCAAAAGTGCCTTGCAAACCCAAACCTCACGTCCACCATTTTCGTGAGCACATCTCTTCTCGAACCGTCCACCAGGAAGTAGACAGCGTCGATCCCGGAAAAGTTCTCGAAGATGGTCCTCAAGAGTTGATGCACGAAGAAACGCTCCTGCGTGAAATCAAACATGGCTATGGGGCCTCTCTTCAGATCGATGACCAAGTAACTTTCCACGAAAAAGTAAGCCCTCAAAACATCGTCCGGAACGAAACTTTTCAGTCCATCCGGCGGAGAAGCTAACCTATCGAAGATCGTTTTCACCAGGTCGCTGTCCTGATCAACTTTTTCTTGAATGGAAACCGGCTGGAGCGCTTCGTCCAGATAGAAAAGTACCAGCTGCCTCGCCGTGAGGTGCGCTGACAGGACGATCAACAGAACAAGAATGAATTTTTTCATCTTACGAGATCCTCCAGAAACCCTTTCAGCTCATCGAGCAACGCCTGATCCTCCAAAAGAATCAACATCGTCATGGTTTGTGGTGGCAGCACGATCAATGGACAGATCTCAAGCTTGAGGGAGAACCTCTGACACAACTTCTCAGCTATCTTTCTGACCTCAGCATAAATGGGCCAGTCGGCTCCGTCGTATTCCGGCGCGTACGGTCTGATTATAACCCTATTGTCCCCCGGGGCGTACAGGACCGTCAGTTCGTTTTCGCTTACCGCTGCGTTCTCGCTCAACTCCAAAAAGCGTACTCTTGAAACGGAAAGTTCTCTTCCCATGACCAGGCGCATGAGTCCTTTGAGGTCGATCTGTTGCTTGATCGATTCGTTCGAAGTGCGCTCAAACTGAGCCAGGATCTGACCGGGTCTGTGCAGAACGTTTCCATAGAAGACGTAGCCCTCGCTTTTGAGGTATACGTATTTACTATCTTGAAGCGCACTCAATCTTTTTTCCCCACTGTAACTGATTTCGATGACGTCCTGAACTTTCTGAATCTCGTGTATCCACATATTCGGCAAGATCAGTCGGTCCTGTTCCAGAACGAAAGGCAGGCCAAAAACTTTCAGTGCCTCAAGTAGGTCGATTCCCTCACTTCGCTTGCTCACACCATCGAGGCTAACAAACTTCGAGGCTGAGTCATAGCCAACGGTGTGCCCGTTCCAAACGACGTAGTTGAAATCACCCACGCTTCCAACTGTAGGTTGTTCGAAGCCCATGAGTTCGAAGTAGTACTTCAATAGCCCCACAAAACGATCCCACTTCAGTAGCCAACCTTCACTCGAAACGAGTATCGGTTGATCCCCATAATACACGTGCCCAGCAAAGACGTGTATGAGCAACAGTGAAAAAATTATCACCAATTTTCCCTTCAATACTTGAACGCACTCCTTCCGATGAACTCTCTCAGTATGGAAGTTCTTGGAATGTCCTCCAGGTTCGTGATGGGCAAGAAATAATCGAGCAACTTCATCAACCTCAGCGCCTCGGTGTATTCCTGTTCCTCTGGAGGCACCTGAACGAGCAGCTGTTCGGCAAAAATCTTCAGAACGGCCCACTCGTAGACTATAGCAGAGTTGAACATAACATCGGCTTCTTCCTGAAATGGGAAGATGTGCCTTTCTTCACCTCTCCTCACACTCGGCCACATCTTCAGGGTATCCAACGCAGAATGACCCCTGAACTTGTAATCCCTTATGATCCTTCTCAGAAGGCGGGTGTCCGTGGTGGTTATTCTGTTGTGTGGATCCAGGTTCAATTGAGTCAAAGCACTCACATAGACTTTGAACTTCATAGATCTGTCAATACTCTCAGTCAGCTTTTCGTTCAACCCGTGGATACCCTCAACCACTACAGGTTGGTTTTTGCCCAGTCTGATTTTTTGCCCTGTCCAGGTACGTTTTCCTGTTTTGAAATCGAACTTTGGTAATTCCACCTCTTTACCCTCTATAAGCATCAGCAAATGCTCGTTGAAAAGTTTCAGGTCTATAGCCTCCAAAGCTTCGAAGTCGTAGTTTCCCTGTTCGTCTCTCGGCGTAAGCTCTCTGTCGACGAAATAATCGTCGAGCGATACCACCAAAGGCTTGAAACCTTGAACGCGCAGTTGAACTAAGAGCCTTTTCGCAAACGTGGTCTTGCCGGAAGAAGACGGACCTGCTATGAGTATCAGTCTCGCACCACTGCTTGCGAACTGCTCGGCGATCTGGGAGATTCTTTTTTCATGCAACGCCTCGTTTATGATCATCAGCTCAGCGACCTCGCGTTCTCCCCTGGAGATGATCTCATTCAGATCGGCCACGGTTCTGATGCCTATCACGTCGAGCCATCGGGCGTACTCGTAAAACACCGATGAGAGCTTGGGTAAAGGTTTTGGCGGCGATACGTTCAACGGGTCCTTCTGGTCAGGTAATATTAGCAGAAAACCTTCATTTTCTTTCGCCAGGTCAAACCACTTCAGCACCCCCGTGCTTGGAGGCATGTAACCGTAGTAGTAATCATAATGATCGCCACATCTGTAAAGCTTGATTGTTTTCTTCTTCCTGAATTTGAACAGCCTGATCCTGTCCTCGTCTCCCTGCTGAGCGAATATCCTGAAAGCTTCGTCTTTGTAGTACTCGTTCTTTTCAAAGGGAAGGTCATGCGCCACAATTTGGTTCATTCTGGCTTTCACTTTTTGAATCTCTTCTTCAGAGAGACTCCGCACGCCTCCAGAACACCTCAGTTCACAGTAGAGGGCGTTGCCCAACGAATGCAGTACCCACAGTTCGCAGTTCGGATAGAGCTCTTTCAGTGTCATACTCAGCACGAAGAGCATTCCCCTTTGATATATCCTCAAGCCGTCGAGGGAGCGAAGATCTATGAACTCAACTGTGCCACCCCTGTCCAGAGGCCTGGTGAGTTCAACAATCGTGTTGTCCAAGCGCGCAGCAACTATAGGGGTGTCGTGGTACTTCCAGCAACGTTTCGCGTGCTCCAGCAACTTTTCACCAGCTGGGAGTTGCAATTCCTCGTGGGTATCCGATATTCTCAACGCGATTTGTTGCAAGTGACTCACCCCACTTGAACGTTCTTTTGATCAGTGATAGAATTATAGCATGGTAAACAGTGGGGCGTAGCCAAGCTGGTAAGGCATCGGACTTTGGATCCGACATTCGGAGGTTCGAATCCTCCCGCCCCAGCCAAAAAAGTGGGCCCTCAGGCCCACTTCATTTTTGTTCCTCTGTGGTGCTTTGCAGCATTTCTTCCAGCTCTCTCGTCGCCACCTCGAAGTCTATGTAGTTTGGATTCAAATTCCTCAACTGATCCAGATAGAACTTGGCAGACGTGGCATCGCCAAGTTCCTTCAAAAGATCATAGAGATTGTAACACGCACTCGCACGCAACTCAGTGGCCGCTGATGTGTCCGAGACGATGGAAGCCAATCCGGCTTCTATCTCGAGTATGCTCTGAAGCAGCGCTTGGGGACCGACTAGGGGGATATAAGGCTTAACGGTGGAATAGAGCAAGGTGAAATAATTGTACTTGAGCTCAACGTTGTTTTTGTCTATCTCGTACATTCTTCGAACTACGTACAAGGATGATGGGTACTGCTCATACAGGTAACGAACGAGTGCTTCCTTTTTCTCTCTGAGATTCTCATCCAGTTTGCCACCGAGATCTTCAATCTTTTCCACAAGTACCACGTAGGCGCTCTTCAGCGTATCAGGAGCGTCTATCGCTATGCTCCCATCCTCAAGGAACAGCTTTTCTGAGAGTTTCCCTTCCAGCTCCGCCAGCTCGGTCTCGCTGGCTGCCTGGCTGATCTTATCCCAAACGAAGAGAATCTCGTCCGTTATGCGGAGCTCCAGCTTCTTGCTGCTCACATACTCTTCGTACCATTTCTCAAACAAGCTATTCTGAAGGGTAGATTTTTCCGTTTCATAGAAATCGCTGAGAGCAAAACTGGCGAAATCCCGCACAACGGTGGCCTCTTTCACATGCGCAACGAACCAGCTTTCGGACAACTTGAATGGGCCGACGACGCTGTTGGGCGTTGCAGAGAATATCTTTTCATCGATTTCTTTATCGAACCAACCCCTTTTTACACCATTCAAGGGTGTGATTTGAACATCCATTTCGCTGGCGGCTTGATCGAACGTTGCGTTGGGCAGCAAAGACATGAACTTGTTTGCTTCTTCTTCGTTCTCAAACCAAGCGAGCTCGACGTTAGCGGTGTCGTACTTGGCCCTTATGTCCTCTATGTTTTCCTCAAAGTGCTTTTTCATCTCCTCCTCACCGACACCGGCCACCTTGCTTTTCACCTTGTCGAGTGTCAGCATTTTCTCAACTGATGGCTTCAAAACCTTATCTAAGTAAACTTCCAAACTACCGAAGCGTTGCTTCACATACTGGAGAAAAGCTTGATTTTTCTTTATCTCGTCCTCGTATTCTTTCAACTTGGCGTTGATCTCTTTCTTCGTTGGTAAGAGGTTGTTTTCTTTCGCATACATCAGGATAACGCGCTCCTTCAACAATTCTTTGAGCAAGTTTGCCTTTTGCGGTGGTTCTTCGAACAAAGGATCCAAACTGCCTACAGAATAATTTGCGAGAAAGTTCGCGTATTCAAACTCCAGTTCGGCAGACGGTACTTTCGCTATCGGATCATTTGGTTCTTGTCCGTTGACCGCCACGTAACCTGTAATCTCCGTTTGAGACTCCGTGCCTTGAGCACGTGAAGAAATGTAACCTGCGACGGACCACCAGGCAATGCCCGCGACAAATGCAACAGCGAGGGCCCAGACAATCACGTTCTGCCACTTTTTGAACCATTTTCTCATGACCCAGCACTCCTTTCTTCCTCATCCAAAGCTTCGTCAGAGCGTTGACTGACGAGTGGAAATGCGATCACATCCCTTATCGAAGGAGAATCCGTTAAGAGCATGATGAGTCTGTCTATGCCTATACCCAGTCCACCTGTCGGGGGCATTCCGTACTCTAAAGCCCTCACAAAGTCAAGATCCATTCTATGGGCTTCCCTATCACCCGCTTCGAGAAGTTTTGCCTGCGCTAGGAAACGTTCCATCTGTTCTTGTGGATCGTTCAGCTCGCTGAAGGCATTGCCAAGTTCCATACCACAGATTATGGGTTCGAACCTCTCGGTGAGTCGAGGGTCCTGCCTGTGCCTCTTAGCAAGAGGTGATATGTCCACAGGATGGTCCATCAGGAATGTGGGCTGCACTATCTGATCTTCCACGAGATCCCAGAGTTTTTCGATCATCTTGCCTCGGGTTTTGAGTTCTGGCTCCACCCCACGCTCTTTCAAAAAAGAATAGAGCTTCTCATCGCTGTCCTCGAGTATGTCAACGCCCAGTTTCTCTTTTATGAATTCGTGCATTCTTACTCGTCTCCAGGGTGGTGTGAAGTCGATCTCCACTCCTTGATAGGTGATTTTATACGTACCGAACAGGTAATGAACTAGACTTGAGATCATCTGTTCCGTGAGCTCCATCATGTCGTTGTAATCTGCGTAAGCCTGGTATATCTCAATAGATGTGAACTCAGGACTGTGTTTGTATGATATTCCTTCGTTTCTAAAATTTTTTCCCATTTCGAACACTTTTTCGAATCCGCCGACTATGTAACGTTTCAAATGAAGTTCCGGCGCGATTCTCAGATACACATCACAGTCGAGCGCTTCGAGCCTTGTCACAAAGGGTCTTGCGCTGCCTCCACCTGGGACGAAGTTCAAGATGGGCGTTTCAACCTCGACGAAACCCCTGTCGACCAGGAACTTTCTTATAAAGGCCATCGCCTTGTATCTGATTTTGAATCTCTCTATTGTGCTATCGTTCGCGATCATATCCACGTACCTCTGTCTGTATGCCAGTTCCTTGTCCTTGAGCCCGTGCCACTTCTCCGGTAAGGGTCTCACGGCCTTGCACAAGAGTTGGAATTCCTCAACGAAAATCGTCAGCTCACCGGTTTTGCTTTTGAAAGGAAATCCTCTGATTCCGATGATGTCACCTGTGTCTATGTACCTCTTGAAAAACTCGTACGTCTTTTCTCCGACCGCGTCTTGCTTGATGTAGGCTTGAATCCTGCCGTCGAAGTCCTTCAAGGTAAAGAAACAGGACTTTCCATGCAATCTTATCGTCATCACACGACCCGCAGTGGAGAGTTTCTCGTTTTCTAACACCTCAGAAGGATTCAGATGACCAAATTTTTCGCGTATCTGACCACTCGAGTACGTCTTCACGAATCTGTAAGGATAAGGATTGACCCCCATTACACGGATTTCACCTATTTTCTGCAACTTCTGGTTCCGTATCTCTTGAGCCACACGACCACCTCACTCCGTCTTTATGCCTATTATTTCGTACTTCACTTGCCCAGATGGTGTCTTCAGACGGACGATTTCCCCGATCTTCTTGTTCAGCAGGACCCTTCCGACAGGTGAATCGACACTCACTTTGTTTGAAAATATGTCCGATTCATGCGGATTCACGAGTCTTATGGTCCTCTCTTCACCCGTGTTGAGGTTTCTGATCACCACCCAGGAACCTATCGAGACAACGTCTGATTCGGCGGATTCTATAATCTCTGCATTGTTCAGGATCTGTTCCAGTTCAGCGATCCTGCTGTTAATCCTTCCTTGCTCATTCTTCGCCTCGTCGTACTCGGTGTTCTCGGCGAGGTCACCAAGCTCTCTCGCTTCCTTTATGCGTTGCGAGATTTCATACATGAGCTTTTGTCTCAAACTTTCCAGTTCCTGCTTGAGCGCCTCGTAACCTTCCTTTGTGAGCTTGATCACGCTTTTCTTCATAATGTTCCCTCCTCGTTCTTCTTCAATTCTTTCACAATCTCTAGAAATTGATCTATCTCCCTGAAGTCCTTGTACACGGACGCGAATCTGACGTACGCCACCTGGTCAATGTTTTTGAGCTTCTGCATGACGAGCTCGCCGATCATCCTCGAGGAGACTTCGGTGTAACCCGTCTTCTGTATCGCAAGCTCAACCTCTTCAACGAGCTTTTCGAGTGTTTCATAGGGTATCGGCCTCTTCTCGCAGGCCTTCAAAACACCGTTCAACACTTTGTTTCTATCGAACGCTTCCCTTCGTCCATCTTTCTTCACAACGATTATGGGTAACAATTCATAGCGTTCGTATGTGGTGAAACGGGCTCCACACTCCAAACATTCCCTGCGGCGCCTTATCGCCGTGCCATCGAGGGTCGGCCTGGAGTCAAGGACCCTGCTGTCCGGATGACCACAGTAAGGACACTTCATTCCACTCTCTCCCGGGCCAGGTTCCTGGCTATGTTCATGATTTTCCTCAGGCGCGAGTAAACCATTGATTTACTCATGGGTGGTGTCATGAGCTCACCGAGCTCCCTCAAGCTGAGATCTTCGTTTTCGAGCCTCAACTTCGCTATTTGCCTCAAATCCTCGTCGAGCGAGTCTATGCCTATGGTTTCTTCTATGATCTGTAGGGCCTCCAACTGCGCCACTGTGCTCCTACCTATTCTATCAGCGTTTGCAGAAATGAAATTCATACTCCTGTTAACGTCAGATGCAATCGAACGCTGTCGAATGAGTTCTTCGACGCGGTTGGCAGCCTCTATAGCACCGATTAAGTGTAGTACTTCCACAACATCTTGAGCGCGTCTCAGTGACAGTCTGTATGCGTGTTTGAGGCGTTTGATCTTTGGTTCCAAACCGAACGTCCGGCTCAATATACCTGCTATCTGTTGAAGAAATTCTCCATCGTGGTACGTGAGCTCCCAGTGGTACGTACGCGCAGGGTTCAGGATCGAACCGCATCCTAAGTAAAAACCTCTCAGGAAGGCTCCAAACATCGCAGGGTCTCTGTACTTGATTATCTTTTCCCAGAAAGATCCCTTCATATCGATGTCTTCTAAGAATTCCAGCCCGAGGCTCACCAGTGCGCCCCTCGCTGAGCGGAGTCCTTTAACAGAGAACACCACCATCTGGTAATCTCTCACAGAAAGTGCTTTCAACAGTTTCAAGAATCTACGCGCAGTTTGTACGTTGGGAAACCTGACCAGGATCTCTGCTCCTGATTGAGAAAGGTTCAGGGATCCCCTTGCTTTGATGAATCCGTACACTTCGTTGGCCGCCAACTTTGGATCGTCAGCACTTGAAGAACAGAGTTCGTGGCGCACGAATTCGGAAAAGTTGATCCCGCTTCTCATCCTAGAATGGCCCCCTCAGTAAACCTATCACGACCTCAGCCGTCTTGTGCGGATCGTGCCTCGCTTTGGGTCTTGGATCGTTGGCTTCGTAAGTGATTTCTAACAGATCTTGAAAGATATACCTTCCGTCCACTCGACCGCGTGGTAACACCGGTTCCGATCCTTCTCTTGCGTAGGATTCCAACACGTCTTTCGGTGGCAAAACTCTGTTCGCAACGATGTGATCCAGTCGAACCTTCAAATACCTCTCCACCTCGGACACGTGGTCTTCGAGACTGTAGCCAATCGTTTCACCGGGCTGAGTCATGATGTTCGCTATGTAGATCTTCTTCGCCTTTTTATTCTCACCAATCGCTTCGGTCATTCCGTCCACCAGAAGGTTGGTGATCACGCTCGTGTACAGGCTACCCGGCCCCAGCAGGATCGCGTCAGCCTGAGAGATTTCGCTCAGCACCTCGTCCAGCGCGCGTACTTTCTTGTCAAGATCCACCAAAACGATTTTGGCATCGGTCTTCTTGGCGATCTCGGTCTCTCCCACAACGGTGGAACCGTCATTGTAGGTTGCCTTCAGCCTTATGACTTCCTCGCACACCGGAAGCACTTTTCCTTCTATCGCGAGTATGTCCGAAGCGTACCTGACGGCTTTCGCAAAACTTCCTGTCATCATCGTGAGGGCTGCGAGTATTATGTTGCCAACACTGTGCTCCGAAAGACTTCCATTCGTTCTGAATCTGTACGAAAAAAGCTTGCTCATCAAGCTTTCGGCCTTCGCAAGCGCTATGATGTTGTTTCTCACATCACCCGGCGGCGGTACGTTGAGTTCCTCTCGTATTTTGCCGGAGCTACCTCCTTCGTCTGTCACAGCCACCACGGCGGTCAATTCGAGGTCCTTGTCTTTCAAACCTCTGAGGATGGTTGAAAGCCCCGTTCCACCGCCGATAGCGATCACTTTCATTTGTTCACATCCCGATGCTCAATTTCAACAGCAAATTCGTTCGAGAGCCTCTCAGCGAGTCGTTCCACCACGTAGACGGATCTGTGCCGACCACCGGTACAGCCCACAGATACCGTCATTCCAGCTCTGCCAACCTTTTTGTAACCCGCGGCGGCAATATGGATCATGTTTGCTGCGCACTCGATGTACTCGGCTACGTCGCTTTGATTTTCGAAGAACCGTTTGACTCTTTCGTCGCGCCCATCAAGTGGTGCGAGTTCCGAATGATAATAAGGGTTTGCCATGAATCTGACGTCCAGCAAGAAGTCGGTGTCGGGCGGCAAACCATACTTGAAACCGAAGCTCCTCAACCTTATGAGAAAAGTTTTCTCTATTGACAACAGGCTGCTTATTCGCTCACGTAACATCTGTATGTCCATTTCTGTGGTGTCTATGACAAGCGACATGTTTCTTATCTCCTCGAGCATCTTCTTCTCCGTGTCGATGGCTTCAGACAGACTCAGCTTTCCCTCGAGCGGGTGTTTTCTGCGCGTCACGGAAAATCTTCTGATCAATTCTTCCTTGGAAGCCTCTAAGAACAGCACACTGACCGATGCACCATAACTCTGAAGCAGCTTCCTCACCGCACTCGTCAGATCACCGAACTGAGCACTCCTCACATCCAGCACTAAGGCTACGTTCTCCATCGACGAGCTCATAACGACGGCCATGAAATCGTTCAGCAGGGTTGGAGGAAGATTATCTATGCAGAAAAAACCAAGGTCTTCTAGTATCCTTATCGCAGTACTTTTACCTGCCCCAGAAAGTCCAGAGACAACAAATGTCCTCTTCACGTTGTGACTTCACCCCAAGAGAATTCCTCGACGGTGTATGGAAGAGCGACACCGTATCTTTGCACCTTCTTTGAAAAGGATTCTGCATCAGAAGAAACGTAGAATTTCACGCGTGCCTTTCCATCTGGATTCTTCAAAAGGAGCCCTTCGAGTTTTTTCGCCAGCAGTTCGGCCGGATCCAGAACCAAGATTCCTCCAGACAATCCTTCAAAAACGTGTTTTACCAAGGGGAAATGCGTGCATCCCAGGATTATTGCATCGACACCGACCTGACGCATGTAATCCACAGCTTCGCTGACGATGCGTTCGATTTTTTCATCCTGGGCGCAGGATTCTATCGCCGAAACCAGTTCCTGACAGGGTCGTTGAAAAACTTCGACACCGATGCGGTTCATCTTGTCAAGATAAACTCCGCTACTCACGGTCGCTTCAGTTGCCACCACACCGACTTTTTTCAAATCAGAGGGCAAATCGAAGTCAAGGATGCCAAAGAAATTGGCTTGGGGTTGCGCGTTTAAAGCCATCAGGGCCGCCTGAGCAGTGTTGCAGGCAGAGATCACAACATCGGCGCCCTTCGCGCGCAGAAAACGGATGCAATCCAGAGCGATGTCTTTAACTTCTTCAACACTCTTCGTCCCGAAAGGCGCATGGGCTGTATCGGCAACGTAGAGATACTCGCACCCTGCCCTGTATCTTATCAGCTGGGACAATACAGTGAGGCCTCCAACACCGGAGTCGAAGAGACCGATCTTCAGCCAGCATCACCTCTTGTGGCTCATGAAATCCCTCAATTTGTTCGTAACTTTTGAGATAGTTTCCTCGTACTGTATCTCGTTTAAGACAGAATTGGCAAGCATGACGACAAGAATTTCGTCAATACTCGCGTCCGAGGAATTGTTCTTAATTTGCGTGAACTGGTTTTGTATCCTGTTGACCACGGCGAGCACGAATTCTTCTGGAACATCCGCACTCAATTCGTAAGATTTGTCGCCAAGCTTGAGAACGAGAGTCCTTTTCATGGGATCAGGTCCCCGCCAGACTGATCATTTTCTGTAGCTTCTCAACTAGTGAATTCATAGTGTCCCTGTAGGTTTCAACCAGCTTTTCAAGCTCTTTCTTTTCTTTATCCACCTGTTCTAGCTTGGTGAGAACCTCGTTCATTTGACTCCAGAGCTGTTCGTTCTCTTCCTTCAGGCGCTTGTAGTCTTCTAACAACTTATCGACCAGTTCTTGGAGTTCGACGATCTTGTCCAAAGCAGCACACCCCTCTCTGTGTGCTTTTTTCAAAAGAAATGATATCACAAAGGCTGAACTTTTTGTCTTCTCAACAACACGTGTGATAAATTTGCTTTTGGGGTGGTCGCTTTGTTCATAGGTGAGAACGATCTGGATGTGCGTTCAATCGTTAAGGTTGCCAGGTCCAACGAGCGGGTTACTCTGTCTCCGTCCGCAATCGATAGAATGAAAGTTTCCCGAACCGTCGTCGAAAGGCTTGCGAGTTCGGAAAAGCCAGTCTACGGTGTGAACACCGGTTTCGGAGCATTCGCAACGACGAAGATTCCGAAAGACAGGTTGCTGTCACTTCAAAGGAACATTCTCCTGTCGCACGCCTGCGGCGTAGGTGAGCCTCTGCCCCCCGATGTGGTTCGCGCCATGATCCTGACGAGGGCGCACACGCTCGCATTGGGCCATTCTGGAGTCAGACCAGTCGTCGTCGAAAAACTCTGCGAGATGCTGAACAAGTCAATAGTGCCGTACATTCCATCCAGAGGGTCCGTGGGAGCGAGTGGAGATCTGGCACCGCTCGCCCATGTTGCGCTCGTGCTCATCGGGGAAGGTGAGGTGTTGATCGACGGTGAACCCAGGCCAGCGCGTGACGTGATTCGCTCGCTCGATTTTGAACCCATCCAGCTGTTTGAGAAGGAAGGACTCAGCTTGGTCAACGGTACGCAGGCCATGTCGGCGTGCCTCGCTCTGGCCGTGAACGATGCTCTCAATCTGGTTCGTCTCTCCACGGAAGTCGCCGCACTGAGTGCGGATGTTCTGTTCGCTTCAACGGACCCCTACGATGAGGCGGTGGCAAGGACGAGAAAACACCGTGGACAAGCCATCATACTCAGAATGATGAGAGAAAGATTCGAATCCAGCCAGCTGAGAGCCTCACATCTGAACTGTCCGAGAGTTCAGGATGCTTATTCCTTACGCTGTATACCTCAGGTTCACGGGGCCGTTTTGGACGTTCTTTTCTTTGCAAAGAAGGTCGTTGAAGACGAAGTGAACTCCGTGACCGACAATCCCATAATCTACGGAGAGAGGGTGATCTCGCAGGGCAACTTCCACGGAGAACCGCTTGCCTTCGCTGCTGACTTTTTGTGCATAGCGCTCACCGATCTTGGAAACATGATCGAGCGCAGGATCGATAGACTGCTGAATCCCAAATTGAACGAAGGTTTGCCCCCATTTTTGGCCTTCGGTGAAGCAGGTGTCAATTCGGGTCTGATGATTTGGCAGTACACTGCGGCCGCACTGTGCAACGAGAACAAGGTTCTGGCGCATCCTGCATCGACTGACACGATTCCGACGAGCGGTTTCCAGGAAGATCATGTGAGCATGGGCATGAACGCGTGTCTGAAACTGCTGAAGGTACTCGACAACGTCGAGACGCTTCTGGCGATAGAACTCATGTGCGGCGCCAGAGCCCTTCAGGCAAGAAGACCCATGAAATCTTCGCAGCTCAACGAGGAACTGTTCTCACGCGTGGAGGATCTCCTGGAAAGCGCATCGGACGACACGTACTGGCAAAGCAGCTTCAGGAAAATCAGGCACTTTGTTGATCAAACCATCAAAACGACGCACATGGAATGGTGGAGAGCGTATGAATGAGCCTGTTTGGTACGACGATCTGGAACAGTTCTTGCTTTGTCCAAGAAGGTTTCAACTCGACAAAGCTACGGCCGAGCGATCGGAGGCACTTCCGGACGCCTCGGATTTGCTCAGGCTCGGTTTTTCTGTGGAAAGACCGATCCTTGAGGCGGAGATTTTCAATAAAACGTTCATTGCAGATCCAGATGTCGCAGTCTTGGAGGACAACGGTTGGAGATTGATTTTGAAGAAGGAGGCAAAGAGTTTCAAGCAAAAATACATGCTGGAGGCCGCTTACCACGCTTATATTTTCTTGCAGAGAGGTTTTCCTGTGAGCAGGGTCACCGTGAGCTCGCCGTATTTCGAAGTTGATCTCGACTGGCGTGATGCTGTTCCAAGGTTGATTTCGCTGCTCGAAAACATCACGGCGTTCAGAGAAGAGCTGTACGATCCGAGGCCAACGTCTCTTTGCAAAACCTGTTCTCACGTGATAGAGTGTAGCGAGGCTTTGATTCAAAAGAAAGATCTGCTCGCTATTCACGGTTTGAACGAACGAACGAGGTTGAAACTGCTGAAAGAGGGCGTTGAAGACCTTGAAGATCTTCTCAACGTTCAAAAGCTGAAAGATTTTTCCAAAGACGTCTTGGAAAAATTGAAAAAGAAGGCACGAGCTCTGCTCGAACGACGTCCAATCCTTTTATCGCCGCTTCCACCATTTCCGGACGGTTTGTTTCTCGACATAGAATCTCACACTGTCGCCGGCTACGATTATTTGTTCGGAATACTCAAGGATAACGAGTACATTGCCTTCCTGTGTGAAGAAAAAGAGCAGGAAGGAGCCATTTTCAAAAAAGTCATCGATTTCCTGCTCTCGACGGAAGGTCCCATCTATCATTACTGCGCGTACGAACCGACGCACTTCGGACAGCTTGCCCATCTTTACAATCTCGAACAGCGTTACATCCTGTTGAAGAAAAGGTTTGTCGACGTGTACCAGATTCTGTCCAAGCATGTCGCACTGCCTTTGTTCAGCTACTCATTGAAGAGCGTTGCCCGTTATTACGGTTTCAACTGGCGTACGAAGCTCGATGGTTGGCGTGCATCCAAATACTTCCAAACATGGCTCGTAACGAGGGAGCCTTCGTTGCTCGATGCAGTCATGAAGTATAACGAAGACGACGTGCGCGCGACGTGTCTCGTTGTGGAGAAGCTGAGATCGATGCGTCTTCATGAAGAAGTTACCAACAAGTAATGTCACAGTAAAGTGATCCAGTTAGCATTTTACTGACCAGTCGGTAAAGGAGGTATTCTCATGCCAGTCGTTGGAGGAGTGAAAGGTTTCATATACCACCAAGCTGGAAAACTTGTTGCTTCGGTGCTTCGGAACACGGACGAAGAAGGTTTGTACAAACTGTTTTCGACACTCAGTGCGTTGACGAAAGAGCCCTCAAAGAGCGGATTGAAGAAGCTGGCGCTCATGGCGAAGGACAAACATCCAATGATCACAAGCTGGGTGAAAGTGTTCAGGCGTTCCAGTCCCAAGTGCGTTGAGAAGATCATAAACAACCTGATCATCAACGAGTTCGCTCTTGGTGAACCAATAAGACAGCAAAAGATGCACGAGCACAAAGTTGTTCTGCCGAAACTTGGTGTGATAAGTCCCACGTACGCGTGCAATTTGAACTGCGTTGGTTGCTATGCGGGCCTTTACGGTAGAAAGTACGAACTCACGAAAGAAGAAGTCAGCAAAGTCATTCGTGAAGGGAACGAACTTGGACTTTATTTCTGGGTCATCACGGGAGGCGAACCGTTCTATTGGCCACACTTGATGGAGATACTGGAAGAATTCAACGACAACTACTTCCTGATCTACACGAACGGTACGCTGATAACGGAGGACATTGCGAAGAGACTGTCTGAACTTGGAAATGCAACACCCGCCATATCTGTGGAAGGTTTCGAGCTGGACACGGACTGGAGGAGAGGCAGAGGCGTGTTCAAGAGCGTGCTCGAAGCCTGGGATAGGTTGAGAAGATACGGCGTACCGTTCGGAGCATCGATAACTGCGACGAGGATGAACCACGATACGCTCATGAAAGACGAATTCTGGCAGTTCCTTGAAGAACAGCAGGTGGTCTACGCTTGGGTCTTTCAGTACATGCCGGTAGGTATGAACGCATCTATGGATTTGGTTCCAACGCCGCAGCAGAGATACGAGAGGTTCTTCAAGACCGACCAAGTAAGGCTCGGCGGTAAGTTCGCTTTCGTTGCGGACTTCTGGAACCATGGTTTTCTGACGCATGGCTGTCTTGCTGCTGGTGCGAAGTATTTCCACGTGAACGCGAAGGGTTATGTTGAACCATGCGTGTTTCAGCAGTACGCCGTGGACAGCATAAGGGAAAAATCCCTGCTGGAGATTCTCAAATCTCCTTTCTTCGAAGCCTACAAGCGCATGGTTCCGTACTCCAACAACCTGTTCAGACCATGCCCGATCATAGACAATCCAAAAGTGTACAGGGCGATGGTCAAGCACTTCAACGCGATTCCGCAGCACGACGGCTCGGAGCGTGTCGTCGAAGATCTCGCACCCGAGATAGACAAGCTTGCTGAGGAATGGAAAGTTTACGCAGACAAACTCTGGTACGAACATGGGTATGTGAATCGATATCCTGTGAACAGGGGTATCTACAACTATGAAACCAGGATGAAGCGTTACATGAACAAAGAAGAGGCGCTCGCTGTCGACAAAACGCTGAAATGAAAGCGGGGAGTGGATGAATTGTCCAACGCCAGGGAGAGAATTTTGGAGGCGGCAAAGGCCGCCTTTTCTGAAAGAGGTTTCGATGGTGTCAGCATGGAGGAAATCGCACAGCGTGCCGGAGTGCGAAAACCTCTCATCTACTACTATTTCCCAAGCAAAGAGGTGCTCTTCGAGGAAGTTTGGAACAGGGCGTTGGAAGAACTCGAGAATCACATTTTCAAAGAAGTTGAAAACGAGAATTACTACGTCAGGAAAATCAAGAGGTTCCTAAGAGCCTACATAGACTTCGTCACGAGCAGGAAAGTTTTGTCAAAGGTGATAGAGAAAGAACGCGCGAGCGTCCTGGATGGATCTGGAGAAGGAGACGTTTGGAAAAGGCTCAAGAGACGTTACGACGACTTTTTGAACAGAGTGGCACAACTCATAGAGGAGGGAAAGAAAAACGAACTGGTCAACCCGGAGATAGACTCACAAACCGCGGCAAAACTGATAACGGAAGCTCTCGCGGCGTCCACCACGTCTGGCTCTGTTCTAAAGTCGATCGAGTCCTTCATCCTGTCTGGATTGATGGGAAGAACGGGGTCCTGAAAGATGTAATGGAACCTCTTGATTTTTGTTAGAGTGCATGGTAGGATATTTAAAGGCATAAGCCCCTGTAGTTCAATGGATAGAACGGCGGATTCCTAATCCGCAAATGGAGGTTCGATTCCTCCCAGGGGCACCATAGCGTGGGCCGTTAGCTCAGCAGGTAGAGCACCTGACTCTTAATCAGGGGGTCGCAGGTTCGAATCCTGCACGGCCCACCAGATGAAAGTGGAAGCCTTGCTTCCCACCCCGAGACCAGGTCGAAGGGGTTGAGATGGTTCCTGAAGGAAATCAGGGAGGCGGGCTTGGCCCGCCTTTTTTCTTAAGGAGGTAGAGAATATCGAGAAAGAGCAAATCTTTTTGAAGAACGAGCAAATAAGACTACCCAAGGTCAGGGTGGTAGGTCAAGACGGCAAACAGATAGGTGTCATGCCTACGTACAAAGCTATAGAGCTTGCAAGAAAAGAGGGACTGGATCTGGTTTTGGTCTCACCGAACAGTGATCCACCAGTTGCGAAGATCATGGATTTCGGCAAGTACATGTACCAGCTTGCCAAGAAACAGAGAGAAGCAAAGAAAAAACAGAGGGTTCAAGAGATCAAGCAGATGAAGTTCAGAGTCAAGATCGACGAGCACGATTATCAAACTAAGGTCAGGCACATCAGGCGCTTCCTTGAAGAGGGTAACAAGGTCAAGGTGACTGTCATGTTCAGAGGTAGGGAAATCACCTTTGCGGAGAAGGGTGAAGAGATACTCAAAAGGATCGCTCAGGATGTCAGCGACATAGCTGTGGTCGAGGTCGAGCCGAAACTCGAAGGTAGGGACATGTGGATGCAGATCAAACCGAAGGAAGACTGAGGAGGTTTGAAATATGGCCAAGAACAAGATGAAGACGAGCAAGACGGCTGCAAAAAGGTTTCGAGTGACCAAGAACGGCAAAATCCTTTTCAACCATGCAAGAACCAGACACACCACCGGAAAGAGAAGAAGATCTGCTCTGCGCGAACTGAGGAAAAAGGACGTTCTGGATAAAGGCGACGCGAAGAGAATCAAACGACTTCTCGGAGTTTGAGAAAGGAGGTAAACCATGAGAATCAAAAGATCGGTCCATGCGAAAAAGAAAAGAAAAAAGATTCTAAAGGCCGTTAGAGGGTTCAGAGGTGCAATCAGCAGGAGATACAAGCTTGCGAAGCAGCACTACATCAGGGCCAAATGGTATTCATTCGTTGGCCGGAAGATAAAGAAAAGAGATTTCAGAAAGATTTGGATCACAAGGATAAACATCGCCGCAAGAAAGCACGGCCTGAAATACAGCGAACTGATCCACGGTCTCAGGCTTGCAAACGTGAGCATCAACAGAAAAATGCTGTCCGAACTGGCTGTCAACGATCCCAGTGCGTTCGCATCTTACGTTGAACTCGCGAAGGAGCACTTGAAGAAGGTAACGGCTTGAACCCTTTGTGATAAAATGAACTTGGAGAAGGTCAACGTCACGGAAGGGGAGGGTTAAAGGTGGCCGGTGTGAAAGTCGAGATCAACGGAAGAATGTACGAAGTGCCTGCCGATGTAACTGTTCTTGAAGCGTGCAACCAGGCTGGCATATACGTGCCCACCCTGTGCAACCATCCACGACTCGAGCCAACGGGAGCCTGCCGGGTCTGTGTGATCGAGGTTGAAGGCGCGAAGAACCTTCAGCCAGCCTGTGTGACGAAGGTTCAAGATGGGATGAAGATCAGAACGAACAGCTCACGTGTCACGAACGCGGTAAAGTTCAACCTCGCTTTGTTGCTGTCTCGCCATCCGAAGGATTGCATGACCTGTGATGTGAACGGAAGATGCGAATTTCAGGACTTGATCTATCTGTACGACGTTCAGGATATTTTCCCAAGCGAGGTCAGAGCCATCGAGCCAGATGCCAGTTCACCAGCTGTAGTGAGGGACTTGGAAAAATGTGTCGTCTGTGGCAGGTGTGTGAGGGCCTGTTCGGAGCTTCAAGGCATGGACATTTATTCCATGGTCGATAGAGGTTACGAGACTTTGCCTCAGACAGCATTTGAAATGCCGCTCTACGAAACAGACTGTATAGGCTGTGGCCAGTGTTCTGCTTTCTGCCCCACGGGAGCGATCACAGAGAACGTGAACATAAGAAGAGTTCTCGAGGAGATCGAAAAGCACGACAAGGTGCTCATTGTACAAACTGCTCCTGCGACGCGTGTGGCACTGGGTGAAGAATTCGGCATGGAAGTGGGTAGCATCTCCACCGGAAAGATGGTTGCCGCACTGAGACGGCTCGGGTTCGACTACGTGTTCGATACGAACTTCGCAGCGGACCTGACCATCATGGAAGAAGGATCGGAGTTTTTGGAGAGATTGAAAAAAGGCGGTCCGTTCCCGATGTTCACCTCCTGCTGTCCGGCGTGGATCAATCTGGCGGAGAAGCTGTATCCACAGTTTTTGAAAAACCTTTCGAGTGCCAAATCTCCTCACCAGATGATGGGAGCCGTGTTGAAATCTTATTTTGCGAAGAAAATAAACGTTCCTCCCGAAAAAATGTTCGTCGTTTCCATAATGCCCTGCACCGCCAAGAAAGACGACATCACCAGGCCCCAGCACATGGTCAACGGCGTACCTGCAGTGGACGTCGTTCTGACAACGCGTGAGCTTGGCAGATTGATAAAGATGAGGAAGATTCCTTATGCGTCCCTGCCGGAAGAGAACTACGACGATCCGCTCGGTGAATCCACCGGTGCGGCGGCCATATTTGGTGTCACGGGTGGCGTTATGGAAGCGGCTCTGAGGACCGCGTACGAGCTCGGACTCGGCAAGCCACTGCCAAAGGTTGAGTTCACGAACGTACGTGGCCTCGACGGCATAAAGGAAGCCACGATAGATTTCGATGGAAAACAACTCAAGGTTGCGGTTGCACACGGCAGTGCGAACGTCAGAAAGTTGCTCGACAAGATAACAAAAGGTGAAGTTTACTACGACTTCGTTGAGATCATGGCCTGTCCGGGTGGCTGCATCGGCGGAGGAGGACAGCCCAAGAGTTTGGACAAAGACGTTCTGGTCAAACGTATGGAGGCCATCTACACAATCGATGAAAGAAGCGTGCTCAGAAAATCTCACGAGAACCCATCGATAAAGAAGCTCTACGAGGAGTTCTTCGAGCATCCGCTCAGCCACGTGTCGCACGAATTGCTCCACACAACCTACGTGGACAGATCGAAGAAGAAGGTCGCGCAGGCTGTTAAAGTGTAAATTGAGAGAACAACCGAAGAGGCGAGGCTTGTTCCTCGCCTCTTTTTAAGGAAGGTGGAAACATGAGAAAATTACTCATGCTGCTGTTTTTGCTTGTGATCAGTTTCGGCTTTGCGATCAACGTTCTCATACCCGTTGGTCCAACCGTGGTGGCCTTTGTGGGCTTGATGGAGAAAAAAGTGAGTAGTGAGGTGGAGCTCAAGATCGATTTCTGGCGAACACTCGATCAGGTGAGCGCGCAGGTCGCGGCGAAAAACGTTGATCTGATCGTTCTACCGGTTTCCATAGGTGCATCTCTATACAGCAAGGGGATTGACCTGAGACTCGCTGGAGTGATCCTTTGGAAAGCTTTTTACGTCGTGACGAAGGATTTCGATCTAATCGATCTGAAGGATTTATCGAATCAGGAAATTTACACGCCCCAGGGTAAAGGGCAAACCGGTGATGTGCTGATCAGGTACTCACTTGAACAGGTGGGGTTAAAGCCGGACGTCGATGTGAAGATCAGATATGCCACGCCTCAGGAGATAGTGTCACTGATGAGTGCCGGGAAGGTTAAGGTCGCCGTACTTCCCGAACCATTCGTGACGCTCGCACTGAAACAAGCGCAGGCATGCATCGAATACGACCTGCAAGAGCTCTGGTCGCACTACACACAACTTCCTGCGCGAGTTCCAATAACGGGTCTGTTTGTTGCAAAAAACCTGGACGAGGCTACCCTACGCAAGGCTATGAACGCAATAGAGAATTCACTCAAGTATGCGATGGAGAACAGGCATGAAGCTGCGTCGCTTTCCGTTCCACACCTCGGTGGCATGCCGGCGGAAATCATTGAAGAATCTCTCACTCGAACGCTGTACGAGTACAAACGTGCGAGCGAGGTGGCGTCCGAGGTGATTCGCTATTTGAAGATCACACAGCAGGTCGATCCGACCGCGATGCCTTCGATACCAGATGAAAAATTCTTCGCGTTTTGAATTTTCTCTCTTTGGAGTAGTCCTGCTCTTTGCTTTCTGGTTTGTCGTGTCGAAACTCGTCTCGTCCGACCTCGTTTTTCCCGGACCTGAGAAAGTTTTGTCACACTCATACCGCCTGCTGGTTGAAGGCAAACTGCTCAGGCCAGTTGGCTTAACCTTTCTCAGGGCTTTCTTCGGTATGGGTTTGGCACTCGTTGCAGGCACGATCCTCGGTTTCCTGATGGGTCTTTCTGACAGGATCTATCTTTTACTCCAGCCGTTGAACATGGCCATCAGGTCCGTTCCGATCGTTTCGTGGCTTTCGACCGTCATACTCGCGTGGGGCATCGGATGGCGCGGCGTGGTTTTCATAGTTTTCGTTTCACTTCTGCCGATCGTGACGTTCAACGTTTGCGAAGGCGTTCGCGTCGTGGACAAGAAACTCGTCGAGATGGCGAAGGTTTACTCATTACCCAAATGGAAGATCTTCAGGGCGATTTACATGGGTTCCGTCTGGCCGTTTCTACTCTCATCCTTGAAGTTGAGCATAGGCAGCATGTGGAAAGTGGCGATCGTCGCGGAGTATCTCATAGGCGAAACAGGCCTCGGGGTACAGATCATGCAGGCCAAGTTCTATGTAAACACGACAGAGGTTTTTTCCTACACGCTGGTGGCCGTGGTGTTCGGGCTCGTTCTGGAAGCACTATTCTCTTCTCTTTGGGAGCGAGGTAGCTTTGAAGTGCACTCTTGAGCTCAAAGGAATTTTTAAGAATTACGGAAGGTTACCTGTACTCGGTGGGATAGATCTCAAACTGCTCGAGTCCGACGCGGTGGCGATCGTTGGACCGTCAGGTTGTGGAAAAACAACCCTGCTCAGGATCATAGCCGGTCTGGAGAAGCCAGACTCCGGAGTGATCAACAGATTCTACAGTCGATTGGGTTTCGTTTTTCAAGAAGACAGATTGATACCCTGGTACAGCGTGCGTAAAAATCTTGAGATCATCTGTGACGATGAAAGAAAGATACAGCGAACGCTTCAACAGGTAGGGCTTTCTGGCTTCGAACACTACAAACCTGGCCAGCTCAGTGGGGGCATGAGGCAGAGGCTGAACCTCGCACGCGCCTTGATCATCGAACCTGAGCTGCTTTTGCTGGATGAACCTTTCAGGAGTCTGGACACACCGACGAAAGTGAAGCTCATCAACGATCTATCCATTTTGCTTGAAAACATAAACATCAGCTACGTTCTGGTGACACACGATATGAGAGAAGCCTTGAGCTTGGCGAAGCACGTTTACGTCATGCGAGGCCGACCGGCAAAGTTCGTACATCACATCGAACTCAAAAAGAAGATGGACTTTTTTGATCCCTCATTTCTGCAACTCGAGAAAACCATCTTGTCACATATGGAAGATACGGAGGTTTTCCAATGATAAACATATTCAGAGGCTTTCTGATAGGTCTTGCAAACCTGGTTCCCGGCGTGAGCGGTGCAACGACGGCCGTCATAGTTGGCGTCTACGAACGGTTGATCGATGCCGTGGCAAATTTCGTCAAGTTCAGATTCAAAAGAGAGCAGATCAGTTTCATCGTTGCACTTGGCATCGGTATCCTTGCTGCAATATTTGCCGGTTCTGTCAGTATGAAACATCTGCTCGAGAGATCTCCGGCCATGGCTTACGCTATTTTCTTTGGTCTTGTTTTGGGTTCGATTCCAAGACTGCGCAGGGAGATCTCAGATTTAAAGCTGCGCCATTTCGCACTCGGTGTGTCCCTGATGCTCATTTTCGAACTTCTGGTTCGCACCGTGCAGCTTTCAGGAACGTACGTTTTGTTGACCGGCATCATCGCTGCATGCGCGATGATCCTTCCAGGTCTCAGCGGTTCCCTTGTGCTCCTGATACTCGGTGTCTACGATGATATCCTTGATGCCCTGGTGAATCTGAAACTCGCAATCGTCGTTCCCTTTGGAATCGGAGTGATCCTTGGTATAGCGCTGATGGCACTCCTGATGAACTGGCTCGTTGGAAAATTTCCAAACCAGACTCGTAGCTTCACTTTCGGCCTGGTCGTTGCGTCGATCATTAGACTCGAACCTTTCACGAAACAGAGCATGAATCTTGTGAGGTTTGCGTTCGTTTTTTTGATTGCTTCTGTTGCTGCTTATCTGTCTTTCAGGCTTTCGTACAGATCGTCAGCTCGAAGGTGAGCTACGTGGGTAAATATTACGCCGTCAAGCGTGGTAGGCATCCAGGTTTATACGAGGACTGGCAGAGCGCAAGAGAACAGGTAGAAGGCTCGCCCAACGCGGAATATCGCTCGTTTGCGTCAAAAAGCGACGCGCTCGCTTATCTGAGAGGAGAAACATGGCGCTGTCCTGATCTTATGAAAGATATGATCCTTGTCTGCGTTGATGGAAGCTATAAAAATGGTGTCTGTGGTTCAGGAATCGTGGTTTGCGATCAAGAAGGTTTGCACGAGTTCTACTTTTGGACCGATGAACCAGAGCTTGCAAAGATGAGGAACGTTGCAGGGGAAATCCTGGCAGTGCTCTTCGCTGTAAATTATGCACTGCAAAGGGGCGTGAGGCATCTTGTCATCAGGCACGATTTCGAGAACCTCCGCAAATGGATCAGCGGTGAGTATCGAACAAAGACTCTTCTCACGCAGATCTACAAGGAATTCGTGCACTTTGCGAGGAAGAAGAACCTTCATATCGAATTCGAAAAGATCAAGTCACATTCGAAAGATCCCTGCAATGAGAAGGCAGATGAGCTTGCAAAACTCGCAGCGCGCAGACAGCAGAATATCAACTGGAAACTGGAGGTATTGACAAATGTCATTCGAAACGATAGAGGTGGCTGAGCAGATACAGAAGTTCATCAAGGATTTTCTTAAGAACAACGGGTTCAAGGGCGTTGTTGTGGGCGTCAGCGGTGGTGTGGATTCTGCAGTCGTCGCTACACTCTGCACGAAAGCACTCGGTAAAGAACGACTGTTAGCGTTGATCTTTCCCGAACGCGATTCTTCAAAAGAGAGCACACGGCTTGCTTTGAAACTGTGTCGGCACCTCGGTGTTGAACACAGAGTTGTTTCTATCACCCCGGTGTTGAGAAAGATGGGAGTCTACAGATTATTTCCACCCGCATCTTTGTTCCCAAGAAAAGTCCAGGAGAACTACGTGAAGGGTAAGTGGATGAGCCTTTCGAAAGATCCTTACCTCGACGATCTTCTTGACAAAGGCAACGAAACTTTCAAAAAAGGGCTCGCCTATTACAGGATCAAACACAGAGTGAGGATGTGTCTTCTTTACTTTGAAGCCGAGAAGAGAAGCTATGCGGTGGCGGGATGCGTGAACAAAACCGAGCTGATGACAGGCCTGTACGTTAAATGGGGTGACAGTGCGGCAGATTTTGAGCCAATAGCACACCTTTACAAGACACAGGTACTGCAACTCGCAAGGTGGCTCGAGGTACCTTCAGAGATCGTAGAGAGAGTTCCCACGCCTGATCTCATACCTGGCATCACGGACGAATTCGTTCTTGGTTTGAGCTATGAGGACCTGGACAGGATACTCATGAAAATCGAAAAACAGCAAGACCTCTCAGGCGAGGATCCAAAGCTCGTACAGCGCGTGAGACAGGCGTGTGAGGCAGCACTGCACAGGAGGATAAGGAACGTTCGAATCGACTCACCAGACGGCGTATAGGAGAACTCCAGTGAAACCTGCTGCGAACATCAGCACGAGTGGATGTATCCTGAACCTGTTCAGACCGAAGAGAACGAGCATCGCGATAAGGAAGAACAACGGATCGCCAAACCTTGGACTTGCGAGCGAGATCAACGTGACGAGCACCATGATAGTCGTGAACCCCATGAGGGCTTGAGACAGCTTGTTCGGGTTCACTTTGATTCTCTTGCCGAAAGAAAAGATCGCAACCACCATAATCACCGGGGCCAGCAGAAAGAAAAAGGTGTTCAAGAAAGCGCCCAGGAAACCAAAGTATTTGTAGCCAATGTAGGTGGCCAGATTGAGAGCAATCGGCCCGGGCGTCATCTGGGCTATGGAAACCATTTCAGTGAACTCTGTCTGAGAGAGAAAACCTGCTGAAATAAGTTCCTGGCGCAGGATCCCAACAACAGCCCATCCACCGCCGAAGGAAAGAAAGCCAAGCTTCAGGAAGATCAGGACGAGTTTGATCAGGTTCATCGTCTCACTCTCCCCACGCGTAGAGCAGCCAGATGCTCGCTGCGAAAACCGCGTACAACGTGTTCCGATTGATCAAAAGAAGCACCACTCCAACCCCGATCACCATCAATCTCAGCATCGTCCAACGCTGTTTTTTGATCAAACCCAAAAGCACGTTGAAGACCAGAGCCACGACCGCAGCGTAAACACCAAGCAAAAACGCCCTCACGTACACGTTGTTCAGGAAAGGTTTGAGCAAACTGGCAACGGCAACGATCGCAACGAACGGCGGTAAAGTGATTGCAACACCCGACAGTACGGCGCCAGGCACGCCCGCCACCCTTTTGCCGACGATTATGGCCGTGTTGAACGCGATCGGACCGGGGATGCTCTGCGCCACAGACAACAGACTGAGGAACTCTTCTTTCTTCATCCATCCGAGTCTCTCAGCCTCCCACTGCATGATGGGCACCATCGCATAGCCACCGCCGAGTGTGAGCGAAGAGACCTTCAGAAAAACACCGAAAACTTTCCAAGCACGTTTCCACACGCTTTTGTTCACAGTCTCCTCACCACTACGGTCCTGCCTGCGCTATCTTCAATCTTGACGAAACCATCACCAACACTGATCAAGAGCCTGCCAGCCATACGTGCGAGTGCGGACCTCAACCTGTGCGGGGAAACTTCGAATTCGAACCTCAACGGACAATCGAAGGGAAGGATTGCCCTGTACGACACCGTGCCATAAGCACCGAAGAACCTCATGCTGTCCCTGACACACTCGATTCTGATCGTGCTCTCCCTTGGCATGAGCCATGCGGCCTTGGACACAAACCTTTGAAAGTTTCTCGGAACGACGTAGGTTTCCTTTCTTTGGAGAAAATCTCCGATTCGGGGATCGAACGCAGCATGCTCCCCGCACAACTGCAAGGTGAAATCGCTTGAGCGTATCAATAGTGCTTCACCCAAGCCGACGTTCAGCTGCACATTCTTAGCGTAAACTTCGAGCGCTTTGACAACGTGTCGCGCGCTCATGTAGGGGAAAGAAAAAACGAACGGCTTCATCAATTCACCCTGCAGCCTGGTCAGACAGATGATGGAACGCGCTGAGGCGAACATCAGCAAGTCTTTTTCAAAGGAACCAAACAGAGCGAGGTCGCCTTCCTCGAGCGGTGATGTGACAAAGTTCAAGGCTTTATTGAAGTTGAGCACATCGGATTTCGCCACGAGCTCGTGTTCGATTGGAACCTGTTTCTCCCTCTTTCCTGTCAATTTCATTCGAAGAGTCTCGTTTCCTGAACTCAGAGCGATCTCATCTTCCATCAAGGTTAAGTTCAAAAATTCTCCACTCTCCCCCACCAAGAAGCCCTTCAACAACCTCAAAGGGATCGCGATTTCTCCTTCGAACGGCTCACATTCTCCGATCTTCATCCAGCCGTGCAGGCAACCATCTGTTGCACGTACAACAAGACCCCTATCATAGGAAAAATAAATGTTCCCGAAGCTGAATTCGGACGAACCAATCAGCTTGTTGCAGAACTTGAGCCACAACGAGAGGTTCGAAAGATCTATGGTTGCCCTCATCTTCTCACCGTCTTCACTATCGCATCTATCAAATCTTCAAAGCTCATTCCGGCAGCACGCGCCGAGGCTGGCATGTCGCTCAAATCCGTCATACCGGGTATGGTGTTGATCTCCAGAAAATAAAAAATCCCATCCATCAGAATCCCGTCGATCCTTGCAAAGCCTTTGCATTCGCACGCCTTGAAGGCCCTCAGGCAGGACTCGCAGACCGTGCGGTATTCTTCCTCAGTGAGTGGAGCGGGAAGAACGAACTCCGTCATGTTTGGCGTGTATTTGGCGATGTAGTCATAGAACCTGCGCTTCGGCCTGAGCTCGAGTATGGGTAGGATTCTCAGCTCACTGTCCATCTCGATCAACGAGACTGTGAGTTCCCTGCCCTGAACGTAACGTTGCAAGATCAGCTCCCCGTAAAGGTCCAATTCCAGCCGCGAATAATGTTCGAGCTCTTCAGCATTGTCGCAGATGTGCACGCCTATGCTGGAACCTTCTCTACGTGGTTTCACAACGCAGGGAAATCCGAACGGGGATTCCCTCGTAGGCCTGTTGATGACGGTGTACTCGGGAACCGGAACGAACTTCTCGACGATCCTGTAGGTCATCAACTTATCGAAACACAGGGCGCTCGCGAGCACACCAGAACCCGTGTACGGCACGCCGATCCAGTCCAGCAAAGCCTGAACGGTCCCATCCTCGCCGAACTTTCCATGAAGTGCGACGAAAACCAGATCGAATCGTTTGAGTGAAGGCAAAACGAGAAAAAAGTCTTCCTTCACATCTATTGGAACAACCTCATGACCGAGCTTCTTCAGGGCTTTGACAACGTTTTCACCGCTTCTCAACGAGATTTCCCGTTCTCGAGACATGCCACCCATCAAGACTGCTATTCTCAATCGCTCGTCTCCTCCTTCGGCTTTTCAAAGGTCTTTTTGCACTTTTCACAGTACAGCTTTTCCGAAGAGCGGAACCTTCGATAATATAATCTTTCACCACACTCCGGGCATGACTCGTTGGACGGTTCAAGCCAGCTTATGTAATCACACTCATCGTTCGTGCACTTGAAGAAGTATTTCCTGTTCCTGCTGAGCTTTTTCTCCACGGCGGAACCACACTTTGGGCAAGTACCTCTTGCAAAGTCTCTGTAATTCCTTCCACACTTCTGGCAGTGGTAGTACACGCCGTATTTGCCGCTGTATCGTTTAAGTGGTTCTCCACAGTTTGGACAAACGTAGGCCTTCGCCTCTTCCTGTTCTGTGAAATACATCACACCTTCGTCCATCACAGCAGGACTGCTCAAATCGACGGACGATGTTTTCCCGCACGACGCACATGACAGATACAGTCCGAAACGCCCAACCTTCAGGGTGAACTTTTCGCCGCACTCACAGTCAACGTTCGTTCTGATGTCTATGGACAACCATTCTTTTTCGGCCTTCGCCAACTGAGCTGAGAACTCCCTGTAGAATTCGCTGAGGACCTGCTTGTGGTCCTTCTCGCCCCTCTCTATCGCATCGAGTGCCTCTTCCATTCTTGCGGTAAAATCGAGATCCACTATCTTCGGGAATTTTTGTTCCATGTAGTGGTTGACGACGAAGCCGAGGATCGTGGGCACAAGTTCTTTCGATCTCTTCACGACGTACCTTCGTTCGAGCAAGGTCGAGATGATCGTGGCGTAGGTGCTCGGCCTGCCGATGCCCCTGGCTTCGAGCGCCCTGACCATCGATGATTCTGTGTATCTCGCAGGCGGTTTGGTCTCGTCCTGCTGTACGTCCCACTTGGTTATGTTGAAGATCTCACCGTTCAAAGGTTGGATCTGTTCCAACTCCTTTTTCAGGATTACCTCGAACCCATCGAAAATCCTTCTCTCCAGCTTTGCCTCAAAACCGTACCTGCCCGATTCAAAACTGTAGATCGTTTCTTCGTACAATGCCGCGGCCATCTGCGAGGCGACGAACCTTTCCCAGATCAGTTTGTAAAGCCTGTAGAGGTCTCTGTCCAGAAGCTTTTGAGCCTTCTCTGGCGTCATCTCGACGTCGACCGGTCTTATGGCTTCGTGTGCGTCCTGAACGTTGGGTTTCTTCTGTTCTGATCTGAACTCACCGACGTAGCGCTCACCGAAACGGCTCTTGATGAACTTTTCAGCCTGATCTTTTGCGTAATCGCTGACGCGCGTCGAATCCGTCCTCATGTACGTTATGAAGGCTCTGTGACCTTCAGATGTGTCGACACCTTCGTAAAGCATCTGGGCGAGCTGCATCGTCCGGGACACAGAAAAACCGAACTTGTTCGCGGCCTCCTGTTGAAGTGTGCTGGTTATGAAAGGCAACGGTGGCTTTCTCTCCACCAGCCTGCTCTTCTTTTGAACGAGCTTCAACTTCCCGACTTCTTGCTGAATCTGTCTTGCAAGCGCTTCGTCCACCTGCTGCATGTCGATCCTCTTACCGTCGATGTGGGTCAGATAAAACCTCACCGAGTCGATGTAACCCTGAATTTTCCAGAACTTTTTTGGAACGAATCTGTGGCGCTGCACCTCGCGCTCGCAAACGAGTTTCAAGGCTGCAGATTGCACTCTGCCCGCACTTGAACTGGTTCTCAAAAGTTTCCACAAAAGCGGGCTGATCTTGTAACCGACGATGCGATCGAGAATGCGACGCGCGTGTTGCGCATACACCTTTTTCATGTCTATGAACCTTGGAGATTGAACGGCCGATCTTATCGTTTGTGGTGTTATCTCGCTGAACACGATCCTGTTCTTCCTGTCCAAAACGTTGAGGATTTCCGCCAGATGCCAGGCAATCGCCTCGCCCTCACGGTCCATGTCCGAAGCGAGGTACACTTCCTTACCTTTGACCTTTTCTTTGATCTCCTCAACGATCTTTTCTTTGCCTTCTATTATCTCAAATTTTGGCTCAAAATCGCTTAGGTCGACTCCGAAGTCTCTCTCCGGCAGATCGCGCACGTGTCCCTTCGAGGATACGACCTCGTACTCGCCCTTGAGAATCTCCTTGATGGTCTTGGCTTTAGCGGGTGATTCGACAATTATGATCTTCTTCGCCATCGTTTCACCTGCTGATCTGTCTGACAAGCATGTTCAACTTCTGATAAACGGTTTCGTCCCTGGCTTCAAAGTATACCCTGATCACGGGTTCTGTTCCAGAAACTCTCACCAACAGCCAGCTACCCGGTTTGTCGAAGAAGAATCTCAAACCGTCCGGTGTGTCGCTCGAGACCACTCTCAAATCTTTCAAGTATTGCTCCAGGTTCTGAAACTTCTGGAACAACTCTTTCTTTTCCTCGTCGCTAGACAGTTCAAAATCCACGCGTGAGTTGAAGAAGTTACCGTAAAGTTTTCTGAACTCCTTCCTGATCTGCGACAGGGGTTTAGCCTCGTAAGAGATCATCTCCAGAATCAGCAGACAGGCCAGTATTCCGTCCTTTTCCGGGACATGGTTCGCTATGGACAGTCCGCCGCTTTCCTCGCCAGCGATGACGGCTTTATCGTTCAGAAGAACCGAGGCCAGGAATTTGAACCCAACGGGTGTTTCCACAACCTTCTCCCCGAACGCCTTGGCGACCTCGTCCACAGCGTGGGAAGTCGCAACGGTCCTGGCGACTGGCCCCTTCATGTTCTTGTTCTTGTAGAGATGGTGCGCCAGCAGAGCTATGACCTCGTTGGCTTTGACGTATCTACCCTCATCGTCCACTATGCCGAACCTGTCAGCATCGCCATCTACGGCGAGCACCACGTCCCAGCCTTTCGATTTCACCCTGTTTGCAAGCAGCGCGAGTCTCTCTTCATCTGGTTCAGGTCTGTCCCCACCAAAATACGGGTCCCTGTGGTTATGGAAAACCTCGAGATCCGCGACCAGCTTGGAACACAGTTCGTCCAAGTATCCCATGGCCGTGCCATACATGAGGTCGACGATGACTTTCAGCTTCGCCCTCTTTATTGACTCGAAGTCGATGATTTTCGCCAGAGCGTTCAAATAGTCAGGTTTGGGGTCGAAGATCTCAAGCAGATCCTTCCTGTTCGCTTCAACGAGGGGCATGGTAGGAATCCTGTCCTCTTCAATTGATGCTATGATCGATTCTATCTGCTGAGTAACTTCAGGAGGTGCAGGACTACCATCCGCCGGATTGAATTTTATACCGCAGTACTCTGGCGGATTGTGCGATGCGGTGATGTTTATTCCACCATCGAGCCTGTGGTGACGTATCGTGAAGGAAACAACAGGTGTTGGTGTGGGATTTTCAGGCATGAACACCTTTATACCGTTTGCTGTCAGCACTTCTGCAACCAGGCGTGCGTAACGCTCGGTCAGGAAACGAGTATCGCGCGCGACGATCAATCTCTTACCGTTGGTCTTTTTCACGTAATCCGCTATGGCCTGCGAGACGATACGCACGTTCTTGAAAGTGAATTCGTCGCTGATGATGGCCCTCCAACCGCTCGTTCCGAACCTAATCTTCATCCTTCCACCTTCCCAACCAAACGCGCCTTCCGAGATGCCTGTCAAACTCACTCCAGATTTTACCGCCGTTCTTCTGTTTCTCGTTTATGCTCCTGAACCTGGACAGCTTGGAATCCATGTTCTCCAGAGCGTGAACAACGTAAGCTTCAGCCGTCTTGGGCAACACTGGTGAACCAAACTCGTACTCGCCGTGGTGAGAAAGAATTATGTGTTCCAGTTGCAAAAGTTTCGTCTTGGCTATGCTGACCTTGTTCGCCACCTGATGAAGTATCTCCAGGCCCAACGCGATGTGTCCCTTCAGTTCTCCTTCGGTCGTCACTTCCAGACCTTTCTTGGTTATTCTGTATTCCCTCACCTTACCTATGTCGTGTAGCATGGCACCTGCGACGAGCATATCCTTGTCCAGGAAATCGTAAACGTTGCTCACCCGCTTGCACAAGGTGACAACATCGACCGTGTGTTCGAGCAGACCTCCGATGTACGCGTGGTGAACGCTCACGCCAGCGGGGGCTTGCACGAAGCAAGATACGAACTCTCTATCCCCCACGAACAAAGCCTCGAGCAACGTTCTGATCTCTTTATCCTGAATTTCGCTTATGAATCTCACGAGCTTTTCGTACAGCGAGTCGATGCCCCTCTTGGTTACCTCAACGAACCTTTCGTAATCGTACTGTTCCTCGGTGAGCAACACCAAAGCGTCCTTCTCCCTGTCCACGTTCAACTGAAGATGACCTTCGAAGAACACCACACGTCCTCTTGCAAGGACGACGTCTCCCTCGGCGAGCTTCGCATCGTTCTCTTCTGCATTGTGCCAATCAACAGCGCGTATGGTACCAGTCCTGTCCATCAGAGTCATGAGGAGGAACTTCTTACCATCTTTAGCTTCTTGTAACTTTTTGCTGGAGATCCTACCAACCAGCTCGACCGTCTCCTTCATCTTGTCGGAGAGCTCCTGGATGTAAGGACCGGTAGATTTCGTGCGCTCTTTGAGCTTTTCCACGACCTCTTTCGGCAAAAGGTTTTCCAGCTTCACTCTCTCACTCTCCCAGAGTGATTTTACCAGCTGAACGTTTCGGAGCAATCAATCGCGCCATCACATCCTGAATTATAGATTGACTTTGGTTTGTCTTTGGTGGAGCCAAGAGATGTCATATTTGTGAACGATATACAATATGTAGTACTATGGTTGACTTTACCACTACATATAGTGTAAAATCTACCGGAAAGGCTTCGTGGGAGGTGGCATCGTGCTTCGATCGGTCGATTTAGTGAACGACTACTTGAAGAAAAACGACTGGCGGGTTTATGAGAATTCTAACATGTCCTATTCACTTCAGGGAATGAATCACTATGTTTATTCTTCCATCGTGGCGAGATACTGGCTCGAGGAGATTTATCCTGAAGAGGTCGGTCGGGCACACGTAAGCGGTGATTTGCACATACACGATCTGGGCTCCCTGTCCGTTTACTGCGTGGGCTGGAGTTTGGAGGACTTGCTCATGAAGGGTCTGACGGGTGTGGAGGGAAAGGTTTCCAGCAAACCAGCCAAGCATTTCAGCAGCGCTCTCGGTCAGGTGGTCAACTTCATGTTCACATTACAGGGAGAGGCGGCGGGAGCGATAGCTTTTTCCAACTTCGACACACTGCTCGCCCCTTTTATTGCGTACGATGGACTGAGCTACAGCCAGGTCAAGCAAGCCATTCAGGAGTTCATCTTCAATCTGAACGTTCCAACGCGAACGGGTTTTCAGACACCCTTCACCAATTTGAGCTTCGATTTGGTTGTCCCGCGGCACATGCGCGAAGAAAAGGTGATCGTTAACGGAAAGCGGCAAACGCACACCTATAGAGAGTTTCAGAACGAAATGGACATGCTCAACAGAGCATTTTGGGAAGTGATGCTGGAAGGGGACGCGCAGGGCAGGATTTTCACCTTTCCCATACCCACCTACGCCATCACGAAAGACTTTCCCTGGGACTTTGAGCAATTCAAACTCCTGTGGGAACTGACCGCAAAGTATGGGGTGCCGTACTTTTCGAACTTCGTCAACAGCGACATGGATCCTTCCGATGTCAGAAGCATGTGCTGCAGATTGCGCCTGGACAACGCGTCGGTCAGGACGAGATTGTCACAGTTTCTGGTTCAGAAGGATGAACTTGTCAGAAAAGGTGGAGGCCTGTTCGGTGCCAACCCCTTGACTGGTAGCATCGGTGTGGTCACGATAAACATTCCGAGAATCGCCCATCTTTCATCCGACGAAGATGAGTTCTTCGAAAGACTCTCTAAGCTCATGGAACTCGCGAAAGAGAGCTTGGAGATCAAAAGGGCAGTCTTAGAAGAGCTCACGGAGCAGGGGTTGTATCCGTATTCAAAATTCTACCTTTCTGACGTTCACATGCTGACGAACAGTTACTGGTCGAACCATTTTTCGACGATAGGTTTGGTAGGCATGCACGAAGCCTGTGTGAACTTTCTAGGTGTTGGAATAGACTCTGAAGAAGGCAGGCAATTTGCGGTAAAAGTTCTACAGTTCATGAGGGAAAAGTTGTTGCAGTTTCAGAGAGAGACAGACAATCTGTACAATCTTGAGGCCACACCCGCCGAGGGCGTTAGCTACAGGTTCGCAAGGATAGACAAAAGGAGTTTCCCGGATATCTACACGAGCGGGGTCAACGAACCTTTCTACACCAATTCCACACAACTTCCCGTGGATGGTGAGTACGATCTGTCTTACGTACTCGAGCATCAAGATGCGCTCCAGTCGCTCTACACCGGCGGTACGGTGCTACACATCTATCTCGGTGAGGCGATCGAGGCTGAAACAGTCCCACAGCTGTTGAAATCTGTCTTTCACCGCTATGCAATGCCGTATCTGACTTTGACACCGACTTTCAGTGTCTGTCCAGACCACGGGTATCTGCGTGGCGAAGTGCGAACATGTCCACGGTGCGGTAAACCCGCCGAGGTCTATTCTCGAGTGGTTGGTTATTACAGGCCGGTGAAGAGCTGGAACAGAGGAAAGAGGGAAGAATTCAGCTTGAGGAGGGCTGTGAGAATTTGAAATTCGCAAGAACTGTCCTGACGAGTCTTCTGGACTATCCAAAGTCGATTTCGATCGTTCTGTTCACTGTCGGGTGCAATTTCCGTTGTCCTTACTGCCACAATCCCGAACTGGTGCTGGCGAAGGTGAGCATCGCAGAGGAAGAAGAGATATTTGGAGAAATACGCAAAAGGAACATCACGAATCGTGTTGTGATAACGGGTGGGGAGCCCACGGTACACGATGATCTCCTCAAGTTCGTTCGAAGACTGAAACGCAACAACTATCTTGTGAAACTCGATACGAACGGGAGCAACCCGAGAATGGTGGAAGATCTCCTTGCTAACGGACTTTTGGATTACGTTGCGCTCGATATCAAATCAGGAATCGAGAAGTTCCCCACAGTTACGGGTCTCAGCGAAGAATCTGCGAAAGAGATGTTCAAAAACGTCCTTGAGACTTTGAGACTCTTGAAACGGTACTCAGTTCCACACGAAGTTAGAACCACGTACGTCCCTGGACTGCTGGACGAACGGGATATCGCGGAAATCAAAGAACTTGTTGGAGACAGCACATGGTATCTTCAACGCTTCAGACCACAAAAGACGCTGAGACCTTTTACCAACGTCATGAACTCGAACTATGAAGACTTGTCGAAGCTCGCCTCGAAATTCGGAGCGAAAGCGAGGTGAACTTCAACGCATTTTGAGCCAGTACCACAGTAAACCCACGATCTCATGAAGGCCGAGCATGTTCGCTTCGAGCGACTCCTTCGTTGGAACGAAGTCGACCCAGCCTAGCGGGCCATAATCGCACAGATAATCTACAGGGTAAGGATGAACTGCAACGTGGAACTCGCTGAAGCACATCTTCGCCCTCTTCATGTGCACTGCAGAGGTGACCAAAACCAAATCTTTCAGGTTCAATCTCCTCACAATGCTGCTCACATTCTTCGCGTTCTCGTAGGTGTTTTTGCTCAGCTCATCGATCAGTATCCTTTCTTTCGGAATTCCGAATCTCTCCGCCAGCTCCGCCATTATCATGGCCTCGGGCTTCTGAGATGAACCTGGGAGCGTTCCACCAGAAACTATCAAGAAAGCGTTGTAAGCCTTTGCGAGTTCCACTCCTTGAATAAGCCTCTTAAAGGCGTGGGGGCGCAACTCGTAACCATCCAGTCCTCTCAGAACGCCCCCGCCCAGGACGATGACAGCATCGCAGCGTTGCAGATCTTCTGCGCGAAAACTTTTCTCCAGAGGCCTCACGAACAGGAAGGTGCCCATGCTCGTCGTGACCACGTAAGCGAAGAGAGAGAAAAGCAGAAGTATCGTAGCTCTCCGTTTAGAACTTTTGAACCATACCAAACCGAGCACGAGGGGTACCGTGACAAACAAACCCGGTGGCAGGACGAACGCTTCCACTATTTTCCGGACGATCAGCATGATCCTTTCAACAACTCTGTCACCAGGCTCACGTGCATCTGTACACCTACGATCAGTGCGTCCTCGTCAATATCGTAATAGGGCGAATGGTGAGGCTTGTCCAGCCCCTTTTCCGCGTTCGCTGAACCCACCAGATAGAACACGCCCGGCACCCTCTGCAGGAAGAACGACATGTCCTCGCCGCCCATCGACGGTGGAACTTCCACGACTCTGTCTTTCCCAACAACCTTTTCCGCAACCTTTTGGACCACTTTCGTCAGATCAGGATCGTTGATCAGCACCGCCGTACCGTCTTTGTAGTCCAGTTCGAACTCCATTCCATAAGCATCGCAGATGCCGCGCACCATCTGCTCCATCCTCTGCTTTATCGTGCTGCGCACCTGCTCGTTCAGCGTTCTGACCGTTCCTTCCAGTGTTGCAGTTTCTGGAATTATGTTGAACGCCGTACCAGCGTGTATTTTTCCAACCGTTACAACCGCGCTCTCAAGTGGATCGACATTTCTGCTCACGAGGGTTTGCATCGCGAGTACGAGTTCACTCGCTACCACAACGGGATCCTTGCACACGTGTGGATAAGCACCATGTCCACCTTTTCCTTTGAGAACTATCCTGAACTCGTCCGCCGCCGCGAGCAGTGCTCCCGCACGTACCCCAACTGTTCCCACGGGCAACGCGTTCCAAAGATGAATCCCGAACGCAAAGTCAACTTTCGGATTTTCCAGCACGCCTTCCTCTATCATGGGTAGGGCACCACCCGGTGGGAAGCGTTCCTCAGACGGCTGAAAGACGAACTTGACGTTTCCGCAGAGCTCGTTCTTTCTGCTCGCGAGAACTTTCGCCGCCACGAGCAACATCGCCGTGTGACCGTCGTGACCACACGCATGCATTGCACCGTCGATCCTGGATTTGTAAGGCACATCGTTGAGTTCTTGTAGCGGTAAGGCATCCATGTCCGCCCTCAGCATGATCGTTTTGCCAGGCCCGGCACCTCTAAGAAGGCCAACAACACCAGTTTTGGCGACGTTGCACTTCACTTCCAGTCCGAGTGACTCAAGATATTCTGCGACGATCTGAGAAGTTTTGTGAAGGTCAAATTCTATCTCCGGGTACATGTGAAAAGTTCTACGGAGTTGAACCACCTCGTCCCTCAACTTCAGCACTTCCGGCTCGATCATCTTCCTGCCCCCTCAACCTGCAGACGTCACCTTGTGGATGACCACCCGCGAACCGGCCCTTATGAGCCTGTCTTCCGTATAGAGTTTTCCATCGACTTGCACAAGGTGTTCGAGCGGATTGAGTCTCAACTCGTTCAACAACTGTTTCACCGTCAGTGATTTTTCGAGTTCGATCGTTTTGCCCTGGTATAACACAACTATTCTTCTATTATCCACACCAGATCACCGTTGTTCAACAACGCTGCGTTGGCTTCGTCTGTATCAACGTGAAATTCCAGGGCGAACTTTTCGCTGACCCTTATCAGCACGTCGTCGAATATCAACCTGCGGCCCTCTTTTTCGCACAACACCTTCACCAGGTCCTTGTCCTTCACACCATAACGTTCTGCGTCCTTAGGATGCATATGGATGTGCCTCTTGGCGAGGATGACGCCCCTGTTTTTCACGACGACACCCTTCGGTCCAACGATAACGATCCCCGGGGAATTCTCTATGTCTCCCGAATCTCTCACAGGTGGGTTCAGACCTAGCTTGAAGGCGTCCGTCCTGGAGACCTCAATCTGTGTCTCTTTCCTGACAGGTCCCAGCACCCTCACACCTTCGATGGCACCTTTTGGCCCAACAATTATGACTTTTTCGTCCGCAGCGAACTGACCAGGCTGACCGAGGTCCTTGATGGGTTTCAGTTCGTAACCCTTGCCAAACAGAATCTCGAGATCCTCTCTCGACAGATGCACGTGCCTATTGCTCACCCCAACAATGATGCCGGGTTCTTTCTTTTTCATGCTCATCTCTCCTTTCTCGCCGGGTTTATCAAGGCTTCTCTCTTTCTTATATATATACCATCGATGGTTTTCAAACATATTTCGAACGGACCCCGACGGACGCTCAACCAGCCTAAACCCGCAATCGCCAGCTCCTCAGAAACGTCCAGCTCGAACCTCTTTTCCTGAAAGTTCAAGCTCTCCATTGGCAACTCCTCTGGATCGAATGGGGGAACGAGGAGTTTCCCGTACTGTCTTTTCCAAAGTGTATCAGCCTTGACTTTCCTGGTCTGGTGGAACTTCACAGCTTCGTTTGCAAAGATCTGAAAAATAGGTCTCAGCTCCGATCTGAAGTCGATATCCAGCCTGCACACTCCTCCAAGAAAAATGACACTGTTTTTGTCGGGTTTGAACGTGAATCTGCTCAGATGATCTGTGTGGGTGAGTTTTTTCTGACTTTCCGGGCTCAAGAAATCTATCAGTCTGCGATTGGTGATAACACCTGGTGAGTCGAACAAGACAGTGTTGGACAACTTCGCGCGTATCAGCCCTAAGGTTGTTCCTGGGAACGGTGTAACGCTCACATCCTTCCCGGTAATCTCTTTAAAGAGCGAAGATTTTCCAACGTTCGTCACACCGACGAAGAGGACCCGGCGAAACTCGAGGAGCTTCTCTTTGAGCCTTCGCAGACCGTAACGCCTCGTCGCGCTGGTGAGAATCACGTCAAGCGGCTCGTCCCCGACTTGTCTTCTCACCCAGCTCTCTATTTCCTGAACAGTTACAGCCCTTGGAAGCAGATCGATCTTGTTCACGACGAGAATCTTTTTGACTGAAGAGAGGGCTTCAAAGATCTTTGGATCGTAGCTACCCTCGAAGTCAGTGATATCGATAATCCAAACTACGACGTCCACATTTTTGATGATGTTTATGAGTTGAGCCCAAAAATCTTGGAATTGAACGGGCATCAGTTTACCATAATGCCTCGCCCTGAAGCATCTTTGACACAGTACCTCTTCTCCGGCTAAGGTTCTTTTCTCGAAGACCTCCTTGGGTATGTAACCCGGCAACGTTTCGTCCTCATGCTGGATCTCGGCGCCACATCCTTTACACTTCACCGTTCATCTTCCCTTCCAGCACCTGAGCAGGACTTTCTCGAAGATTCTGAGCAGCTTTGTGCCAAAGAATTCTCTGTCGGACAGAGGATTCACCTTGATCGTGTAGAAACCGAACCTCTTTCCTGTGATCACGTCGGTGAAGATCTGATCGCCAACGAACACCACCCGGGAAGGTTCAAGATCTTGGAAGATCTTTCTCAGCTTTGTGGAAAAAGGTTTCCCGGCACGCCATATAACGTTGAAATCGTTGAGGCCCTTCAACTTTCTTGGCCGACCGTTCGACACGATCAAGATTCTGGCCCCTTTTGCTTTCAGACGTTCCAGCAGGTCTTTGAAACCTTTCTCGATTTCGGCGTTCCTCCAAAGTCCAAGAGTGTTGTCGAAGTCAAAGACGAACACATCCCTTCCCATTGAAAGGTACTTCTCGATCTCTAACTTCTTCAGATCGTTTACAAACTCATCGGGTTTGAGAAAATCAAATAGTCCCACGGTTCAACCTCACGTCTACAAGTTCGAATTTCACACAGTTTTTGACGCTGTGTAAGAAATTCAGCAACTCGTCCAGCAGATCTGCGGGCACGAGTATTCTCAACACACCATTTTCGTACTTTCTCATGTTCAGAAGGTTGTCCTCGACTTCGAGTATGTAGCTCAGCGTGTGAACATCGCTGCTGTCCATTTTCAAGTACACATCGTACTCCACGCTCTCACCCAAAAAAGTATATCCCACGAATACCTTTCTCGTGATGAACTGCTCTTTGTGCTGTTGAAACGAAAGATAAATTTTGAAGCGCAGGCTGATCAAACAAGTATAATGAATTTGAGGAAGGGGGAAAGAAGGGTGAAGGTCATATTGCTCAAGGATATCCCTGGCGTGGGAAAAGCCAACGAAGTGAAGGAAGTAAGCGACGGGTACGCAAGGAACTATTTGATACCCCGAGGCCTCGCAAGGCCCGCCACAGAGGGCGAGATCAAAAGAATAGAGAACGAAAGAGCTTTGAAGGAACACAAGGAAGACCTGATGCGCAAAAGGAGCGAAGAGATCCTAAAGCAACTTCAAAGGAAAGTACACAAGATCGAAGCTAAAGCAGGGGCAGGAGGGAAACTCTTCGGGGCTCTCACGGGCGTGGCACTCGCAGAAATTTTGAGTGGCAGCGTCGGAACGCAAATCGACAAGAGATGGATAGAACTCGAAAAACCTATCAAGGAGACAGGAACATACGACGTAAAACTGAGGCTTCCCGGGGGTGTCAAAGGTACGGTCAAAGTGGAAGTCATCGCTGAACAGAAGGAGTGAAGGACACTGATACTTCAAATATACTCTAAGGCACTGTATTCGACCTGGATTTACTATGCTCCGGAAAGGATCCTGTTCGACGCCGGTGAAGGCGTTTCGTTGACTATGGCGAACAGGATTTACGCCATAAAGTACATCTTTCTCACTCACGGTCACGTTGACCACATATCCGGTCTGTGGACGATAATAAACTCGCGCAACAACTCGATGGGTGACAGAGAAAAACCCCTAACGATATATTACCCGAAAGGGAACACGGCAGTTGAAGAATGGCTCCAGTTCATCCTGAAGGTGAATGGAAGCCTAAGGTTCGAGCTGAGTTTCGTTCCCATAGTTGCTGGCCAGAGGATCTTTCTCAGGCAGGCTGGAAGTTTTTCAAGGTACATCGTGCCTTTTAAGGTCAGGCACACACAGTACGATCAGAGTTTCGGCTACAACGTGATCGAAGTGCGAAGAAGGTTGAAAGAAGAATTCAAGAACCTGAAAGAATCTGAGATCGCGCGCCTTTCCAAGGAACTTGGCCAAGAGAAGATCACAGAATCGTACGAAAAGAAGGTTCTCACCATCTCTGGCGATACCTATGGAATAGACCCGTCGGACGCGTTCGAAACGGAGATACTCCTGCACGAGTGCACCTTCTTGAAAAAGGAAGACAGGAAGATGAACGCACACGCTGCGCTGGATGAAGTACTCTCCATCGCCAGAGAGGCGAGGGTAAAAAAACTCGTTCTCTATCACATTTCGACGCGTTACTCCGGAAAGATCGAAAAATATCTGAAGAACCTGACCGAAGAACCGTTCGAAGTCTACTATGTGGACCCGAACGAACTGTTCATCATGTGAGGAGGTGAAAACATGGAACCATACATCTTCTGGCTCATCCTCGGGGTGGTGCTGGTCGTGGCTGAGATCCTCACTCCCACTTTCTTCTTTTTCTGGTTCGCCCTCGGTGCTTTTGCGGCGGCTGGTGCGAGCTTTCTCTCAGGCACGATAGTGCAGCTAATCACTTTCATGGGTGTGTCAGCTGCTTTTGTTCTTTTGACGAGACCGTTCGCCAAGAAACTCACCAAATCCGAACCGAGGAAGATCCACATCGATGAGATAATAGGTAAGGAGGCGATAGTGATCGAGACCATAGACAACAAACAGGGCAAGGGTCTTGTGAAGGTCAACGGTGAAATCTGGAGAGCGTATTCCGATTCGGATGATGTGACGATCGAAGAGGGTCAAAAGGTAACGATCCTGAAGGTGGAAGGTGCCCACGTGGTGGTGCACAAAATTGAAAGGGGTGGTGAATCATGATCATAGCTTTGGGCGTGCTGGTAGTTCTTCTGTTCATAGTCGCTGCAACAGGCATCAAGATCGTTAGGCCTTTCCAACGAGGGTTGGTCGAACGATTGGGAAAGTTCCACAGGGAAGCCGGACCGGGCATTCACTTCATTATACCGTTTTTTGATAGGATGATCAGAGTCGATCTCAGAGAAATGGTCATCGATGTTCCACCTCAAGAAGTTATAACCAAAGACAACGTCGTGGTTACGGTTGATGCGGTCATATACTACGAGGTCACCGACGCGTACAAGGTTGTATACAACGTCAACAACTTTCAGTTCGCGACGCTGAAACTCGCTCAAACGAACCTCAGGAACGTCATAGGTGAACTCGAGCTGGACCAAACTCTGACTTCGAGGGAAAAGATCAACGCGAAGCTCAGAACCGTTCTGGACGATGCAACGGACAAGTGGGGTGTCAGGATCACGAGGGTGGAAATCAAGAAGATCGACCCACCGAAGGACATCACCGAAGCGATGAGCAAGCAGATGAAAGCGGAGAGAACCAAAAGGGCAGCCATCCTGGAAGCAGAAGGTATCAAGCAGGCGCAGATACTGAAAGCTGAAGGCGAGAGGAATGCGGCAATCCTGAGGGCTGAAGGAGAAGCCGAAGCGATAAAGAAAGTCGCCGAAGCGAACCGCTACAAACTCATAGCCGAAGCAGAGGGTCAGGCTCAAGCCATTCTCAACGTTTTCAAGGCGATACACGAAGGTGCCCCCACGAGCGATTTGATCGCAATAAGGTATCTCGAAGCATTGAAAGAGATCGCAAACGGCAAGGCGACGAAGATATTCCTCCCGATCGAAGCCACGGCCATCATATCGAGCTTGGCGGGTATTGCTGAAGCCCTAAAGAAAGATTCACAGGAAGGAGAAAAGAGTTGAGGTGCTGAGTGTCATACTGCTCGGACTCGTTTTTTCGTCAGCCGGGTTGGTGGGGGCTGGACTGCTGACCTGGCTTGGTTTGGTGAGTTTTGCGAACATCAATCTCGTACCCTTTTCTTTTATGAACGCTTTGACCACGCTCGGTCTTTTGTTCATGTACGAGAGCGTCTTTGAAGTGTCCAGAGTTCGCGACTTTTTGATTTACGTCGTCGTGTCGTTTTTCTTCCACGCCGGAAGATTGTCCGTGCTTCTGCAGGGTGAAGACAAGCGACTTAGAGTTTTCTTCCTCTCCGCTGGACACACGAAGAACGAGTATGTTCTCAACTATTTGTTCAAGCGGTCGATAAGGAAGAATATTGCTTCGCTTCTTCTCTGCTGGGGACTGATGAGCTTAACGATAGCGCTGCGGAACCTGGGTTCGTGGAAGCTACAGGGTTTCTGGATCGGAGTGTTCCTGCTGTGTCTAGGTGTAACATCGTTTTTACTGGACCGAAAGTACTAAATTCCGACTAATTTGGTATACTTTTCTTGGCAAGAACGACCACAGGAGGGAAAAGTCATGCCGTTGTTGAGTGAAAAGGACACAAAGTATTTGAAGAAAACGTTCGAAGAGCATCTAAAAGATCCGATTCAGGTGCTTGTTTTTGTTGACGACCCGAGCGAATGTGAATATTGCGATCTCACCAGGCAGGTTCTTGAGGAGCTTTCTTCCATCGACGGAAAGATCCAGCTCGGCGTCCATCATGTTAAGAGGGAACCTGAGCTGGCTGAAAAGTACAGGGTCGAAATGACGCCAGCCATAATTTTGCTGGATGCAAATGGTGAAGACACCAATATCCGTTTCTATGGAATACCGTCTGGCCATGAATTCTCGACGCTCATTCAGGACATCATAGCTGTCTCGAACAACAAGCCCGTCTTCTTCAACGAACAGCAGGTCGACCTGATCAGGTCGATAAGCGTGCCGGTGAGGATCAGGGTGTTCGTCACACCGACTTGCCCATACTGCCCCAAAGCTGTACTCATGGCACACAACGCGGCTCTGATCAACAGAAACGTAACTGCTGAAATGATTGAGGCCAACGAATTTCCGGAGCTGAGCATGAAGTACGGGGTATCCTCTGTGCCTCACACTGTCATAAACGACGTTCACGAGTTCATAGGAGCTTATCCGGAACACATGTTCGTTCAAGAACTCCTCAAAGCTGTGAGGAAGGTCTGATATGCTGTTCGAACTTAAGGGCCTCGAGGATATTAAAGAACACTACGACGTGCTGATCGCCGGGGGTGGGCCTGCGGCACTCGGCGCTGCAGTTTATGCGCGAAGGGCAGGATTGAGTGTACTGATAGTGGAGAAGGTACTCGAGGGTGGGCAACTGAACTTCACGACGTACATAGATAACTATCTGGGTTTTCCGAACATCGAAGGTGCGGAGCTTGCCAAACGGATGAAGGAACACGCCGAGTCGCTTGGAACGCAGTTCTTGAACGGTTCAGTGGAGAAAGTCATCCTCGATGATGAGACACGTGCGGTGGTACTCGACGATGGGAGGACGATCCAAGCGAAGGTTCTGATGATCGCAACTGGTACGGATCCAAAGAGATTGAACGTACCGGGCGAATCTGAGCTCATTGGAAAGGGTATTTCTTACTGTGCCACCTGCGATGGTTATTTCTTCAAAGAAAAAGATGTGGTGGTCGTGGGCGGCGGCGATACTGCGATTAACGATGCTCTGTATCTTTCGAAGATCGCACGCAGCGTTACGGTGATCCACAGGAGGGACAAACTCAGAGCGGTCAAGATCCTTCAGGAAAAGGCCTTCCAGAGGCCCAACATAAAGTTCCTCTTCGACTCGGTTGTGGAACGGTTCGTTGGTGAAAACAAGCTTGAAAGGGTGGTTGTGAAAAACGTCAAGACGAACGAGACGAGTGAGCTTCATGTTGAAGGTGTGTTCGTTGCAATCGGTTCCGTGCCCAGATCCGATCTGGTGAAAGGTTTCGTTGAACTTGACGAAAACGGATACATAATCACCAACGAATGGATGGAGACGAACGTTCCTCGCCTTTACGCAATAGGTGATGTGCGTAAGAAGAACGTCAGGCAGATCGTCACGGCCGTCGCCGATGGAGCGATCGCCGCAGTTCACGCCGCGCAGAACTACTTTTGAGAGCCTCAAAAAACAGTTGTCAAACCCCACGTGATGGGTTATAATAAATACCGCGTGGGGCCGTAGCTCAGTTTGGGAGAGCGCTACCATGGCACGGTAGAGGTCGTGGGTTCGAGTCCCATCGGCTCCACCAGAGGGGGAACTTCCCCCTCTTTTTGATTGGAGGGATCAGTCATGAGATGGCTTACAACGGTTTTTCTTCTCTCCTGCTCCCTGGCTCTGTCCATAACGGTCGCCGTTTCTATCAGGCCGCTCGAACTCATCGTGAAGCATATCCTTCCAGAAGGACACAGCGTCGTTTGTATCATGGACGAAGGTACAAATCCACACCTTTACCAGCTGAAGGCGAGTGATTTGAAGATTCTGAACGGAGCCGATCTGATCGTCCTGGTTGGCTTTGAAGAATGGGCAAACAAGGTTGCGGACATGTTCGCGGACAAGACCGTGGTCTTTGCAGATGGTGTGTTCGAGAAGGACTTCGAACAGGATGAACATCTCTGGCTCGATCCTGTGAACGTGCTTCTCTTCTCGCACAAATTGATGTTGAGGTTCTCGCAGGTCGAACCAGCCTTGGCCGAAAAGTTTGAGGACAACTGGCAGGACTTTTCAAAACGTTTGCTTGAGAAACTATGGCTCTGGTGCGAAAGAATGCATCATTTGAAGGGAAAAACTATCGTCGAGGTTCATTCGGCACTCATACTCTTCGCAAGGCGCTTCAACATCGGTGAAATCTTCGGCCTGGAGACAGGTCATGAGCAGGGAATTACGGCAAAGCGACTCGCAGAGCTGGCAAATCTTGTGAAAAAGGGCGTGGCGAGGCACATACTGATCGATGAGCACGTCGAAGGTTCTGCAGCTCTGAACCTGGCAAAACAGTTCGATCTCGAACCGATATTCGTTGATCTCATGGGATGGGAAGCGAACGATTACCTTGAGCTGGTGGACTCGATCGTGGAAAAGCTCGCTTCGATCGCCAAAATGGTCAAATGAATCACTTGTTCGTCGAGTTCATTTTTTCCTGATCCAGACCGAACGGTTCTTGCTCGACGTTGCCCGCAGGTTCGACGTGGACCAGGACGTCCGCTATCCTGTCGTTCCTGGCGATTATCGCCCGTTTGACCTGAGTGGCGATGTCGTGACCCACCTGCACCGTCAGGCTTGGATCGACCTCGATGTCGATGTCTACAAAGTACTTATATCCAACCTGTCTCACACGAACCTTGTGCGGGTTTTTGACCCCTTTCACCGACTCAACGGCATCGAATATCTCCCGGTAGATTTCCAGATCGCGCATACCGTCCATGAGCTCGTAACTGGTTTCTCGAAAGATGCTGAATGCAGTTCGTATGATCATGACCGAAACGACCAGCGCGGCGATGCTGTCCATCCAGAAGAGTCCAATTTTGCTCAGGATCACACCGAGCAGAACCGTGCCTGAAATGAGAATGTCGTTTCTCATGTTCAAAGCGTCCGCGATCATCACTGAGCTGTTCAATCTCTTCCCAACCCGATACTTGTAGAGGAACAACCAGCTCTTGATGGCTATGGAGAGAATCGTCACCAACAAAGGTAGAACACCTTGAATCTGTACGTGTTCGTGAAGGATTATCCTCTTGACTGACGCAAAGAGCAGGCTTGCGCCTGCGTAAAAAACGATGAAAGAAACGATCTTTGCCGCAATGGCCTCAGCCCTCTCGTGCCCGTATGGGTGCGTCTTGTCGGGAGGTCTGCTCGATATCTTTCCCGAAACCAGCGTCACCAGAGAAGTGAACACATCTGTTCCCGTGTCCACTCCGTCGGCCAGCACCGCGGAGCTGTTGAAAAGCAAGCCCACGAGGACCTTCGCTGCGGACAGCGCACCGTTGGTCCAGACACCTATCCAAGCGACTTTTGAGAAGAGTTTGCCCCTGTCGTCCATCCTTCCACCCGCCGACCAAAAAGCGCGGCGTGTAGCCGCGCCGAATCGGCTCCTCAACAATTACGATTTCATCATCTCTTTATGCTGTAGAAAGATGCAACTCCTCTGTACTGAGCAATTTCATCAAGTTCTTCCTCGATCCTGAGCAATCTGTTGTACTTGGCGATCCTTTCGCTACGAGACAGAGAACCGGTCTTTATCATACCACAGTTCGTCGCGACCGCGAGGTCTGCGATAAAGGTATCCTCAGTTTCGCCCGATCTGTGCGACACGATGCACGTCATGTGGTTTTCCTTAGCAAGCTCCATGGTGTCGAGTGTTTCCGTGACCGTTCCTATCTGGTTGAGTTTGATGAGTATGGAATTCGTGGCTCTCAGTTCAACGCCTTTCTGCAACCTTTTTGCGTTCGTAACGTAGAGATCGTCACCGACGATTTGAACCTTTTCTCCGATTTGATTCGTGAGCTTGACGAATCCTTCCCAATCTTCCTCATCGAAAGGATCTTCGATGCTGATGATTGGGTAGCTCTCAACCAGCCTTTTGTAATACTCCAAGAGTTCATCGGTTGTCTTCTCAGCACCATCGATCAGGTATTTTTTCTTCTCAGCGTCGTAGAAAGAAGAGGCAGCGCAATCGAGCGCGATGAAAACGTCTTTACCTGCTTCGTAGCCGGCCTTCCCGATGGCTTCAATGAGCACTTTGATCGCATCCTCGTTGGAGGACAGGTTGGGTGCGAATCCGCCTTCGTCACCCACCGAAGTGACGTGGCCCGCGTCGTGCAAGATCTTCTTGAGTGTGTGGAACACCTCTGCGCCACAGCGAAGCGCTTCGGAGAACTTAGAAAAGCCTGCGGGCACAATCATGAACTCCTGAATGTCCAAGCTGTTGTCCGCGTGCTTTCCGCCGTTGATCACGTTCATGAACGGAACGGGCAGGACCTTTGCGTTCGGTCCACCAAGGTACCTGTACAAGGGCAGATACAGGCTCTCCGCGGCTGCCCTCGCTACAGCCATGGAAACTCCAAGAATCGCGTTGGCACCGAGCTTGGACTTGTTCTCTGTTCCGTCGAGCTCGATCAACGCGCTGTCGATGGCCACCTGATCGTACGCGTTCATGCCTATGATTTTCGGTGCGATGATTTCGTTGACGTTCTTCACAGCTTTGAGCACACCTTTACCCAGATACCTCTTGTCCTTGTCCCTCAGTTCCAGCGCCTCGAACTTTCCAGTGGAAGCACCTGACGGAACGATTGCGGAAGCCTTTGTTCCATCTTCAAGGTAAACTTCGACCTCAACCGTCGGGTTACCTCTCGAATCGAGAACTTCTCTTGCCTTGATGTCCATGATTTCGTTGTACATCCAGCCACCTCCTCAATCCGGTGAGATGTAGCTACCAACAGGCTCGCCCTTCACAGCCCTAAGCACGGCCCCGTCTTCGAAGAAGTTGAGCACCACAATGGGCAGCTTGTACCTTCCACAGATGGAGAAAGCCTCCGTGTCCATCACTTTCAAGCCCAATTTTATCGCATCCTGGTAAGACAATTTTTCAAACTTCTTTGCGTCCTTGTTTTTTCTTGGATCGCTATCGTAAACCCCATCTACCTTGGTTGCTTTGATGAGCAGCTCGGCTCCCATCTCCACGGCTCTCAGCGCTGCAGCGGTATCGGTCGTGAAGAACGGATTGCTCGTACCGCCTGCAAAGATGACCACGTAGCCGGCGTCGAAGTACAGGTTTATGTCGTCGTAGTGGATTGGCCTTATGGATGGCAAGGAACTTATCTGGGAGACCACCACACATTTTATACCGACCTTCTGCAGAATTCCCTTGAGGTAAAGCGCGTTGATCACCGTGCCGAGCATTCCGATCTGATCGGCAAGCGAGTGTGGAAGATCGATGAGCTCTTCTCCCCTGAATATGTTACCCGCGCCTATGACGATGCCCACGTTGACACCGTACTCCACCACCTGTGCTAACTGTCTGACAAGGAATTCGACGTTCTTTCTGTCGAAACCTCTTTCTCCCTCACCGCACATGACTTCCCCGCTCAGCTTTATCAACACCCTTTTGTACACCACACGATCCCTCCCTCAGGATTGTACCAACTTCATCAAGATGGAGAACGCAGGTAATGTTACATCAGAGTGTACTTGACAAACTTTGAGTCCGGAGTTAATATATTTTCAGGTGAGACTAAATAAATTGAAGAGGTGATTTGAATGGCGCGTGTTATCTCGAGGTGCCCCGTGTGCGACAATCAGCTGCTCATAACGGAGCTCACGTGCCCTTCATGTGGAACGATCATAAGGGGTAAGTTCGAGCTGGAAGAATTCTTCAGACTTTCGCCGGAGCAGCTGGGCTTTCTTCGAATCTTCATAAAGGCGCGTGGAAATCTCAGTGAAGTTCAGAAGGAACTCGGCATCTCTTATCCCACAGCCAGATCCAGGCTCGAAGCCATAGTGAAGACACTTGGCTACGAAGCCGAAGAAGTGCAGCAAGAGAGACAGGTGAACGAAGTCCTCGAGAGCCTCGAAAAGGGTGAGATCTCTGCCCAGGAAGCACTCGAGAAGATCAGAAAGCTCAGAGAGGGTGCGTGAGCGTGCTGGTCTTCAAGGTTCTCAGCGGTGTCATCGGTGCGCTGCTGCTTGCCTACATAGGTTACAAACTGCTTCAAATCAAGGTGAAGTCCATTGCCCTGACTTACTCGATCTTTGTGGCTTTATATGTGTTCTTTCTTATCTGGGGAAACATTGTGCCTATTCTCATCTACATAGCCGGCGAGCTCGTGGTGATATGGGTGATCGTCAGGTTCATGGGTTTTTAGGAGGGATGAACCTTGGAGAAGAAATCCATTCTCATAGAGAGGCATGTGAACGAAGTTCACATTAAGTTAGCCAGCGGAACTGTAAAGGTCGTTAAAAGCTCTGATGATTCGTTCAAGCTTTTTTTCGACGAAAACACACCAGACGTACGCATCGATAACGATGTGCTCAGTATAAGCATGAGGGGCTACGAGAAGGGTTTGCTGGGTTTGATCAACTTTGGTTCTGGCCCATCGGAACATTTAGAGCTTCACGTGCCGACACATCTGAAACTATTACATATCAGTTCCATCTCGGCGGACATAGAGGTTTCCTCGCTCTCGTTCGAGCATGGCACGCTGAAAACGGTCTCAGGAGAAATCAAGATCGACAACTGTCAGGCTCAAAGCGTCGAAATCAAAACAGTCTCGGGTGACATCGAGCTGTCGACTGTCGATGTGCAGCGACTCGCGGTTGCGAGCGCGAGTGGGGACGTGAACGTCGATAAACTGGAGTGCAGAGAGTACGACTGGTTGCTCAGCACCGTGAGTGGAGATATAAGCTTGAACGTTGTGGGCTTGCCAAATATGAGGCTGAGTTTGAAGAGCACCAGCGGTGATATTTCTTCTAACGTTGGTTACGTCAGGCGTGGTAATGAATACGTCTTTGGCGATGGCAGAATGAAGATCGTTGCTTCGACCGTCTCTGGTGACGTGCAGGTGAAAGTGATGAGCAAAAAGGAGAGAGTAGAAGAGATTGAAAAGAGGATCCTCCGGCTGGTGGCCGAGGGCAAGCTTAGCTACGAGGAAGCGAAACAGATGCTCCAGGAGTTGAGCTGACATGTCAAAGCGAATCGTGCCTTTTTTAATCGCCACAGTTGTCTTCCTCCTCCTGGTCTTTGTAACGCATCGTCCCGAAACCGATCTTTTCGAAATACCTCAAGTGGACTACACCATGCTCATGCAAGCAGACGGAACGGCGAACGTTGCAGAGACGTTCACGATGAGGTTCAAAAAGCCTTTCCGCTATGTCACCTGGGCTCTGGACATGCCAGAGGGCGTGACGATAGAAAATGTTCGTTACGAAGTACTTCAAGGCCCTCCGCTCCTTGGTGGCGTTCAGGAGAAGAGAATCGGTCCTAACAGTGTCGATCTTCTCTTTCAGTTCAGTCGCTCCATGGAAGAGTACGTTCAGATACCGCCGGAAGGGCTCACCGTCCAGTTGAGAGTAAACTACAGTGTGAAGAATTTGCTGATGCAGGGTGAGGACTTCACGCAATTGTTAATCAAGTATCTTGGACAGGCCCCCGTGCCCATCAAGAAGCTCGACGTTAAGATGATTTTTCCTCCTGAGTTTGGCGAGCCAAAGGTTTACCATCATCCATGGGGGCTACAGGTGAGCTCGAGCAAGGATGGCAGGATCGTGAACTTCGTCTTCAGAAACGTTCCGCCAAACACTTTTGTCGAAGGCAGGTACGTCTTCGACAGATTGACCTTGGTCCAATCGGTTCGCCGGCAGGACGTCTCTCTCAGTGAAATCGTCGATTACGAGAAACGCTACATGCTCAAAAACGTGCTCGTTGTGACGCTCGCGGCGAGTTACACCCTGTTCGTGATCCTCTTTCCCTTTTATCTGTACAGGAAATTTGGCAGAGAATCCTCGATTGTTTACGATGCCGAGTACGAGCGAGAGGTTCCATACAGAGATTCACCAGATGTGGTGAACGGTGTGGTGAAACGTCTGTGTTCTGTTCCAGACGAGCATGGCTTGAACTCCGTTCTGCTGGACGCAGTGAGAGAGAAGAAGGCGAGGTTTGTCATTGGTCAGAATGGAGAGATCGTCGCGCTGGAGCTTTTGTCCAACGATGCTGTGATAACGAAACTTTTCGATAGGTTCATTCAGGATGGAAGATTGTATTTCGACGCGTTCAAAAAAGCAGTTCAAAAAGAATCGAACGCGAGAAAGTTCCTGGAGAACTACAGAAGATGGCAGCAGGATGTGTTGAGACAGATAAAGGAGAAGAATCTCATGGACGAAAGGGGCAACAAGATAGCAAAATCTTTCGCCCTCATCTTCGCCATTCTGACACCCATAATCGCACTATTACTGTCGAGCAACCTCGGTCCGGCATTCAAAGTGATCGTCGATTACGTGCGCACCTTGATGTTTCTGTGCATCTCTGCTGGGATCGCGGTTTTTCTGATGAGGAAAGATGTCTTTTCGCGATGGACCCAGGAAGGACTGCTCTACTATCTGAGATGGAAGAACTTCGAAAGGTTCCTTCTCGATTTCTCCGCCCTTTCTTCACATCCTCCGGCGTCCGTGGCCATCTGGGACGAATACATAGTCTATGCGACGGCACTTGGAATCGCAAAGGTCGTTGCGGAAAACTTCAAAGAACTCAATCCTCCTTCCGAGTCCTCCGTAGCGAGCGTGGTGGTCGTCCAGCCGAAAGTGCTCGATGTGGCGCCAGCAATGGTCAGGACGGCTTCGCAAACGATCTCTCGCTCATCCTCATCGTCTGGTGGTTTCAAAGGAGGAAGTGCAGGTTCCGGTGCCGGCGGCAGCAGGATCGGTGCAGGCTGACAAGCAGCGCGTCGGCCGCTCATAAGGCGGTCATTTTTCCAGCTTCCCTGATCAAACGGTCTGATCGTTCAGGGGAAACCTTCCACGATTCTCTTCGTCATTCACACTCATTTATGAGTGATGAGAAATGTTCTGCATTTCCAATTTTGTTGCTCAGTGTGATATACTTTGAAGCATCAACTCCTCGGAGGTGAGACGATGAAGACCGTGCGTGGCAAGCTGCTGGTTCTGCTGTCAGTGCCAACTTTCATCGTGCTCGCAGTCTTGGTTCTTTACAGTACAAATCTCATTAGAAACACTATCTATCAAGAGAGGAAATTGAAACAGAAGCACGTTGTTGAGACCGCATACTCGATCCTTGAACATTATTATCGTTTGGCCCAGCAGGGGATGCTGACAGAACGGCAAGCCAAGGATGCAGCAAAGGATGCTGTCAAAGCGCTGAGATATGAAGAAAAAGAGTATTTTTGGATCAACGACGACAAACTTCCTTATCCGACGATGATAATGCACGCAACTAACCCTGCACTGGATGGGAAAGTGCTTGACGATCCAAGCTATAACTGCGCAACGCTGATGGAAACTGTGACTGACGGCAAGGTCACGAAGACTGATGGGAAAAAGAATTTGTTCCAAGCCTTCGTAGAAGTTGCGAATGCGGATGCAAATGGTGGATATGTGGAATATCTGTGGACAAAGCCCTTAAAAGAAGGTGGGGTCACAAAAGAACTGTATCCGAAGTTGTCGTTCGTTAAGAAGTTCAAACCGTGGGGCTGGATCATAGGAAGCGGTGTGTACATAGACGACATACAGCAAACCTTCTATAACAAAGTGCTTATCTATCTATCAATTACAGTTCCGTCCTTTGCCGTCCTTGTGATTCTCATGTTCCTCATCAGTTCCTCCATCTCCAAGCCCATCAGAACACTCGCACAGAGGGCGCTGAAATTTGGCAAAGGAGATCTTACAGTGAAATTTGAAGCGAAAGGCAAAGACGAAGTTGCGCAGATGGCACAAGCTTTGAATCAGATGGCAGACGCTCTCAGAGAATCCATGAAGAGCATAGACGAATCTTCCATGCAGGTGAA
>DOKY01000042.1:0-17091 GCA_003510135.1 Pseudothermotoga sp.
CCTTCTGTTGTACACTACCGTTTTTGATCGCTTCCATCGTTTTCCATTCATATCTTTATTAGAACACAATCATTAGACTAACTGCAACGTATCTAACGAAAATGCCGCCTTTCATCCCACCCTTGAAAGAGTACACTTTCCCGGCGGCCTATCGTAAAAGATGAGAAATATCGCATATTCACGCCGTTTGTGCTGTATTGTTGTGGCTTTGACACTATGGAAGAGGCAATCGAAGTGTCCAAGGACATTTTTGAGGCGAATTACTTTTATGTCCACGTTTTGGATGCAGATAAAAAAGGCGCTCCCGCAGCTACAGGAGCGCCTTTTGCTATCGTATCGAAAAGTGTCAAAACCGACGATATCTTTGGTGGCCAGGGGCGGAATCGAACCGCCGACACCTGGATTTTCAGTCCAGTGCTCTACCAACTGAGCTACCTGGCCACTCCTTTGGTGGGTGCGGCAGGACTCGAACCTACGACCTTCTGCTCGTAAGGCAGACGCTCTTCCTCTGAGCTACGCACCCACCTTTCATATAGAATATACCACATGGATTTTCCTTTGAGAAGCCCCCTCACTCGCGAACGATCCTCGTACCCGTTCTGCCAGAGAGAGCTTCTTTCAGCTTCTTCATGTCTGTTATCAAACAGGTTCTGTTGGTGGCCGTAACGAAATCGACAGCCGCTTCTATCTTTGGGCCCATGCTGCCTGCGGGAAAATGCCCTTCCTTCAAGTATTTCACGGCCTCTTCAACGGTGAGTCTGTCCACAAAAGTCTGATTCGGCTTGCCGTAGTTGAGCGCAACCTTTTCAACGCCGGTCAGGATGATCAGTTCGTCAGCTCCAATCTCTATTGCCAGAAGCGCGCTTGCTCTGTCTTTGTCTATCACTGCTTCGATGCCTTTCAGTTTGCCGTTCTCTCTCACGACCGGTATTCCACCCCCACCGGCAGCAACGACGATCACACCGTTCTTCAAAAGCATGCTCACGATTTCTTTTTCCACTATGTCCAGAGGTTTGGGCGAAGGCACAACTCTTCTCCAGCCTCGGCCCGCATCTTCCTTCATGATCCAACCTTTCTCCATCATGAGTTTTCTCGCTTCTTCTTCGGTGTAGAATGGTCCAACAGGTTTGGAAGGTTTCTTGAACGCTTCGTCGTTCCTGTCGACAACTATTTGCGTGATCAATGCGGCGACTTCTCTGTTCAAACCTCTTTCGGCGAGTCGATTCCTCAAGGCCTGTACGATCATGTAACCTAAGCTGCCCTGGGTCTGCGCGTCGTTCACATCGATCGGGAACGGTGGGATAACCGCTTTCGCCATCTCCTGCTGGATGAGTATGTTCCCCACCTGTGGGCCGTTTCCGTGCGTGATCACGATGTCGTACTCATCGAGCATGTCGACAAGATAGCCGACCGCCTCTTCGATCGCGCTCAGCATGTTCTCTGCTGTGGGTTTTTCACCCGGTCTGTTCACTGCGTTCCCGCCAATGGCAACCACGGCGAGCTTCTTCATCCCTTTTCCCTCCCAGAACAAACGGAGGGACTCAGCGGTCCCTCCGGCGAAGAATCGAATTCTTCTGTTTCACATCTTGATGTACGGCAGCAGAGCCATGTGTCTTGCACGCTTTATGGCGACTTTGATCATTCTCTGATGCTTCGCACAGTTGCCGGTCACGCGTTTGGGTATGATCTTCCCCTTTTCGTTCAAATAGTCGCTCAGGAGTTTGATGTCTTTGTAATCCACGTACTCGATCTTCATTTCACAAAGCCTGCATTTCTTGATTCTCTTTTTCCTTCTTCTCCTCTGCTGGTCCACACGGACACCTCCTCAGAACGGTGGCTTATCTTCATCTTCACTGTCGAGTTCTTCTTCAGGGCCGAACATATCTTCGGGGTTGACGATTGGTTCTTCGAACTTCTCGATCTCTTCGACGTTTTCCTCCATTGCTGATTTCTTCTCCATGAACCGGATGTCCCGTGCCCAGATCTCGGGTGTGGTCACGTTTGACCCGTCGCGGGACTGCCACTTGTTTATCCTCAGCTCCCCTTCGACCAAGACCAGCTGACCCTTCTTCAGATACAGTTTCACAAAGTCCGCGAGTTTGTTGAACGCAACCACTTTTATGAAATCCGTTGTCCTTTGACTGTCTGAGGACCTTGGGGGCCTGTCAACGGCGAGCGTGAAGGACGCAACCGCAGAGCCTGTGGTCGTCATGCGTGTATCTGGATCTCTGGTGAGTCGGCCTACCAGGATCACCCGGTTGTAGTACGGCACGACAGATTACTCCTTCTGCTCGACGTTGCTCGTCTGAGCGGCCTTCTTTTCCTTTTTCTCGAGATCTTCTCGCCTGAAGGTCTGCCAGCGGATTATCTGTGGAGTGATGCGATAAAATTCCTCGAGTTTGTTCACATTCGCAGGATCGGCCGTGAACATGATCACCGTGTAGTCTCCTTCAGTCTGGTGGGCGATGGGATAGGCGAGTCTCCTCAGACCCCACCTGTTGACCTCTCTGATCTGACCACTCACACGTTCTGTGATGATACCTTTAATCTTCTCCACGAGAGCTTCACGTTCTTCCTCGCTCATTCGTGGATCGATGATGAACATCGTCTCGTAGATCCTCATTCACCGACCTCCTCCCTCGGCCTTTTTGGTCTTGCCTGCTGGCAAGACGGGAGCATCCTTCTATAATTTACCACGAACTCCTCACGGCAGGACATTATACACGAAGAAATGTTAAATCGGTGTGAACTCAGGAAAGATCGGTTCAGATGAAAGTTCTCGTCGCATCGTCATGACGAGAACCATCTCAGTCGTTCTCCAGCTGTGCGTCTCTCATTTGTTGAAAAAAAGACAACGAATCATCCACCTAATGAAAAATCTTTTACGTTCAAAGGGGTGATAATTGAGCTGAAGAAAACCTGGAGGTGGTCTGTACGAAAGTTGGGCTGGCGTACAACGTGCAGCGTGGTGTGAGGCCTGATGTGGAGGACTGGGAAGCGGAGTACGATTCGATGGATGTCGTGATGGACATCAAGCAGTCCATCGAAAGTGGCGGGCATGAAGTCGTTCTGATGGAAGCCGTGCCCGAGAAATTCATCCCAACGCTGCTGAACGAGAAAGTCGACATCGTCTACAACTTTGCCGAGGGTACGTTCGGAAGAGCAAGAGAAGCTCAAGTTCCAGCCATTTTGAGTTTCTACGGGATTCCCTACACTGGCTCGGACGCCACCACGTTGGCCGTGTGTCTCGACAAAGCCTTGACCAAACAGGTATTACTGACCAAAGACATACGAACACCGAGGTTCCAGGTGATACGTTCCTTGGACGACAAGCTCAGAAAGAACATGAGGTTCCCGCTGATACTGAAGCTGAACGCGGAAGGTTCTTCAAAGGGTATTTCCGAGACGGGCCTGGTTCATGACATGCTCGAGTACAGAAAAGAGATCGAAAGGTTGTTCGCCACGTACAACGAGTCTATTCTCGTCGAGGAATACATAAGAGGCAGGGAATTCACGATAGGGGTTTTACAGGAGAAGGATAAATACAGGGTCCTACCCATCATGGAGATCCACTTCAAACACGGAAAAGAGTTCTACAGCTACAGGGTCAAGAAGAATTCCGATTACTACGTGGACTACACTTGTCCAGCGAAGATAGACCCTGTGCTCGAGAGGAAACTCATCAACATGGCGGTAAAGGTGTGCAAGAGTCTGGACATAAAGGACGTGGCGAGGATAGACCTGAGAGTTTCGCAGGAGGATGGGAATCCGTATTTCCTGGAGATCAATCCCCTTCCCGGTATGGTGAGAAACTTTTCCGATCTGCCGAGGATCGCGGAAGCTGCCGGTTTCACTTACGAAGGGCTTGTACTGCACATACTCGAGAATGCCATGCAGCGTTATGGACTTCTCCAGCAAGTTCACGTTTGACCAGGGGGGTGAAACATTGGAGTTGAACGGCGTGAGGAGAATAGCTGTCGTCGGAGCGAGTGAAAACAGCAGAAAATACGGAAACAAGATCGTTCGAGATCTTCTCTCGAAAGGTTTTGAGGTCTATCCGGTCAATCCGGGGTCCGAAGTCATAGAGGGTGTCAGATGCTACAGAGACATCGAAGAACTTCCCAGGGATGTGGATCTCATAGTTTTTGTGGTCCCACCAGAAGTGGGCATTCAGGTGGCAGACAAAGCGATTAAGCTTGGGTTCAAGCGCCTCTGGTTCCAGCCCGGTGCAGGTTCCAAGCAGATAGAAGACTTGATCAAGAACAACGGTGTCGAATACTCTATAGGTCGTTGCATAATGGTGGAAACAAGTTTTTGAGATCTGTCGAACTTTCACGGGTGTGCTCACAGATGGGCATACCCGTGTTTGATTTGGCAGTTCTAAAGTTTCAGAGGCGTTCGAGAAACACTTTTGCAGAATTTGACTCGCAAGCTCATTCTGTATCTTCCGCAGCGTTTTCTTGTACGTATATCATGATGGGATTTCTCTCAAGGATAAGCGCTCTCAGAAAGTTGAGAATGACTTTCAGAAAGATCGAAACGATCCGTGGAAGAACATTGCATGTTTTGTTCATCGATCATCCGGCATGAGTGAGAAAGAACAAAGTTGCTTGATTTTTCGGATGTGAATTCGCTATAATGTAAGCAGTGCAAACCTTTCGAGAGGAGGTAAAGAGCATGAAAGTTCGTGTGCTGGTGGTTCTTTTTGCGCTGCTTGCGCTGACTTTCGTCCTGGCAGAGAAATACCCGAGCAAACCGATCACTTACGTCATCTGTTTCGCTCCCGGTGGAGAATCGGACATCACAGCACGTTTGCAGCAGCCGTATCTGGAAAAGATCCTGGGAGTGCCTATCGTGATAACCTACAAAGAAGGTGGAGGTGGCGCCGTCGGTTGGACAGAGCTCGTGACCCGTGCGAAGCCTGATGGCTATACCATCTACGGAACGAACCTGCCGCACACCATCCTTCAGCCACTTCAGGGCGGAGTTGGTTACAAGACCGAGCAGATAAACAACATCTATTTCTTCCAGTCCACCCCGTGTGTGCTCGCGGTGAGGATCGACAGCCCTATCAACACATTCGAGGATTTCGTTAAGTATGCAAAAGAAAAAGGCGTAGTCACTCTCGGCGGGAGTGGACAGCCTTCTGCGAACAGTTTTGCAACCGTGAGGCTTGCGAAACTCACAGGTTTGAACATTGTCTATGTCCCATTCTCAGGTTCAGGTACGGCCGTTCCAGCACTGCTTGGTGGACACGTTGACGGTCTAATGACCTACACGACGATGGCAGTGCAGTACAGAGACAAGATGAAGGTTATCGCAGTGGCAAGTGAGAAGAGGCTCCCGTGGTTCCCCGATGTGCCAACTTTTAGAGAACTTGGGATAGATCTCGTCGAGAAAGCGTACAGAGGAGTTGCCGTGCCTCCCGGAACGCCAGAAGATGTGAAGAGAGTACTCGAAGCAGCTGTGAAGGAAGTGAACAACAATCCTGAGTTCGTTGCCAAGATGGAAGAGATGGGTTTCGTGATCGAAAACTACGACGAGGCTGCTTCGGCCAAACTCGTTTCAGAGCTGATGGCGTATTACAAAGAGCTGTGGGAAGAAACAAAAGGAAAGTGATTGTTTCCTTGTTCCCACCCGCACCCCACAAGGGTGCGGGTTTTTGAAAGGGGGAAGAAATCTGCATGTCGGGGCTTCAGAATCTCGCCTACGGTTTTGCCCAGCTGTTCATTGTGAAGACTCTCCTGCTGATGTTAGGAGGCGTCTCTGTCGGGCTCGTAATTGGTTCACTGCCGGGTTTGAGCGCAACGATGGGTGTGGCTCTGTTTCTTCCTATAACCTACTGGCTCTCGGCTTCGGACAGCTTGGTCTTCCTGGGTTCACTCTACATGGCGGCGATATACGGTGGTTCATTCTCGGCGATACTGCTCAGAACGCCCGGTACCCCTTCAAACATAGGTACCACCTTCGATGGTTATCCCATGGCCAAGCAAGGTAGAGGCTGGGAAGCAATACTTACCGCCACTTTTGCCTCACTTTATGGAGCGTTGTTCGGCCTGATCATGTTCTTGATCTTCGCGCCCATGCTCGCACGTATCGCACTCAAGTTCGGACCTCCTGAGTACTTCTGGCTCGGAATATTCGGTCTGACGGTGATCTCTTCACTGTCGCGTGGCAACACGCTCAAGGGCTTCATTGGTGGCTTGATAGGTGTGTTGCTGAGCACGATAGGTGTTGCACCAGTGGGGGGCAACGTGCGTTTCACCTTCAATATGCCCCAGTTGATTGGTGGTGTGGGCTTGATTCCCGCACTCGTCGGGTTGTTCTGTATACCGCAGGTCATTGAGATGATATTGAACAGATCCAAGCAACAGCTGTATCAGGAAGCTAAGGTGCAGAGAGGCCTGGTTCGGAAAACGTTCGTCAACGTGATGAAGAGGCAGATCGATCTGCTCAGAGCCTCAGTCATTGGTTTCATCATAGGCGTGCTACCGGGTGCAGGCGGGAACATAGCGAACCTGGTTGCCTACAGTGAGGCTGTGAGAGCTTCCAAGCATCCAGAAAAGTTTGGAACTGGTATTCCTGAAGGTGTGATAGCCACGGAGGCTTCAAACAACGCCGTGGTGGGTGGAGGATTTGTTCCGTTGATGACTCTTGGTGTTCCCGGTACGCCCGTGGATGCGATCCTTTACGGAGCTTTGCTTATGCAAGGGCTGAGACCAGGTGTGGAGTTGTTCACAACGAGGGCTGACGTGGTTTACACCTTCATCGCAGGTGTTATCCTTGCAAGCTTGGTCATGGTTCCAGTCGGTCTGGCCTTTGGGAGAGGAATGGCAAAGCTCATAACCAAAATTCCCCTCAGCTTGCTCGCACCGACAATTCTTTTCCTGACCATGGTTGGCTCTTACTGTGTAAGCAACAACATTTCCGATGTGTACATGATGCTCATACTCGGTTTTCTTGGCTTTGTGTTGAGAAAGCTCGGTTTTGAAGCAGGTCCCATAACTTTAGGCTTGATACTGGGTCCCATAATTGAATCGGGTCTGGTACAGGGTTTGTTGATAGGAAGACAGCTTACCCAGCCCTGGTTGATCTTCATCACCAGACCACTGTGCTGGGTGTTCATCGTGCTTTCTGTGTTCTTCCTGCTGTGGCCTGTGTTTCTGAAGAAACGCATAGTTGTTTCGGGTGGTGAACAAAAATGATCGCCGATATAGTTGTCTCGATTTTCATTTTGATCTTCAGCTTCGTTCTTTTCGATCAAACAAAACAGTACAACTATTTATCCGCCGTTTTTCCTCGATTTTTGCTTGGGCTCCTTATGATCCTGAGCGTAGTTCTGCTGGTTAGGGCGATTGTGCTCTGGAAAAAACGCAGAGTGAGCGCCGCAGGATCTATTTCCCTGAAAGATTTCTTCTACATCTGCCTCGTCGCGATTCTGAGCTTTCTCTGGGTGTACGTTATGGACTGGGTTTTGGGCTTTCTGCTGGGAAGTATCGTGTTCGGTATCGTCATATTCGCGATACTCGCCGGGAGGAGTTTGAAGGCGAAACAATTCGTTCTTTTCTCGCTCGGTTACTGCGCGATCGTTTTCATCTTCTGGTACACTCTCGGCAGACTCCTGCGCGTGCCTTTCCCAAGAGGACTATTCTTCTGATGGAGGTGTGAAAGGTGGATTACAACAAGAATGTCGAGGAACTGTTGAAAAAGGCTCAGAAACCATCTGAAGAGGCTTTGAAGCTGCATCCTTTTTACAGAGGAAAGATACAGACTGCGCCGAAAGTGCCGGTGAGATCGTACGACGATTTTGCCATTTGGTACACACCGGGTGTCGCGAAGGTCTGTCAGGAGATAGTGAAGGAACCTTCGAAGGTTTACGAATACACAAATAAAGAGAACACGATCGCCATAGTTACCGACGGAACGAGGATACTCGGCCTGGGGGACATCGGACCGGAAGCGGGTTTACCCGTAATGGAAGGAAAAGCACTCCTGTTCAAGTACCTGGGTGGAGTGGACGCCCTACCTCTGTGCGTTGGGACCAAAGAGATCGAAGAGATCGTTCAGTTCTGCAAGTGGCTTTCACCAAGCATTTCGGGAATAAACCTGGAGGACGTCGAAAAACCGAAATGCTTCGCCTTGCTCGAAAGGCTCCAGCAAGAACTTTCCATTCCCGTCTTCCACGATGATCAGCAAGGAACCGCGACGATCACGTTAGCGGGACTGATCAACGCGTTGAGGATAGTTGGCAAGAAGATAAACGAAGTGAAGATCACCCTCATAGGAGCGGGCAGCGCGAACTATGCTTTCGCGAGGCTTTTAGAGAAGATGGGTGTGGATCTGGGCAACGTGCTGGTCGTCGACTCGAAAGGAATAATAACGAGAGAGCGTGCAGAGCAACTCGATCCCATCACGAGGCGCATGTGGATCAAGACCAACGCGGACAACGTCACTGGAGGCATAGAAGAATCTCTGATCGGCGCGGACGTGTGCATCGCTTATTCGAAGAGTGGACCGGGCGTGATCAAACCCGAGTGGATCAAGAAGATGAACGAAGATGCTATCGTCTTTGCTGGAGCGAACCCCGTGCCAGAAATCTGGCCGTGGGAAGCGAAAGAGGCTGGTGCAAGGATCGTTGCGACCGGTAGGAGCGACTTTCCAAATCAGGTCAACAACTCGCTTGGTTTTCCTGCGATCTTCAGAGGAGTGCTCGATGTGCGTGCAACGAAAGTGACCGACGAGATGTGCATTGCGGCTGCTCAGGCCATAGCGGACTTCGCTTACAGGAAAGGTATCCACGAAGAGTACATAGTGCCCACGATGGAGGAAAGTGAAGTTTATGTTGAGGAAGCATTCGCAGTGGCAAAAAAAGCGATTGAACAGGGTCTCGCGAGAAATCCGCTTTCCGACGAAGAACTCTTGAGGAAGATCAGAGAAAGGATCAGCAAGGGCAGAGAGATGGAGAAAGTCTTGGTTCAGTCCAATTTGATAAAACTTCCGTGAGGTGGAGACGATGGACGCCATAGCATTTTCGAAGAAGGACAACGTGGCGACCGCGATAAAGGACCTTTTTAAGGGACAGCGAGTCACTGTGGCTCTGGGAGAGAAAAAGCTCACAGTGGAGTTACTCGAAGATGTGCCGTTCGGACACAAGTTTGCCCTGGTGGATATCCCTCAGGGTGCTCAGGTGGTGAAGTACGGCGAACCGATTGGAATCGCCACGGTGGACATCAAGAAAGGTCAGTACGTTCATGTTCACAACGTTGTGGGTCAGCGTGGTGTGAGGGGGCATCGATCGTGAAACTGAAAGGATTTCTCAGACCGGACGGAAAGATAGGTTTTCGCAACCATTTTTTAGTCGTTCCAACGGTGATCTGCGCGACTAGAACGGCTGAGGAGATAGCGAGCAACTTTTCAAACGTTGTCTGTCTTCACAACCAGCACGGTTGTAACCACATGAAGGAGGACGAGAGAAAAGTTGTTAACGTCCTGAAGGGCTTGGCGTGCAATCCGAACGTCGCTGGTGTGCTGTTCGTCGGGCTCGGTTGTGAGACAATCCCCACGATGAAGATCTTCGAATCGGTACGTGCGACGGGAAAACCTGCAGAGTGTCTGATCATACAGGAAGAAGGTGGCACGCTCAGAACGATTGAAAAAGGCGTTCGAATCTTGCAGAAGATGATGGAACAGTGTGAGATCAAAGAAGTTGAGGTGGATCTTTCCAATGTCATCGTGGCCATAGAATGCGGTGGTTCGGACACGACCTCTGGAATCGCTTCCAATCCCGTGGTTGGATATGTGGCGGACAAGCTCGTCGATGCAGGTGCGGCTGTGGTCTTCTCAGAAACCACGGAAATCATTGGCGCCGAGCACCTTTTGGCCAGGCGCGCCGTGAACGAAGAGGTGGCGAAAAAACTGCTTGAACTTGTGAGCAGGTGTGAGCGAAGTGCTCTCGCAGGTGGTGAAGACGTTCGCGGTGTCAATCCGACACCCGGAAATATTCGTGGTGGTTTGACCACGCTGGAGGAAAAGTCCCTCGGGGCGATCTACAAAGCCGGTACCAGACCCATAAGCGGGGTCCTCGAGTATGGCGAACCCGTACCAGCGCGTGGTCTTTATTTCATGGACAGCCCGGGGCACGACGTTGAGTCGGTCAGCGGCATGGTCGCCGGCGGGGCACAGGTTGTGATCTTCACGACGGGTCGGGGCACGCCCACAGGTTGTCCCATAGCACCCGTGATCAAGGTCACTGCGAACGCGAAGACCTACAGCAGGATGAGCGACAACATAGACGTTGATGTGAGCGATGTGCTCGAAGGAAAGACAACCATTCAGCAGGCCGGAGAAAGATTGTACCAGAAGTTGATCGAAGTTCTGAACGGCAAATTGACCAAGAGTGAGATGCTGAGGCACCGCGAATTCGGTATCTATCTCACCCAACCCACCCTGTGAGGTGAGAACAAATGAAAGTCTCTCTGAAATACGGTGAAAAACAGTTGCAGCTTGAAGTTCCGGATCACACAGAGATCCTCTCGCCTAAGACGGAATTTCCAGGCGTGGATGATCCCTTTGACGAAATCCGCAGAGCCTTAGAGAATCCCATTGCGAGTCCCACGTTGACGCAGATTGTCGAAGAGACAAAACCAAGGAGAATCGCCATACTGGTGAGCGATCTGACCCGTCCGAGCCCTTCACACATCATTGTTCCTCCCATTGTGGAGGAGTTGAGCAGGGCGGGTGTGAAGCGTGAACAGATAAGGATCATCTTTGCGCTTGGCTTTCACAGAAAGATGAGCGAAGAAGAGATGAAGAAAGCCGTTGGCGAAGAAGTCTTCAAAGGTTACGAATGCATCAACCACGATGTCGATGACTGTGTGTATATCGGTGAGACAAGTCGAAGAACTCCTGTGGACGTCTTCAGACCAGTCGTCGAATCGGATCTCATCATCGCTACAGGCAACCTCGAACTGCATTGGTTCGTCGGCTACAGTGGTGGTCATAAAGCACTTCTGCCCGGTGTGTGCAGCAAGAGGACCATAGAGAAGAACCATTCGCTAATGCTTTCAGAAGACGCCGTCGCTGGAAACATCAACAGTCCCGTGAGGCTCGACATAGAAGAAGCCGGTGCGATGGCTAACGTCAGGTTCATCGTGAACGTCGTTCTCAACAGTAGAAAAGAGATAGTGAAGGCTGTAGCCGGGCACCCCGTAGCCGCACATCAAGAGGGTGTCAAGTACATAGACGCGATGTACAAAGTGCCGATCGCAAAGAAGTACGACGTTGTGATCGCCTCACCTGGTGGCTTTCCGAAAGATATAAACCTGTATCAGGCGCAGAAGGGGCTGGACAACGCGTCGCACGCGGTGAAAGGCAACGGCACGATCGTACTTATAGCGGAATGCAGAGAAGGTTTCGGAGAGAGAACCTTTGAAGAGTGGATGAGAAAGGCCAAAAATCCGGACGAACCGTTACAGTGGATAAAGTCCAACTTCGTTCTGGGAGGTCACAAAGCTGTGGGCTTCTGCAGGGTGCTCAAGAAGGCCAGCATCTTTCTTTGCTCGAACATGAACGAAGGCGTCGTGAGGGAAATATTCATGACACCTTTCAGCGATCCACAGAGAGCAATCGATGCGGCGCTCGAAAAACACGGAAGCTCAGCATCTATTCTGCTCATGCCCTACGCGAACTCCACGCTTCCCGTGCTCGAATGAGAGAAAAATAGTTCCTTACCATTCTCCTTCAGTGGAACAGTAAGAAGCTTATCAAGGACCGTGTCAGAAGAAACTATCGAGGTACGATACATTGCTATGCCGACAAAGTTGCATCTGTTATGTTCTGAACTGAATAAAACTGCTGCTCGAATCTACAAATTGACACTCGTTGTAGATGTGAGGTACAAGCCACATCTGCGTGGCCATGGAGTATCACTCGCTCCATGAAAGGCGGCCTAAAACCGATAAGAATCCCATTGCCTTTAAGTGTCAAATCGGCGAACAGTAAGAAGTGTGATAAACGAAAGGCAGCGCGAGGTGGCCGAAAAGATAAAAATCTGGACGCTGTTGCCCATACCGGGAGCGAGTAAGCCTTGCTTGATCGGATACTACGCACACTGCAGCTTCACGCCCATCAGCACGATCATCTGCTGGATCCCGGGGGGCATCCTGTACTGGCGCAGACGCAGAGCGAAACAGAGCGCAAAGTAATCTGCTATTTCAACTTCAACAACCTTGTCAGCTTCTCAACGCTCTGGTTGAGTCCACCAAGCCTGTTCGACTCGAGCCATAGCTTTTTGTATTCCTCGACGACCTGAGCGAATCTGGTTGCAAAATCTTTCCAGATCGATTCACCGATCCGATCGATCCTTTCGTACTCCTTCGCCAGCAACATCCACTCCATCGCGAGCCCGAGCATTCTTGCGTTGTTGACGATCTGATCTACAAAGATTCTGCTGGACTCGTTTCGAAGTTCGAGTAGCTCGCGAATGAGATCTTCCACCTGCTGAAGAGCTTCCTTGATCGCTTCAACGTCATTCTCATCCAGAGCGTCTAAGTTTTCAAGAAACCTTTCTGGAAACATCAAAGCCGTAAAGTAAACGCTCGCGTTGGGCAACTGAACGCTCAAATTCTTGTACATGTTTCCGAGGGTGTGAAGCTTTTCGGACAAAGAACCGATCCCAAAAACGTGAACGTCCGTTTGCTTCAATAACTCCTCCGTCGAGAAATCCACCGACACGTTCCAGCCGAGCGTGGCTGCATAGACGATGGGAAGGATCGAAACTGGAAAATGCTGTGTATGACCGTTGTCACCCCAATCGGTGAGAAGAAATCCCAGAGCGTTGAACTTCTTTCCGTTCCGAATGGCGTTTCTAACGTTTCCCAGCGCGTTGTCCAACCTACCCACGAAAGAGTTCCAGCTCGAAGTACCCGGACACACGTAGAAACTGATTCCCTTGCTCGCGAACAGTTCACATTCGGTCTCATACGGATGATCTTCCTCATAGCCCCACAGCAACGCGATGACGTCGTTTGGAAGTTCACCCACCAGTTTGGGATAGTTCTTTATGATGTCACCCCAGAACATCATGGTCCTGCCGTGTCTTTTGACAATCCTGTAAAGGCCAAGCAGGAAGTTCAGATAGACCCTGCCCTTTCCGAACTTTTCACACAGCTCCTTTGACCTGCCCAGCCCAAGGTCGAAGGTTTCATCAGCGCCGACGTTCACTTTCGAACTCGAAAAATGTGGCAGAAGCTCTTCCAGCAGCGACTCGACGAACTTCAAAGATTCCTCCACCGCAGGTGAAAGCGAAAATGGACCGGACGGAACACCCCAGGGGAAGACGAAACCGTCGGGACACTCCGCCAGATGCCTGTACTCGTCGTGAATAAGCCATTTTTCCAGATGGCCAAAACAGTTCTGATTCGGCACCAGCTCTATAAAACGTTCACGACAGTATTCGTCGAGTTCCAAGATCTCTTCGTGTGTCAAAGGTGAATAATCTCGCCAAACTTTCTCGTGCTTTTCGTAAGCGAACGTGTGCTCCATGTAGAGCTGAAGCTGGTTGTATTTGAGCTCAGACAGAAGCTCGACGAGTTTTTTCAGCGTCTCCATTTTGGGCACCCTGTTTCTGCTGATATCGAGCATGAAAGCCCTGTTCTCAAAGTCCGGTTCGTCCTCGATTGCGGCAGACTCGAGCGCATCGTTCTGCTCTCTCAAAAGCTGTTTGAAGGTCTGGAGCGCGTAGAACAGGCCCTGATTTGTTGCAGCAACGAAACTCACTTTCGATGGCTGAAGAATGATTCTGTAACCCTGCGGATGGTTGATCAAATTCCCGTCGAGCAAAAGCTCGAAGGTTGAACCGTGGCGGGAATGCGCAACGATGGAGAAATCCTTTCCCCGCTTCGATAGTTCCTGCTTGAGGATCTTCGCGATTCCGAAGGACTCAGTCCCGGTAAAGATCTTACCGGATTCAGGCAGTTTAAAGATTCCCCCAAGTCTGGTGAGTTTCTTCACAACCGGGATCAAGCGTCCATCTCTCCTTTCAGACTCGAAACTGTCGAACCGTTCTCTAAACCTTCGAAGCGCGTTCTTCCAGCTTAAAATTATAAAACCTTGCACCTTCAATGGACAGATCGCTTTTACATCGAAAGGAGAAGTTCGTGATATGATGTTCGTGGTGATTCGATGGTGTTCAAAAGAAAATTTCGATGGATCTTCTCAGTCGTGCTTTCAGTGTTTTCAGTCTTGATTATAACGAACTGTGGAACATCGTTACCAAACTTCTCTGCGACGATATACGGAAAAGTCTCTGCGCACGCCGGCGATGTGACAAAATCGTTGAACTTTCCCAGCCTACCATCTTTGAGCAAAAAAACTGCATCGAAGATCGTCGACAATCAGTACGTGGTCCGGTTCGACGCAGAATCATCGAGCGCCAAACAGGGGCTCGCATCTCTGGGCAGAGTTCTGGATGAACTTCGCATACAAGATGAGATCTATTTTCTCATAGAAACTTCCGCTCATATCTCAACGCTTCGCGAAAAGCTCTCCAAAATTGCAGGTTTTCTCGGCGTTGAACCTCATTACACCATGAGCCTTTCGAACCTGGTACCAAACGATACGTATTTCCATCTTCAGTGGAACCTCGGGCTCATCAGAGTTCCCGAAGCTTGGTCTGTCACGAAGGGTAGCGACATCATCACGATCGCCGTCATCGATTCGGGTGTGGACTTTTCACACAAAGATCTTCAAGGTATCTTCGTGCCAGGTTATGACTTCGTCGAGAATGACAGTATTCCACAAGACGAAGATGGTCATGGAACACACGTGACCGGCATCATCGCAGCTTTGACGAACAACAGCAGGGGTGTGGCCGGGGTGACGTGGGGCCAGATGGTGAAGATCATGCCGTTGAGGGCCATCGGCAGCGATGGGACTGGCTCTGTGTTTAACTTCGCCAAAGCTGTCGTCTATGCCGTCGATCATGGTGCCAAAATCATAAACGCCTCGCTGGGTTCCTCCAGCCCGTCTACTCTCTCACAAGCTGTTGTCAGGTATGCTTACCAAAACGATGTTGTGATGGTCTGTGCCGCTGGAAATGACGGAAGTTCTGGTATCGACTATCCTGCTGCCTATCCAGAAACGATCGCCGTCGGTGCCGTCACGATAGATACCACAAGAGCCAACTATTCAGACTACGGACCAGAGCTCGACGTCGTTGCACCAGGTGGGGATGAAGATCAGCCAATCTTGAGTACTTACGGAGGTGGAACTTACGCCTATGCCGCGGGTACCTCGATGGCAGCACCACACGTGACCGGCATCGTAGCACTCATGATCTCTCGGGGCATCGTGGGTGTTGAGAACATAAGAAACGTGCTGAGGGCAACGGCCATAGACCTTGGTCCTTCGGGATACGATATCTATTACGGTGCGGGTTTGGTCGATGCCTACGCGGCGGTCACCGCTCAGGGTGGGTGGGTGCCACTGATCGTGTTCAGCGTTGATCAAAACGGTAAGTTAGACAACATGACTGTAGCGAACGGTTTGGGCCAGTTCCAGCTCGAAGTTCGTAAACCGAACGTGAAGATCTACGCATGGCTCGATTTCGACTCCGATGACGAGTTGAGCTACGGTGATCTCTGGGGTTATTATGGCTATGTGGGTGGAAACCCCTACCCCTCGACAGATTCAACCATCCTTCTTAGGCTCGAAATGGGCGAGATACGTGAAGTCAACTTTAACGTTGCACCGATCGTTGACACCTCAAACAGACCGAACCTGCAGGCTCAGGACATGCAGATCCTCACAAGTTATAAAAGATCGATCATCGAGAAGCACTATCGCGAGCTGAAGAAATCGTTGAAGTGAGGTGATAGCGCGAAAGACTATCTCTCACTCACCTGTGAGGAAGTCTTGAAGCTCAACAGAGGAGAGACCGTTTTCGTGTCGGTCGTGTCTCCCATCGAGACGCATGTTACACACCTTCTCTTGGCACTGCGTCTTCATCGCACGAAGAGTGATGGAAGAAACGTGTCAGATTCTGGAAAAGGAACACGAGGTCGTGAAACTCTTCGAGATCCCACTCGGTAGCGACACGCAACCCGTTTTCGGCTCGATCTGGCTGAGCTATGGAGGGTTCAAGCGTTTGGTCCTCGAAGTGGGAACACATCTGTCCAGGATGAACTTCAAGTACTGGATCATCTTCGACAATCACGGTGGTCCAAGACACCAGTTCGCGCTCGCTGAGGCCTCGAAGAAGCTGAAAGAGAAACACGACTTCAATTTGATCGTACCTTTCCTGCACATCTTTCAGGACATGCTGAACGATTCAGAAGCGATCAAGATCCCGGCTGGCATGAACGGCGATGTCAAGAACCTGCACGCCGGAACGAACGAAACTTCTCTGATGCTCTGCGTGGACCCACAGCTGGTGAGAACAAAAGATCTACCGAGATACTTTCCAAAGAGAGAGACCACATTAACATCCCTATCGCAGTTCCAACCACATTCACACTTAATAACTCTATCTGCAAGGAATAGGCTTTGCTCACAATTTACTTTCCGTTCTGTTCTTCTGTTGTACACTACCATCATTAGAAAAACTGCAATATATCTAACGAAAAAGCTGCCTTTCATTCCACCCTTGAAAGAGTACACTTTAACGGCGGGCTGTCGTAAAAGAGTAAAAAACGGTGAGATTTTGAAGAATAGTCAAAGATATTCCGTGCTTTTTACTCCTAATCAGAAAAAATGGAATATTTTCTGACTTGTATTTTTAGATTAAACCTGATATTCTAGCTTACACAATGTAATCGATTACATTAAACTAAGGGTGGTGTAAATCTTGTCAAAGACTAATCGTATCAGAATCAAAGACATAGCTAAAGAGGCGGGGGTTTCAACAGCAACAGTTTCTCGAGTCTTGAACAACTCGAACAAGGTAAAAGCCAAAACACGTTGGTGCGTTGTGAAAGCCATAGAAAGGCTGGGATATGTTCCTAATCATGTAGCGCGAAGTTTGAGAGTGGAGCGGGTTTATTCCATAGGCTTGATCGTTCCACACGATATCGATTACCTCTTTTCATTTCCTTA
>DOKY01000042.1:17407-25844 GCA_003510135.1 Pseudothermotoga sp.
TCGACGCTTTAACTGAGCTTGGTTTCCCTTTTGTTGTTATCGGAAGGCCCAATCATAGACTTTCGTATCTGTGGGTGGATACTGAAAACGAAGAAGGAGCTCGCAAGGCGGTGGAACATCTGGTCAGTCTGGGACACAGAATGATACACTTTGTGAATGGGCCTCAACATCTTGCGGTTTCGAGACAGAGGCTTGAGGGTTATTTAAAGGCGCTTCAAAAAGCCCATATCGTTTGCGACCCTACGCTGATACACAATGGAGAATTCACCGAAGAGAGCGGCTATGCCATAACCAAAACTATTCTTCGCTCGGATAAGGTAGAAGCTATCTTCTACGCCAGTGATACCATGGCCATCGGTGGGATCAGAGCGCTCAAGGAGGCAGGATTCAAGGTTGGGCGTGATGTTTCTGTGGTAGGTTTCGATAACATCCCCCCAGCCAGTGTAGTGAGTCCACCACTCACAACCGTAGCACAACCCATTGCCCTCGTAGGCACCTGGGCAGCCAGACTTTTGATCGACCTCATCGAAGGCAACAAACCCGTCCCCAAGTCTTTCCCGGTGGAACTCAAGCTGAGGAAATCTACTAGAGGAGGCGTTACCGTTGCTGGTGATCAAGAATTCTAACGTTATGGCGGTCTTTTCGGACACGGGAGAGATGGATGGAACCCTTAGACCGGAAGAAGGGGTATACCTCCTCGACACGAAAGTGGTGGAGAAACTCAAAGTAAAAGTCAATCCAGATAGACGGTCTGTTCAGATAAATAAGGAAACCGGGAGCGATTATCTGCGGATCTGGGAACTCTCGGGATTTGATGGAGACGAGTACGAAATACTGGTAGAAAAAGTTTTTCGTACATCCCCAAACGCTGTGAAAATCGAGATCGATGTGAGAAATCTGAAAGATAAACCGGTTGATTTTTTGCTTGAAAGTGTAATCGATTACACATGTACTGATATCTTTGAAATACGCCAGGCTATTTCCCATGGAGTGCCCTTTGAAGCGAAAGACACTCCGAAAAAAACCAAATCCACGGAAAATGGTATAGACTGTGTTTCCGATTTTTTGAAAATTCACGCACATCACAATTGTCCAGAATATTTGAAAGAAAGACTTGAGGGACGTCAAAGTTGGAAAGGCACCTTTGAAATCACAGCAGAGATCTATTTCCAGAAAAAATCGGGTTTTGCAAAGATTTTCCAAAACCATCCCATTCCAAAACTTTACTTACAAACACAGAGCCGTGGGAAGTTGAGAAAACTCCTGCAGCAATCGGTCGAGGATCTTAACCTTCTTCTTCTTTCTACCAAGTTCGGACCTGTTCCAGCAGCAGGGACACCCTGGTTTTCTACGATCTTTGGTAGAGATTTACTGATCTTTTCCATCCAGTGTCTGGATCGTTTTCCAGAACTGGTGCGAAATATCCTGGAAGCTCTGTCCTTCCTCCAGGCAGCGAGATCAGACTCTTCAAAAGAGATGGAACCCGGCAAAATCATACACGAGATGAGGACGGGAGAACTTAACCTCTCCGGGCAGCTTCCTTTCGCCCTATACTACGGTAGTATCGACGCTACACCTTTATATTTATTAACCATGCACGCGTATTGGAAAGCCACAGGTGATCACGAATTCGTTACCGCTCACGTGGAAAACATACTGAGAGCCTTTCAGTGGATCCACCAGCATGGCGACCTCGATGGAGATGGCTACCTCGAGTATCAGTCCAGATCAGCCCTTCAAAACCAGGGATGGAAGGATTCAAGTCGCTCGGTCGTGAGAAAAGACGGCAGTTTTCCAAAAGGCCCTATCGCTTTAGCAGAAGTTCAGGCGTATCTCTATGGAGCTATCAACGCCATGATCGATTTTGAGCGCCATTTTCATCTGGGATTGGACGCTTCAAAACTACAAGACCAGGCGTTGAATCTGAAAGTCCGTTTCAACAGAGATTTCTGGCTCGAAGATGAAGAATATTTCGCATTGGCGCTGGATGGTGAAAAACACACCGTGGACAGCATTACTTCCAATCCAGCACATGGGCTTTTGACGGGAATTATCGAGGAAGAAAAAGCGGAAAAGCTGGTCAAACGACTCTTTTCAAAAGACATGTTCAGCGGTTGGGGCGTGAGGACCATGAGCAACAAGATGAAAGCGTACAATCCGTTCTCTTACCACAACGGTAGCGTATGGCCCCATGACAACTCGCTGATCATTAAAGGACTGCTGCGCTACGGATATGTAGAGGAAGCCAGAGAACTGGCGAGAGCGCTTCTCAACGCGGCAGAGTTTTTCAATTACAGGTTACCAGAACTCTATTCCGGCTCGGAAGGTCCGCATCCATTGCCTTATCCCGTCTCTTGTTCTCCACAACTTTGGGCTGCTGGCAGTGCGTTCGTGATAGCGGACGCACTTGAAAAATACTGAGAGGAGGGTCTATCGTGAGAAAACTGAGTGTGTTGTTAGTGGTGGTGTTGGTTGCGGTGATGAGCTTCTCCGAGGTAGTGGTGCGACTCGGTGGGTGGGTTTCTTCACCCAGCGAAACCCAGGCCTTGGAAGAAGTGGTGAAGGCGTTCAACGAAGAGTACGCGGGTAAGATCAAGCTCGTCTACGAACCCATACCGGGGGATTACAAAGTAAAGCTTACGGCTATGCTCTCTGCAGGGACGGCACCGGACATTTTTTACCTGGACTCCAGTTATGCAGAAGAGTTCTTCAGAAAAGGCGTGATCCAGCCTCTGGATCTTCTCATCAGAAAGCACGGACTTGACCTGAACGACTTTTATCCTTCTCTTCTCGACGCGTTCAAGTACGATGATCGCATCTACGGACTGCCCAAAGATTTTTCCACCCTGGCCCTTTTCTACAACAAACGCATGTTCGATGAAGTGGGTTTGGCATATCCCGATGAAAACTGGACCTGGGTAGACCTGGTTTACGCCGCTTCCAAACTCACAAGAGATCTTGACGGAGACGGACAGATCGACGTGTGGGGTCTCTCTTTATATCGTGATGGAGCCTTCAACAGGGTCATACCGTTCATCGTACAGGCGGGAGGAAAAGTCGTTAACGACGATCTCACCACGGCTTTGGGTAACCCCAATTCCGTGGAAGGCATTCGCTTCTACATCGACCTTCATCGAAAGTACAAAGTGGCGGTAGCTCCTCAGGATGTTGGAGCAGGGTGGCTCGGAGACGCTTTCGGAAAAGAAAAAGCTGCCATGGTTATATCTGGCCCCTGGATGCTTGGTTTCATGCGGGACAACTTCCCCAACGTTGACTTTGGTGTTGCGGAACTACCCAAATACAAACAGAGAGCCACCATGGTCTACACCGTGTGCTATTCCATACCCAAGACCAGCGAACACAAAGACGAGGCCTTTATTGCGTTGAAATACTTAGTAACCCAGGGAATGAAGACGTTCACCGAAAAACTCGGCGTACTCCCGTCGCGCGTTTCTCTTGCCAAAGGTCTCCCTGAAGATCCCATAAAAGGCCCCTTCATCGAAGGTGTCAAATACGCGATACCATGGAGGATCCCCACACCATCTGGCATCTTCAGCAAAGCTGAAAATGAGATCAACACGAGAATTTCCAAGGTGTGGATGGGAGAGATGAGTCTCGAAAAAGCCATCGAAGAGATTGTCGCCAATTACGACTCTTGGGTTAGATGACGATGATTCCGAGGGGGGATAGACCCCCCTCGGCTTTTTGAGGTGGTTCAGGTGTTCAAAAAGCGCAAAATAAGAGAAGCGATAGCGGGTTACTTCCTCGCATCTCCCATCATCGTAACAATCCTCGTCTTCACCATCATCCCGATATTCCAGGCGGCTTACTACAGCTTCACCAACTACGATGCGCTGTTCCAGCAAAAATACAGGGTACGTTTCAACGCCCAGGAAGCCCTGGAGAATTATTTTTTCGTCTCTCCCGACGAAAATCCGTCGAAGGAGGAGCTGCTCTCGCTTTTCGACCCCGTGGATTTCATCGAGCTGGCAGTAGGCGTGGACTTGAATGCTGAACAGAAGAAACTAGTCAAAAGAGAGTTCGACGTTGAAAAATTGATAGAGGACTTTTTAAACCGCAAACTGGATAAAACGTTCGTCTTCTCCGACTTCATGAAAGATTACATGAAAAAAGAAGCGAGCGTCTTTGCCAAGTACGTTCCCGATTTCATTGGACTTGCAAATTTTTCTAAAGCCTTCAAAGACAGAATGTTTTGGATATCTTTGAAAAACGCCGCGGTTTTTTCTCTTGTGGTCACACCGGTACAAACACTTCTGGCAATTGTTTTGGCGGTGGCGGCGAATCAGCGGATACGTGGCGTGAAGTTCTTCAAAGTCTCTTTCTTCCTACCATCGATAACGTCAGCGGCGGCTATATCCATGATCTTCATGCTCATCTATTCCAAACCCGGCCTCCTTAACCGGCTACTTGGTTACCTTGGAGTGGGACCCATCGACTGGCTGGGCAACGTCAAAACTGCCCTTCCCTCGATAATGGCCATGAACATCTGGACGACCGCCGGTTATTTTATGGTCACCTTCCTGGCAGGGCTCCAGGATATTCCGACTTCGATCATCGAAGCCTCCATGATAGACGGTGCAAACGCCTGGGTACGGTTCTGGAAGATAACCATACCCATGCTGCGGAATCAGATCATCTTTGTTGTCACAATGGGAATCATAGGGACACTCCAGGTCTTCGACCAGATCTACTTTCTCATAAAGAATCAAGAGAATATAACCATATCGATGTACATATATCAAAACGCTTTTAATTATGGGAAGATGGGATACGCATCGGCGATTGCGATGATTCTCTTTCTCATCATCTTCTCCGTGACGCTCGTGCAGCGGCGTGTGATGCGTGAAGAACGGTTTTGAAAGAGGGTGAGGATAGAGTGAAACGAGGACACAAAGTGGGTAAAACCGTGGCATATGTTTTGCTGATAGCCTACGCGGTTATCTCTTTCGGTCCGTTTGTGTGGGCTCTTCTGGTTTCCGTAACCCCCATGACATACGAAAAAGACGGACAACATGTGGGAGTGGACATCATGCAGTGGCCGCCCAAGATAAACCCCTTCTCTTGGCCTCCCAAGGTTTTCGATGCCCCCGCAACACTTTCTAACTACAAAAAGGTCTTCGAAGTTGTGCCGTATGCTCGATGGATATTGAACACGATGATCTATGCAGGACTGACTACGATCGGCCATGTTCTCTTCGACTCTATGGGAGGCTATGCGTTCGCCAGGCTCAAATTCCCCGGCAGAAACATCATCTTCACTCTCTTCCTCGCCACGATGATGGTTCCCGCATACGTGACCATCATTCCCATTTACAACCTCATGGTGCGATACAATCTTGTAAACACATATGCGGGACTCTTTCTTCCAAAGCTCACCGGAGTCGTCACACTTTTCATGATGCGTCAGTTCTTTTTGAACCTGCCTACCGAGGTGGAAGAAGCGGCTATAATAGACGGAGCAGGCGTTTTGAGAAGATTCTTCCAGGTGGCGTTGCCGATGGCAAAGCCTGCTTTGGCAGCTCTGGCTATCTACACATTTTTGGGTACCTGGAACGATTTCCTCTGGCCACTTTTGATGACATCGGATAAGAGCATGTTCACGTTGACCATGGGATTGAATTTCTTCAGGACCTCTTACTACACCTTCTGGCAGTTGATGATGGCAGCCACACTATTAATGACTCTGCCCATGATAATCGTCTTTCTCTCATTCCAGCGCTACTTCGTAGAAAGCGGTGTGACAACGGGGTTGAAGGGATGAGAAAACCATTGATAAACGAGAAAGACGCTAAAGAGCTTTTTTACGAGTCGGGCAGGAGAGGTTATTTCATAGGGACCTTAGACGGTACCATCCCCCCATTGGGTTATCACATAGAAAAGAAGATGTGTGGTCTCTGGTTCCCCCCACACCGCATTTTGGGAACCATGGAATGGCTCGATGTAAACGGCAAAACCCTGAACTTTCTCCGCTTTGAAACACTTTCTACGGGGCGCAGAGTCGTCCTGAAGGGGTCAGACTCCACGTCCACCCTTACCTTTCTGATGTCAGAAGATTCACCAGACTTTCGAGTGGAGGTAGCCACTTCGAAACCGTTGTTATGCAGGATTGGATTGGACGCCACCCGTATCTGGGATAAAGAGACGAACTCAAGCGATACTTTTAGCTTGCCCTACTCTCTCAAAACACTCCCCGGCAGGTTCGAACTCGAAGTAGAAGGTCATACCTACGTGGTGAGCTTTCCGGGTGCGAAGTTGGTGAAACAGGAAGATTCGAAAATACTCTGGTGCGTCTCAAGACGCTGCGAGCTAAGAGTTTCAAGATCAGGTGTCCCCCCAAAGAAGTTTCACGAACTGATGGAAGACAAGAGAAAGACTCGACGTGCTCAAAACAATGAATCTTCCCCCATACGTTACTGGACTAAAAACATGCTTCTGGATTTCGTCGTAGAAACGGAGAATGGGAAAGGAGTTATCGCGGGTTTTCCTGAGTATCCCTGGTGGTTTGGCATAGATACCTACTTCATCGGTTTGGCACTGCTGGGGTTGCATTTACCCAAACTCGCCGTTGAATCTTTCCAAAATATGTTGATTCGACTCGAAAACGATGTGGTGCCCCACGAAGTGAATTTAGAAGGAAAGGTGATCTTTCCGGGAAAAGCCCTGGAAACTCTGCTCCAGGCGGATCTGCTTTTGAAATTAACGGAGGTGGTCCTCTCACCAAAGGAAGCAAAAGAACTCTTTTATCTGCTTCACAACGCGGGAAAGGCCATCCTCAAGACTTCTCCATATCCCAAAGGACCCGGGTTCGTGGAGCTACAAAGCTTGGAAACACCGAATATTCAAACCCTGGACAACGCTGTAGCGGCTTTTGTCTTCGCAAAAAGCATGTATCAGCTTTCCAAACGGTTGGGCATTGATAGTGTGAAAAGAGAATATGAGGCACTATCTCACTGGTATGACATCCACTTTTTGAGAGACTGGTACGATACAGAGAAGGGAATATTCAAAGGAGCGATCTGTCACGACGAGAAAACAAGTGGTATAACCTTCGTGCAGATCTTCCCTCTGGTTTATGGATTGGTAAATGAAGACATCGCACGGACGCTCTGGACACGCCTTCAACAGTTAGGTTTAATAACATCCAGAGGCCTCATACATTCCCTGGGTTTTGGGGCAGATCGAGGCTACTACGGTCAAAAAGATGAAAAGGTCTGGTGGCTTGGAAACGCACTTCTCAAAAAGGCAGCTGAAAATTACGCTTTGCCCCTTCACAGCGATCTCGATGCCCTGTTTGAAGAAGATCTATTTCGAAAAGGAATGCCCGGAGCCATCCCAGAGATAGTGGGCCTCGAAGGTGGGTGCTTCGCTCAGGCTTGGTCTGCTTTGTACACCGTACGCTGGTGACAAAATAAATAAAAAGGTACGAAGTGTTAGTGGAAAAAACAAAAGAGTTTGAAAGGTTCTACAACGAAGAATACCCACACAGCACCATAGGATGCAAGAGTTCCAGGGAGGCATATGAAGAATCCGTAAAGATTATACAAAATTGCTTAATTTTTAGTCCAATTTTTCGTGTGAATATATAATACTAAGTACAACAACAAACCCGCCTGTGAACAACTTCTGGAATCAGGCGGGCTTGTTATTTACATTCTTTCTAATTTTAATGAAATGTGTCTATACATTACTCAAACAAAGTACCATAACCTTTAACTTTGAAAACCTTAAAAATATCTCGCTTTACACTCCACTTACTCCATATAATGTAAACCAAATAATGTAAACCAAAGCATGTCAGCTACTAATTCTGGATTAGTTGGATCTGTTATATCTACTATGACTAAGCCATTCCAAGAATCAGCAATATATGCATAATCTCCTGAAACTTGTACAGCCGATGCATCACCATCTGTATCCAAATGACCTACTTGACTTGGATTAGTTGGATCTGTTATATCTACTATGACCAAGCCATTCCAAGAATCAGCAATATATGCATAATTTCCTGAAACTTGTACAGCCGATGCATAACCATCTGTATCCAAATGACCTACTTGACTTGGATTAGTTGGATCTGTTATATCTACTATGACCAAGCCATTATGCCAATCAGCAATATATGCATAATTTCCTGAAACTTGTACATCCCATGCAAAACCATCTGTATCCAAATGACCTGCTTGACTTGGACTGGTTGGATCTGTTATATCTACTATGACTAAGCCATTTTCACGATCAGCAATATATGCATAATTTCCTGAAACTTGTACAGCCAATGCATAATATGTATCCAAATGACCTACTTGACTTGGATTAGTTGGATCTGTTATATCTACTATGACTAAGCCATTTCCTCCATCAGCAATATATGCATAATTTCCTGAAACTTGTACAGCCAATGCATAATATGTATCCA
>DOKY01000021.1:0-69882 GCA_003510135.1 Pseudothermotoga sp.
GGGAAAAGTCCAGGCTGTAGGTTATGCCGTACTGCTTTAAGGCTATGGAGTTTACGAACTTTTGCTGAAAAACAACAGGTCTTTGGGTTTTCCTGCGCTCCTTTGTTTCCTGGAGAGTGTTTTTGATCTTGTCGGCTTTGCTCACAATTTACTTTCCCTTCTGTTGTACATTACCATCATTAGAAAAACTGCAATATATCTAACAAAAAGCAGCCTTTCATCCCACCCTTGAAAGAGTACATTTTCCCGGCGGGCTGTCGTAAGAACCAAGATTATAACCTAATTTAAGTACATCACACTTTTGAATTGCACACATCACTCTGCGGTCATAGTACCTTGAGAAATTCATTCTCACAGCTGTTTAAAGTGAAAACCTCAAGAAACGAATCTGTTCATATGGACAAATGTTGCTGTCATTTCTTTTTGCTATTTGAATATCTCTGGGTGTTTCAGATGCTGAAACAGTTGAGGGTGATCTCGCGCAAGGTTCTCGTTCTCTATGAAGAACTCAAGTCAATACACGATGCGCTCGGAGTCAGATGCAATGGCTGTCGGTTGTGTTGCCAGACAGCCGCGTACAATATCGAAGCGACGATGCTGGAGTTCATCCCACTGGCCCTTCACCTGATCGAAAATGGCGAATTTGATAAGTGGTTCGAAAAGGCTCAGAGAGCCGTGCCAACCGACAGATGTGTGCTCCTTGTGGATGAATCCACCAAGATAGAAGGTGGCTGTTCTTTTTACGATTACAGGCCGCTGGTGTGTCGGCTGTTTTCAGCGAGTTATGTCAGAAGAAGGAACATCGAAGTTTTGTCCTGTCAGTTCCTCAAGCGGGAGCTTTCGAAGAAAATGGATCGATTGGTGGATGCGCAGAAGTATTTTGACTGTCTCTACGATATTGATCCATACCTCGCAGTTCAGAAGCGAGACATCAACACCGCCTTCAAACAAGCTTTGGAGTATGTGGGAATGAAATTTTTGTTGAACACACCCCCATCTTTGCCCTTCGCGAGCTGAGAAAATTCTAATTCTATAATATAATAGTCATCGGCTGGAAGGAGCTTTCATATGCCGAAAGACTTGACCGAAGGTAGTCTCAGCAAGAACCTTCTGTACATGGCTGTGCCCACGATGGGCGGTTTTGCCGTTCAGGTGCTTTACGATATCGTTGATATGTTCTGGATCGGCAAAATTTCTGCGCGTGCGATAGCTGGCGTAGCCGTGTTTTCATCAATTTTCTGGCTCGTGTCGGTTTTGAACGAGATCATCGGCACCGGTTCGGTATCCATGATATCTCAAGCATATGGGGCTAAGAACTACGAACGTGTGAACCGCACGATCGAACAGACGATAGTGTTCAAAATATTCGTCGCGTTGATCGCAACGATCCTGCTGATACTCTTTCTCAGGCCTTTGCTGATGTTCTTCAGTAAAGATCAGGAAGTCATCTCGGCAGGGCTCGATTATGGTTTCTGGAGAATATTCTTTCTGCCCATCTTCTTTGCCACTTATTCCACTTACACAGCGCTACGAAACACTGGTGAATCGAAGCTGCCGAACGTCATGATGGCGGTCGGTGCGGTCATGAACATGGCCCTGGATCCCGTATTCATGTTCGAACGCGTTCCTGGTTTCAATGTCAGGGGTTTAGGACTTGGTGTCAAGGGTGCGGCGATCGCGACCGTTGTGGCTTCGTCCGTCGTGTTCGTCTGGGGATTGGTCGTGTTGTTCAGAGGACAGGGTGTGATCAAGATAACGCTGAGTGGTTTGTTCAAGCTGGACTGGTCTATAGACAAAAAGCTTTTGACAGTGGGGTTACCGAGTGGGATCGAGATGTTTTTGAGAAACCTTTCGAACATGGTCATGGTCAAACTGTTCAGCATCTATGGCTCTACGGTCCTGGCTGCGATAGGTATCGTTGACCGCATGATAGGGCTTGCGGTCGTTCCTCTGATGGGCTTTTCCATCGGGACGAGCACCATAGTTGGCCAGTGTCTGGGGGCGAACAAGATCGATAGGGCAGAACGAACCGTGTTGCTCGCCGCGCTGTACAACGCGCTTTTCCTTTCAATCCTCGTCGTGCTCGCGAACATATCGCCACAGTTGGTCATCGAGCTCTTCACGAAAGATCCAGACGTGGTTCGTGAGGGTGCCTTCGCTATAAGAATCGGTTCCTGGGCGGTGCTCATAGCAGGTTTTTCCGTTTCTCTGATGAGTGCCTTTTTCGGCGCAGGATACACGAAGGCGGCGATGTTCTCGAGTATCGTTGGAAGATGGTTCGTCCAGATTCCCTACGCACTGCTCGTCGCGGTCTTGCTGAAACTGCCGAGCAAGTTTCTTTGGCTTTCTTTTCTCGTTGCGGAGATCGGCGAGGTTTTCTATGCCGCCACGGTCTTTTTCAAGGGCAAGTGGAAAACTCATCGTGTCATATGATAAGATATTTGATGGAACTCGATAGAACAGTTGGGGCGATGGAGTCCGCCCACAAGTGCCCGTCCGGGCTGATGACTCCTACCTTCGGAGGTAGGAGTTTTTGTTTAGGTGAGAGATATGGACCTCATTGAGATCAGCTTGAAAGATGCGATCTCTCAAACGCGACTGGAATGTCCAATATGTTTACTCACAGATAAGGCTTTAGATTCAACCATCGATAGCCTCCTGTACGAAATGGTGAACGATGTGCTGATCAGATCCGAGCTTCGATACAAGGGACTGTGTCGCAGGCATGTAACGAGAATAGAAACGTATCTGTCAAGGCACATGGAGCTGGGGTCCATGGGCCTGGCAATAATTTATTCGGATCTTCTGGACCATCTTGCCGACCTTCTAAAATCCGGTTCCAATTTGCAGCGCAGTTCGAGCTGCGTTCTGTGTGAAAGAGAGAAGACGTTTGAGTCACTTTATCTCAAGGCCTTTTTGGAAAACGTCGGCGAACTCGTTGAACTGTACAAATCTTCCCAGTCCGTGTTGTGCTTCGATCATTACGCATTCATTTTTTCGAAACTCAAGAATTCCCTGAAAGCGGATCTAAAAGAAGTCCAGCTTTCGAAATACAGACATCTGGTGAAATTGCTCAACTCGTTTGTTAACAAGCACGATTACAGAAACAAAGAAAGCTTCACTGCCGAAGAGCTGTCAGCGAGAAAAACTGCTGGAAAACTCATTGCGAAGAACCTTGATCAATGGAGGAGTTCGAAATGAAACAGGTTGCTGACTTTGCGGAACGCGTGTTGACAAATGTTTCCCGCGTGATCGTTGGTAAGGACGAGGTCATCCGGAAGATGCTGGCGGCTTTTCTGAGCTCAGCGCACGTGCTCATCAACGACGTGCCAGGGGTGGGAAAGACCATGCTTGCAAGGTCTTTCGCTATATCGCTTGGTCTGAATTTCGGTAGGGTTCAGTGTACCCCGGATCTCACACCTTCCGACATCACGGGTTTCAACGTGCTCGATCCGAGAACCGGACAGTTCAGTTTCAAGAAGGGCGTTCTCTTCACGGATGTTCTGCTGGTGGATGAGATAAACAGGGCCACGCCGAGAACGCAGTCCGCTTTGCTCCAAGCCATGGCCGAAAAGCAGGTGAGTATCGATGGGTTGACGTACCAGCTGAGCGAACATTTCTTCGTCATAGCGACGCAGAATCCTGTGGAGTTTGAAGGAACGTTCCCGTTGCCCGAGGCACAGCTGGACAGGTTTGCAGTCTGTTTGAGCCTTGGCTATCTCGGAAAGGATCAGGAGATAGAACTGCTGAGGAGATTGGAAAGGTCTCATCCCATAGAGTCGCTCGAACCTGTGTGTCAGCCGGGCGAACTCGCGAGAATGAAAGAGCTCGTGAAGGATGTATACGTGGATGAGTCGATCGTGGATTACGTTGTCCGGATCGTGATGAGGACCAGGAGTCATCCGGATGTGGCGCTCGGAGCCAGCCCGAGGGGTAGCATCGCGCTGGTGCACCTTTCCAGAGCACTCGCTGCGATCAACGGCAGAAACTTTGTGCTGCCCGACGATGCAAAGCAGATCGCGCTCGACGTACTCGCACACAGACTAATACTCAAGCCAGAGGCCAGATTGATGCGAAAAACCAAGCAAGACATCGTAGAGGAGATACTCAAAAGCGAGGAGGCACCGATAAGAGGGTGAAACTGGAGCTCAGATCAATAACATCGAATGTTCAACCTTTAATCGTTCTTTCTGTCGCCACCCTCGTCTGGTTGATCCTGAACGCGAGCGTGTTCAGTGTTCTGTTCGCTTTGCTGTGCGGTTTTCTGTGGTTGCATTTTCTGGAAACGAGACGGAACGTCTCGAGATTACGAATCGAGAGAACAATTTCCACCGAAAGGGCCTTCACCGACCAGGAAGTTTTGTTCCATCACAGCGTTGCGTCTTCGAAACGTTTGAAGGTCACGCTCCTGGGACAGATCGAAGTGGGTTCTTCGCTGACTTACAATCTGTTCGAGAGGGAGCTCTTCATTGGTTCTGAACCTATGCGAATCGATGTGAGGACTTCTTTCCCAACCAGAGGTAGAAAGGTTCTGAAAGATTTGTTCTGTTACTACGAACATCCTCTGGGTTTATTTAGGATCTGGGCGCGGTTCAACGCCGCACAGGAAGTGCTCGTGCTGCCGAGGTTGATGCCTTTAGAGTTCTTTCCGGCACGTTTGAGAGAGCCGTTGCCAGGTAGAAGATCAGATTTCAAACTCTTCGAAGATCCGTTGAGGATCAAGGGATTGAGAGAATATTCGAACGATCCGATCAAAAAGATTCACTGGAAAGCATCGGCGAAGTTCGGCAAGCTCCTGGTGAAAGAATACGAAAACACGGCGATCAGCAGGGTCTTCATGTTCGTGGATCTGAACATGGCGAAGGAGATCTTCGCGCGAAACGTGTGGGGCCAAATTCGAACCGGTTATGAAGAAGAGGCCGTGCGTGCAGCGACGGCTGTTCTGTACTGGCTTTCTCAGGGCAACGACACGATAAACATGACCGTGGTTGGAAAGCAAGTGCTCGAAATGGACTGGACCGCACAGCACGGCTGGGTGAGAGCGGTGGAGACGCTTGCGCTCGCCGAGGGCTCGGAGGATGGTCCACAACTCAGCGATGTGTTGCTTTCACAGGTGCCAAAGCTCACATTCACTTCAACAATGGTCGTGCTTTCGATGTATCTGACAGATTCAATCTTGCCGGTTCTGCTCGAGGCGAGGGCACGGTGTGCGCGCGTCATGGTGTTTCTTCTACCCTACGGTTACAGGGACCCACGGTACAAGGCCGGGAGAACCTACGAGATGTATCCGCTGGACATGGTGAAACTCAAAGAGAAGGCGAAACTGCTGGAAGAGGAACAGATCATCGTGAGAATCATCAGGCCAAATCAAACACTTCAGGAGGTCTTTTATGAAATCGACGAGGTCCGGTGACTGGCTTTTGAGTTTGACCGCGTCGCTGCTATCGCTTTTGATTGTCGTTCAGGATGGGCCATGGTGGGTGTATCTGACGGTACCGGGCGCAGTCTTGTTTGTGTCGTTACTATCGAACAAGCGTTCGGGCTGCGTGACCCCTTTGCTGTCTGTGATGCTTTTTCTTTCGAACTGGATCCTGTTCTACGTGATTGTGAAAGACAGTTTGCGATCGTTTCTGATTGCCCTGTGCCTTGTTGCGCTTGTGGACGTGCTGGCTTCGAAGAACAACCTGACATGGCTTTGGCTCATTGTTCTGGGTGTCGCATTGAATTTTTCTTCGTGGATCGAAAGATGGCAGGCGGCAACGTTGTTCGTGATCGTTCTGCTTGTTGTTGTGTGGTCGAAGGTTCGGCTCGAAAAAAGATGGTTTTTCATCCTCTTATTTGTTTCGATCCTCTGTGCACTGCTTTTTGTCAGACTCAACTACTCGATCATGGCACAAATGCTCAGACTGATTCCACAGAAAAGCGTCCAGGAAGCAAAGCAAACGGTTGAAATCACGCCGGCGGAGCGCGTCGCAGGAAAGAGTTCAAATCAGTCACGGAATCGCTCTCGCGTTTTTGACATCGCACTGGAAAGGATATTCTTTCCGATCTTTCTGATCCTCTTTGGAGTATTCTTGCTAACGCTGAGCCTGAAACTGTTCAAGTTGAAGGGCACACTTCTGCTTTTGCTCCTCGGCGCAGTGACCTTCGCCGTGGTGTTGTCCCTGCTTTCTCTCGTTTTTTCGATCATAAAACCTGAGTTCGAGCTTACACGAGCAGAACTGGCGCAGGACACGGTTATGGAGCAAAGTCCGCAAACAAGCATTGAGTTCGTGGAATCGACGCCTGTGAGAGTGACCCAGACACAGCGCGATCCGAGGAGAATCGTTGATTTCCTGAACTGGACCTCCGTGACCCTGCTGATCTTTGCTGGTGTTTTCATGATCTATCTGACCGTCTACGTTTCGAAGAACGTCGGAGCTCTGATCGAAGAACATAAAAGTGCTGTGGCAGGTGCAGAGGAAGGCTCACGCCACGAAGAATCTTTGAAGTTCGATCCTTCCGAGCGTTTCGTCGCTGAGGCGTACTGGTGGCTGAGAAACAAATTCTTTGCTGGATTTAATCATCTGACTCCGTATGAGGTTTTGAACATGAAAGGCTCGTTTGAACCGTTCGGAAGGCTCACGGACATCTACGTTAAGCTTCGCTATGGCAACAAGAGGTTGACGAACGAGGAAATCGAAGCGTTCTACGAGAATTTGCTGACGACCGTCGAATGGCTCAAGAACCGCCCACAAGGTGAAAAATGAGCCGACAGGTTTGACAACTTTCGATCAAAACAGAAAGAGTTTAGATTTTGACGATGCATTTCGTGTCTGCAGCTTCCCTCGCACAAAGGGCCACGTGAGTGGCGTAAATCGATTCTTCAGGAGTGACCATGCACTTACCTTTGCCAAGTATTTGATTCAAGAAGTCTTCAAATATGCAGCCTTGAGCCTGACTCTCGAGCAGATGCGTACCCGTCTGATCTGTAAGTATAACTCTCCGATCGATCACTTCCAAGATTGCTTTTGTTCCAACTAACCTCAGCCTGTCATCATCGTGAGTCTCTGCCCCCTGAGGGCGTAGGTAGTCCACCGTCAGTGTGGCAATTACTTCGTGTTCGAGTTCGAACAGACACGCCCCGGTGACTTCGAGCTCACCATGTTCATTGTTGGCAATGCGAGACTGCAGAGCATACACACTCAGATAATGTAGTCTGGATATCCAGTGGATCCAATCGATCGCGTGTATCCCAACCCAGACGATGGTACCACCGAATGTGTCACGCTTCTTGAAGAAGGAGGGCCTTTGGCCGAGTTTGTAAGATTTCTGCGCATGGATCAACCTTATTTCCCCGATCGCACCGGATTCGACCAGTTTCTTCGCAGTCAAGAACCACGGTTTGTACCTGAGCCCGAACATCGCTGTGAAGAACACTTTGCCCTCCAGTTTGGTGTAGAGTTCTTGTATCTGCAAAAGGTCCCCAAAATTCGTTGCGATCGGCTTTTCAACGAATGCGTGAATACCCATTTGAAGTGCTTCCTGCAGGATTTTTCCGTTCATATGAAAGTGTGTGTTTATCACTACAGCGTCTGGTTTTTCAGTCTTCAACATTTGAAGATGATCTTCGTAGATGCGCGGCTTTATGCTGGCCTGCCTGAGCTTTGAGAGGAGGGAACTGATGTCTTCTCCAGGTACACCGGGTGAAACAGCAATGATTTCGATCTTTTCACTGAGAGATTCCAGCACATAACCGTAATGGCCACTACTACCAACGATACAGACCTTTACTTTCAAGGTGCGAACACCTCACATCGGTCTGACGAAATTTCTTTTGGCTTCACCGCCCACGGTAAGCGAAGTTCGCTGGGAAGCTTTTCCAACCTGAAGCATTCCTTCAGTACCTCATCGAGACCTTCTATCCAGACGAGAGGTGGCTCACCATCCGATCTTTTCAGCTTCACCGGCAAGTCATGAATCTCAGACGATAAATGTGCACAGTTGATCACTCTCGTCAAACTGAGCGCAGACTCTAAGGTGCAATACACTTTCTCTTCGCCGCGTATAATGTCGACAACGTCCCAGAGTTTTTTCATACTCGCGTGATCCACAGGTCCATACAGGTCGCGTGAACCATCTTTGAAAACAGCGAGGAAACAGCTCGTACTTTCGGGAAAGTCCCCATGGTTGAAGTACAGCCGTGCATTCTCGAAGTGCAGTTCAAAAACAGGACCGATCTTGTTTCTCACAGCATGAGATGCAAGAAACAGAATCTCAGTATTCATCGTCCTGATCTTCATGGCGCAAGTATCGAAATTTTCAATGTCGTTTGCTCTGTAGAGTTCTGCCTGAACCGTTTCCGGTGATGCGCTGTCGAGCACGCTGGGGCCGAGCAAGAACATCATGAAGTGCAGAAAATGAGCGGTGGCGTTGGAGGCAACGCTATCGAACACCCACTTACCATCGACCTTGATCCTGCCAGCCCACGTTGATCTCTTGTAATATGCCGTGTCTCTCGGCCACAACACCAGAGCTTTAAATTTCTCTGCCTTTCCAAACCGGCCAGCCAGAAAATCTCTCTTGAGTCTCTGAACGGCTTCATCATGACACCATTGGAATCCCACCGCAACGATGCGGTGTGACTCGTCCCGAGCCTTGATCATGCTCTTAACTTCATGTATGGTTGGTGCCGCAGGTTTTTCGCACAGCACATGGCTTCCATGAAGCAGCGCCTCGCATGTTTGTTCGCAATGCAGATGGATCGGTGTTGAGATCACAACAAGGTCCGCGAAGCAACTTGAGTAGAACTGGCCCAAACTTTCGAAAATCGGTACCTTACAATTCAGTAGAGTCTGGTACAGCTCACTTCGATAGGCAAACGGATCGATTACACCGATCAGTTCAACGTTGTGTCTCCCTCCTTCCATGAGAAGCTGCTCTGCATACTTTCTGCCATAGCCTCCCACGCCCACGAGTGCTACCTTGATTGGTCTCATGTGTCAGTATTTCAGCCCTCCCGCTGTAATGCCACGCATGAAGAATCTCTGGAACAACAAGAATATCACCAGAGTTGGTATTATGGTCAACGTGGAGAAGGCAAGGATCGTGTTCCACGGTGTACCTCCGAATTCGCCTTGGATCACTGCCAGCGCGAGCTGCAGTGTGTAAAGACTCCTCTTGTTAACGACAAGCAGTGGGAGTACAAAATCGTTCCATCTCCAGGTGAAGGAAAAGATCGACAGCGCTGCGATAAGAGGCTTGGATAACGGAAAGACGATCTTCCAGAATATCGCCCATTCGCTGGCACCGTCAACCTTCGCGCTCTCAAGAAACTCATCCGGTATATCCCTCATGTACTGAATCGCGGTGAACATACCTGTCGGAGTGTAAACAGCAGGTAGTATCAATCCCCACAAGTTGTTGATCAAACCAAGACGCCTTATGATGACGAACAATGGGACCATGATGACTTGAGCGGTTATGAAAAGCGTCATGACAACCAGACGGTTCAGAGTGATCTTGCCTATGAAAGTTCCCTTCGCGAGTCCGTAACCACCCATGACGCTCGTCATCACGGTTATGATCGTTGCAACAACAGCAACAAACAATGTGTTTCTCAAATACGTGAGCATGTCTTGTTTCCGCAGAGCCTCTATGTATCCCTGCAGGCTTGGATTTTGCGGAAAAACGGTCGGCGGGTATGAGTAGATCTCCTTCAAACCCTTGAACGAGGAAGCAATGGAATAATAAACTGGAAGCATGTAGAGCAAGAGCATCACTATGAGAAAGATCAACTTTATGTATCTGGCCATCGATTTCCCTCCCAGTCAGCGTTCGCGAACACGTAAAGTCACTACCGCTATCACAAATGAAACCAGGAGAAACACGACCGACATCGCATAGGCATAACCTATTCGCCATTGAGTGAACGCAGTGTTGTAAATGTAGAGTGGTGTGACCATCGTCGAATAACCTGGCCCGCCACCCGTCAAGACATACACGCCAGCAAAATCTCTGAACACATGGGCTATCGCGGTCGTCAAAACGAGCAAGTTCGTGTTCTTCAAAAGTGGAAAGGTGACATACCAAAACGTTTGCCACCTGTTCGCACCGTCGACTCTCGCCGCTTCGTGGAATTCTTCGGGTACTGATTGCAGACCCGTTATGAACATCATCATCAAAAGGCCCGTCATGCCCCACGTCCGCAACAAAGAAATAGCAAAAAGTGCAGGGGTTGGTTTGAGCAACCATGGCACAGGACTGAAACCGGCAGATTTGATAATGTGATTCAGCAAGCCAAGATCATAAGAAAGGAGCCATTTAAACATGGTCGTCCCCGCAACAGCTGGCATCATGTAGGGCCAGTAGAAGAATGCCCTCAGAATTTTCGAAAATGTGGTCTCTTTGTAGAGACAAACCGCAAGTGCAAGTGGGACGAAGAAACACATCGGCACCGTCATCATCAAAAGCTTTATCGACACCCAGATGGAATTCCAAAACCACTTGTCTTCGAGTAATCTCAAAAAGTTGTCCCAACCGGTGAACTTTGGAGGACTGAGCAAATCCCAGCTGAAGAAACTCATCACGAACACGCTGAACACAGGAAGGAGTACGAATATGAACAAGAAAACCAACGCCGGAACTGCAAAGAGAAACCTGCTGTTGATAAGCTTCTTCATCCCATTCCTCCTCAATTTCCAAAGGCTGAAACGGGGGTGTCGAGTGACACCCCCAGATATTTCACTTCTTGCCTCCGAGTTCTGCAACGAGTTTTTCATACTCTTTCCTAATGTTCTTTATGGCTTCATCCAAGTTCATTTGACCGGCGATCACGGCCGACATCTGGCTCACGATTGGGGTCTGCAACCTGGAATAAACCGTAGAATTGCGCACCGTGACGACCCAGTTTGGCGTGACCTCTGCCAATCTTCCACAGACAGCCTGAACTTGTTTCATAACCTCTTTGTCGTAGTCAACCTCGTGTTCTTTATACGCGGACATATGGTAAGTCTTTTTCAGGTAGATGTCATAGCCAAGCCCTTTCCAGCCAATCCAGAGGGCAAACTTGGCAGCAGCCTCTTCCCTGTCTTGCTTTCCCGTTTTGAACGCTCCAAAGAATCTTCCACCCTCGCAGCTCAACCATTCCGCATCCTTTGGAAGATATGCGGGTACGAAATTCTTTTCAGCCTTGAGCAAATCCAACGTGCTCCAGCTCCCAGCCCAAAGGACCGCAGTCAAGCCTCCGGTGAAAGCCATATTTGGGTCCTGTGCGGCTATCCATTCCGCTGGGACCATGAGATTCTCCTTGAAAAGACTTATGAACTCTTCGAGCACTTGTTTTGCCCTGGGGTCTTTGTCCAACATGAATTCGAGGTTCTCATCCAAAATTTTGACACCTCGGATACCTAGGTAGCAGAACAGTCTTTCAGCAGTTCTCTGCATAGACATCGCATATGGCAGGTTGTTCGCTTCCTTCACTTTTTTGAGGACGTCGACAAATTCTTCCCATGTCCACGGTTCAGATCTGCCTCCAAACGGTGGGAATGGGATCTTCGCCTTCTTAAAGTAATCTGCGTTCACCCACAGGCACTGCATCGTGAAATGCAAAGGCACGTATCTGATTTCACCTTTTGTATCAACGATCCTGACGGCTGTTACGTCGTACATTGCTTTGAGGTACTGATCAGGCGTGATACCGAGGTGTTTTTGGATGTACGGTCTCAGGTCGATCATGTACTGCATGTAGCCCGGAGCGTACGGGTAAGTGATCGTGACCAGATCCGGTAAATCCCCACTCATGATGCCAAGTCTGACCTTCTGCTCGTACTGTGCATAGGGAACATCCACCAACTCAAACTCCACATCTGGATTCTGTTTCTTGTACTCCACAATTGCTGCCTCAAGCCCTTCCCTCTCTGTGCCACCACCACACCACACGACCAACTTGATCTTAGCTGCCACGGCGCTTACAGCCAGAGCCGCGATCAAGAAGAGTGAAATCCACTTGAAGTACTTCACCTGTACCCCTCCTCCCGGTAAAATGTCCGTAAAAATTTTATCAGAATCCCTTCAGCGTTTCAAGTGCCTTTCACTTGTGCTAACACATTTCAAAAGCCCATCGAACGATCTGCGGCGTTGGGCAATTTGTGAAAAATTTTTTATAGCTCTTGAGAAAGGTGCGCATCGAGTAGAATATTCGCTAGAAGAGCGTGGAGGGAACAAAATGCGTTTCGTGGATTGTAAAACTGCGAGTTGCTCGCTGCCAGTTTTTGAAGTCAACGGCGAGGTGGGGGTTCTGTTCGTTCATGGTTTCACGGGTTCACCCCACGATTTCACTTACATGTCTCAGAGAGTTCTGAACGCGGGGTTTTCCGTCTCGGTTCCACGCTTGCCTGGGCACGGTACATGCGGTGAAGATTTCCTGACCACCACGGCACACGACTGGCTCCGTCGGGCTTTCGATGCTTATTACGATCTCAGATCCGTTTGCAAGGATGTGTACATCGTTGGCCTGTCCATGGGCGGGGTTATAGCAATCATCATGGCGTCCGTTTTGAGACCGAGAAAACTTGTGACCCTGGCGGCTGCCACTCATCTGTACAGCAACCGGATAAGGCTGGCCAGGCTCGTCGGTTTGTTCAAAGACAAGCTTCCGAAGCAAAAAACGCAGACGTACGAAGATCCCGCGATGGAGACTCTCAACAAAGAATACTGGTCCTACGATTGGCCCAGGCAGGCTGCGGAGCTCTACAGATTGATCAAAATGTCGAGAAAAGCTGTGAAACAGATCGTATCTGAAACGCTCGTTGTCGCGGCGCGAAACGATGAACTCGTACCGCTGAAAGCCGCGCAGTTCATCTACGACAACGTCCGCTCTGAGAAGAGAAAACTTCTGATCTTTGAAAAGTCAGGTCATGTGCTTTCCAACGACGTGGAGAAAGAAGCAGTGACCGATGCGGTACTGGCCTGGTTGAGATCCTGAAGGAGTGATCGGGTGAGCTGGAAGGTTGTTCTGGCGGGTTTTTGCATCTCGCTCATTTTCGGTTTTTCATTCCTTTTCACCAAGAACGCACTTGATCATTTGAAGCCTTTGACATTCCTTTCGTACCGTTTTTTTGTCGCGAGCGTTTTGTTCGTAACGCTCAAACTTTTTGGTGTGATCAAGTTCGAGAAAAAGCCATACTGGAAGCTCTGGAAACTGATCATCTTTCAACCCATTCTGTACTTTCTCTTCGAAACTATGGGAGTTGCGAGGATCAACTCGTCTGAAGCCGGCATGATCGTTGCACTGATACCCATCGTTGTGAACGTGCTGGCGATATTCATGCTCAAAGAACGCGGTGACAGTATCCACTACGCGCTGTTGCTCACGAGCTTTCTGGGTAGCGTGCTCATTGTCGGATTCAACGTGACGGCTCAGAACCTGCTCGGTAAACTGTTGATGTTGCTTGCGGTCTTTTCGGCGGCGCTGTACACGATCAGCGCGAGGAAGTTCTCGAAAGAGTTCGCGCCAGAGGAGATTAGCTTCTTCATGATGCTGTCTGGGTTCGTCTTCTTCAGCCTTGTGAGCCTGCTGAGTGGGCAGTTCAAGCTTGTGCTGAACGTTCATACTGTCTCGGCGGCGCTGTATCTTGGAATTCTTTCATCGGCCGTGGCTTTCTTCCTGCTCAACTACATGGTGAAACATGCGTCGCCCACGGTGACGAGCCTGTTTTCGAACCTGACCACGGTCGTTGCGTGCATGGCGGGTGTGGTTTTCAGAAATGAAAGAATAGGTTCCGAACAGATTCTGGGAGTCATCTTCGTACTCACATCACTCATTGTGATCACCTACAGAAATCGTGAAAAAGAGGCAGAACCTTCTGACCGGTTCAAAATCATGCACGAGAATAAGAACACGATCATTCACGTGAATTTGCTCGGAAGAAACCTCCTATTGACACCGCACGCGTACGAGAGAATGGTTGAAAGAGGCGTGAGCTTGGAAGAGTTGAAGGAGTTGCTCGAATCGAAACATGCCTGCGCAGTGGTTCAGAGAAATGGAAGGATCAGAATAGACAACGGACAGATCGAAGCCATACTGCAGCCATCGATTAAAGCTCTGTACCTCGTGACGGTGATAAGAAAAGGTGAAAAGGCCCCATAGCAATCTAACTGATTTCTTCTTAACTACCACACTGTGGACACAGGATTAACGATACGATGTTCTCTCCCGGTTCAAGTTCCTGCGTGGCAGTACCGCGGAAGGTGCCCACATAGGTTTTGACGCTCACAGAGATGGAATAAGTACCTGGACTCACGTATAAACTGACTTGCTCGGGCAGTGTGCCGAAGTTCTCACTCCAGAGCTCCTCGTTCTCCCGAATCAGTGTAATCTTTGTAGATATTATCTGATCTTCCGCGGGAAAAGTTTCATGTTCAACGAATCTGAAATTGACGATGATCTCGTAGATAGGAGGTTGGGATGTCTGCAGACATCCGCCCAGAATCAGAAGTGATGCAACAATGCCAAGCAACGCGATTCGTGATGCCAGTAGTCTCACACCTCATACCTCCCTCAACAGACAACTTTGAACCATCGATAAAAGGTGCGGCGCGAGCCGCACCTTTTCATTCGAACCAAGCGTACTTGAGAATAACGAACTCTGTCGGCAACAACCAGACGTTCTTCAACTCTTTCTTGTGTGCGACGATGTTTGTCATGTTGTAAAGGAAGATCCACGGCGCATCCTGAACTATCAACTTCTGTGCCTCCGCGTAGTACTGCAACAGTTTTTCCTTGTCGAGTTCGTGGGCGATCTTGTCTATCAGCTCGTCGACCTTCGGGTTGCTGTAGAAAGTGTTGTTGTCTCCCGTACCGTTAGGATTGATGTTGTCAGAGTGGAACAGCGGATAGAGCACCCAGTGTCCCTCGCCCGTCGAAGGAGCCCAGCCGAGCAGGAAAAGCTCGTAGTCCCAGTCTGCCGGGTTGCTCGAGAACAGCTTGTTTATATAACTTGCCCACTCCATGGGCTTCACATCGACTGTTACACCAACTTCTTTCAACATGCCCTGCACGGCGACCGCAACTTCGTAGTCGTTGAGGTATCTGCCCTTTGGCGTCAGCAACTCAAGCTTAAGGTTCTCAACTCCTGCTTCCTTGAGCAACTGTTTCGCCTTCGCAGGATCGTATGGGTAGCCTCCAGTCGAGAAATAACCAAAGGTGTACTTTGCAAGTGGCGAATCGGATGGAACCGCAAGGTTCCTCATGATCGTGGCACAGAGCTTTTGTTTGTCAACGGCGTAGTTGAGTGCCTGTCTCACCCTGACGTCGTTTAGTGGTGGTTTTCTCATGTTGAATCCGATGTAGATGACCCTCAGACTAGGCTCAACCCTCACAACGAGCTTTTCGTCCTTCTGAAGAACGGGCACGAGTGCTGGAGGTGGGTTGAACATAACATCCACATCGCCGGCCCTCAGCTGTGTGACCCTCGAAACATCTTCGGGAACGATTGTGAAGACGATGCCGTCCAGGTAAGGTTGACCCTCTCTCCAGTAATTCGGATTTTTCACAAGTTCTATTCTTTCCCCAATCTTCCACTCCTTAAGCATGAACGGTCCAGTTCCAACAGGGTTTCTGCCGAGCTTCGCCGGATCATCACCGTAGGCATCAATGGCTTTCGGGGAAACTATCAAAGCCGCCTCGTGTGCGAGCCTGTTCAGGAACGGAGAGTAGGGTTTTTCGAGGACGAACTTCACCGTGTAGTCATCGACAACAACGATCTCTTTGACGATTCCTTTGAACAGGCCCGTTCTTCTGAGTGAGTTGTTCAGAACGTAGTCGTAGTACTTTTTCACCGCCTGGGCGTTGAAATCAGCTCCGTCGTGGAACTTCACACCTTTCCTGAGATAGAAGGTGTACTCGCAACCATCCTGAGAGATCTCCCATCTCTCCGCGAGCGCGGGCGTGATGTTCAATTTCTCGTCGAACTCGACAAGACCATCGAAGATGTGCCGACACACTGTTCCACTAATGTTGTCAGTCTGGTTGGCTGGTAACAAACTGACCGCGTCGGCGCCCATCACGTAGCGGGCAACACCACCGTACTTTGCAGAGAAGGAAAGGACTGCGACAAGAACCAACAGAATCAGCAAGAACTTCTTCATCAAACACACCTCCCCACTGAAGTTTGGAAATATTTTACCACTTTATTTATTGAGTAATCGCCTGGATCAGTTTGATCACGTGCAGATTCTCTTTAACGTCGTGTACCCTGACGATGTCAACCCCGTTCAGAACGCAGTATGCTGTCACTGCAAGGGTGCCGTACAGTCTTTCCTCTGGGGGCACGCTGCCCAGAACCTGACCTATGAAAGACTTTCTTGAAGCCCCTACGAGCACAGGTTTCCCCAAACTCTTGAATTCGGAAATTCGCTTTATTATCTCCAGATTGTCAACGAGCCTTTTTCCGAAACCTATGCCAGGATCGATTATGACTCGGTCTTCCAGACCGATTTCACGAAGCTTCTCGATTCTTTCTTTGAAAAAGTAGAGGATCTCTCTGACGACGTCTTCGTAATAGGGATTCTCCTGCATCGTTTTCGGTTCGCCTTTCATGTGCATCAAGATCACCGCAGGTTTGTATTCTTTGAGAACGTCCATCATCGTTGGATCGAATCTGAGCGCGCTCACGTCATTCACGATCTCCGCACCATTCTTCAGCGCTTCTTCCGCGACTTTCGCCTTGTACGTGTCAACAGAAATGAAGGCATCAAAGTTTTTCCGAACGGTCTCGACAGCGGGTACAACCCTGTTGAGTTCCTCTTCCTCGCTGACCCTTTCAGAACCGGGTCTGGTCGATTCGCCGCCAATGTCGATGATGTCCACGCCTTCTTTCACCATTCTCGCGACAAAGTCGATCAGCCTGCCTTTCTCAACTCGACTCGCGGCGTAGAAAGAATCCGGTGTGACGTTGACGATGCCCATGATCAAAGGTTTATCAAAGTCCAGTCTTCGGCCGGATGGAAGTTCGATAGTGCGAATCTTTGGCCCGAAGAGGCAATCTTTTATGTCCTGTGCGATCACATCAAGGTTCCAGTAATGCATCAAGGAAAGTTTTTCGATGAGTTTTCTGTGCTGTGCAAGCGTTCCCATCGTCAGGACATGGGTAGATTGGACCTTCAAGGTGATCGAGTGTTTGTGAACTGCTGCATCCCCACCGGCAGCGAGCATCTCCTGTTTGATCACGTTTGCGCTGATCGCTGGAACATCATAGATGAGTAAGCTGACGAACTCACCTTTGTTTTTGAAGATCGGTACCGAGGCAGGATCGACACCGACTCTTGAAAGATGTTCAACAGGATCAATCACCCGGGTGATTAGAAAGTTCATCTTTGAATCCCTCCAGCAATTGTTTTATCTTCACCAGCGAATCTCTGATAATCCTCGCCGTCGCACCCCATATCACGATCCCATCGATGACAAATCTGCACGTTCTGCTACCGTTCGGAAGCACAATCTCGTCGCACGAAATTCTATCGAACAGTGACAAACTGACGAGGTAAAGGTCCTGCACTTCAGATTTGTTAAGTCTGAAGTAGAGTCGGTCGATTTGAACGAGGAACGCCTGAACGAAGAGGTTTGACTTTCCTGTCACCGTTGAAGATAACGTACCAAGCAAGCTGCAGTGATGTTTCGCAACTCCAATCTCTTCTTCGAGTTCCCGAAACATGGCTTCAACGGGCGTTTCACCATCTTCGACTACGCCTCCCGGAAAGGCGATTTGATTCGCGTGCCTGAGTAAATGGCGAGCTCTGCGTATGAAGAGCACGTATGGTTCTTTGGAGATGAAAACAATCGGGACCGCAACCACGGACATCACAGATCCTTCACCAAAAATGATTTTACCAGATTGGTAAAACTTTATAAGTGACTTCGTTTTTACCGTTGTTTGTTAAGCACAGCACCAGCGTATGCTAAAATTACTGTGGTTCAGGCATGGAGGTGATGTATGTGAAAATATGCGTGATTGGCGCAGGTAATGGTGGTCAAGCCCTTGCGGGTTATCTGGCTTTGAAAGGATATGATGTCTCGTTGTACAACAGGTCCGAAAAGAGGATTGCGCCTATTCTGAAGACGAGGAAGATCAAGCTCGAGGGTGAAGTCAACGCAACGGCGCAGATTTCTTTTGCGACGACGGATCTGGCAGAAGCGATCAAGGGTAGAAACCTCCTCATGGTCGTCGTTCCGGCTAACGCTCATCGTGACGTGGCCGAAAAGCTCGCTCCACTGCTCGAAGATGGTCAGATCATCGTGCTCAATCCAGGAAGAACGGCTGGAGCTCTGGAATTCGCCAACGTGTTGAAAGAAAAGGGCGTGCGCAAAGACGTTGTCATTGCTGAGGCACAAACGTTTGTCTTCGCATCCCGCATGTCAAATCCTGGCGTGGTACGCATCTTCAGGATCAAGAACGCTGTGCCAGTTGCGGCGCTCCCCGCGGCGAGAAATAAAGAACTCGAGGAAAGCCTTCTGAAGGTCATGCCAGAGTTCGAGCTCGCACCGAACACGCTTTACACGAGTTTCAACAACATAGGTGCGGTTTTTCATCCCGCCACGATTGTCTTGAACGCAGGCTGGGTGGAAACGACGTTCGGAAAGTTCGAATTCTACTTCGAAGGTATAAGTCCATCTGTGGCGAAGGTCCTGCAGGCGATAGATGAAGAAAGGTGTGAAGTTGCAAGAAAGTTTGGCATCGAACCCATGACGGCCGTGCAGTGGTTATCCTACGCGTACGATGTGAAAGGCAAAGACCTGTACGACGCGATACACAACAATGAAGGTTACAGGGGCATACAGGCGCCCACCAGCCTCGAGAACAGGTACATCCTGGAGGACGTGCCCACAAGTTTGGTACCTATCTCCGCCTTCGGAAAGCTGGTCAAGGTGAAAACGCCCACGATCGACGCTGTCGTCAGACTCGCCTCGATCATGATGGGTATTGACTTCTTCAAAGAGGGTAGGAACTTTGAAAGACTTCATCTTAAGGGGAAAACCCTCGAAGAGGTCAAGCGCATCATGGAGGAGGGATGGCAATGAAGATGATAGGTGCCTCCATAGGAAGTTGTGTTCACAACGTTGGTTTGCTCAATTTTCTCAACCTGTCGAGACAGAACGGCTACGAAACGCTGTACATAGGTTCCGCCGTACCAGTAGAGAAACTCGTGGAAGAGATAGAGAAACACGATCCCGATGTCGTTGCGATGAGTTACAGACTCGGTGCGGAAGCACTGAAAAATCTTCTTGAAACCTTGGAACGCCTGCTGAAAGAACGCGATCTTCTGCGTAAGACTTACATATTCGGAGGTACGGTGGAGACAGCGAGTGTCGCGAGGACGTTCAATTTTATAAGTAGGGCCTTCGATGGGACCGAAGAAGTAGATGAAATCGTCATGTTCCTGAGAGGAGAGGCGAGGAAATTACAAAAAATGGAGGTTTACCCGCAGAGTCTGGGTGAAAGAATAAAATTCAAAAGCCCTTTTCCTCTCATACGACATCACATAGGTTTGCAGACGCTTGAGGAAACAATACGAGAGATCGAAAAAATGGCGGATTCTCAACTGCTGGACGTGATTTCCATCGCGCCGGATCAGAACTGTCAGCAGTTCTTTTTCGAGCCGGAGAAGATGGACCCGAAGCAAGATGGTGCCGGTGGGGCGCCGATAAGAACAAGAGAGGACTTCGTGAGATTGTACCAGGCAAGCAGAAGAGGAAATTATCCACTTGTCAGGTGCTACGCGGGCACGAAACACATGGTGGAGTTCTCAAAACTCCTGAAGGAGACACTTAACAACGCATGGGCAGCGATACCTGTGATGTGGTACAGCGATCTTGACAGACGTTCCGAAAGACCGCTGCTGGAAGCGATCAAGGAGAACATGGAGGCAATTCGCTGGAACGGTGAGAACAATGTGCCAGTTGAAGTGACGGACTCACACCAGTGGGCCTTGAGATTAGCACACGATGCTGTAGAAGTTGCCGCGGCGTACCTTGCAACTTTCGTAGCGAAGAAGCTTGGAGTGAAAGAATATGTGCAGCAGTTCATGCTGGAAACGCCCATGGGTCTGTCACCGAGGGCTGATATAGCCAAAATGATCGCGAAAAGAGAACTCGTCGAAAGCCTCACAGATGAAAATTTCAGAGTCTATCGAATGATAAGAACAGGCTTGATGTCCATGCCTGCAGACCCCGACGCGGCGAAGGGACAGATAGGCGTCTCCATGTTTTACGGAATGGCGCTCGAACCCCACATAGTTCACGTCGTCGCCTATTGTGAATCTGTGAAGAGGGCCACGGCGAAGGAGATCATAGAGAGCGTAAAGATCGCCAGAAGGGCCATAAACGTCGCACTGCGCGGTTTTCCAGATCCTCTGGCGGATCCCTGGATACGTGGTGAGAAGGAGCGAATCAAAGAAGAGGCCTTGCAGATAATCGATGCCATCAAGTCGCTTGGCGATGGCAGCGAAGAGGAACTGATCAAACCTGAAGTTCTTTTTGAAGCGGTCAGAGTTGGGATCTTGGACGCCCCAGCGCTCAAAGGTTTCTCTGTGGCGAAGGGTGAGGTCAAAACTGCAATAATAGACGGACAGTGCAGGTGTGTCAATGAGGAAGGAAAAGTGATGAGTGAGAAACAAAGGCTTGAAAAGATTTTGGGGAGGTCACATGGATGAAAGTTGCTGTCGTCTACGATCTCGAAAATCTCGACGAGTCACGTGTCAAAATGGTCGACAGCGTTTGCGAGGCTTTGTCAAAGTATCATGACGTTGAAAAACTTCCGTTTGGAGATAACTTCATCGAACGCGTCAAGACCTTCGATGCAGTGTTCAACCTGTCGACTGCACACCTTCAGATGCATGTTCCTGCGATACTCGACGTTCTGAAAATACCTTATACGGGTTCCTCGCCACTCGCGCACGCTCTCTGCACCGACAAGATCTTAACCAAGATTGTCCTTCAACACCATGGAATACCAACACCCAGGTTCTTCGTCGTACCGATTGGCGAAGAGCCAGATTCACTGGATTTTAGCCCCGCGATAGTGAAACCCCCCAGACAGGGTAGCGCAAAGGGAATCCATGCGGATTCGGTGGTTGAGAACGTGGAAGCACTCAAAAGGGCCGTGAGGAGGGTACACGAACAATTCAGAGAACCCGCGCTGGTGGAAGAGTTCATCGAAGGAAAAGAACTCAGCGTGGGTATCGTTGCAGAGGAAGTGTTGCCCATACTCGAGATAGATTTTTCCACGTTGCCAGACGGACTCGAACGGTTTTACTCCTACAGGGTAAAACACTACTACGGTGAGCAGACGTGTTACATCTGCCCCGCACGCATTGATGAAAATCTGAGACGAAAGATAGAGCACTATGCACGAATGGCTTTCAAAGCTTTGAACCTGAGAAACTACACCCGCATGGATCTGCGCGTGAGGGGAGACGAGGTCTACTTCCTCGATGTGAACTCGCTTCCGATGCTAACGCCAAACTATTCCGACATAGTCAAGATGGCCGAAGCAGCGAAGCTGAGTTACGAAGAGCTGATACTCAAGATATTCAACGATGCGCTGCGTTGTCACCGGGACCTTTGAATAGGTGTCGTACAGAAAAGAGCTGTGGTAATATAGATTCTCGATGAGGAGAGAGCTGTTTCTTTTCGACGACTTTTACAGATCGAGTTTTGGCACGATAATAGGAGTGGATGAGGCCGGGAGGGGTTGCATAGCGGGACCTGTGGTTGCTGCCGCAGTTGTTTTGTTGGAACCGCTGGATGTGTACGACTCAAAGCAGCTGAGTCCGGGGCAGAGGGAATACCTCTTTGAAGAGATACAGAAACGCGCCGAGGTTGGGGTTGGTATCGCATCTGAAGAAGAGATAGACACGTACAACATCTTGAACGCGACAAGGATTGCCATGAACCGCGCCCTCGAGAATCTCCACCGTCCGGGCGCTTTCATTTTGGTGGATGGAAGATCGTTGAAACTTTCTCAGCAGGGCACATGCATAGTGAAGGGAGACCGAAAGAGCGCTTCCATTGCCGCGGCGTCGATAGTTGCGAAAGTGACGCGAGATCGCCTCATGGAAAAGTTCCACGAGCGCTATCCTGATTACGGCTTCCACAAAAACAAGGGCTACCCAACCAAAGAACATTTACAGAACCTTCGTCGTTATGGTCCCACAGCGTTTCACAGGCTCACGTTCAAACCCGTTCTGGAAATGCTCACCGAGGAACTGCTCGCTAAGATCGTTTCAAGGGATTCACAGCGCTTTTCAGTGGTTCTGAGAAAAATGAACCGACTTGTCTCTTCCACTTAATTTCCCTTAACCGGCGCGAAAAATCTCCCGTCATAAAATACATGCATATAAAAGTCGCGAGGGGGAATCGGAATGAAGGCGGAGGATGTTTTGAAACTCGTGGAGGACGAAAATGTTCAGTTCGTGAGATTGCAGTTTTCGGACATCAACGGGAACGTCAAGAACGTGGAGATACCCACCCAAGAGCTGCCCAGGGCTTTTGAAAGGGGTATCATGTTCGATGGATCGTCCATCGAAGGTTTTGTGAGAATCGAAGAATCGGACATGTACCTGAGACCGGATCCAGAAACTTTCGCCATCCTGCCGTGGACAACCGACGGTATCAAGAGCGCGAGGTTGATCTGTGATGTTTACAAACCTGACGGAACGCCGTTCGAGGGGGATCCCCGGTACAGGTTGAAGCTGGTTGTCGAGAAGGCAAAGAAGATGGGTTTTGTCCCATACGCCGGGCCCGAACTGGAATTTTTCGTTGTACCAAGAGATTCGAAAGGTTTCCCCGTGGCGGAGACGCTCGATCGGGGAAGTTACTTTGACTTGTTGCCCCTCAATCAGGTCGAGTCTTTGAGAAGCGAGGCAGCCGTGGCGCTCAGGACGATGGGCATCGACGTCGAAGCGTCGCATCATGAAGGAGCACCCTCGCAGCACGAGGTCGATTTTCGTTACGATGAACTGGTCAGGACCGCAGACAACACACAGACCGTCAAGCTGGTCTTGAAGACGATCGCGATAAAACACAACCTGCACGTGACGTTCATGCCGAAACCCTTCTTCGGGATCAACGGATCGGGTATGCACACGCACCTGAGTCTCTTTAGGGACGGAGAAAACGCTTTCCATGACCCCAGCGCCTCGGATGGCCTTTCAAAAACTCTGTACTACTTCGTTGGCGGTCTGATCGCACACGCCAAGGAGATCACTGCGCTCACGAACCCAACGGTGAACAGTTACAAACGCTTGGTACCGGGCTATGAAGCTCCCGTGAACATCGCCTGGTCTAAGGCCAACAGGAGTGCCCTCATAAGGATTCCAGCTGCCAGAGGTAAATCCACGAGGATCGAGTACCGAGCACCCGATCCAAGTTGCAACGCATATCTGGCACTGGCTGTGATGATGGCAGCGGGCCTGGATGGAATCGAAAAACGTATCGAGCCACCTCTACCGATCGAGGAAAACATCTACGCGATGAGCGATGAGAAGAAGGCTCAGATAAAGATAGAATCGTTGCCCGGATCGCTGAAGGACGCCTTGGAGGAAATGAAAAACTCCACTCTCGTCAGAGAAGTTCTTGGTGAGCACATTTTCAGAAAATTCCTGGATCTGAAGAGAAGAGAATGGAGAGAATTCAGCATTAACGTGACAGACTGGGAAATAAGAAGGTACCTGAACGTGTGAAGAGTGATAGACTATGAAAGTGTGAAGGCGTATGGCAAATATTCTGGTAGTGGACGATGAGCGGAACGTCAGAAATCTCATCAAAAAGGTCCTCGAGGAAAACGATCATAGTGTGACGACGATAGCTACTGGCGAGGAGGCGCTTGTAGAACTGCGCAGATCAAAGTTCGATCTGCTCATACTCGACTTGAGATTACCGGGCATGTCTGGTACTGAGCTGTTGAAACTTATGAAACAGGAAGGCATAGTGGTGCCCACCCTAATAGTCTCGGCGGTTACCAACGCCGCACCAGTTGTTGAAGCCCTGAAGCAGGGTGCTGGAGACTATCTTTCCAAACCGTTTTCGGCTCAGGATCTTGTGAAGAAGGTAGAAGAGCTACTCAACAGAGAGCAACTGAGTTTTGAAAGACTCGCCCGTTTGGTAGAGGAAAAGCTGGAGCAAGGCAGGCTGGCCACAGCCGAGAAACTTGCCCGTGAACTCTTCTCGATACGACCCGACGCAGAAGCGCATTTCATTTACGCGATGGTGATGGAAAAAGTCGGTAACAAAGCGCTCGCTCACAAGTACTTGAAGGCCGCGTTGGCGCTCGATCCAGACCACAGGAAGGCATTAAAGGAGATCGCGAAATATGAAGAAAGCTGAATCCTTGTACGTGGTCATAGCAGGTTGTGGAAGAATTGGTTCGATCGTGGCGACTAGCCTTTCGGTTTCTGGTAGCAACGTCGTGGTGATCGATATGGATGAAACAGCCCTCGAGAATCTTCCTGAAGAGTTCACCGGGTTCAAGATCAATGGAGACGTGACTGAGATCTCCGTTTTGAGAGAGGCTCGACTCGATAAGGCTGATGTGTTGGTCGCATTGACGGGAGACGACAACACCAATTTCATGGTTTCGACGGTCGCTAAAAGGGTCTTCGGTGTCAAGCGAGTGATAGCACGGGTCAACGATCCATCAAACGAGGATATATTCAAAGAATTCGACATCGACATCATATCACCCACACGGCTCACGGCAATGGGTATTCTGCAGGAATTAGGGGTGCGAGAAGCTTGAAGCTCGTCATCATAGGTGGACAGAAGATCGCTTATTACTTGGCACGAATGATGATTTCAAAAGGTTATCACGTGTACATAGTGAACAAAGACCCACGCGCTTGCGAGAGCCTCGCCAAGAACCTTTCAGCGGTTGTCATCTTAGGTGATGGGAGCAAGAAGAGCGTGCTCGATCAGCTCGATCTCAGCGGTGAGGATCTGGTCGTGTTGCTGACGAACACGGATCGAGACAACCTCATAATATCCCAAATGCTTCGACACTATTACGGAGTAGAGCGCATAGTCACGCTCGTCAACGATCCGGAAGACATAGAGATCTTTCATCGTCTCGGTGTGAAAGCAGCGGTGAGCCCGACAAACCTGTTGTTGCAGACGATCCAGGGTCTTTTGCTCGTCGATGAGATGGAGGAGTTTTCACCCGTTGAGGAAGGAAGACTTGTTTTCTTGCGTCTCGAGATACCCAGAACTTCGCCCTCGGCTGGCAAGAAGTTGAAGGATATACCACTACCGACCAACTGTGTCATCGGTGCGATCATCAGAAACAATGCAGTCGTGATACCGCGTGGGGAAACGGAACTGCTGGCCGAGGACAGGGTCATGGTGCTCTGTGAACCAGCAGTTCAATCCCAAGTGATAAAATTGCTCGTCGGTGAGTGAGATGACATCTTCGACGCACGAATACAGCGTAGTATTTCGCACAGTGGGCCGACTCTTGAAGTTCTTTTCTTTGGTTCTCCTCGTTCCTCTCGTCTGGATCTTCGAAGAAACAAGCGTCACTCAAGGTTTGATATCCTTTGTGTTGCCCTCCCTAGTTTCTTTCACGGCCGGCGTGGTGGTGGATCGTTTATCTAAGAATGAAAAGGAAGAGGTCATAACGGTCAAAGAAGGAGCGCTGATCGTAACCATTTCCTGGACAACGGTCATCGTGATCTCCGCATTGCCTTACATGATCTACGGGCTTCTGAACTTCTCCCAGGCGATCTTCGAGGCAACGAGCGGGTGGACTACCACGGGTCTAACGATGTTTCGAGACGTTGAAAGCCTGCCCAAGCCAATCCTGTTCTGGAGAAGCTTTACCCAGTACCTCGGGGGGGCCGGTTTTGCCGTCATCATGATGAGCACAATCATAGGTCCAACAGGTTTGGGTTTTTACCAAGCAGAAGGTCGTGTCGACAACATCGCGCCAAACATAAGACATTCGACCAGACTCATAGTCACTTACTATCTTCTCTACGCTGCGTTCGGAACGATCGCCTTGAAGTTCACAGGTCTGAGCTTCTTCGACGCACTGAACCATTCCTTTACAGCGCTTGCCACGGGCGGATTTTCGACCAGAAACAACAGCATCGCATCTTTCAACAACCTGGCAGCGGAGCTGATACTGATGTTTCTCATGTTCCTCGGAGCCTTGGGATTTGGAATTCACCATGTCTTCTGGAGTAGAGATTGGCATGCGCTGAAGAAGAACAGTGAGCCCAAGCAGATGCTGATACTCATTTTCCTGGGCACGGTGTGTGTGTCTCTTGCTGGTGTTGGGAAAGTTTTCTCAACGTTGTCGGACGGCCTGAGACATGCGATCTTTCAGGTGGTTTCAGCACTCACTGGAACAGGTTTTTCAACCGTCGATCTGAAGTCATGGACAGTTTTTCCCACAGGCTTTTTCGTTCTGATAGTGTTCATGTTGCTCGGTGGTTGCATGGACTCAACGTCCGGTGGTATAAAGCAGTACAGGCTCTCCGTGCTCATCAAGGTGTTCAAGATCTCACTCAGAAGGTTTCTGTTACCCAAGAGTTCCGTTGTCTACGTTGAGATCTGGAAAGGCTCTGCCAAAAAGTATCTCGATCCTCAACTGATCAAGGAAGCATTTCTGACCAGCGCAGTCTACGTTATTTCCCACGCTGTGGGAACGATCATCCTCACCCTCTTCGGTTACACTTTAGAAGAAGCCATGTTCGAATTCGCTTCTGCCCTCGCGGGTGTTGGACTTTCGTGTGGAATCACATCATCGACCATGCCACTCGGTGCGATGTGGACGCTGACAATTGGGATGTTCATGGGAAGGCTTGAGTTCCTCGTGGTCGTGTACGCACTTGCGAAGATCTTTACGAACCTGTTCGGATCATTTTCGGAAAAGGCTTGAGTTCGCCGCGTCTTTGAGATACATTGGCCAACCTGTTGTCGGTGAACTCTTCAACTTGTAAAGGATTATTCTATCTTCTGCCATCAGGGCCAGCAAACCCGAGTCAGACAACTTTATCCTGCCGGTTGTCGGAACTGGTAAAGACTCCTCCAAGAGGATTGAACCATCTTTCGCCGAGAGCAGATACAACTTTTCACCGGCGGCGATCAAACCGGCCTGTGTCAAAACAATGGTTCTCACGGAAAGATTTTCCCTCAACCAGATCGTCCTGCCAGAAAAATCCAGCGCATGAATGTTTCCTGAAGTGTCACAGAGATACAGAGTTTCGCCATCACTGACTGCCTGCAGCAATTCTGCGTTCTCGAAATGTTGTGTCCATCTTGTCCTTCCGTCTTTGATCTGCAGGCACCAAACTGATCTTTGAGTGACTACAAAGACCTGTTCGCTCGTCACGACGATCTCTGCCGACTTTGTCGATTCTGTGATCGATGACCAGATCTCTTTTCCAGAAAAGTCCACAAGATGCAGTATTCCAAGCCAGTCGAGAACGAGCACCCCATAATCCTCATGAACGGCAGGGGAACACACGAACCAACCTGCAAGGCGTACTTTGATCGGGCCTTCGCTCTTTCGTGAGTCAAATATGTACAGGGTTCCGTCGTCGTCAGCGGCGATAAAACCGTAAGGAGTTTTCGCCGCAGCCAAAGAGATGGACGAATCGGTGCCTATCCTGGCTATTCTGTCAGTGATCACACAGATGTTTTTGTCCCAGGAACCCAGTACGATGGACCCATCATCCATGACAACTGGATCTGCAGTGAGTATGAACGCCACCTTTGTTGAGTGAATCTTGAGAGTATCTGGATCCACTCTGAGTAAGTTGCCATCCAGAGTGGACAAATAAAGCTCCCTGCTGATCGCCGGGGTCGTACTCACTTTCTGCGGCAACTTCACCTCTCCAAGGAAGCTCAAAAGTTTCTCTTCTTCGTGTTTCTCTTGACGGCCTGCCTCTTTGCTGCTCGTTTGAACCTCTGCAACGGTAGTCATCCTCAACAAATCCGTCTGGCTCACACCCACCCACTTCACGTTTGCTGCGATAGTATGGAAAAGCTTGATTGAGCTTGGAAGCACGCTTGCAACCACGATTGCACCTTTGCCGGTGACAATGTAGAGATAGTCGCTGTAATTGGTGATCGAAACTGCCGAAATGTTCAGCCTGTCGATGACGGACAGATCTGCCCTCGAGAGCATCAGGACGGATTTATCATCCAGCAACACGACGAGATTGTTTTTCACGGAGAAGATCTGCTGAAAGCTCAAAGCAAATTTGTGCTTCGACTCGAGTACGGGCGCGCCCCCAGAAATGTTCATGACGTAGAATTCTTTCTTTGTCGAAAACATTAGATAGCTTCCGACAACCTGTGCGCTGGTGATGGGATCCGGCGATGAGATCTCCCAGAGTCGTCTGAGATTTCGGTCGAATGCGACGATTTTTCCCCCCAAGAGGGCGATTAAAAGATTCGAATAAGCACTGATTCCGGACAACCTCTCGTTCAACGTGTAAGAAGCCTTGAGGTTTAGGTTCCTGTCGAACACACTGATCGAATAATCATGTACAACGTAGAGGTCCTCCAGAAGAACGGCGTCGATAATCCTGCGGTTCAGTTCGATCGTGCTGACTGGTCGTAAATTCAGATCGAAAGCCTCGATTCTCATCGTGCCCAGCACGTAGACGCGGTTGTCGCTGGACAGGACTTTCACAGCGCTGGGAACATCGATTGACCCCGATTTGACCGGTATGAGGGGGACAGAGACATCGTAGAGCTCGATTGTTCCTTCCTTTACAACAAACAAAGTTGCAGAAAGGACCAGCTGTGAAAAAAACAGCAGCACGATCAGAACATGTTTCACACGTCACACCTCAGTTCTATGATACCAACTTTTCAAGACGTTTCTTGAACCACCAGGTCAGCAACGCGTTCAACCCATAGAACAACGTGCTGATTAACAGGAGTCGGGTGTAATCCTTTGGACCTTCAACGATCCAACCGTACAGATAAGCCGCCAATGCGCGTGAGGAGTTGTTCAACAGATTACCAAACCCGTTGGCTGACATGATTATCTGTTCAGGAAGGTTGCTGAACACCAGCACCGTGAGGGATGGGTTCACCATGTTCATCAGCATGAACCTCACAACGTAAAGGCCGGCGAACGCTATCAAATTTCTCGTGAACGAGAGTGAAAACATGAGAGGCACCACGGCTGTGTAACATGTCAAGAGAACTCTGAGCGTACCGAATCTCTTTTGCAGAGCACCACTGCTGAAACTTCCCAGAGCTGTCATCAGCTGCGCCAGGGCCATGATCAGACCGACATGACCTAGCGGTAGGCCGAAAAGATCGTAGAACATCAGGTTGCTGAAGTTCAGAAAGAGGCCTGCCCCAAAGCCAACCAGGACGTTTGAAAGAACGTAATAGGTGAGGACGCGCTTCTGGACGGAATCCAGCGAAAAACCCTTCAAAAGAGGAGAAACATTCCTGACACTACCAATCTTTTGGATCAGAAACGCTGAGCACAGTTGCAAACTTGCGGCGAACAGGAGACTGAAAGAATAACCGAAACTGTCGGCCATGATTCCACCGAGAATGTTTCCCAAAACGCTTGCCGTCATCGAAATCGAAAACTGAGAACCGAACACCGAATATCTTTTCTTCAGTTCCGTTTTTGCCAGAAGGGATGCCGTGAAAGCCATGCCCGACAGGCTCGAAACGGCGCCGGAAACGAAGGCGAGAAGAATTTGTGCAGGAAAGGTCAGAATGACAGCCCTCAGGATCATCAAGGTACCGGTCAGGAGACTTGAGACAAACAGGATTCTTCGCTTCTCGAACTCGCTCAAGGCTATGGCAAGGATCAATCCAAAGACGGCGCTTCCCCAGAGACTGCTGGATACAATGGCACTTATCTGCGCGTTTGTGAAGTCTTGCCTGCGCATGTACAGGTTGAAGATTATCCCGTATGCCTGCCCGGCGAAACCCGTCAGGAACGCAAAGCTGTAGAAGATATATCTCGATTTGCCCACAATTGCTGATTATATGTTCTCGGGTGTAAACTGCCGCACACGTGATCGTTAAGGAACTTGTTTTTTGGAAAATCGCTTGACTCAATCAATGAAGGGGCGTAGAATAGGATCGGAATTAAACGTACGTACATAGGGAGGCGTTGCTTATCGCACCGAAGTACAGACTCATCGAACAGTTTTTGCTCTCACAGATAAAATCTGGAAAGTACGGGCCCGGCACGAAATTGCCTACCGAGCAAGAACTTATGGAGAAGTTCGGAGCGAGCAGGGAAACCGTGAGAAAGGCTCTGGATCGCCTCGTGGTGAGAGGCATCATAATCAGAAAACCGGGCGTGGGATCTTTTGTCAATTCGGAAAGGGCCAATCACCTGGTTGGCATAATCGTTCAGCAGATCACCAGTTACATATTTCCCTATGTTGTCTTTGGGGCGGAGGACTATCTGTTCAGAAATGGATACAAGTTGCTGCTCGGTAACGCCTCAGAGGATCCCTCTCGAGAAAAGCAGATCATAGAGGAGTGGGTGGAATCCGGTGTCACAGGCTTGATAGTGGATCCTGTTTACAGCGCCACAAGACGCTGCAACAGAGACTACATCAAATCGCTTGTCAAACAGGCCATCAAGGTGGTTTTGGTACACACGGACTGGAACATACAGGAAGCGGGCTGTGTGGTACTGGATGATGCATACGGAGGAACAAAGGCTGCGGAGGTCTTTCATCAGTATGGGCACAAAAGGGTGGCGGTGCTCTACAAATCGATACACCTGCCAGGTTTTGTTAGAGCGATGAGCTTCATTCAACGAGCGCGTGAGCTTGGTTTCGAGAAGATCTACGAAAAGTCTTTCAACGTATCAGAGTTCACGGGCGTGCCGATGCAGATGGCATACGAACTTCTCACGATGCCCAAACAACTTCGACCGACCGCGGTTTTCTGCTACAACGACGCAACTGCTCTGCAGTTACAGCTGGTTGCAAAGAGATTGGGCATAAACATTCCTGAAGATCTGTCCGTTATAGGTTTCGACGATGCGCCGATAGGCGATTTCAGAGACATGCTCACCACCTTCGCCCATCCCAAGGAAGACGTCGGAAGAAAGGCCGCCGAGATACTTTTGAAGATGCTTTCTGGCGGAGAAGCAGAAAAATGTGTTCTTCAACCGGAGTTCATTGAAAGATCGTCGGTGGCAGCTCCACACAGTTAAAGAGTGAAACGTACGTACAAATATCCTGCCAGTTCTGCTTTTAGGTGCTGCTTGAATGTGGCTTTAGATGCTTGCTTCTTAAGATCTTGACATCGTCACGATAAGGGTTTATAATGATGCCGTAAAGAAATTGACCGTACCTAAGACGAGAATTGTGGCCGTAGGGGGCTTCAACTCTGCCGAAGGAGGGGTGTCTCATGGTGCGGAAGTTTCTTGCGATTGTCCTAGTCCTGTTGGTCGTGGCAGTTTTCGGAGCTGTGAAGATCTCTGTTCTGTGCTCTCCCGACAACGCAGATGCTCTGAAGTGGCTTGCGGGCGAGTTCATGAAACAGAATCCAGACATTCAAGTCGAGATCGTGCCACTGTCCTGGGAGGTTCTCTATCCAAAACTGTTGCAGGATCTGAGATCCCAGGCCGGCTCGTTCGAAGCGTTCACCTACGACGTCATGACGACAGGCGCGGTTTCCTTTGGACTTGAGGACCTTGGAGAGTTCATGAAGAAGTATGCAAGCTTGTTGCCGGCCGACTTCGACATCGACGATTTCATACCACAGGTTCTCGAGGAATCCGGCAAATGGCAGGGCAAGTTGATCGGTCTACCTTTCTACAACAACACGATGCTGTTCTACTACCGTAGGGACCTCTTCGAAGATCCGAAACTGAAGCAGGCGTTCAAGGAGAAATACGGTAGGGAATTGACTCTGCCAGTCACCTGGGAAGAAGTCAAAGAGATAGCTGAATTCTTCACGAAGAAGTTCAACAAGAACTCTCCGACAGAATACGGAATCGCACTCATGTTCCCGAGAACCCACACTTTGTTCTACATGTACCTGCTGTTCTTTGGTGAGTACAGAAACGCACCACTCGGTATCATGAAACACGGTGCAGCGGATCTTGAGTACGGTGAGTACTTCACCGCAGATCACAAGCCAGCGTTCAACAGCGAGGAAGGTTTGAAGGCTCTCGAGATGATGAAAAAACTCATGCCTTACAGCCCGGACCCGCTCGGATCGGATTACGGTGAAACGATCGAGTACTTCAACCAGGGTCTCGTTGCGATGGTGCCTCAGTGGACTGGACCATACTTGATCTTCAAATCAACGATTGGAACGGACAAAGTTGGCATCATACCGATGCCCGGCAGGTCCGTGAGCGGTCAGTGGGCACTTGCCATCAACAAGTTCATACCCGAAGACAAGAAGGTTGCGGCGTTCAAGTTCATAACCTTCGCAACCAGTAAATGGGCAGACAAACAGAAGTTCCTCAGGTTCGCTGTTGCACCTGCGAGGATGTCGACGCTCAAAGACCCAGAGGTCAGAGCGGCTGACCCAAGGGTTCCAGCACTGGAAGTCACCTATGTATCTCAGACTCACAGACCGAGAATTCCTGAGGAACCACGTCTGGAAGACATAACGGTCGAAACGTTCTCGAAGATACTCGCTGGAACTTTGCCACTCTCTATGGACACGTTGAACGACCTAGCCAAGAAGTGGCAAGAAGTACTTGGGAAGTGAAGGGGGTGAAGAGGGGGCGCTGAGCCCCCTCATTTGTAATGAAGAACAAGAGATTGGTCCCTTGGCTGATGGTTCTGCCAGTGTTGGTCCTTTTTCTTTCTATGACCATTTATCCCTTCGCCTTCATGATATGGTCTTCTTTCAGGCAATACGATCTTTCGAAAGGTGCGGAAACACGTTTCATAGGTCTTGCGAACTACTTTCAGATATTTTCAGACAGTACGGCGATCGAATCCTTCAAGTTTACAGCCAAGCTTCTGGCTGTTGCCGTGCCAACCGAGCTTTTGCTCGGAATAGGCATCGCCTTTCTCATCAGAGGAGTGCGCGGAGAGAAAATCATACGCTCTTCTTTGTTGGTACCGATGATGGTTCCCGCCGCAGTCTCAGGTGTGGCCTGGAAGATGCTCTACAACTACGCGTTCGGTCCTGTGAACTGGTTCCTCTCACTCTTTGGAATTTCGAAAATATCCTGGCTAGGTGATATGAACTACGCTCAGCTGGGAATCATTCTCATCGATGTCTGGCAGTGGACACCCTTCGTATTTCTCATGATCTATGCAGGCCTTCAATCCGTGCCTCAAGACTTGATAGATGCGGCGAGAGTTGATGGTGCCGACTGGGGAAGGGTCTTTCTCCATGTGGAATTTCCGCTGCTTCGACCTTTGATACTCGTAGCTCTGGTACTGAGAATAATTGACTGTCTCAAGACTTTCGATATCGTCTTCATGACAACGTGGGGTGGACCCGGTGCCGCGACGCACACGTACAGTTTCTACGTTTACAAGGTCGGTATTTCGTTCGGCTGGAACATCGGATACGCCTCTGCGCTAAGCGTTTTGCTTTTGCTGGTGAGCATGTTGCTCGTGAACATCGTGTTCAGACTGGTGAGAATGAGACAGCAGCTTGGTTTCGGAGGTGAAGAAAGATGAAAGTAATCCTTCGTGTATTGAGATACATCGTGATTGCAACCTGTCTCATATTCTTCCTTTTTCCTGTCTACTGGCTCGTGATAACTGCGTTCAAGCCGTCGAACGAATGGTTCACGTGGCCACCGAGGTTCTGGCCCACCCAGCTGACGTTCTCGAACTTCCTCGGAGCTAAGGAAACTGAGGTGTTCGGGGGTACCACTGGTTCGATAGAGAACATCTTTCCTTACCTCAGAAACAGTATCGTTGTTGGCATATCCGTTTCACTGATCGCGACAGTCATAAGTGCCTCAGCCGCTTATGCGATAGCGAGGTACAAAGTTGGGGGTGCTTTCCTGGCGGAATGGATAATCTCGATCAGAATGCTTCCTCCCATCGTTTCTGCCGTGCCTCTGTACGTCATTTTCTCACGATTGAGACTCATCAACACCTGGTGGGCGTTGATTTTGTCACACCTTGTCATCGTGGTTCCACTGGGAGTGTGGTTGCTGATCAGTTTCTTCAGAGAGATCCCAAGAGAGATAGACGAGGCGGCTTACGTCGATGGCGCGAGTACTTTCCAGACATTTTTCTACGTTATCTTCCCGCTGAGCGCCCCAGGTTTGGCAGCCGTAGCGGTGCTTTCGTTGATACAGAGTTGGGGTGAATTTCTTCTCGCGCTGGTGCTGACGAACGATGCGCGGGCTCAGACTTTGCCAATATTTCTGGGCAGGTACATCACGGGCTGGCGTGTGGCCTGGGGTCCGCTTTCAGCAGCCGGAATAGTCACCATGTTGCCCGTCGTAGTGTTTGCAATCTTGGCACAGCGATACCTGATAAGAGGCCTGACGTTCGGAGCTGTCAAGGGCTGATAAACCGTAGTTTGAGGTGATGCAACTTGTACAGTGTGACCGTGAATCCAACCAGGATAACGAAAGTTGTGAGCAGGTACATTTATGGCCACTTCATTGAGCATCTGGGCAGGTGCATCTACGGTGGCATCTACGAGGAAGGTTCTCCTCTTTCGGATGAACGTGGTTTCAGAAAAGACGTGATGGAGGTGGTGAAGAAACTCAAGGTCCCAGTACTCAGATGGCCCGGTGGTAACTTCGCTTCAAACTATCACTGGGAAGATGGGATAGGCCCAAAAGATCAAAGACCTGCGAGGTTTGATCTCGCCTGGCGAAGCGTGGAAACGAACAGGTTCGGTACGGATGAATACATTGAATACTGCAGGGAGATAGGGGCAGAACCGTACATCTGTTTGAACCTGGGCACAGGAACGCTGGACGAAGCTGTGCACTGGCTCGAGTACTGCAACATTAAGGAAAGCACGTATTACGCGAGTCTCAGGAGAAAGTACGGGCATCCAGAGCCGTACGGTGTCAAATTCTGGGGCATCGGCAACGAGATGTACGGTGAATGGCAAGTGAACCGCATGACCGCCGACGAGTACGCCAAGGTTGCGAGGGAGTACGCGAAATGGATGAAAGTTGTAGATCCTTCCATAAAGACCATCGTCGTGGGGCACGACGATCCAGAGTGGAATTTGAAGGTCCTCGATGTCTCTGGACCATACATCGACTACATTTCCTACCATTTTTACACGGGGTCTGAAGATTACTACGAAACAGTATCCACAGCGTATCTCCTCAAAGAGAGATTGCTGGGTTTGAAAAAGCTGATTGATATGTCTCGTGTTTCGAAGAAGGGACAGATAAAGCTTGCTTTAGACGAGTGGAACGTGTGGTACAGGGTCACGGAAGAAGGACTTGAAGAACCCTACGAACTGAAGGACGGACTGTTCGCGTGTGGGGTTCTGATCATGTTGCAAAAAATGAGCGACATCGTTCCAATAGCGAACCTGGCACAACTTCAGAACGCGCTTGGAGCGATTCACACGGAAAAGGACGGTTTGTACGTAACACCGGTGTACAGAGCGTTCGAGCTGATCGTGAACCATTCTGGACAGAATCTGGTCGAAACGCACATTGAAACCGAGACCTACGACATAGATGGAAGAATGTTTTTCACGAAAACGCCGTTCGAACTGACAGGTGTGCCCTACGTGGATGCTTCAGCAACAACGAGTGCGGATGGTAAGAAGCTGTATTTGACCGTGGTGAACTACAAAAAAGAAGATGCGGTAAAAATCTCGATCACGATCAAAGGCATGGGTGAGAAAACCGCACGTGCTTACGTGCTGAGCGGGCCAGATGTGCACGCCCGCAATTCGATGGATCATCCGAACGTCGTCGATATCGTGTGTGAACAGGTCAAAGTCGGTTCACAGTTCACCCACACATTTAAACCCTTCTCATGCACAGTTATTGAAATCGAACGAGACTGAAGAAAGAAGGGGTGAAGAGCGTTGTATGAGGAAGTGAGGAAACAGCTTCACGAGGCTCACCTGACGTTGGAGAAGTATGGTTTGGTGGCGTACACGAGTGGGAACGTAAGCGTGAAGGCGAACGAACATGTGATCATCAAGCCTTCGGGAGTACCTTATTCGCTCTTGAGACCGGAAGATTACGTCGTCGTTGATCTGGACGGAAACATCGTCGAAGGGAGCAAAAAGCCATCCATTGACACCGCAACGCATCTGTATCTGTACAGGAGCATCGAGTGGGCAAAATCGATCATACACACGCACTCGACTTTTGCCACCGTTTGGGCCGTCGCTGAGAAACCAATCCCAGTTCTGTGCACGGCGCACGCGGATGTTTTCGGCGAGGAAATTCCGCTGAGCGAGTACGCACCTGTGGGGTCCGAAGCAATAGCAAAGGCAGCACTGAAAGTGCTTGGAAAGTCCGGTGTCGTTCTGCTGCGGAAGCACGGCGTTATAGTTGTCGGCAGTTCTTTGGACGACGCCATCAAGAAGGCAATCTTTCTGGAGGAAGTTGCAAAGATCGCTTATTTTGCACAGCTGTTCACCGTTCCCGTGCCACTGTCCAAGGATGAGGTGGAAAGGCTGTATCTGCAGTACCACACGAAATATGGACAGAATAAAGGTTAAAATCGTACATGAAGACAAATCGTTCGGAGGTGTGAAGAATGACGGAGAAAATGACGCTTGGTCTTCTCGTGGGTAACAGAGGCTTCTTCCCGGGCTCGCTCGTTGAGGAAGGCAGGAAGAGGATCCTCAAGGTTCTGGCAGACATGAACGTCAACGTTGTGAGTCTCTCGCCCGAGGATACAAAATACGGAGCCGTTGAAAACCTTCAGGACGCGCAAAAATGTGCAAAACTTTTCAGAGAGCACGCGCACGAGATCGACGGCATTCTTGTGACTTTGCCAAATTTTGGTGACGAGGGTTCCGCGGCGCTCGCAATACGTATGTCTGGATTGAAAGTTCCTGTTCTGGTTCATGCCTTTCCCGACGAGCTGGCTAAGATGGACATCAGCCACAGGCGAGATTCGTTCTGCGGAAAGATTTCTCTGTGCAACAATCTCGTGCAGTACGGAATTTCTTTCACGGACACAACGTTCCACGTGGAGTCACCTGAAAGCGAGGAATTCAGAAAGGATTTGGAAAAGTTTCTTGCTGTGTGTCGTATAGTGAAAGGCCTGAAGGGTCTCAGGATCGGAGCTATAGGTGCAAGACCGGCCGCCTTTAACACAGTGAGATTCAGCGAGAAGATACTGGAAAGACACGGCATCAGCGTCGTGACAGTAGATCTCTCGGAGATCATCGCGCGCGCTAAAGCCATCGAGTCAAAGTCGGATAGAGTCGTACATGAACTTGAGAAGCTCAAAAAATCGTTCAATGTGAAGAATGTCCCGAATGAGGCTCTCGAAAGGATGGCCCGTCTGGCCGCCGCGATAAACGAATGGATCGAACAGAACAAGATTCGGGCGATGGCGCTGCAGTGCTGGACAGCCTTGGAATTACTGTACGGGGTCGTACCATGTGCGGTGATGAGTTTGCTGTCAGAATCGTTGTTACCCAGTGCGTGTGAGACAGACGTCATGGGTGCGCTGTCGATGTACATACTCCAGCTCGCGTCCGGGAAACCTTCCGCACTGCTCGATTGGAACAACAACTACGGAAACGATCCAGAAAAAGCGGTGATGTTCCACTGCAGCAATCTTCCCGTGTCGTTTTTCAAGAGTTGCGAGATGTCTTACCAGCAGATAATCGCAGGCACCGTTGGGGCCGAGAACGCGTATGGAACATGCGTGGGTAAGATCTCACCGGGACCCGCTACGTTCCTGAGGCTTTCCACCTTCGATGATGAAGGTCTCATCGCGGGATTTGTGGCTGAGGGACAGTTCACGGACGATCCGATCGAAACCTTTGGTGGTTATGGCGTTGCAAGAATTGAGAATCTCAGATCACTCTTGAAGTTGATAACCAAGTACGGTTTTGAACACCACGTTGCGGTGAACAAGAGTCTGGTCAAGGAGGCCATCGTCGAGGCTCTCGACAACTATCTCGATTGGGAGATATTCACGGTGGACGGTTGCGAATGTCACAGGGAGGAATGAACCATGTATTTGCTTGGCACGGACATAGGAACCCAGGGGACCAAGACGGTGCTTGTCGATGAGAAGGGAACTGTCCTTGCTGAAGCTTCAAGAGAGTACGATGTGATCACTCCAAAACCCAACTGGGCCGAACAGTGGCCCGACGTCTGGGTAAAAGCGGTCTTTGAAACGGTGAGAGAGGTTGTAGAGAAAAGTAATGTGCCCAGGAATCAAATCGCAGGCATTGCCATAAGTGGTCTCTACGGTGGTTCGGGTGTGCCCGTTGACAGGAACATGAACCCGTTGAGACCCTGTTTGATATGGATGGACAGACGTGCGGTGAAAGAGACTGAATGGGTGAAGAAAAACGTTCCAAAGGAGCAGATCTTCTCCATAACTGGTAACTACGTCGATTCTTACTTTGGTTTCACGAAAATCATGTGGATCAGGGACAACGAACCGGAGATATGGAAAAAAATCTACAAGTTCGTTACGCCGAAGGACTACGTCATCTACAAGATGACGAATCAACTGGTGATAGACTACTCGTCTGCGGGAAACCTGGGTGGGGTCTTCGATATCAGAAAACTCACCTGGTCAAAAGAGATGTGCGACGTTCTGGGTATACCGATCGAATATCTCCCGGAACGGATCGTCAAGTCTTCCGATGTCGTCGGAGAAGTTAGCCGGGAAGCTGCCAAGCTCTGTGGTCTTATGGAAGGTACTCCCGTCGTGGCTGGAGGAATAGACGCGCCTGTAGCACAGTTGTCCGCAGGTGCGTTGCAAGAAGGAGAACACGTTGCAATGGTCGGGACTTCCACGTGCTGGGGGACAGTGCACGATGGGAGCAAACTTGCCTTCGGTCTGGTGAGTTATCCTTACGTGGTTTACGACACAGAAAGGATCTACACGTTTGGCGGATCCGCAACCACTGGTGCCCTCGCGCGCTGGTTCAAAGAGCAATTCGCAGAATCAGAAACGGTCGTTGGAGAAAGAACGGGGATATCCCCCTACCAGCTGCTCGATCAGGAGGTTAAGGACATACCAGCCGGAAGCGATGGGATAATTGTTTTGCCTTACTTCATGGGTGAAAGGTCCCCAGTCTGGGATCCCAACGCGCGCGGTGTCGTCTTCGGTGTCACGCTCTATCACAAGAGAGCTCACATTTACAAAGCCTTCATGGAGGCGGGCGCGTACGCGTTGAGACACAACATAGAGGCTGGTTTGAAGGCAGGACTGAAGCTCAACGACGAATGCTGGATCGTCGGAGGAGTCGCAAGATCTTCCGTCTGGGTACAGATCTTCGCCGACGTGACGGGATTCAAGATGAGACAGGTGGCAAGCCTCGTAGAAGCACCCTTTGGTGATGCATTCCTGGCGGGTCTCGGTACCAGAGTGATAGACAAACCCGAACGCATCAAGGAATGGGTCAAGTACAAAGAACCTGTGGAACCCAGATCCGAGAACAAGAAGCTCTACGACAAATATTATGAGATCTACCTGCAAGTGTATGAAAAAACGAAGGATCTCATGGAGGCCCTGTAAAATGATGGCCCCGTCCACTCGGACGGGGTTTCTCGAAATTTAGACGGCAGTTTCGGATCGAACTTTGTTCCAGGTTTGGCAGAGATCTTTCAAAGCACAGGAGTCGCACCTGGGTTCTCTCTTCTTACAAACTTTCTTGGCGTGTTCGACCAACAATGCGTGGTATTCCTTCATGGTTTCTATGTCTTTGACAGCGCGTTGAAACATCGATTGGATCTGCGAGTAGTTCTCCTTACCGTTGAGAACGCCAACTCGAGTGAAAATACGTCTGGTGTAATTGTCGACAACGAAGACTGGTTGCTCGAAGGCGTACAGGAGGATGGAATCGGCCGTTTCCGGTCCGATTCCGGCAACCGAGAGTAGCTCGTCCCTCGTGAGAGATTCTCTGAGACGATAGAAATCAAAATCGTGTTCGGCAAGCTTTTGTAAGAGATTCTTCAGTCTTCTGGCTTTCAACTTCCAAAAACCTGCAGGCTTGATCAGCATCTCTACGAATTCATCGTTCGTTTCGTAAAGCTTCCTCGGTTCGAGCAACCCGGCTCGTTTCAAATTCTCGATGGCCCGCTCTACATTCTTCCAGGCCGTGTTCTGAGTAAGGACGGCACCAACCACCACCTCGAACCATGTCTCGGCTGGCCACCAGCTCTGTGGCCCGTAAGCTTCGTACAGTCTCCGATAGATTTCCGTGATGAGGTCCAAGCTTGATTCCTCCCAGTTTTTGAATGTTATCATAGCAGAGGGGTGAGAAGATGAGAACGAACAAAGAAAGGCTGGTCATGATTTCCGTTCAGGGAACGATCGTCAAACCGGAGCACAGTGGAAGGCATGCAGTCGCACACGATGGAAGAGCCTTCATGCTCCCTGGAACAGGTGGAATCACGTACAACGTCAAGGTGGGAGATCCCGTTTTTGGCTGGGCCGCCGACCACGTCGAGCCAGGTGTTTCGACAATCCTGGACCAGGAAAAGCGTGATTCTGGTCCGAACAGGGGTTACAATTTCTACGCCTGCATTGGAAACGAAGCCAGAATCGTCACGGGAGACGCAAAGGGTGCCAAGGGAATCGTCACGGGACACCATGGTGGCGCGGAACATGTCCTGATAGATTTTCCAGATGAAGTCCTTGAGAAGCTAACGTTGGACGACAAGATTCTGATAAAGGCTTTCGGTCAGGGACTGGAACTTTTGGATTATCCGGATGTTCACGTGTACAACATAGATCCGAACCTGCTCGAAAAGCTCGGGATCGAAGAGAAAGATGGAAAACTTTTCGTTCCCGTGGTGGCGGTTGTACCATCCTACTTGATGGGTTCGGGAATAGGCTCCACAAGTATGGGCACAGGTGACTACGACATCATGTCGGCAGATCAAGACGCTTTGAAGGAGCATGGACTCTTGAACCTTCGTTTTGGAGACGTTGTTTACATCAAAGATCATGACAACAGTTATGGTCGATGCTACAGAAAAGGTGCGGCAAGTGTCGGAGTTGTGATCCACAGCGACTGCAAATACGCAGGCCATGGTCCTGGTGTGACCATATTTATGACTTCTGCCAAGCCCCTGATTGAGCCCGTTTTGAATCCAGATGCGAACATCGGAAAGATCCTGAAGATAGGAAGGTATCGAGAACAGGGCTGAGATCAAGGTTTCATGGTTCCATCGGGTTGGAACTGTTGCAGGTGACATCAACGTGGATCTGAGAGCGTGATCGATGTTTTTGCTCGATGTAAGCTTGACGTACGGGGGTTGTTATTCGAACGTGAATCCAGGCAGTGATGTTCGTCTACGAACGAGGCGAGGATACCCAAAACTTGGTGCGACACCGGACGACAGTGGTGTTAATTTTGCCATCTTCAGCAGAAACGGCAGAAGGGTGATTCTCGAATTGTACCAGAATCATTACGATGAGAAACCTTCTCACAGGTTCGTGCTGGATCCCATAAGAAACAGAACCGGCGATATCTGGCACATCTACGTCTACGGCGTTGGGCATGGTCAGTACTATGGTTGGCGCATCGATGGCGAGTACGATCCTCTGAACGGAAAAAGGTTCAACGTCAACAAACTGCTCTTCGACCCTTACGCCAAGGCCATTTCTTCTTCCATCGACTGGGAAGAAGATTACATTTACGGCTACGACAGGAATTCTGCTGAGAAGGATCTCTCTTTTTCAACACTCGACTCGGCACAGAGTCCGGCCAAGTCGATCGTTATAGACGATTCGAAATACGATTGGGGAAACGATAAAAGACCCAAAATTCCATGGAAAGACACCATCATTTACGAAATGCACGTTCGATTCTTCACGATCAGTCCGACATCTGGAGTGAAACATCCGGGCACTTATCGGGGACTAACCGAGAAACTTGATCATCTGAGAGAACTTGGTGTGACGACCATTGAGTTGATGCCTGTTTTCGAGTTTTCAGTGGATTCGAACACGAACGTCAATCCGTATACAGGAAAACGTTTGAAGGACATGTGGGGCTACAATCCACTCGCTTTCTTCGCCGTTACAGGCAACTATTCAACTGGCGTGAAGTTGGGTGAGCAGGTCTTCGAGTTCAAGGACCTGGTGAAAGAACTCCACAAGCATGGGTTTGAGGTTATACTGGACGTCGTTTACAACCATACCGGTGAGGGGAACGAACTGGGCCCTACACTCTGCTTCAGGGGTATAGACAATGAGATCTACTACATGCTCGATCCCAAGAACAAGAGGCATTATCTGAATTATTCGGGTTGTGGGAACACGCTCAACTGCAACCATCCGGTTGTTAAAGAGATGATCATAGACAGTCTGAGGTACTGGGCTACCGAAATGCACGTTGACGGCTTCAGATTCGATCTCGCCGCTGTCCTAGGTAGAACTCCAGACGGAAAGTGGATCGGAGATTTCTCACTTCTCAAAGACATCTCCGAAGACGCAATTTTGCACGATTTGAAACTCATCGCAGAGGGTTGGGATGCGGCGGGAGGATACTTCTTGGGTCAGTTCCCAGAGGGATGGGCGGAATGGAACGGAAAGTACCGAGACGTGGTGAGGCGATTCGTGAGAGGGGATGAGGGAACTGTCGTGGAGCTGGCAACGCGCATTGCAGGCAGTGCCGATCTTTACGCTGGTAGATCACCGCATGCGAGCATAAACTTCGTCACCTGCCACGATGGTTTCACACTGAGAGACCTTGTTAGCTATCGCTACAAGCATAACGAGGCAAACGGAGAAGGGAACAGAGATGGCGCTGATGAGAACTTCAGCTGTAACTACGGCGTGGAAGGTGAAACGGACGATCCACAGATCAACAGAATGAGAAAGCAGCAGGTCAAGAACTTTGTCGTCATACTCATGGTTTCGCACGGCACACCCATGATCCTGATGGGTGACGAGATGTACAGGACGCAGAAGGGCAACAACAACGCTTACTGTCACGACGACGAGACTACATGGCTTGACTGGACATTGAAGGAAAAGCATGCGGACATATTCAGGTTTTTCAAGAAGATGATTGAGTTCAGAAAGTCTCACCCAGCATTGAGAAGGGAACATTTCTTTACGGGACAGGCCACGAGTCGTGGCATTCCTGATCTCACATGGCATGGGGTGAGACCTTTCGAGCCGGACTTTTCGCAGTATTCGCATTCAATCGCCTTCATGATCAGCGGTGATGTGGGAAATGGCGAGCAGGATGACGACATCTACGTGATTCTGAACCAGTGGAGAGAGCCTTTGAGGTTTGTCCTTCCATACCTGCACGGCAAGAGCTGGTACAGAGTTGTCGATACGTCAAAAGAGAGCCCGGACGATTTTCTGGACGAGCCGGTTCACGTCGGTTACGTCTATGTGGCAGAACCTCACAGTTCGGTCGTGCTCATTGGCAGATGAGATGTTCATTCATTTCTAGCCGGAAAGGGTCGGGTTTCAGGCTTCAGCGAAGCTGTTGAGATAACAATGGGATCGCAAACCTTGTCGAAACTGTCGTGAAAAGGAGTACAATGGTATCAAAGCGCGTAACACTTCGAAGGGGGGCTGAACATGAGATGGTTCATCGTGTTCATCACAATCCTGACGAGTGCCATGGTCTTAGCTTTCGTACCGATCACGTCAGATTTTGCTTTGTTGATCAACAGATTTGACTGTGTCAAGGATTTGCTACCCCAGGGTACGTTCACCAGTGAAGTGCCAGGGGGGTTTGTGTGCTTCTTTGGAAAGCTAACACTGAACCTCGCCATGGCCTTTGAGGTCTTCGAATCTGAGGAACTTGAAGACATGCAAAACGTCGCTGAGATTTCTGTGGTTACTGACGAACCTGAATGGGTCAGGGAGAATCTTTCCGAGATCATTCAGAACAGTGAACTGATTGAAAGCAACGGTCTGTATTACTTCGCAAGTCCGTCCATGATCGAGGACGTGAAGGCGCTGATCGAAGGAAGAGTGTCGAGCCTCGAACTCGACAGAACCAAAGCGATTCACGGAAGGCTCCGCACCGTGCCTTTGCTGGGAATCCTGTTGCACCTGATTGGTTTGAATGAAGGTATACCCATCGAGGATGAATTCGTGATGGATATGGAAGGCGACAAAGTGAACCTGCTCATAACTTCAAAGAAAGCGTGCAAGTCAGACTGGGAGCTGACGCAACTGGAGAAAAAGGACGTACCACAAGGCTTGAAAACGCTCGTGCGGGCGGACGTGCGCCTTCTGCTGCCAACCTCGTTGCTCAAACAGGTGCCCGCAGAGTTTTTAGAAGAGTTCGCACTCGATCTGGGTGGTCTTGAGGAGATCCTAGCAAAGAGCAGTTACACCTCGATCAGCATGGCACAGGAAGAAGAGAAGATCCTAATCTCGTTCAACTTACAGGAAAAGGATGTGCAGGATGTTCTGAACGCACTGGAAGCCAAGGGTTTGGAATCGAAACAGGAGGCTGAGTTCATAACGTATCAGGGTGAGGACTTCACGCTGAAGGTGCCCTTAAAGGGGGGAATCGGTTTACTGTTTTACAATGTGAACGATGAGGATATGAAAGACGTCGAGCCCGGTGCGATTTTGAGGTTCGCGCTCTCTCTGGAGGGTTCCATCGTTGATGTTTCGCTTTTCAGAGACGCGTGTTCTGTGATCGTGAAAGCGAACGTTTCAAGCGCTTTACTGAGAGAAGCACTTGCTGAAATATTCTCCGAGTTCGTACCCGAGCCAGCCGAGATTGAGATACTCCGAAACATTGTCCAGGCCATAGACGATGCTTACTATTTCCAAGGTAAGAATCCTCCTGAAAACCTACAGGAGCTGGAAGCTCTTCTGGGCCAAGACTTGCCGGAAAATGTTCTCTATTCGTGCAGGGAGGAAGACGGCACTTTGGTTGCAGAGATCGGCATTGTGAGCCCCGTTGCGCTGACTCTCAGTGAGTGGGATGTGATGGAACTGATGTATTATAACGTGGCTGAAGTTAGGATTGATAAGGAAAAACAAATCATTTTCATTTTCAAGAACTACGAGAAGTACGAAATGCCTCCCGTTTCTGAAACCATACAAAGTCTGGTGGAGGCCTTCAGAAGCTATGTTGCTGACTATGAAGACTTTCCAGACAGCTTGGAAGAGGTCGTGTTGGGTTACACGTGGCTTCCCTACTCTGTGATTGAATTGATCGATTACGAAGCGGACGCGAACACGAGGACTATCACACTGAAGTTGGCGAGCGACGAGGAGGTCGACGAAACGTTGATAGAAGAACTGGCGCTGGAAAAACTCTTCCGTGAGGATGGATGGATCGTCGTGATCTTCAAGGTGGAGTAACTCTTCAAACTTGTGGTGCAGGGGGGCAGTACGCTGCCCCTCTTTTGTTTTGAGCTGTGATAGTCTAAACACATGGAGCGATTCCATGTTTCTGCCAACGACGAAGGAAGAAATGAAGAAACTCGGTTGGAATGAGCTGGACGTGATACTCGTGACGGGGGATGCCTACGTGGATCATCCCTCCTTTGGTGTTGCGTTGATTGGGCACTATCTGGTTTCGAAAGGTTACAGGGTTGGCATCGTTGGCCAGCCCGACTGGCGATCTGGAAGAGACATAACACGCCTTGGAAGGCCGCGTTTGTTCTTTGGAATCACTGCGGGAAACGTCGATTCGATGGTTGCTAACTACACAGCTTCAATGAAGAAAAGAAGGAACGACGACTACAGTCCTAAAGGTGAGGCGGGAAGAAGACCCGACCGTGCCACGATCGTGTACGCCAACCTGGTGCGAAGATATTTTCCAGATGTTCCCATAGTCCTTGGAGGACTCGAGGCCAGTTTGAGAAGGTTCGCACATTACGATTGGTGGCAAGACAGAATCAGGAAGTCGGTCTTGGTGGATAGCAAAGCCGACCTTCTCGTGTACGGAATGGCTGAAAAGACAGTGCTCGACATAGCAAGGGTCTTAGAAAAAACTGGAGACATCGAGAGGTGCAAGGAACTCAGGGGTGTGGTTTTCTGGAGTTCTAAAAAACCTGATGATGTGATAGAGCTTCCAGGTTATGAAGAGATCTCGGTGGATAGGAAAAGGTATGCTGAGGCAGTCAAGATGCAGCTTCTACTCACGGATCCTTTTAGATCTGTCAGGCTCTGCCAGAAGCAAGATAACAGGTATGTCGTACAAAATCCACCAGAACTGCCGCTCGAGCAAAAAGAGCTCGATGAACTTTACCTTTTGCCGTTCGAACGCAGGGTGCATCCTTTCTATGAGTCAATGGGCCACGTCAGGGCTATCGATACCGTCCAGTTCTCGATCACGGCAGTGAGAGGATGTTACGGCAGCTGTTCTTTCTGTGCACTGACACACCATCAAACCACGCACGTTGTCTACAGAAGTGAAGAATCGATACTGGAAGAAGCGAAGCAGCTGACGAAACATCCAGACTTCAAAGGAATCATAAGCGATGTTGGGGGACCGACTGCGAACCTGTACGGCGCGCGCTGTGAAAAGAGAGAAACACAGGGTCAATGTGCGCGTTACTGTGCCTTTCCGAGTCCCTGCGAGCGGGCCGTGCCGAACCATTCATCCTTTCTGGATTTGCTGCGCAAGGTCAGGTCGATCCCGAAGGTGAGACACGTGTTCGTTTCTTCCGGCATCAGGCACGATCTCGTTCTCTCGGATCCATCAGGTGAAGAGTTCATCAAAGAGCTGGTCCAGTTCACGCCAGGACAGTTGAAACTCGCTCCCGAACACGCGCACCCAAGGGTTCTTAAGCTTATGAGAAAGCCTCCCGCTGAACTGTTCCTCGATTTCAAAGAAAGATTCGAGAAGTTTGCCAGAATTCAAGGTAAGGAAAGGTACGTCATAGGGTACTTCGTTGTGGCACATCCTGGTGAATCTGAAAAGGAGAACGACTATTTGAAGAGGTTCATACAAAACAAGCTCGGCTACAAACCACAGCAGGTTCAAATATTCACCCCAGCACCGGGTACCCTGAGCACCGCAATGTACTACAGTGGCATCGATCCGTTCACGAACGAAGACGTTTTCGTGGAGAGATCTCTGAAGAAGAGAAACTGGATGAAAGAAAACATCGTTGGCTTTTCAAGGCGAAAATGATCGTGACCCATCGTCACACACTTAAAAATGCACTATGCGATTTTTCACCCGCTAAAGGCTCTCTCTGAACCTGTTCGTTGTGGGCATGCGCCAGTCTTTGCCGAAAGCTCTGACAGATATCTTTGTCCCTATCGGGGCTTGCCTTCTTTTGTACTCGCTCGCATGGATCATTCGCAGAACTTTTTCGACGATGGAAGCGTCATAGCCTTTTTGCACTATTTCTTGCGCGTCGAGACCTTCTTCAATGTAGAGACGCAGTATACCATCGAGCACATCGTAAGGTGGAAGCTTCTCTTGGTCCGTTTGGTTGGGTCTCAGCTCAGCCGTCGGTGGTTTGACGAAGACTCGATTCGGTATCATTTCCTTGCCTTTCCAGGCGTTGTACCAGCGCGCTATTCTGTACACATCGGTCTTGTAGACATCCTTTATCACCGCGAAACCTCCAGCCATGTCACCGTAGAGCGTGCAATAGCCTGTGGCGATCTCACTCTTGTTTCCGGTGGTCAGAACCAACCAGCCGAACTTGTTCGAAAGCGCCATCAGATAGTTTCCCCTGATGCGCGCCTGAAGGTTTTCTTCCGTTGTGTCGCTCGGCACGTTTGAAAACACGGGCGCAAGTGCCCGCAAATATCTTTCGTAAACCTCGTTGATGGGTATCACGAATGTTTCGATCCCGAGATTTTCAGCCAGCCGGGATGCATCCTCTATACTCTCCTCAGATGTGTACATCGAAGGCATAAGAACGCCCTTCACGTTGTCCGAACCGAGTGCTTCGACTGCTACTGCTGCAACCAGTGAAGAATCCATTCCTCCGCTCAAGCCCAGGACCACCTTTTTGAAACCGTTCTTTTTCACATAATCCCTGAGCCCGGTCACGAGCGCCAGAAACATCTCTCTTTCTCTTTCACAGGGTTGTGCGATCGAAACGTTGATTCGCTGTTTCTTCTGTTTTGGTTCGTCGAACTGCAGAACTTCCACTGGCAAGTTCCCCACGCACGTGTAACGACGCCGTGGCTCGGTCAAACCGACTCTGAGATTCTCATCGAGGTCGACATCAACAGTGAGCAGATCTTCCTCAAAACATTTGGATCGTGCAAGCAGTTGACCGTTCGCATCACACACGAAGCTTGATCCGTCAAAGACGATCTCGTCCTGGCCGCCGACCATGTTACAGTAGGCTATCGCCGTATGGTATTCGTATGCCTTCATTGATATGTATGATTCTCTGAACCTCGGCTTTCCAACCCAGTACGGGGAAGCCGAGATGTTCACAACGAGCTGCGCTCCGAGTCCGCTGACCAGTGAAGCAAGAGGCTCGGCAGGACCCCAGATATCTTCACATATGGTCACTCCCACCTTGGCAGAACCGAATTTCAGCATAAGCAGCCTGTCACCGGCACGAAAGTATCTTTTCTCGTCAAACACGCTGTAGTTAGGAAGGAAAATCTTTCTGTAAACGCATTTAACCTGTCCGTCGTACACAACTGCAGCGGCGTTGTACAGATCCTCGTCGAAATCCATGAAACCCACGATGGAGACAACCTTTTTGTTGGCCGTACTCTCGGCGAACTCCTCCAGTGCTTTTCGATTGGCCTTCAAGAAAGAGAGCCTGAAGGAAAGATCTTCTGGGGGATAACCCGGGATGAACAGTTCGGGTATGAGCAGCAGGTCACTCTGTAGAGCGTGAGCCTGTTCCAGTGCGAGTTTTGCCTTACGCACGTTACCCTCGAAGTCGCCGAGAGTCGGATTGAGCTGTGCAAGAGTGAGTCTGATTCTCTTCACGTCGATCACCAAATGAATGATATCACCACATGTAAGAGGAGAAACGTGTTAAAATTAATTTCGGAGGTGGTTCCAGTGAAAGTGAGATATTTGGGCCACGCAGCTGTGCTGATCATCCATAAAGACAAGAGAATCATCATCGATCCTTTCATTACGGACAACCCCCAGGCCCCGATCAAGCTTCAAGACATTCCGAAGATCGATTACATACTCGTGACGCACGGGCACGCAGATCATTTCGGAGATACTCTGACTCTCGCAAAACGCGACGGTTCGACGGTGATAGCTAACTTTGAACTTTGCAGCTACATTTCGAGGCACGGTATCAGCACGCATCCCATGCACATAGGTGGCAGGTACGCTTTCGATTTTGGGAGTGTGAAGCTGACACCCGCACTCCATGGTTCCAGTATTGTGGAGAAGGATCTGCCGGTCTATGCGGGAAATCCATGCGGGTTCTTGATTGAAATTGAAGGTAAGAAGATCTACCACGCCGGAGACACTGGGCTCACCAAGGACATGGAACTTCTGAAGAGGGACAAAATCGATCTCGCGTTTCTCCCCATAGGGGGCAACTTCGTTATGGACCTCTGGGATGCGATAGAAGCAGTGAAAATGATCCAGCCCCGCATAGTCGTACCTATGCATTACGACACGTGGCCAGTGATCAAATCGGACCCCGGGAAATTCAAAGAGGAGCTCGAGAAACTGAACGTGGAATGCGTCATCATGAAACCCGGGGACGAACTCGAACTGTGAGGCGATCGACATGCGCCTCACAATCGTTCTGTTACTGGGCGTCTCGAGTGTGGTCCTGGCGATGATCTACTACGTGCCCGTCGGAAAGATGTTTCCCAGCGAGCTGTACGAATGGGTAGGTACCAAGTCGGCGAATTTCCAGTACATGGTGCTCAGCTACGAACCGGACCTCGTCGTCTTAGTGAAGGGTTGGATTTTCTCGCCAGCCCCGTTACCAGAACAGAAGGAGTATGTTTTCAAGATTGGATTTGAATCAGAGAATTTCAAGCACGAAATCGCCGTGAACGGACAACGAAGTGGCATATACATCTATATGCCGCAACATCTTTTTATACTGCCATCGAGCACGAAGCTTCTGGATCTCAATGGATTCGTCGTGGAGATTCCAAAGCGAGTTACTTTCTCGAGCAAGCAAATCTCACGCGGAGGCATGGAACCAGGTATTCACACACTCGACGAGTCGATGAAAGAAACTCGCGTCTTCGAAAAAGGACAGAAGATCTTGCTGAGAGTCGATGCCGGGGAGAAGAGCACCGGTGGATACTCCGTCAGGATCGATGAAGTGAGATTTGCTGACAGAAGAATCTATCTGAGGGCGCACGTTGAATCGCCAGAGCCAGGCGCGATGGTGACACAAGCGATAACGTATCCTGCGGCCGTGATCGAGATTCAGGAGCAATTGGAGCCAGGTCTTTACACGGTCAAATGTGTGCTGATCGATAGAAACGTGGAAAAAACATTCGAAATCGAATTCGAGGTGCGTTGAAACGTGAGAGTGCTCAAGAAGGAGATATCAGAATTCTTCCAAGCACCGTTTGCCGATGACACGATTTCACTTCGAAATATCCATTCGAAGAACGCCGTGATACTGAAACTGAAAGGAAATGGTGAACAACGATTTGAGATTCTGAGATGTGAACGGGTTTCATGCTGGTCTTTCGCACAGCGAGCCCTGAGGCACATCTTCATAGAGGGCAACACGCTCGCTGGTTTTACGGGTTTTGAGGAAATTCAGATCGAAGAAGAGGCCGGACATGTGTATGCTTTTGGAAAACCTCTCTATGAAGCTTCCGTCGTAATCGTTCGAGGTTCCGGCAGACTCAATTCACTCAAGAGTTTTTACGAATTACTTTGGAATTGCTGTGGCTTTTCAACAAAGATGCCAAGATCCTTACTGATGGGGGATTCCTTCAATGAGACTCTCGATCGCCGGGATGCTCTGCTTGTACTTTCTTCCAAGAGCGAAGCAAAGGTGAAAGATCTGCTGGAAAAGGGTGTTCGAGTTGCATTGCATGTCGAGAACGAGCGTGAGCTGGACATTTTCTACAGATCAGGAGTTCGAAGCTTCATTCTGAGCGATTTCAAGAATGAATATCGTGAAAGATATGCCGACTGTTTCTTCATCTTGCAAGAAGGTGACGTTGCTTCAGCTATCGGGAAGGTCGACGGACTGATCGTCGATATCAAAGAATTCTCGCTCGAGGAGATCGTCCTTGCCGGCCTGGTGAATCGTTTGTTACCTCTGTACGTGTCTGCGGAAGGTGTAGATTCGAAGTTGCTGGATGTGCTTGGCTTCGGTGCAATTGGCTGGCGGAGGTGTACGAATCCCGTCTTCACAAGAATCGAACAGAAACGATACGGGATATATGAAATCTCTTACGTGAGTGAAACCAACGTCCCTGGACGTGTGCGAATCGACGTTTCGAAAGATTCTGTGGAATGGTTCTTCGAGCAAAGTGAGATCAGCTTGAAAAAACAAACGCTGGAGAGAGAAGATGGAAGATACTTTCACTTTTACCGGGAAGGGGTATCGTGATGCTTGAGCTCAGGTACAATCCCCTTACAGACGAGTGGATCATCGTTTCTGCCGAGACGCAAAGAAGGCCGGTACAGCCTTCGCAGCAGAGCTGTCCCATATGTGTCGGTGGCGTTGAACTGCCTGAAGAGTACGATCTGATCAGTTTCGAAAACAGATTTCCCGCATTGAAGCGGAATCCTCCAGACGTTTTATCAGAATCGGACATCTTCCTGAAAAAACGTTCCTTCGGCATCTGCGAAGTTGTGGTTTACACTTCCAGGCACGATGTTGCCCTGCCGGGGATGCCCTTAAGACAGATAGAGAAGCTCGTGGAAATGTGGGTTGACAGGACTGTAGAACTTTTCACTTATGATTTCGTCGAGTACGTGTTCATCTTCGAGAACAGAGGAAAGGAAGTCGGAGCGAGTCTCTCACATCCCCACGGTCAGATCTACGCCTTTCCTTTCCTGCCCAGGCGAATCCTCGCGAAGGTCGAAGGCTTTTCAAAATGGCGAGATCAGAAAGGATCGTGCCCTGTGTGTGATGTCGTCGCCGAAGAAGTCAGACTCAAGAAGCGGATCGTTTTCGAGACCGATTCGTTCGTTTCACTCGTACCTTTCTACGCTCGCTTTCCCTTTGAGGTTCACGTTTATCCAAAAAGACACGTGACGAGCTTGCCAGAACTCACAACGCTGGAGAGAGCCGAACTGGCCAAACATCTTAAGATCATCACCCTGAAATATGATGGGCTTTATGGTCAGGAGTTTCCCTACATGATGATGTTTTTCCAGGCACCAATGAAGAGGCTGGATGCAGAACTGTTTCATCTGCACATCGAGTTCAACCCACCCAAGAGGGATAAGGACAAGATCAAATGGATGGCGAGTGTGGAAACGGGTACCTGGGCGTTCATAAACCCTATGGTTCCGGAACAAGCGGCGGAAATGCTCAGGAGGGTCGAGGTGAGCGAACTGTGACGGTGAAAGTCAGGGCTCCGGGACGTGTGAATATCATAGGAGAGCACACGGATTACAACGATGGTTTTGTCTTGCCTTTTGCCATCGACAGGTACGTCGAGGTCGAAGTGGGTCCATCTAAGAAGTTCGTGCTCACATCGAAGCTCTACAACCAGACAGTTGAGGTCGAGAAGAATCAGAGACGAGGAACCTGGACCGACTACGTCATGGGGGTTGTCTGGGCGCTCGAGCAGGCGGGCTATCGTGTGGAACCCTTCGAGATGCAAATAGACTCAACGCTTCCAACAGGCTCGGGACTCTCCAGCTCTGCGGCTCTGGAAGTCGCCAGCGCCGTTGCGATTGTCAAAATGATGAATCATAAGATCGAGCCGAAAGATCTGGTTCAGGTCTGTGTGAAAGCAGAGAGAGAGTTCGTTGGCGTACGCTGTGGTGTCATGGACCAGTTCACCGCGGTGTTTGCTAAGAAAGATCACGCCATTTTGCTCGATACGATGACGATGGACTACGAATACGTTCCACTCAACTTGAACAACTACGAATTTGTGTTGATAGATTCGAACGTGAAACACGAACTTGCTTCTTCGGAGTACAACAAAAGAAGGACAGAGTGTGAGGCGATTCTCAAGGCATTGAACAAGCGATCTTTCAGAGAAATCACAGAGAAAGATCTCGCCGCACTCGGACTGACGCTGCGAAAACGCGCCAGACACGTTTTGAGCGAGAATGAACGCGTCCTGAAGACGGTGAACGCGTTGAAAGAAGGGAGATTGCTTCTCGCAGGCTGTTTTCTTTACGAATCCCATGCAAGCTTGAGGGATCTTTACGAGGTTTCATGCGACGAGGTTGATTTCATCGTGGGCTTTTTGAAAGGCAGGGCCGGCGTCCTCGGTGCAAGGATCGTCGGTGGAGGCTTTGGAGGAAGCGTTCTTGCCCTGCTGAGAAAGGGTTACACGGAATTCAGCTTCGAAGAGCTCGATATGGAGTACAGAAAGTTCTTCAACAGGAGCATAAAGGTTTTGCGCGTGAACAGCAGCGATGGGGTTCTGTTTTCTCACCTCATATCTTCTGAATTCGAGAGTGCGACCTGACACGTGTTCTTGCGTAGATTATCAGTACTACCAACGTGAGAATGAACGGTATCATGTTGGTTATTTCGGATGGTATTCTCAAAGACTGCAAAGTAAAACCTGTCGCTTCTGCGATTCCGAAGAGCAAAGCACCGAGTGCACCGAGAATCGCAGAGTTTCCACCCAGTGCTTGAGCCGCCAGGGCGATGAAGCCCCTTCCACTGGTCATGTCGCGCGCGAACCAGGAAACATAACCCATCGAAAGGAATGCCCCAGCGAAGCCTGCAAAAACACCGCTGAGCAACAGCGAGAGATACTTCACGCGCAACACCGAAACACCCACGGATGTGGCGGCGTCCGGATTCTCCCCAACTGCTCTCATGCGCATACCCAAAGGTGTCTTTCTGATTAGATAGTCCACAAGAAAGATCGAGATCAGAGCAAGGTACGTCAGAGCGTTGTGGTTGTTCAAGACTTTTCCCAAGAAAGGTATATCCCTCAACAACGGTATGTCGAGTCTGGGAATCGGCTGGCTACCCAGAGAGGCAGACGTTCCCTTCTCTCCAGTGAGTGCGAAAAGCATGAACACGGTGAAACCTGATCCGAACAAATTCAAAGCCACACCAGCGATCACTAAGTTCACTCTGAGTTTCAGGTGCGAGAATGCGAGAAGAAGAGACATCGCCATAGCGCTTGCAACACCGGCGACGAGTCCTATCCAGGGGTTCTTCACGAAGGCACCAACCACGTTACCCCAGAACGCAGCCATCAGCATCATACCCTCGATGCCTATGTTTATAGAACCCGAGATCGAACTGACCAGCGCAGCCATTACAGCGAACAGAAGAGGGGTTGAGACCCTGAGCACGCTATACCAGAAGGCGGGATCTATGAAATTCTGAAAGAAATTACTCACCTTTCATCGCCTCTCTCTCGACGATTCTCTTCTTGAACCTTTCCAACAAGGCCTCCGCCGTCACGAGCAGGATCATAACACTCTGTATGACGATTACGACCTCCGGCGCCAGACCCATCATCCTGCTCATGATGTTGGCTCCGACCCTCAAGTACGCTATGAAGAGCGCGCTCGGTATAACCAAAAAAGGGTTGTTCCTTGCCAGGATCGCTACGATGATTCCATCGAAACCATATCCGGGTAGAGATTGCCAGACGAACCTTCGGTACATGGCCGTGAGCTCGATTCCACCAGCTAAGCCGGCGAGTGCGCCGGCGAGTAACTGCACCCAGAACGTTGTCACCACGACGTTGATACCCGTGTAGAAACCGAACTTTTTGTTGGCACCGACCACGCGTATTTCATACCCATACTTCGTGAAGTAGAGAAGAAACCCGATCAAGATTGCTACAGAAACGGCGATGAAGAATCCACTGTTCAATCTGTAGCGGGTGAGTGTAGCGAGCCAGGCTGTCTGAGGAAAGCGATAGGAAACGAGTGCACCCGCTGCCTTGTCCCTGAAGTAGTTGTTCACCAGGAAAAGGACTAAAAGGTAAGCGATGTAATTCATCATCAAAGAGGACACCAGTTCACTAGCCTTCCACTTCGCCTTCAAAATCGCCGGTACGAAGGCCCAGATGGCTCCAAACAGTGCTGCCGTGAGCAGGGTAACGATCAAATGGAGCACAGATAATTGTGGAAACTCGAGAGCTGCCAGCATGGCACCGAACCCGCCGAAGAACAGACAGCCTTCAGCGCCAATGTTGAACACTCTGGCTTGGAAAACCAGTGAAAGTGCCAAACCTGTCATTATCAGTGGGACCGAGTTGTTCAGGAACTCCACGAACCTTCTCTGGCTCGATAGCGGTCCGTACAGGAACCACTTGAACGCCTCAGCTACATCCTTCGTGCTGAAGAGCAGAAAGACGTAGCCAATGAGCAGGGCGATGAGGATCGTCAGTGCCATCCTCACTAACTCCAGCAGTGCGAGCGATCTCTTCATAGAGTCAACAACTCCTTGAGTTCCTCCGGATTTTGCCTTTTTGTACCAAGCATATAGAAGCCGAGATCGGTTTCCGTGAGGTTCTCGTTCTGAAGATGCGCCACGATCTCACCTTTGTACAAAACCAAGATCCTGTCTGCTATTTGCAAAACTTCTTGCAGGTCTGTCGAAACGAGAAGCACGCCCCGACCTTCGTCCCTCATCTGCAACAACTTTTTACGTATGAACTCGCTCGACGCAACGTCGATGCCGTGTGTTGGCTGGTTCGCGATCACAACCTTGGGCTCGTTTGTCAACTCTCTCGCCACGACCACCTTTTGCATGTTACCACCGGAGAGCATCCTCACCAGAGTTGTTGGAGATTTCACCCTTATGGAAAATTCCTTGATCAACCTCCTGGCGAACTCGATAACGGATCTCTTTCTGTAGACAACACGTCCACTGAAAGGTTGTTGATCGTATCTATCGGAAATCATATTCTCGGCCACGCTCATATCTAAGGCGCTTCCTACTTCAATCCTGTCATCGGGGATGTGCGAAATTCCAAGCTGTCTCAGCTGCCAGGGTTTGGCGCCCAAAACGTTTTTTCCGCCAACCAGCATTTCGCCTGATGCGTTTTCTCGAAGTCCTGTGAGAATCTCAACCAGTTCTTTTTGCCCGTTTCCCTCCAGCCCAGCGATGGCCAGGATCTCGCCGGATCTCAGAACGAAAGATAAGTTCTTCAAGATATGCGCCCCATCCTCCCTGAAGTAGTTCAGGTTTTTCACCACGAGCAACGGTTCGCCGGGTACAGCCTTTACTCTGCTTATGTCGTACTCGAACTTCCTTCCGATCATCAGTTCCACGATCTGTGACTCAGTGAGCTCTTCATTCCTGTAAGTACCAACAACACGTCCCTCACGCATGATCGTTATTCTGTCTGCGATCTGTTTGACTTCGTTCAGCTTGTGCGTGATGAAGATGATGGTGATGCCCTGCTGCGACAGATTTTTCAGGACCACAAACAGTTCATTCACTTCCTGCGGTGTCAAGACCGAAGAGGGCTCATCGAGTATGAGTACCTTAGCACCACGTATGAGGGCTTTCATGATCTCGACTCTCTGCTTGACTCCCACTGGCAGGTCCATGACTTTCTCCCAGATGGGAAGTTCGAAATTCACTTTTTTCGCGTACTCGCTTATGATCTGTTCCATGCGTTTGAAGTCGAGCGAGAACAGATTCTTCTTTGGTTCGATTCCGAGCATGATGTTCTCCGCAACTGTAAAAGAAGGGACGAGCATGAAGTGCTGATGAACCATTCCTACGCCCAGCGCAATGGCATCGTGAGGGGAATTCAGCTGCGCGGGTTTCTCGAAGATTCTTATTTCACCGCTCGTTGGTTTCTCCATTCCAAAGAGGATCTTCATCAAGGTTGTCTTGCCGGCACCGTTTTCACCGACAACTGCGTGGATCTCACCAACCGCCGCAGAAAAATTCACATTCCTGTTCGCCACAACACCGTTTGGATAAACCTTTGTCACGTTGATCGCTTCTATCGCCTTCATATCGACGCCTCCAGAAGGTGGGAGCCGCGAAGGCTCCCACTCCAATCATGGACGAACGCTCGATCTGAGCTTGTTGAGCTCGTCGGTCGACATACCATAAGCGGTGCTGACTTTGATTTCTCCTTTGAGTATCTTTTCTTCAATCTCCTTTATCTTCGCACGTATCTGCTCGGGCACAAGCTCCCTGTAGTATTTGTTGTCCGCCACTCCAACGCCACCTTCAGCGATACCAAGCGCCTCGGCCTGTCCGTACTTCAGTTTTCCTTCCAGATGCAGTTTCAGACCACGGAAGATCGAGATATCCACGTTCTTCATCATGGAGGTGACTATTCTCTTGGCGATTTCGATGTCTATATCCTCATAGATCAACGCTTGGTCAGAATCAACACCTATTGCCCACCTGTCAGCTTCCTTCGCGGCTTCGAGCAGGCCAACACCGGTGTTGCCTGCCACGTTGAAGATTATATCTGCACCCTGTCTGTACATAGCAAGACTGAGCTCCTTACCCTTCGCAGGATCGTTGAAGCTTCCGACGTACGAGATCAGGACCTTGATGTTCGGGTTGACGTACTTCGCACCTTCGATGTAGCCAACCAAGAAGTCGTTGATCACGGGTATGTCCATTCCTCCAAGGAATCCTATGATCGGTTCCGGGTTGGTCTTTGGCATGCCGGAGGTCGTTATCAACGCAGCCAGAGCACCGACGAGGAAGGATCCCTCGTTCTGCTTGTAGAGTATGGAGTAAACGTTGTCCAGTCCAGGTTTGCTGTAGTCAACGGAGGTATCGAAGATGAAGTACTTCTTCTCCGGATACATTGGTGCAATCTCTTCGAGGATCTCCTGCATCTGCCAGGTTCCGACGATGATTATGTCGTAATCCTGATCTGAAAGATCCTCGAGGTACGGTCTCCATCTTTCTTGCTGATACCCCGCTTCGATGATTTTCGCCTCGATTCCCAGTTCTTTGATCGCCATCTGGATGCCTCTACCCGCGGAGTCGAAGAAAGACTTGTCACCAAGTGTTCCGTTCAACAACAACGCGACCTTGAGCGGCCTTGCAAAGCTGAGCACGAACAACGTTGCCAGAAGTATCACCAGGAACTTCTTCATAAACCAGCACCTCCCTCTATGAGAATTTCGATGGCTTTCACGGCGATCTGGATCGACTTCTCCAGGCCTTCCTCGAACCTTGGACCAGCCTGGATGTAGCCGTCTTCCGAAAGTTCTTCTCTCACCGTTAGTACTGCTCCCGTCTTCAAACCCTTTATGCCTCCGACCACATAGAGCGCCCCGATCTCCATCTCGACAGCCAGAACACCAGCCTTAACGAGCAACTTTTCCATATGCCCGTGCCTTTCGGGATCGAAGTTTCTACCGTAATAGGAATCCGTGGAAGCAACGATGCCAACGTGGTAACGATTCCCCACCAGTTGGGCTGCCTGCACCAAAGCGCTGACGACTCTAAAGTCTGCAATTGCGGGATACTCCGGCATGATGTACTGTGCTGTTGTTCCATCCAGGCGAACGGCTCCCGTTACGATGATACTGTCTCCAAGTTTGAGCTCCTTCTGGAACGCACCCGTCGTACCGACTCTGATGACCACCTTGGCGTTGGTCGTTGCGAGTTCTTCGATTCCTATCGCCATAGCGGGTGCGCCCATCCCCGTGGACATCACACTGACCTTTTTGTTCTTAACATAACCCGTGTAGGTCACATACTCCCTATTGTCGCCAACTTTCTTTGCGTCTGAGAAATACTTCGCGACACGCTCGACCCTTCCTCTGTCCCCGACCACGATGACAAATTCACCGACATCTTCCGGGTTCACCCTGATGTGATACCTTGGATCCACCAAAGTCATCTACCTCCCCGTAAGGCAACGAAATTTCTCGAACAATATGCTGAAGAATTTGTCCCTGTCAACCTTCAGAAGGACCTTTGCGTTGGGTTTGTTGTTCGTGGTTCGCCAGACGTCCACAACCGTCTGACCATACGTGAGTTCTCCCTTGGTTTCCACATCGACGAAATAATCTTGCGACTCGAAGATTTCAGGATGTAGTAAATACATCACGGTGCAGGGATCGTGCAGGATCGCACCATCGATATTGAAAACACTCTTGTACGTGGATTTGAAGAACATCAGAAGATCGGCCATGATTTGAAACCTGTGACCTAAGCTTCTGAGTTTCTCGGCCTCCCTTTCTGTTGCCACAACTTGGTGTGTGAGATCGAGCGGCGCCATCACTATCGGTACACCCGATCTGAAGACGATCCTTGCGGCCTCCGGATAGAGTTTCCCACCGCAAGAGAGCCTTAGTTTATTGCAACTCGTACAAAAAGACCTACTCATGGCAGATATTATTCCGACATAGTTTCCATCTTTGGTGACGAAGTATCTTCCAGGTCCTGCACCGAGTTTCACATTACTTGGTTTCAGTTCAAAAGCTGAAAGTCTTTTCAATATTTCTTCTTCAAAAACCACACCCCGGTTCGCTTTACCTATGGGCATCATCTCGATGAACCTTATGGGAATACCTCTCTTGGCTGAAAAATCCACCAAATCACCGAGCTCATCTAAGTTCATCTGGCTGACAACGGTATTTATCTTCACAAAGAGCTTACAGTCTATGGCACTTTCTATCCCCTCGAGAACAGGTTTTAGCGAGCCTCTTGTGATTTCATAAAATCTATCCTCATTCAAACTGTTGAGACTCACATTCACTGAAAGCAAGCCAGACTCTCTTAGTGGACCCGCAAGTTCTTTTAGCTTACTACCGTTTGTGGTCAACGACAACTGGAAATACTTCGAAAGCTTTTTTGTTACATCGACCACATCTTCTCTGAGCAATGCCTCTCCACCTGTTATGCGAATTTGCTTGATACCAAGATTAGAGAATATCTCTGCCAAAATACCTATTTCGTCTATAGTCAACAGGCCATCTGAAGGTAAGAATTTGACGTCTGCTGGCATGCAGTAAAAACATCTGTGATTGCATTTGTCGGTTATGGAGAATCTCAGATAGTCTATTCTGCGATTGTACTTGTCGATCACATTCATACCTCAATAAGATTATACGCTATCATCTCGTAGCTCAAAATTTGATCAACCACTCCACATCGCTGCTAATTTGTCTGTCTTTTCTACATTTACATTCTGGTGACTATGAAAAACGAGATCTGGAGAAAACTGGCTTGGTTGCTTTATTATTGCAATATAGAATTTTGTCTTTCGCAATACCTATTGTCTTTCAGATGGATATAATCTGAGATTGTCAGGGAGTGTAAATAATTGTATTTCTACATATTCACCGCTATAACAAGCTTTTCAGGTCAAATCTACAGTGTAGTTTTCAATTTGTTCTTGAGATACGTTGGTTTGAGTAGCATCGAGATAGGAAAGATCACTTCTGCTGGCCTTTGGGAATCAGCGGTTCTTGGTACATTCTTTTCGCTTCTTGCCAGCAGAGTTGATAAAAGAAAATTACTGCTGTTCTTGCTTTCTTTGCAAACACTGACTCTGTTCTTAAAAATCTTGTTGCAGACAGCCCAGTGGCAAATAGTCTTGAACTTCATCTCTGGCGCTGCATCCTCGGCGGTGTCTATCATCATAACAGCTTCAATGATTGCCTCAACTTCAAAGAAGAACAGAATGATTCTCTTTGGCTCGAATTTCTCAATTTCAATGATCGTTGGAGTCCTTGGAAATCTGATCGGCGGTGTCATCAGCGACATGATCGGCTTGAAGTTGACCATGTTAGTTGGAGCCACTATCTACAGCACGAGTTTTCTGATTCTTAGTAAACTCTCTAGAATCGACAAGCAGGTTTTGCAGCAAATTCACTTTGATTCTCTGCAAAAGGGTATTCTCTGGTATTACTTACTCTCAAACTTGTTGGTTCGCTTTGGGGCAGGTCTATTCATAAGTTTTGGAAATTTAATGCTCAACGATCTCTTTGCCATATCCACAACGCTAATAGGTGTCGTGATGGCGTTCACCCAGATTGCCACAGGTGTTGGAGGAGCAATGAATCATCTTCTAGAGAAACGTTTGGGTTCAACAAGGGTTCTGTTTTTCTGCTATACAGCTGTTGTACCGCTGATGATCTCTTTGGCATTTGTTCGAAACCCATTCTTCTTCTGTTTACTTTATGTGATCAGATTTATGCTGATGAACATGGTGAGTCCAATCTTTTCCGTGCTTGTTTTTTCAAACTTGCCTTTGCAATATCTTTCCTTCACGAATGCTCTTGGAAATCTTTTGAACAACTCTTCTCGTGCCGTTGCAGCTCTTTTGTATGGATACATAGTCAAGGACAACTCTGATTACACGAGATTGCTTTTGATAAGTTCTGTCTTCTATGTTTTCAATGCGCTTTTGACCTATTTCTTGCACAGAAAATTTGTTCTCCGTTCTGACAGTACTGTTGTATAATTCTCATAAGCAGATCAATCGCTTGAGGTGTACTATGAGAATAACCATCTTTTTGCTTTTCGTGTTGACAGCTACAGCATATGGACAGTACTTACTTGTTCTAACCAGTAATAGCCTTGAACTGTATGACATCTCTATACCACTTGTTCCAACAAAGATCGCAGTAACAGAAACCGTAAATCCACTGAAAGCGTTGTATCAATCAGAAAGGATATATGTCCTCTCAACCACAAAGATAGAATTGTATGATTCTTCTCTGAACAGGATTACGACAACAACACTAAGCGAAAAGATCTTCGATGCGTTACTCATTGATGATTTATATGTATTTTCAGAGTACAAATTGTCTGTTTACAGCAAAACCTTAGCTCATGTTCGCAGCTACACCTTTGCAGAAAAGGTTGTGAGAGTCGATGTTTGTGGTGATAACATAATAACTTTGCATCCATCAGGAAAGATTGTTTGTTATACGAAATCGATGAATAAACTGTGGGATTTGTCCGGACCAGAACCATTTTTGGGAATGCAAACCATAGAGGACAGTCTCTTTGTTTGGACAAAGAACAGATTCTACATGTTCAAGATCAACGAAGGCTATCCTGTTTACGAGAAGGAAGGCAACTTTACTGGCAACTTCGTCCAAGTGATCAGAGTTAGAGATAGCTTGGTTTTACTTGATTCTAACGGTGTACTGAGGTTAGTTCCATTGCAAAGTTTCAAGATTGTGGAAACCATAAGTGTTAACGCCAAAACAATGAGTGCTTATGGAGATTACATCTACGTAACCACAAATGATGGCAGGATAAGAGTTGTGAATGTTTTGTTCTCCTCAATGAAATTGTTGCACAGTTTCTCGACGAATGCTTTATTCTCGAGAACGATTTCCATCTCACCAAAACCAAAAACAGCTGAATTAGAAAAATTCACACAGTTACCTGTAGAACCTCCGAAGATTGAAAAGAAACAAATTGAGCTGATTTACGAGGCGAAGTTACCGATATCAGCAAATACCTCTTGTGTTGTCTCTGGTAAAGACCTTTATTCAACATCGATGTATGGTGAATTGATCAATTTCAACATAGAAACAAAGAGAAGTTCTTCATCGAAGATCTCTTTCATCACCACAAGCGATCTTACTTTGATGAATGACGGTACAACATTGATAATGGGCTCTTGGGACAAGAGCGTCTATCTTCTGAGAAACAAGCCAGCAAAAATCAGAACAGGTTCAAATGTAAGTCTCGCCAGTTCGATAACACCTAAAGGATTTGTAGTCGCAGATGACGATGGCATACTCTCACATTTCGATAATTTTGGAAACGAAATTTGGAAATTCAACTTAGGCAACTGGCTTGTTTGTCCTGTTGCGGTACACGAACATTTTGGAATTCTCGCACTCGATTGGCTGGGCATACTAAGACTAATCGACTTTTCTGGCAATTTAGTCTGGGCAACCTACTTAGAGTTCAGTAATCAGGGGACCATCGCTTTATCTGAAGAAAGGGCCTTCGTAGCGAACAACGGTAAGCTTTACTGTATAGAACTTTCATCTGGTAAAGTAATGTGGACCTTTTCACAAACAAGCCCAGTGGTGAACCATGTTGTCTGCGACAACAAAATCGTTATGTGCTATTCTCAATCAGGAGAATTGTATGCGCTTGATCACTCAGGAAAGTTGCTTTCCTCGAGCAAATTTGAGAACCTTTTCAGCATCATTCTGACCAAAAGTTCTAGGGCACTTGTTTTCACGCAGACAGAGGTTACATTGATCGATCAGAATCTCAAAATACTCACCAGTGAGAAATTACCTCACCCTCCCACGGTACATCCAACGATGACAGAAGATGGCACTGTCTATGTCATCTCGAATGACCGGCTGATCCTCTACTCCGTTGACGACAAACCGGCTGCAGGATGGGCTATGTATTTGAAGGATCAATCACACAGCAGTCTTTTATCGGTGAACCGCTGACGAAAAATCTCTGAACACTTTAGCAAAAGCGTACAAGACTACGAGAAACTCGAGTCTACCAAGAAACATACCCATGATCAACGTCCAAAGAGCTCCATCTGGCATCGAGTAATTTGTTACACCAACTGAAAGGCCGACACCAGCAACTGCCATTTGTAGAACTTGTGGAGGAAAGCGTATGAAGGCATACATTGGCATAGATGTTGGAACAACAAACACCAAGGTCATCGCTGTGACCAGAAACGGTATAGAAAGGATCCACAAACTTCAAACTACTAAAAAGCTAATAGACGGTGTTGAGTTCTTCGACCTGGACAAGATAGAGAGAAACCTGAGGAATACCATCAACGCGATACGAGAGTCTTATCAAATTGCGGGTATTGCGTGCACGAGTGTGGGAGAATCTGTTGTACCGGTTGCATCGGGGAGAAAATTACATGACCCCATTGTCTGGTACGACACATGTACAAAAGCACTACAAGAAGAGAACGAAAATCTGGTGAACCAACTTGCACCCTACATAATCTCTGGTTCCCGAGATATTTACTATTACTCACTTTACAAGATCTTGTACATGCAGAGAAAAGGTATGGTCAAGCTAAACGATGTAGAGCACTGGCTTCCGGTGTCTTCTTATATCGCTTATAGATTGACTGGTACTGCCGTGTGGGATATGACTCAGGCGTACCGCAGTCACATGGTTGATATTCATCGAAGGTGCTGGAATGAACAGCTGCTCAACGCCTTCGACATACCAGTTCAGCAACTTGGAAAACTTGACTACACCTCTTCCTTCGTTGGGTACTATGACAATATCCCAGTTTTCCTCGCTGGACATGACCACTTGACTGGGACCTATGGGCTGATCTCGTTGTTCGGCAGCGAGTTGATCTTCGATTCAATGGGCACGGCATCGTACATAGTCGGTGTTGCAACTGAAAGGGAAAACGAGTTTCACCTAGATAGGCCATTCATGAAGACGGGTGGGAACATAGGTATAGCCTTTCAGGACAAGCAGTACTATTTGGCTTCAGGCATAAGATTTCACGGCAAGTTGATCGAATTGGTTTTGAAATTCCTTGGCTTGAGACTTTCCTCAAAGAGATTTGAAAAATTGAATAGTGCGATCTCGAAAATGCCGACAGATTACATTTTCTGTATCTACACAAATGGCGACAATATCGTTGGAGAAGAGGCAGACGGTGTGAATTTTGTGCAAATTCCACCTGATTGTTCTCAAGAACAGGTTCTACAAAGTGTCTATCTCTACTTATGCTACACAAGCAGAATAACCGTTGAAAGTCTTTGGCGACTGCTTGGAAAATTACCAATCGTTGTTGGTGGTGCATTGGTTGGAAACGACGTTTTCATGAATTACAAAGCTTCGATGCTCGGCGAAACGCTTTATTACCTGGACACTACCGAACTAACAGCTCTCGGTGCTTCAGTTGCAGCCGTCAAGGGGGCAAGAGATGAAGAAACACTCTTGTCGCTCAGAGAAAAGATCACTTTTCGGAAATTCGAGCCATTGAATGAAGATGTAACGCAGATGAACATGCTTTATCGCAAAATTAGCGAGCAGTACAAGAAATTGTTGAAGAGATGAGGAGGTATGTGACATGCTCGTGACATTGAAAGAGCTAGTCCAACTTGCGTACAAATCTGATTATGCAGTACCTGCTTTCAACATCCACACCTATGAAGACGCCGTGGCAATTGTAAAAGGTGCGGAAGAAATGAAATCTCCCGTCATACTGATGGCTTCTCCAAGTGCGATTAAACACTTGGGTATAAAAGTCGCAGCGTGCATCATGAACGAGCTTGCCCAGAATGCAGTGGTACCGGTTGTATCACATTTGGATCACGCAACGGATCTTGATATCATCTTCAAGGCTATGAAGGTTGGGTTTTCTTCTGTTATGTACGATGGATCAAATTTGAGTTTCGAAGAGAATGTCCAGAACACAAAGTTGGTTGTGAGAGTTGCAAGGGCTTTTGGTGTATCTGTAGAAGCGGAGATAGGCAGAGTTGGAAAATCTGAAGAAGGCGAAGAAGTTATCCAGATTTTGACAGAACCCGATGCAGCGAGTAGGTTCTTTGAACTCACACAGGTCGATGCGTTGGCTGTCGCTGTTGGTACAGCACATGGCATGCAGAAGCAAGAAGCACAGATAAACTTTGAGCGAGTTGAAGAAATACAAAACGTGGTGGATGTACCTTTGGTACTTCATGGCTCTAGTGGTGTACCAGATGAAGATCTAACCAAGATCAGCAAGATGAGGTTCGGTAAGATAAACATTGGCACAGTGCTCAAAACAGTTTATGTTGATAGAATTCGAAAGGTATTACAAGAACAACCACAGCTGAAAGATCAAATCAGGTTGCTTCAAGAAGCATCCATCGCCGTGACAGAGATGGTAAAGCACAAAATAAAGTTGCTGAACAGTTCGGGTAGGATGTGAACGGTTTTCGCAATACTGATGACTGTATTTTCTGAGTTTCGCGACGATGTATGTGGCCAGGTGGTACTCAGCGAATAATCAGGCTCGTATTTTGAGTATTCTCGTCAGTTTCTCAAGACTTTGGTTTAATCCACCTGGTCTGTTCACATTCAGCCAAATTTGCGCGTATTCTTGAGCAACTCTGTTCAATTCTTCTTTGAAACTGTGCCAGTCTTGATCTGGCACTCTTTCGAGCGAACTGTATTCTTTTTCAAAGATGAAAGCGCGCATTCCAAGAATCAGCATTTGCGCGTTGTTAACCACCTGAGCAATCACTTGTCGTAGATTTGCTTGCACATCAAAAGCCAAAAGTCTTTTGATCACATCTTCTGCCTCATTGATGGCTTTACGAGTGCTATTTATGTCTTCTTTACTGACTTCTTCAAGATGTTCAAACATCTTGTGTGGAAGCACAAGTGACATGAAATATGGGCTCATGTTAGGAAGTTGAAGGCTGGTACGTTTGTATAGAACACCAAGCGTGTAAATATCCTCAGCTAACGGTAAGTCGGTCTTGAAAAGATGTATATCAATCTGTCTCAGTAGGTCATCTAACGTCATTCCTGATGATATGTTCCAGCCTATCGTGGAGGCATATCCAAGAGGTATCATCGAAAACGGCAAATGCTGAGGATGACCGTTATCACCCCAATCGGTCAGGAGAAAACCAATGGCACCATATTTGCTACCATTCAGTAGAGCACTTCTGATGTTGGCGAGCGCATTATCACTCCTACCGACAAAGGAGTTCCAACTCGAGGTACCAGGGCACACATAAAATGTAACACCCCTTTCTGAAAACAGTCTGCACTCGTGCTCATAAGGATGATTGTTCTCATATCCCCATATGAGTGAAATGACATCATCCGGTAAGTTTACAACGAGTTCAGGGTAATTCTTTATGATATCACCCCAAAACATCATAGTTTTTCCACGTCTTTTAAGCAATTTGTATATCTGATTTAGAAAATTCAGGTAAACTTTACCCTTCCCAAGTCTTTCACAGATTTCCTTTGAACGACCAAGTCCTAAGTCATATGTTTCATCACCACCTATGTTTACTTTTACACTGGTGAAGTTGGGCAAGAGTTGATCGAAAAGACTTTCCAGGAATGTTATAGATTCCTGTAGAGTGGGGCAAAGTGAGAACGGGCCATACTTTTCTCCCCAAGGAGTCGTAAAACCCTCCGGACATTCAGCAAGGTACTTGTACTCTTCATGTCTGAGCCATTTGCCAAGGTGCCCAAAAGAGTTCTGATTCGGTACAAGCTCAATGAATCTATCTTTGCAATATCTGTCAAGTTCCAGTATTTCTTCTGCGGTGAACGGACTGTACCCTTTCCATACTCTTTCATGCCCTTCGTAAGCGAAGGTGTGTTCAAAATAAAGCTGAAACTCGTTGTACTTCAACTCAGCTAAAAGATCTATAAGTGCTTTCAAAGTCTGCATGTTTGGTATCCTGTCTCTGCTGACATCGAGCATGAACCCACGGTTTTCAAAATCTGGTTCGTCTTCAATGATCATCGTTGGTATCTTGTAGCCGTACTCTCTCACCAATTGTTTGAAAGTCTGAGAACCATAGAACAAGCCTTGAATTGTTTTCGCAATTATCGCAATAGCATCTCGCGTGATCTTTATCTTGTATCCCTGTGAACTCGAGACAGCGCTCGAATCGATTATCAGTTTTATAGCAACATCACTACCACTGAAACCAGTGAATGAGAAATTTCTCCCGGACTTTATCAATTCATCCTTGAGCAATGAAGCAACCGCGAATGAATCATAACTTGTAAGAATTTTCCCACACAGTGGCAGTTCACATTCTCCATCCAGCATGATCAATCTTCTCGGTTGTGGAAGCATTTATTCAACCACCCTCCTAATTAAATCGCCTTTGGTGGGAAGCTTAATGTGCGCTTTCCTCACTAAGTTGACGCTTTAGGTTCTCTTCAATCTCTTCTGTCACTGTGAAGAACTGTTCCATTGCCATTAACAGAGCACCTCCCAGTGGAGGCAGGGATGGTTCGGTAAGATTAACGTTCACATCCTGCAGAGAAATTTTAACAGTTCTCAGGAAATAGGAATTATTGAATAACCCGCCAGTGTACGAGAGAAAATCGCTGCCGACTCTCTTCAATATTGGCTTAACAGAATCAACGAGTTCAGCAATGCATCGCTTAACAACCATCTGGGCGACTTCGTCACCTTCTTCCGCTGATCTCAGAACAAAAGGTGCAAACGAAGCTACGTGACCCTTTGGATGTTTTTCAACGTAGAAATACCTGAGTACGTCATCAATTGAATGCAGATCAAAGGCTTTTTCTAAATGATAAACAAGAGAGGTTGGTTTGCCTCTTCCTTCCCAATATTTCATGACTTCCTTAATAGAGTCAAGGGCCAATCCATAAGCACTCCAAGGATCGCCTATGATATGTCCCCATCCTCCTGTCCTGTGGAAATTGCCATTGACATCAACGCCTATGACCATGGAACCTGTACCAGCGACAACAATTGCTCCTGACTTTCTCGATGTACCCAAGGCACCTTTTAAGGCTATGACACAGTCGTTAACAACTATGAGTTCCTTGGAAGGTATTATTGGTCTCATCAGATCACGTAATCTATCGCAACTTTTCTGTGAGAAACCAGCCCCCGAAAGTCCAAGAATACAAAGATCAACTTCCGCAATGTTTTCGTCGATCTGATTTAGACAATCCTGAAGTGTATTTTTCAATTTGTCAATACCAATATCCAGATGGTTTCCAGGACCTCCAAGCACCTTAGAAAGAATTTTCCCACTCTCATCGCATAGAGCAACTCTTGTTTTTGTACCACCAGCATCCACACCAAGAAACCTCATTTTCTCAGATACCTCCTAATAGTCCTGGGATTTATAGGTTAAGCAACTCTCTATCTATAAGCCTAAGAAGTCTTTCTTCAGTCTCATCAGAGTAAGGTGATGCCAGCCATTCATAACCTGAATGCACATCCTTTGGTACGACATAAGATGCAGCAGAATTTGCGTAACACACAATGAAGACCTGTTTTTCAGCGAACATGTGTTGAGTGCAGAACTCGATAAACAATTCAAACGGGACAAACACAAATTTCAGAGATCCTATAGCAAGCAGGGAGATTCTAACCTTCTCTGTTTTCGGAAGAACTTCGCGTTGTCTTGCCAACATTACTCCCGGTATATCCCTATCGCTCAATGAAAGACTGCTCAAATTCTTCGTAACGCAGTTAACTACAAACTCCACATTTTTGAGAACAAGATAGCGAGGATGCGTTACTCGATATACTTCTTCAAGATGCAAGCGGTCTGTGAAAATCTCTGTCAGTCTTTCTATCTCAGCAAAAGACCTATTCTGTCGTGTTTTGTGGGTACTCACGTTACCACAGCAGGAATTCATGAACAAGACCGGGCAACCTTCTTTGAGTGATAACTTTCTCCGAATGCTTCCAGGCAAATCAGCTGAATAGAGCAAGTTCTCAGGACCGAGCACAGTTGGATGACAGGGAAAGAGAAGAATCGAGAATCTTTCCATTCTTGTTTTAAAGTGAATGTGACTTAACGGTATTGGGATTTGTTCACTACCTGGTTTGTTTCTGAGGTCACATACACCAGATATCTCTCCTTTCCTTACAACGATTTCCTCGATTTCAGTGGCTTTCTTTTTGGCTTCGATCAAACATTCTTCTGTACATGATTCAATAATTTCCGCAACCAGGTTTGGTTTCGGTGCAGAGTGGGTATGAGTGGCAATTGGGATCAAATTCACACCACTCACTTGCTTTGGAAGTTTCTCTGGTACTGAGAGCAGATCAAAAACCACCAAAGCAACTTCTGTCTCATCGTTACTGAGGTAAACACAGAACAGCTCAAGTGGATCATTACAACCA
>DOKY01000021.1:70226-101281 GCA_003510135.1 Pseudothermotoga sp.
TCATTCTTCTATCACTCTCCACAGACTCAGAAACTCTTATCCCTTTAAACCTCCGCTTAAGCCTTCGACATACCACTTTTGGCAAGCGAGAAAGAGAACAAGAATGGGAATCGTTGCCACAACCATACCCGCGCACAGAAGTCCCCATCTGGTAATGTTGTGTCCCCTGAACATTGCAAGTCCAAGGTTAATTGGCATCTTCGAGTAATCTTGTATCACCAAAAGTGGCCAGAAGAATTGACCCCACGACCACAAAACCTTGAAGACTATCATAGTCGCAACTGTCGGTTTCACCATAGGAAGCATGATTCTCCAATATATGTAGAAATCGTTGGCACCATCAGCTCTGGCGGCTTGCTCGAAGTCGGCTGGGATAGAGAGAAAACTCTGTCTGAACATGAACACGCCAAATCCGCTTGCAGTGAACGGTATAATGAGTGAAAGCAAACTGTCGTACATACCCATCCGAATCACTATTATGTACATCGGTATCGCAATGGCATAAAAAGGTATCATCAAAGTTGACAGTGCCAACCAAAACAGGAGTTTCTTTCCAACGAAATTTTTCCGTGCCAGTGCATATCCAGCCATTGAATCGAAAATGATACTCACAAGAGTCACGACACTTGCCACAAGTAGACTATTGAACAACATTGTTCCAAGCGTGACTTTTTCATTAATGACTTTTGGGTAATTCCACGCTAACAAATAATTGTCGAAGGTTACTGCCTTTGGCAACAATGAATAAGATTCTATTCCTGTGTCCGGTTCTATTGACCTCACCACCACCCATATGAGTGGTAGGAGTGTGAAAGCACACGCAGGTATAGTCAAGAGGTATTTCATGAAAACTGCCCAACGATTTTGTGATCTCATCCTTTGTTTCACCCCCAAAAAGTGCTGTCTTCTTTGCCAATCTTTCTTTGAATGAAGGTGAGAATAAGGATTATAAACAGCAATATAACACTGATAGCGGATGCATAACCCATCTGAAACTCGCAAAAACCTTTTGTGTACAAATAGTTGACTATTGTTGTTGTTGAATATCCTGGTCCTCCACCGGTCATAATGTAAATTGGAGTGAAAACCTGAAACGAATTGATCAACGACGTGGTTATGACAAAAAAGGTTGTCGGCCTCAACAAAGGCAGAGTTATCTTGAGCGTAACTTGCCATTTTGTTGCACCGTCAAGTGAAGCTGCCTCATACAACTCCTCTGGTATGTTTTGAAGTCCTGCTAAGAAAATCAGCATTCTGTACCCAAAACCACTCCAGATTAAGACTACCCCGACGGCAAGCAGTGCGTACCTATAGTCACTCAACCACTGAATTGGCTTCAAATGCAACGCAAGTAATAGTCGATTTGCAATCCCAGTCGTACTTGAAGAAAATATCAAAGACCAAATTATACTCACAACAACCATCGAGATCACATTTGGAACAAAAAGTGCGAGTCTGAAGAAATTTCTGCCCTTAAATGGTCTGTTCAACAGAAGAGCAAAAACAAGGCCAAGAATGGTGTTACCAGGAACATAGAGGACCGTGAAGTAAACAGTATTGAGGATCGATCTTAGAAAGACCTCATCCTTTGCGAGTCTCAAATAGTTTTTCAAACCTACAAACTTGGAAGAATAGAGTGTCACGATGCTGAATTCTCTCAGACTCAGAAAGATGACCCAAACGATTGGGATGAAAAGAAATATCGTGAAAACGATATACGCTGGTGCGCAAAATGCATATGCAATTAAGTTTTCCTTTAGGCGTTTTTTCACCTTTCCACCACCTCAAAGGAAGCAATGGCTAAAAATGGGGAAGGATCTCCCTTCCCCTTGAAATTCACCATACAAATCCCTTTTCTTTCAAATGTTGTTCCAACTCCTGCTGAGCTCTTTTCAAACCATCAACCAGTGATAGCTTGTCTGACAGTACATCTTGAATTGCAGCCCTTATTATCCTGGTGAATGCCGAGTACTCCGGATGTTCAACCCAGGGATTTGAATCAGACATTTGTTGGGCGAACGCATTCATGATCTGATCTTCACCAACATATTCTTGCGCCGCATCCACTCTGGATGGTACAAATCCTGCCACATTACAGTATTCAAGCATATTCTCTTTGCTGCACAGCCACATCAAAAGCTTGGCAGCGCCCTCTTTGTTTTTCGCATTTGAAGGTATCACAAAGACATCAGCACCATAATACGATGTTCTTTTGCCAGTTTCGGGATTTATTGGTAGTGGTACGGCACCAACTTTGTCACCGAGTTCTTCTTTCAGTGCTCGTGCAGCATCTCCGGTGTCAATGTACATTGCGATCTGACCTGCCACAAGTTGCCTTCGAACATCAGCCAAGTTTGCATTTATTCCTCCAGGTTGAACAACCTTATAAGTTTTGAACAAGTCTACAAAGAATTTCGCACCTCTGTAGAACGATTCAGTGTTGATCGTCGGGGCTCCCTTCTCATCAATCATTCGACCGCCAGCCTGCCACACCCAAATCATGAGCTGATAAGCATACTGAGCTGACGCACCAAAACCATAAACATCAACCTGTCCATCACCATTTCTATCAAAAGTGAGGCGCCTTGCATACTCGAGAAAATCGTTCCATGTCCAGTTTGGCGATGGTTCTGGAAGACCCCTTTCAGCAAGAATGTCCTTTCGATAAAGTACAACACGTGTATGACAGAAATAAGGAATTCCCACGATCTTACCACTCATTTCTTTAGGCTTGTCCATTTTGTAAGTACTTCCCAGTAAAACTGACTGTGAAAAGTTCTTCAAGAAATCCTGTGGCAAATACTTGTCCATAGGTTCAATAGCTTTTGACCAAGCAAGAGCATGCTCTCTTGGTGACCCTACCTTAGCAAGATCTGGTGCTTTCCCAGACATGATTGCAACATCGAGTTTTGTGTGTGGATCTTCTGCCCAGGGAATAACCACCAGATTTACTTTGATTCCTGTAGCATCCTCAAATGCCTTTATCTGTTTCTTCACAACTGGTAGGTCAAGTCGTGGATCTCCTCCCGCGAACCAAAATGTCACCTCAGCACCAAACAGCGAAACAGCCAAAGCGCAAATAAACACAACTAAACCAAGAACTCTTCTCATCAGTAAATCCCTCCCTTTCCAGTTTTCAAAACCATTTGATTCCTTTTACACAGTTTTCATCGTCTTTTGGAGAAGTTCACGCACTTCACTTCTCCTGAAAATCTCGTGGAATGCAAAAAGGCAAACTCCATCCGCTTTAGACAACTTCGAGACTTTGATAGCCTCAATTACCTCATCTGCAGGTACGTCACCATGCGCTTGAATACCAGCAACAACCAAGGATCTTTCTGATGCTGCTTGCCGAGCGCCCAAAAGTATCTCTGAAACCCATGAGATGGGCTTGCCAAAGTCACGATGATATGCCATAGGTACAATAATATCGCAAATCTCTGAAAGATCTGAGTAATTTTGACCAAACTGTACCAGAGCAAAGATTCTTTTCTTGAGGTCGATATCACCTCCTTCCGGAATGAGTGCAGCGCTCAAAACTGTAGAAGGTCTTTTGTTCTTCACCATATGGCCGATCTGTTTTGTAAAGTTCGTAACATCGTCCTTCCTCATGTTTGACCACGCAATAACGTCTGGATCACCTACCATGAAAGCATCTATGAAGCTTCTATTGTCACCCTGATTTCCCCAGGTTTCCACAGCTTTCGCAATGAGCGAATTGACATTCAGTCCAGCCATTATTGCTCTCTGTTGCTGCAACGGTCCCCATCCCCAAGCCCCGTTTGGATACCTGACATAATCCAAATGAATTCCACTTGGCTCGTAAGTGTCAAGTACTTCTGAAACCAAAGACAGTACGTACTCTCTGTAGTTGACATCAGCTACGAAATCAACAGCTGCGGTTGAGACTCTGAAACAACTATGTTCGCCAAGTCTATATTCATGAGTCTCAAGTTCCAGTGGAACTCCCCACATGCCCGAACCGGGATTCCTCTGCAGATAGCTCTTGTCCTGTGAGATAATGAACCAAGCGTGCAACCTGATGTTATTTTTCTCGCAACCCTCACGACTCCGTGGTAACACAGTTGTATCCTGAGAAAATGCCAGCGCAATCTTTGAAGGCCAGCACACTTTTCCCGTAGTCCCTTTCACAAGGAGAAATAGATCGGTTATCCCCATTTCCCTCATATCTCTTAAAGCTTTTTCCACTCCGTACTCTGATAGAGACGAACCCCAAGCCCACACACCACATATTGGTTCTGGCATCACACAGGATTTCTTCTCAAAATCTTTCAACACTTTGTGACACCTCACAGAAATGGAATCAGGTGACGATACTTTGACACTAAGGATATATTCTTTTCACCACCATTCGGTGTGTTTGAACTTAAGAACACAGGAGGATTTTTGCCATTTCTCAAAAAACATGCCACAACTTCACCGATGATAGAATTTATGATGAAAGCTCCACAAACAGTCGAAAGTGGTCCTACTGCTATTTCGCCAATCTTCACACAGGCATCTCCGTAAGGAACATGGTTGTCGATGGTCAAATCTACAACTTCGAAGAGTTTCTTACCCAGTTCGTTCCGTGGTTCTACGCTTGTCGAATGCTCAATCGAAGTGATTGCACAGACGTAAGCCCCCCTCTTTCTTGCACGGTCTGCGAATGTGACAACTGCGGAGTTGGATCCAGAATTCGAGAAAACAACTACTACATCTTTCGAAGAGATTGGTAAATCGGAAACTATAGCTTCTCCTATCCCATCTATTCGTTCCAGCTTCGAACTGAGAGCAGCTCTCTCGTGAAGCATCAGTGAACTGAGAAGAATTGGATACACAGGCGCTATGCCTCCTGCTCGGTAGAAAATCTCTTCAACCAACATGTGAGAGTGCCCAGTGCCAAACGCATAAATAAGACCGCCATCGTTTATTGATCTGTACATCCTTTCTGCCAGATCTTTGATCTTTTCTTCTTCTTGTTCGATGATTTTTTCAATCGTACTTTCAATCATCTGACGATACTTTCTTGAAAAACTTGATCCACAACCTTCAGAACCAGTTCTGGACATTTTCTAAGAATCCCTCCTTGAAAGTTGTCAAGACTTTGACTCAATACTCAACTGGAATAAACCAGAAACATCTTTCATTTAAATTGTTTTAGGATATCCTTCAGCATTTGTTCACGGTCGCTACCCAATATTGTTCCGGCTCTAAAGACACATACTCCATCAGCACCAGCACTGAGACTGTTAGCAACAGCTTCTGCAAGTTCCGTACCAGTCACGGGAGAATACCCTTGAAGACCAACAATGATCTTTACTTGTTCACTTTGAAGTTGTTGCCTGATTCCACCGAGGATGGTGCTCGTTATCCAAGATATATCCTTCCCGTAGTCTCTGTGATATGCCATGGGAATTATCAGTTCACATTTTTGTCCAAGAAGCTTGTAGTCTTGACCATAATGGACCAATCCAAACGCTCTTTCAGATAGATCAGAGCTTCCAGGCTCCGGCATCACAGCAGCACTGATCACAATGTTTGGTTTTATCTGCTTTGCACAGTCAACCAAATCACTCAAGAACTCAAGAACATTTGCGGATCTCAGTTCCACCCACTTCGTAACGGTAGCATCACCAGCGAGATAAGCATTCACAAATGATTGCCCGTCCCCATTGCTACCCCAGGTTTGTATTGCCAGTTGTTGCAGATAATCAATATCCGAATCGTCTAAACCGTTCTCTCGAGCCTTATCAAGTTCAGATGGACCCCAACCCCATGCACCGGTCGGATACCTTATATAGTCAAAATGCAGACCGTCTGGGTCATAGTTCCGTATGACCTCACTAATAAGTGATTTCATGTATTCCTTGTAAGCGCTGTATCCGACAAAATCAACTGACTTCCCGGCTCTCTGGGGATCTGCACCTTGTGTTTTGGGAATACCATACATTTTGCTTTCTGGATATGCGGTAGTGAACTTCTCATCTTGATTACACACAAACCATACATGATATCTAAGGCCATTAGTCTTGCAGTACTGTGCCACTCTTGGTAGTACTGTTGTATCGGATGCGAGTCCCAAAGCAACGTTTGATGGCCAGTTCACAGTCCCACTCGTACCCTTGACCAGTAGGAAAATATCTGTCACACCAAGGTCCTTTATTTTATCCAATGTTTGTTCGACCCCTGAGCTGGCAAGTGTGCTTCCCCAAACCCACACGGCTTTTATTTTTGCAGGCCATGAAAGAGGCAACAAAGCTTTGCGCAACTGTATTTCCTCACATGTAGTGCCCGTGTTTTCAATGCAACATAAAATCTCAGCCAAAGTTGGTATGAAAACGTCTATAGACATCTTCCGCTGTACTCCGTTCACATTGACCGAGATGACTTTTGGTAAAACTCCATTCTTCTCCGTTTCTGCGACAAAATACAGCGCTGCTTCATAAAAATCCGATATTGTGCACGTTTCTACTGGCTCGAAGTCTCCAGGTTCAAGACCCGCAGGAAGATAAGTCTGAATGTATTTCACTGATGTGGGCTTCTGCTTGGAATTGCAAAACTCTACAAAGAATTTCGACATCAGGTACGCAGCATCGTTTAACTTTATGGCACGTAGGTTTGTCGACTTTCCCTTAGCTTGCCAGACTTTTTCACACTCTTCAGGTAATCTCTGCGTTGAATCAACACACTCAGAAATTGCCGCTGCGATAAGCAACACATCATCACCACTGAGTTGATCTTCAGAACTTTCAGGATGTTTGATTGCGAAACAACCCGCTGACAAAATCACCAAACTTAGTATCACGACCAAAATGCCAACTTTTTTCATGTGTACCACACCTCCTTCACTTGAATCTGTGATCGTTCACAAGATCTATGACTTCATCTGCTCTCATCTGCCAGAAACACTACTCTTGAAAGATTTCTTGGTTGATCTGGATTCAAACCTTTTCTCTTTGCAATGATTAGTCCCAATAATTGACCGAAAAGAACCTGAAGAAACGCATCTTGTCCATTCTCTGCCGCTGGTGTTCGTAAAACGGTTGAAGCTCCCAATCTTTGCATCTCGCCCAGAAGTGTAACTTCTTCTGGATTTTGGTCGCTTGCATAGAGTACTACAAGAGTCTGATCTGTCACAAGTGATTTGGGTCCATGTCTGTACTCGAATGTTGAGTAGGCTTCTGCAAATGTGAGAGACATTTCTTGAAGTTTTAGAGCCGACTCTTTCGCGATACCTTCGTAAACACCTGTGCCGAGAAAAACGTAATGTTTTGCGCCGTCAATTGCCTGACTCTCAATTGATTTTTCTGACTCATGCAGAAACTTTCTTGATAGTCTGACCAGTCGATCATAGTCGCTGGCAATCTTTGCCATTCTATCGATCAAATAGAATAAACTGAGCAACATACAGCTGAATGACTTCGTCATTACGACAGACCTCTCCTCTAAGGGAAGAACCAAAGACGACTGACATATCCTTCGCAGTTCGCTCTTCTCACCAAGCGTTATTCCGAAGGTCTTAATTCCCATCTGATTGAACTTCCTAAGAGCTTGAACAGTCTCAGTTGTATCACCTGAACGTGAGATCAAAACAGCAGATCTTTTGAGATCTCTTGAACCAAGAACAAAACTGCTCGCAAAGGTGACCTCTCCACTTTGTAGGGGCTTTGCATCAATTCCAGTAACTCGTGAGAAATACTTGGATGCCGACACAGCTAAGTAGTAAGATGAGCCACAACCAACAAAGTACACAACATCACTCTCGAAAAGGTAGCGCGCAAAATCTTCAATGTATAGATCATTCAGAAACGCTAACAGTCTCTCGAAATCATCAGGTTGAGTGTATATCTCGTGTTCAGTGAGCATCTGGATCATCACCTCGATATCAGACAGAAATGACATTAATTCCAAACGATCTGAGGGTTTCGATTTGACTTGGAGTAGCTTGGGTGTCTGTTACGAGAACATCTATTTTCCCCAAATCGCATATCTTGTACGGAGCTGATTGCTCAATCTTCGTGCTGTCTGCCAACAAGATTACAGTCTTCGACCTTCTGATTATCAATTCCGCCAAGTTTCTTTCCTCGAAATCAGCGACCGTTACACCATATTCACTGCTCACACCACTTGCCCCAAGAATATAGCAGTCGAAATACATGCGTTCAAACAGCATTGATGAGTATTCACCAACACATTCAAAGGATCCTTGCCTCACCGTTCCACCAGAATGTACCAGGTTGAATGGTTTAGATAAATTGATGATTGCCCATGCAGTTGTGATTGAATTTGTTACAATCGTCAGCGTGTGTATTGAACTACTCTCGAGTGCTTTCATTGCGTAGTAAACAGTTGTGCCCCCACCAGCAGCAACTACCTGACCATTGTTTAGCAGCTCGATTGCTTTCTTCGCGATTCGTTGCTTTTGTTCTTTCCGAAGATCTAGGTTTTTGAAAAACGGTGAGTCGCCCGTTATGCTCTTGATAGTTGCTCCACCACGCGTTCTTTCAACCAACCCTTGAGATTCTAAGATCTCAAGATCTCGTCGGGCTGTTATCAAAGATACGCCAAAAGAATCGCAGATATCGTTTATTGATATTCGGCCGGATTGTCTCAGGGTATTCAAAATCGCTCTTAATCGTTCTTGACGTCCCATCAACAATCACCCCCTCTTGATCAAAAACGATCATTTTGTGTTCATCTGCTTTTACTATAAACGATCTTATATGAACGAGTCAACTTTGAATCTGGCGTGAATTCGGTGGAAAAGAACACTGGGCAGGCTATTATGATTCTCTTTCTTCTTTTTCTGCGGAATATCTTCTGGTTTCTTCACCTTTCAGTCTCGAGACGTCCCCAATTCTCCATGTCATCGTTGTTTCGAGCGCTACAGAAAACACAACACTCACGTTTGTGCAAGCAAAGTTGCACGGAGAAAGGAAGTGGTAGCTGATAGACTGTCAAATCGATGAATTTCCTGTTAAATCAAGCTTGGAGGAATTCTACTGTTCTTTGAAGTATCTCAACAGTCTTCTTGTCTTTAAGAACAAATTCGAAACCGTGATCTCCTTTCGGATGCAGGAGCAGTTTCGTGGTGCATCTGTTTTGTTTCAGCTTCACAAACATTTTTACAGAGGCAGCGTATGGAACTACAGAATCTTTCATTCCATGAACTAATAAAACCTTAGGGCACAGAGAGGTAACGTGGTTTATCGGAGAGTACTTTTCGTAAAGTTCTTTAGATTTGATCGGCAGTCTTTTAATCGTTGCCATAACAGAGAATCGCGCAAAGATCGATTCAGATTCCCAGATATCCATCAGATCAGATGGTGCATAATAAGCCACTATCTTGTCAACAAGATTTGGATTTGTCAGACCAGTAAAAAGAGCAAGATGGCCACCAGCAGATAGACCCATCAAAGAGAACTTCACGTTGCACAGATTGGCAAATTTTCTCTTCATGAATTTTGCAGCTTCAGTTAATTCTTCAACCAAACTCTCTATGCTTGATATATACCCTCTACTGTAATCTATTGCTACAACAATAAAACCCTGAGACACCAAGAATCTATACCAAGACATGTTGTTTGGCTGCCGTCTGTATCCGCTAATCCAGCCACCACCATGGGCAAAGAGAACAACACCTTTGAAAGAATCGGCGTTCGGGTAGGATATGTCTAAATGCCTTTTTGGCATGTACTCAAATGTCTCAACTTTTGTCCAAGGTTTGTTCACTTTGTCAAGAACCAATCTGCCAAAGATAGCTTTGCGAATTAAGGGTATGTTGACCATGAAAACTATCAAAAGCGAGAGGCCAAAATCGGTGAAAGCAAGAAAAAAGGTTATCGCGGCCAAAGCATACTTCAGCAAGACTTTGAACTTCTTCTTGTTGGTTTCTTTCGCCACAAGTCCTACCCCTCAGAGTATGAAAACCACCTTATCGCCAGCCTTGGCTTTTCCACCTTTTAGAACTTTTAAGAATATTCCCTCAACCGGCATTACACACTTACCCACGGTTTTTGCTATTGCACACCTATCATGACATTCTTTTCCTATTTGGGTTACCTCCAGCTCAACAAGATCATTTATATAGACCTTCGTACCCACGGGCAATCTATACACATCAACACCATCCACTGTAATGTTCTCTGCAAAATCCCCATAGTTCGCTTCTATACCCCAGTTTCTTGCTTTTTCTATACTGCTAACTGAAAGCATCGATACTTGCCTGTGCCAATTACCGGCATGAGCATCATCTTTCACGCCATAGTTCTCTATCAGTTCGATTTCCTCAGCGGGTGTCTTTTTCACGCCTTTCACTTTCGAAATATTCACAGAAAGAATCTTCCCCTCAAGTTTGTTCTCTCTTCCACTCACCAGATTTACCTCCTGACTTCTCAACAAGGTATATCTGTTCTATCACCATACCCTTGTCCATGGCTTTACACATATCGTATATCGTCAAGGCTGCTACTGTGACGGCAGTTAGTGCTTCCATTTCCGCGCCAGTCTTTCCGACACATCTGACTGTTGAGGTTATGTGTATAGAATTTTCTTCGAGATCTACGTTAAACTGTAATTCCACTTCGGTCAAATTTATGTTATGGCACAGCGGAATCAACTCCGATGTTTTTTTGGCAGCCATTATTCCGGCTATCTTCGCTGTGGTCATAACATTACCCTTTTTAATACTGCCACTGCTTATGGCTTTAAGGGTTTGCTCTTTCATTCTTATTGAGGCATGAGCTACCGCAGTTCTTTTGGTCTCTTCTTTGCCAGTTATATCAACCATGTGAAGATCCCCATCTTTGTCTAAATGCGTCAATTCACAACACATTGTCATCCCCCTAATTTGTACATTTCATTGTCTATTTGCGTGTCTCTCATATGATGGACGAGCGGCTTTTTCTCTACAGCAGTTTTGATCATATCCGAAATTTGCTCGGTTGAAGCACCAGATCTGAGGGCTTTTAGAAGATCTACATAGTAAGTTGAACCCAAACCCGGATCAGCGAATATGTTGAACTCAGCCACGGGCGTGACATTACCAAACGCGATTCCACCGCCCATCAGAACGATCATCGAGATCCTTTTTACGAGTTCGGGGTATCTCAACATGAAAAGCGCGACGTTCGTGAGAGGCCCGGTCGGAACCAAGATGAGGTCTTCGTACTTCCGTGCCACTTCGGCGATGAAATCGACAGCGTGAGTTTTTTGAATTCCTCGCTTTGGCGGAGGCACGGTTGCACCGTCCAAACCGGATTGACCATGTATCTGTGGTGCCACAACAACGTTTCTGAAGAGCGGTCTGGCACATCCCGGGAAGACTGGCACGTCCAAATCGAAAAGGTCCAGCACTTTTCTCGCATTGAGAGTCGTGTTCTCGAGGTAAGAGTTTCCCGCGACTGTTGTTACACCGAGAAGTTCAATCTCCTCAGAAGCTGCGGCGAGCAGTATCGCGAAGGCATCGTCATGACCAGGATCACAGTCGAGTATGATCCGCAAAGTCCACACCTCCGATTTCAGCTCAAGGAGTGCTACCATAATGTTACCATAGAATATGTCTACGATAAGAGACTACTTGATACTGTTAACTTGTAGTGATGGATGACCACGGGGCAGAGATAACACGAGCAATATCATCAGAGTTCTCACTATACAAAAGCCGTTCACATACTTCGGAAGATTGTCGATATTCTTGAGTCCGCGTTCGCCTCGTAGAAAGTCTCGGAATAACGAAAATTTCGATTCCCATGGATTGTTTTGCCCAGGTCTCACAAGTAGAAGTTCCAGAAGGGGAAGAATATCTAAGAGAAGCAGGCTTCGCACGCCTGCTTTTTCTATTGCTTTTCTAGAACCAATCTAAAAATCTCAAATGAGATTTCATTTTGGGAGCTTTTCCCGGGTGAACCTGGGAAAGAATAGTCGTAGCTTATCGAGAACACAGTTTAGCTATTCCTTCACTATTGGCATTGAGCAAAATTTGTTTTTATAAAGTTGGAATATAGAAAGTCCTATAAGTACAATCATACCAATTATTGCTATCTTTGGAAGCAATGAGTATTCAGATGCTCTTTCAGGCAAAGTTAGATTCTTGTAAATACCAAAATATGCCCACGCAATTGGCAGGGGGAAGATTGCATTCTTTATCCGTGTTAGAACCAGCCATGTGAGTACAACGGCAACAAGAAGTATCACAACGCCCCATATTTCTGGATTGATACCAAAGCCGTTCCAATTAATGCTCACGAGCCAAAGTGTAATATTTGCAACCGTCGCTATGAACAACCAGCCGGAATACAAACCAAACGTTACCGGAAATAGAAATCTTCTTTGAGTTTGAAGTTTTCCAATTCTTTGAACCACCAGAACTGTCGTTATTAACAGACCAAAAATTGCTATCGTGGAAACGCCAATAAGATCAAAAGAAAATAGCACTATCCAAACGATATTGAAAATACAAGATAGCCAAAAGAGTGGACTAATTTCGTCGATGATGCTTCCATAGTATTCATCATTTGCCCGAAGTATCATAACAACAACTGAAGCAATGAGCAGAGCATAAATCAAACTCCATATACTGAACGTAGAAGGTGCTGGTGTTATCAACGAAGGATATGAATCAGAAATATCTTTTTGAGAACGACCGTTAATGAAACCTAAAGCTCCTAACGCATTTACAACAAGTGTCAAGGCAAGAAGAATACCGCTCATAAAAGCTTTTGTTCTTCTACTCATAACCAATACCTCCTTTTAGTAAAGCTGTCGGAAAATGCTATGCGCTTAGAAAAATTTTCTTCTCAACGCAAAGTCAAATGTCTGCACACTTCTATCTATTATTTTGTCATTGTCATCCACGGTTCCAGCACTTTTGCCTTAAGCTTCTAACTATGAGTACTTCTCTTCTCAGAACCGATTAATTTTAGCTTCCTGAGAAGATAGAAACCTGTCACACCAATTTCAACTACCGCAAAATCATATAAGATTACCATAGTCGTAACTAACACAAATGTCCAACCTTTAGGTTCTACAGCACCCGAGGCAAGATCTGTTATCACGGCTACTGCCTGACCTCCAAATAAAAGCGTGACCGCCGCCAATAATCCAAATCCAATCTGCTTGACGTAGTTTTTCGTTCTTATCGAAACGAAAAGAAGAAGTATAGCACCCAGTAGAAAGAGCAAGGACAATTCAGCAAGCATTAGGAAGTCAAACAAGAATCTGCCCATTTGTATTAAAGCAACCACAGAAAAGAAAATAGGGGCAATTACTGGAACCCATACAAGAATTAAACCCAGAACGGTCAAGAACTTGTTGAAGTTTCCCATCATACAATTCACCTCTATACCTCAAACATAGCACTTATTTTTCGTACAATAGGACGACAAATTTAATAGAAAGCTACAAACGAACCCAATAGACGACAATTCTCATTAAGAGTGACGGTAGACTTTGGCGTGGAAACAGGTCATGGTTTAAATGGTTATCGAACCCAAAGGTGTTTCCGGTTGTGCCTAAACTATACTATTTTTGGGGTGCACACATGAAATTTTCACAGATGGTCTACAGAAGGCCAGACCTCAACGAGATGGGAAGGGAATTCGAGCGTGCTGTCATGAACTTGAAAGATGCACGGAAACTTTCTCAAGCTGTCGAAGCCGTGAAACTGGTCAATAAGCTGAGGAACAATTTTCATAGCGCACTGAGCTTGGCGTACATTCGCTACTGCATGAACACACGCGACGAATTCTACGCGAAGGAGAGGAACTTCTACGATGAGGCGCTGCCACACGTCGAAGCGTTGCAGTTTAACTTTTACGAATCACTGTTGGAATCGAATTTCAAAGAAGAGCTGGAGAAGATCTTTGGAAGTCAACTCTTCAACATTGCCATGATGATCGTGAAGACTTTCAAGCCAGAGATCCTCGAAGATCTCGAGAAGGAAAACAAGCTGTCCACCAGCTACACCACGTTGGTCTCGTCAGCTCAGATAGATTTCGACGGTCGAAAACTGACTCTCTCGCAGTTGAAAGCGTACGAACTTTCGCCAGACAGAAGCACGAGAAAACGAGCTTGTGAAGCCAGATACGAGTTCTTCACGAAGAACCAGAGCCAGCTCGACGAACTCTACGACCAGTTGGTCAAAGTTAGGGACGAGATGGCGAGGAAACTCGGATTCGAGTCCTTCGTACCTCTGGCTTATTTGAGGCTGAAGAGGTCCGATTACACACCCGAGGACGTTGCGAAACTCAGAAAAGCTGTTCAGACCAAAGTCGTGCCGTTGATTCAGAAACTGAGGGAAAGACAAAGAACGGTGCTCGGGCTGGATAAGCTGAAGTACTACGACAGGCCCATACTTTTGAAAGAGGGCAATCCAAAACCAGTCGGAAGCAGGACGGAACTCGTTGAGGCAGCAAATATCATGTACGAAGAGATGTCGGATGCGACGGGAGAGTTCTTCAACTTCATGTTGGAGAACGAGTTGATGGATTTGGTCAGCAGGGAAGGAAAGTACCCTGGGGGTTTTTGCGATTTCATAGCAGACTACAGATCACCGTTCATCTTCGCGAATTTCAACGGAACCTCTCACGACGTGGACGTGTTGACGCACGAAGCGGGCCACGCGTTCCAAGTCTACAGAAGCAGGAACTTCGAAGTTCCCGAGTACTATTGGCCCACCGCTGAGGCGTGTGAGATTCACTCCATGGGTATGGAATTCCTCGCTTGGCCGTGGATGGAGCTTTTCTACAAGGACCGTGCAACAGAGGCGAGGCTCGTGCACGCTTGGGACGCACTGAACTTCATCGCGTATGGAGTCAGCATCGACGAGTTTCAGCATGCCGTTTATCAGAACCCGAACCTCACTCCGCAGGAAAGAAGAAAGCTGTGGCGAGAGATCGAGGCGAAGTACATGCCCGAGATCGATTACGACGGCAACCGCTACCTGGAGAGTGGGGGATTCTGGCAGCAGCAGATGCACGTGTACGAAAGTCCCTTCTATTACATAGACTACGTGATCGCCCAGTTCTGTGCCGTTCAGTTGCTCAGGCGCAGTCTTGAGGACAGAGCTTCAACACTTCAAAGTTACACGAAGCTCTGCGATCTTGGGGGTAGCCTCTCTTTCAAACAGCTTCTGAAGGCAGTGAACATCGACCCACCGTTCAGTGAAAGCGCGATCGAATCGGTTGGCGAATGGCTCTACGAGTTGGTTGATTCGCAGATCAACAAGTTGAAGAGTTCTTCGTAAGAAGTTGCCCTGAGATCATCAAAATCTGGATGAACCGAAGCAAGATCAAGCAAAATGAAACTCGTTTCGGCGTTCTTCGCGGCCAGATAGTCGATCGTAGGATCATCACCGACGTACACCGAACGCGCCAGAGGTGCGCCGCTTTTCTCGGCGGCAAGAAAGAACATCGCAGGATGGGGCTTCGGTTTGCCCGAGAGCTCGGACGTTATCATGAATTCAAAGAATCGATCCAAGTTCAAAAGCTTGGCCCTTCTTTCTTGCACCATCTGAACACCGTTGGTGAGAACCGCCATCCTCACATTGAAGTCCTTCAAGTTTTTTAAGAACTCCTCGGCTCCAGGCATGAAATAGGCACGGCTGGACAATTCTTCCAAGTATCTCTCTGCGACCTCGATTGGAGAAATTTCGAGATGGCCCAACGAGGACAGGAATTCCTCGAATCTTGCCACGACAATCCTCTCTTTCGATGCCCTTCCTTCTGAAAAGAACCGCCACCATTTCTTGTTGATCTCAACGTAAGCTTTTATCTGATCGTGGCTCAAATCGATACCGAACCTTTGGAACACGGCAACTATGGCCTCTCTCTCTGATCGAGCGAAATCCAAGAGAGTGCCGTCCAAGTCGAAGTACACCATTTCGTACCTCATCAGAACCCCTCAACTCTTCTTTCACGCAAGAATCCGATGACCTCTTCCAACGATGGAACAGAACTCTGGGCGCCCGGTCTCGTCACACTTATCGCCGCCGCTGCTGTCGCGAAGAGCAAGGCTTTTTTGAGATCCCCAGTCCTTTCGAACCAGACCGCAAAAGCCGCGTTGAACACGTCTCCTGCCGCCGTCGTATCCACAGCCTCAACTTTGAAGGCATCTATTCTGAACGTTCCCAAGGTTCCTGTGAAATAGCAGCCGTTCTCACCCATCTTGAGCAACACGTTCGCACAACCTCTTTTGAGTAACTCCTGCGCAGCGGATTCGCCGAATTTGCCTGTGAGTTGGTGTGCCTCGGACTCGTTCGGTGTGATTATGTCCACGTAGCTGTAGATCTCATCCTGAACACCCGTAGCAGGCGCCGGATCGAAGATCACGAGCTTTCCTTTCTCTTTGAACCGCCTTGCGACTTCCAAGTTCACCTCGAACGGTATTTCGTTTTGAAGCAGGAGGATGTCGGCTCTCAGAAGCTCGTTCAGATGTTTTTGAACGAGTTTCACATTCATCGCTGCGTTGGCACCTGGGAATATGATGATTCTGTTTTGACCATCGCGTGTCACCTCAATCATTGCAAAGCCGTTTGGAAGTTCCACATGTACCAGGCCATCCCTGAGCCCTGCTCGCGTCAGCGTTTCGAACGAGAATTCACCGTTTCCATCGTTGCCAACACACGTGAGAAAATAAACCTCGGCGGTGAGCTTCTTACAAGCTACAGCCTGGTTTGCCCCTTTACCACCCGGAAAACGTTCGTACGAAAGACACCTCTGGGTTTCCCCAGGTTGTGTGAAATGATCCACCGTGAGAACGAGATCGACGTTGTTGCTCCCAACGACTGCGATCATCGAATTCCCCCTTCACAAACTCTTTCCCGTCTTTCTGTAGTTTAATTGTATCGGATATGGTGCGCGAAGTGCTGGTCCAAAAACTGGTAACAAAAACGAAAATTCCCATAGCCAGATACGTTGTCAACCCCTACATCGGTTGTGGACACGGTTGCAGGTACTGTTATGCGCAGTTCATAGGTCCTTTCAAGAACACGGCCGGTGTATGGGGAAGGGATGTCTTCGTTAAGATCAACGCTTTTAAAGTCTTTGAACGAGAACTGTACAGATTGAAGGGAAACATACTTTTCTCGAGTATTTGCGATCCGTATCAGCCGATTGAGAAGAAGTATCAGCTGACGAGGACACTGCTGAAAATCGCTCTGGACCGATTCAGAAGTGTGCATATTCTCACAAAGTCGAGCCTGATTCTGAGAGATCTTGACATACTTCAAAACAAAGACGTGAGTGTCACCATAACCATCACTACGGATGACGAGCGGGTGAGAAGAATTTTGGAGCCAAACGCTGCACCCATAGACGAACGGATCGAAACAATAAGAAAGCTTCGAGAATCGAACGTTGATGTATCAATCTTCGTTGGTCCCGTGCTGCCCATGAACCCAGAAAGACTGGCAAGACTGTTATCGAAGCACGTTGGAAGGATCTTTGTGGACAAGTTAAACTATCCGTGGCTCGTCGAAGACATCTACCGTAAAAACGGCTGGACAGAGTGGTTGAGAGACGAAAAGTTCCACGAGGTTTTGGCCGTCTTCAAAAAGTTCCTCGACGTCGATTGATCACAGATTCGTGAGAACGTTCTCTATCAGGTACTCCATGGCGCCCGTTAACATGGCGTCAGGATCCTTCTTGGACTTTCTGACTTCGACATCGAAGCCATAGAAGTGCCGTTTAACTTCAGCCTCAACCTTCGAGAGTAATCTCTCGTTGATATCGAAGGCTGTCCCACCCACAACAAAATTGACAACGTCCAAAATGGAAACTACGTTGAGAACTATCGTGGACAACAACCTGACGATCTCGTCCTCCGAATGAGAGCTCGATCTCGAGAGCTGTGAGTAAACATCTCCGACGGTTCGAAACGTTTGCGAATCGTACAGGATCTTGCCAATCTCTCCAGCATAACCTCTGTCCCCGCGGAATATCGCTCTGTCGATGATGAGTCCGCCACCCAACCCCTCACCCATGTGTATGTAAAACATGTTGTTCATATCTTTCTCCATCTTCATGAATTCTCCAAGGGCTGACAGGTTGGCGTCGTTCTCCACAGCGATCGGCAAATTCAACTTTTCCCTTAAATAGTCCACCAATCTCACGTTCTCCAGCCCCTCTATGAGGCTGCTACTGATCTTACCAGTCGCTGGATCCATAACGCCAGAGATGGCGACACACAAACCGAGGATCCTTGAGCCGTTGGTTTGTTCCTTCAACTGATTGCACAGGTTCACTATCGACTCTAAAGTTGAATAAATGTCACTTTCAGCATTCAGACGGCTCACAGCGACAACGTTGAGAACACAGTTCATAAGAGCGACCCTTATCTTGTGGCCCGAGAGATCGACGACGATCCCGTAAGCCGCGTCGGGGTTCATGCTCAAGAGCTTTGGTGGCCGTCCGCCGGTGGAATCACCGAACATGGACTCTACCACAATCTTTCTGTCGATCAAGGGTCTCAGCAACTGTACGACCGTCGAATGACCAACGTGCAATTTCTTTGCCAAAGCTGCCTTCGAGATCGGCTGATGTTTCAGGATCTCCCTCAACAAAAGTCTCAAGTTGCTGGACTTGAGAAAAGCTACATTCCTAATGCGAGTCACAGCTTTTCATCACCACAAGCTAATTATAGCAGATAGAGGATCAATGGCTCGAATCTTATGTCAAGGCTTGACATAAGTATGTCAATATGGTAGATTAAGAACAGATAACAACATTTAAGGGGGTGTTAGCATGAGGAAACTGGTGGTCGTGCTGCTCTGCGTTGTTGCTCTTTCGATGTTCTCTGCGACGAAGATACGTTTTTCGTTCTGGGGTTCACCGGCAGAACTACCACCGTATCAAGAGATCGTGAAACAATTTGAGGCAGAGAATCCGGACATCAAAGTCGAGATCATCAACTACCCGTGGTCGACGTATTTCGACAAGATTCAGGCCATGATGGCAGCAGAAGACGCTCCTGACGTGATGTTCCTGCACACGATTCCGAGCTGGGCTGCAAAGGGTGTGCTCGAAGATCTGACACCGTACATTGAGAAATCAAACTTCCCAGTCAGCGCTTACAACCAGGAGCTCTTGAGCACTTTCATGTACAAAGGCCGCATCTACGGATTCCCGAGGGACAACGACACGACGGTTCTTTTCTACAACAAAGACCTTTTCGACGAAGCTGGTGTTCCTTATCCCGACTACTCATGGGATTGGCAGAAGTTCCTCGATGCGGCGAGAAAGCTCACCAAGAGAGATGCGCGCGGTAGGGTCATCCAATGGGGTGTTGTGCTCGAGAGGAACAAGTGGCATCTGTGGATACACATGAACGGTGGAAGGATAGTGGACAACTACGACAGTCCAACCAAATGCACGCTCAACGAGAGGGCGGCCGTGGAGGCAATACAGTTCATAGCAGACCTGATACTGAACTACAAGGTGGCTCCATCGATCGCAGAACTCGCTCAACTTGGTTCCTCTGCGGAACTGTTTACAACAGGTCGCGTGGCGATGGTTCTGACCAACGCGGCACAGATCAACATGTTCCTCACGAACAAGAGCCTCAGGTTTGGTGTTGCTCCACTTCCGTACAAAGTCACACGGTCTAACACATTGGGTGGTGCTGGATTCGTGATGTATTCGAAGTCAAAGAACAAGGATGCTGCTTGGAAATTCATGCAGTTCCTGTGTGGACCAAAGGGACAAGCCATATTCGCCAAGAGTGGAGACGCCGTTCCCGCAATGAGGACACCTGAAACCGTCAAGGCGTTCGTCAGCAATCCACCGAGTGAACAAGAGAGATTGATTTTCTTCACAGAGACAGGCTTCGGAGTAAAGTTCCCACAGATTCCAGGTTGGTGGGAGATCTTCGAGTACGTCACGCGCGAACTTGACTACGTTTGGACGGGACAAAAGTCGGCTGTGGAAGTGCTGGAGTACGTGACTGAAGAAGTCAACAAGATGATAAAGAAATTTGGAACTTGGTGAGCTTGGCGCGGCGCTGAGCGCCGCGCTTTTAAAGGAGATGATGCTGTGATCCCACGCGTTTTCGATGTGCATGTTCACTTCGTTGAGGACGAGAGGCTTTACTCTGACAGAGTGGAACAGTTGTTACGCTACGCTGAGGAATTCAACGTACGAAAGATCGCACTCATTGGCAATCTCGGGGCTAACCACTTGGTTGAAAAGGCGTTCAGGGAATATCCCGACGTTTTTGTGGGATTGGCCAGAGTCGATCTCGATGCCGATGATCCTGAAGTGGTTGACGAGTACAAGAAGAGAGGCTTCGCTGGTCTGAAGGTGATATTGACACGGAAAGACTACGACGATCCTTCGTACTTTCCTTTCTACGAAAGATCAGAGGAAAACAACATGGTTGTTCTGTTTCATACGGGTGTGATAGGTGGGCCCGTAGATTATTTAATGAACGAATCGAGCGCATTTCCTGGCAAAGAAGATGCCGCCTCGAAGATGTTGAGAGGTAAGTCATCTGCGAGAATGAGATCGTTGTTCCTCGACACCATCGCCAACACTTTCCCAAAGTTGAAGATCATAGGAGCTCATCTCGGTTGGCCGGAGTACCTTGTGTCTTGCGCAGTTGCTCGATGGCGCCGAAATGTGTACTTCGACATCTCCGGGGGTGAGGTAGTCAGAAGACATATCATTGAAGGGAAGTACATAAAGAGGGAAATCTCAGTGAAAAAAGTGCTCTTTGGAACTGATAGCAGCGTTGAAAAAATGCCGAGAGAAATCATATGCTGGTACGATGCGCTGAGGGGAATGGGTCTGACGCACGAGGAGATAGACTCGATCATGTACGGCAACGCTGCAAATGTCTTTGGTTTGGAGGAATGAAAAACAATGACTTTGAGAAGAAAAGAAACCTTGGCCGCGTGGTTGTTCTTACTTCCCGGATTCGTGGGCTTTGCGATATTCGTCTTTGGTGCAGTCGTGTTCTCTTCCGTTCTGAGTTTCTTCGAGTGGGACATGCTGACTAAACCAACGTTCGTTGGCCTGAGGAATTTCACTAAATTGTTCCTCGAGGACAAAACCTTTCATCTGGTCTTCAGGAATACTCTTTGGTTCGTGCTTGGCACTGTTCCCACACGAGTCTTGCTCGGTTTGATCTTCGCACTCATCTTGGTTCGTAACATCCCAGGCCGTACGTTCTTCAGAGCCGCGATCTTCCTTCCAGTGATAATTCCAACAGTGGCAGCAGCGATGGTTTGGAGATGGATCTTCAACGCTGACTTTGGTTTGCTGAACGATTTTCTCTACCAGATCGGTGTTTCAAACTTGCCCAGATGGCTTTCTGATCCCAAGTGGGCGCTCGTTGCGATTATGATTCTCAGTGTTTGGAAGGACGTGGGATTCTCAACTGTCATGTTCATGGCAGGCCTACAAAGTATACCGACGACCATGTACGAAGCCGCAAAACTCGACGGCGCAAACGCTTGGAAAACCTTCGTTCGCATAACGATGCCACTGCTTTCACCAACGACTTTCTTCGTCATCGTCATAAACGTGATCTCTTCGTTCCAAGTGTTCGATCAAGCCTATGTCTTAACTGGGGGAGGGCCTGGGAACGCTACCAATACCATCGTGTACTACATATACAACAATGCCTTTCAGTGGTTCAGGATGGGCTACGCAGCTGCGATAGCTTGGGTGCTGTTCGGCATAATATTCATCGCGACGTTCGTTCAGTTCAGGTACCAAAGAAAGTGGGTGTACTACGAATGAGGATCAAGGAAAAAGTTCTGAACTGGTGGTTGTTCTGTCTGATGCTAATCGTAGCCTTCATCATGCTCGTGCCCTTCTTCTGGATGTTCTCAACATCGCTGAAGAGTTTGGGAGAGGTGTTTGAGTATCCACCAAAGTGGATTCCAAGACAACCTCACTGGGAGAACTACGCACGCGTCTGGTCTGTGGTACCCTTTGGCAGGTATCTGCTGAACAGTGTCATAGTTTCCGGGTCCATCACGTTGTTACATTTGCTGGTTGCTTCGCTGAGCGCATTCGCATTTGCCAGATTGAATTTCCCTGGTAGGGACAAACTGTTCTTGCTGTACTTGGCTACGCTCATGGTCCCGGGTCAAGTCACGATGATCCCGAATTTCATATTGATCAAACTACTCCGTCTCACTGATACCTACACGGGTTTGATCCTCCCTAATGTGTTCACAGCCTTCGGAGTCTTTCTGCTCAGACAGTTCTTCATGACGATACCCAAAGATTATGAAGACGCAGCACGCATAGACGGAGCTTCGAGATTCTACATCTACTCGAGGATAATTCTGCCTTTGTCTGTTCCCGCTCTCTCCACACTGGCGGTTTTCACATTTGTCTTTCAGTGGAACAACTTGCTCTGGCCGTTGGTCGTTGTGAGCAAGGACTCGATGAAGACGGTAACCATAGGGCTTGCGAGTTTTCAAGGAATGTATGGTACGACATGGAACTTGCTCATGGCGGCAGCCGTGATAGGCGTCCTCCCATCGATAGTGGCGTTCTTGATCGGACAGAGATTTCTCATAAAAGGAATCACATTGACGGGACTCAAGGCTTAGACCAAGCCCATGTCCCGCGAAAATACATGCTTCAAATTGTATAAATGGTCGATGAGATCGCAATGAAAAGTCTTCTAATATGAAAGTCGAAGAGCTTGAAAAGATTGTAAGGTAAACGCCTGGTACATCATCCTCTTTCATAGCAACTCGGAAATTCCACGTAATTCTTCTGCGGCTTTATCGACCCCCTTCAAAACATCTTCGTAAGTGAAGAAACCTTTTTCTTTTGTTAAAAGAAAGAGCGCCGCTCGCCGAACCCCGATTGAAAACGCCCTTCTGGAAAGTGCCCTGTGGCTTATCTCAACCACCTCGCCGGCATTTGAAAAGATCACGGTATGTTCACCGAAGATTCCACCAACCCTGACGGAACTGATCGATAAATCTCTTTGAATAACCTCCTTGAGCATCTTAGCGGTGCCAGAAGGTGCGTCCTTTTTTTGACTGTGGTGTATTTCTATCATTGCACAATCCCAATCCTTGAATTGTTCGCGGAAGGCCTTCAAGATCTCCTTCATGATGCTCATACCACTCGAAAAATTGTAACTCTGAACCACTGGCAACGTTTTCGAAAGTTCCCCCAACAACCTGAAAGATTCATCGGTTAAACCTGTTGTTCCGACGATCAGGCCACAGTTGTACTTTCCACACAGCTCGACACTCTCTTTCAAGCCTTGCGGTGAGGAAAAATCAATGATCAACTGTGGGACATCCCGTTCTACGAAATGGTCAACATCCTTTTCAACGACGCATTCGTCGCCAAATGACGAGAAATATTCCATGATCTCTCTGCCCATCTTACCTTTGGACCCAACGATTCCGTACTTCAAACCACTCATTTGACCACCTCCAGTTCAAACAACGTTCTTCTTAATTGGTCCACTGTGGATTGTTTGGGTGGTACCAAAGGCAGACGAAATTCGTTCTCGATGCGACCCATCAGGTGAAGTGCAGCCTTCACCGGCATGGGGTTAGTCTCGACGAACAAGGACTTGAACAACTCAAGGTATTTGAAATGCAGTTCCCTCGCTTTCCTCAGGTTTCCCTCAAAAATCGCGTTAACCATCTCGACCATACGGTGTGGGATCACGTTCGACGCCACGGATATAACACCCTTCGCACCGGCACAAAGCATGTGAAAGGTTCTGTCATCGTTTCCGGAGTATACGTAGAAATCCATATTACGCGTCAGTTTCAAGATCTCATCGGATTGAGAAATGTCTTGATTGGCCTCTTTTATGGCGCGTATGTTTTTGCAGTCGTTCGCAAGTCTAGCCACGGTCTCTGGGGCTATATTTACACTGGTACGCGATGGAACGTTGTAGATAATTATGGGTATGTCAATTCTCTCCGAAAGGTACCTGTAATGAGCGTACAAACCTTCTTGGGTGGGTTTGTTGTAATAAGGTGTCACTACGAGTACAGCATCCGCGCCATTCTTAACAGCACTCAGGGAAAGCTCGAGAGTTTTGCGCGTGTCGTTGGTACCGGTCCCAACTATCACCTGAGCTCTTTTTTCACAGATTTCCTTGGTGACGGAGACCAAACGTTCCCTTTCGTCAATTCTCAGTGTCGCTCCCTCTCCCGTCGTTCCTGCAACCACAATTGCTTTGACGCCACTGTCGAGTTGCCACTCAACGAGCTTTTTGTAGCTCTCGTGATCCACCTCTCCGCCCTTGAACGGCGTCACGATAGCAGTTCCAACTCCCACGAACATGCCACTTTCCTCCATTTCTCAACCCCTCCTTATGAATAAAAAAGCGGGCTACATGTTTTGTAGCCCGCTCGTTGATGATCTTCTTTCTACATTGGCTTGCGCTCAGCTTGTACAAAACGAGCTAAGCGCAGGCCAACCATCAACGAGCGGGTGGCTGCGCTTAGCCTTCTTATTCTCAATAGAGTTCAAGGCAAATTGCCTGACAAATCGAAGAAATATGGCCATCACGATGGCACTCCTATGCTTTGTTTTTTGGTATTATACATAACCATCATGTAAGATGTCAAGAGATGAACAGACCGATGTCCTTGCGATAATACATGTTCTCGAAGTGGATTTTCTCAATCTCCTCGTAAACCCGTCTTCTGGCCTTTGCGTAAGTATCAGCCTTTGCACAAACGTTTAAAACCCTACCACCGCTGGTGACGATCTTTCCATCGACCTTCTTGGTACCTGCATGGAAAACGATCGCATCCTTCACCTTGTTCAAACCGAAGATCTCAAAACCCGTTTTGTAAGACTCGGGATAACCTCCGCTCACCAGAACCACGCAAACTGCCTTTTCTTTTGACCATAATATTTTGCGTCTCTCCAATTCTCCCTCGACCACGGCCTGGAGCATTTCCAAAAGATCACTTTCCAAGAGCAGCAGAATGGACTGAGTTTCTGGATCACCGAACCTGCAGTTGAATTCGAGCACTTTGGGACCATCTTTAGTGATCATCAGACCCAGATAAAGGACGCCTTTGTAGATCACGTTCCGCTTCTCGAGTGCTGGGAAAAGCTTGTCCAAGATTTCCTCTCTCACACTTCGCCACAGGTTCTCGCTGTAGTGCGGCGCCGGTGCGATTGAACCCATTCCACCCGTGTTGGGCCCCTTATCGCCATCGTAGATTTTCTTGTAATCCATCGCACTCATCATGGGAACGTAAGTTTTACCATCGGCGAGAACCATCATGCTCATTTCTTTGCCTCGCAAAAACTCTTCGACAACGATCTTCTCACCCGACTCTCCAAAGATCTTTTTCCTCATCAATGAATCGATCACGTTGAACGCTTCTTCACGACTCATCACCACGTAACTTCCTTTACCTTGCGCCAAACCATCCGCCTTTATAACGATTGGAAATTCGCAGCGTTCAACATACTTTTCTGCCTGAACAGGGTCGTCGAACAACCTGAACCGTGCCGTTGGTATCCCACACTCGTCCATGAGCAGCTTTGCGTAGGCCTTACTGCACTCGAGCTGAGACGCTTTTCTGTTTGGTCCAAAGATTTTGAGACCGTGCGATTCGAAAACGTCGACCACACCTTGTGCCAGATACGCCTCCGGACCCACGACAGTCAGATCTATCCTCTCTCTCAAAGCGAGCTGTAATAGTTCATCCACACTTTTTGCTTCGTAGCACGTCGCATCCTGGCAGATACCACCGTTACCTGGAGCGCAGAAGACTTCGTATCCTTCCTGACGGAGTTTCCATACCAACGCGTGTTCGCGACCACCCGAACCTATGACGAGCGCCTTCATGGTACCACCTCAGTGCTTGAAGTGTCGTGTACCTGTGAAAATCATCGCCACGTTGTATCTGTTCGCCATCTCGATGACCTCTTGGTCCCTCACCGACCCACCTGGTTGTATGATGGCTGAAACCCCTGCTTTCGCCGCGATCTCGACAGCGTCCGGGAATGGGAAGAACGCATCGGAGGCCAGCACGGAACCTTTTGCCTTCTCTCCAACCTGTCTGACGCAATGTTCTGTAGGCCAGACTCTGTTGGGCTGTCCTGCACCGATGGCGAGCGTGGTGCGATCCTTGGCCAGCACGATCGCGTTGGATTTCACGTGCTTGACAACTTTCCAGGCGAAGAGCAGATCTTTCAGCTCTTCCTCGTGTGGTGCACGCTCAGTGACCACTTTCAACTGTTCGTAGTCGGTGAGGTCGGGTGTTTGAAAGAGTACTCCCCCGGAAATTCTTCGCAGATCGTAGGTCTCACCCTTTTGGTTCAAATCGATCTGAAGGAGCCTCAGATTCTTTTTCTTTTTCAAGATCTCGAGTGCTTCAGCGTCGAAACTTGGTGCCAGTATCACTTCGAGAAAGATTTCAGAAAGCTTCTTAGCAGTCTCAGCATCGACACCTCGATTGAATGCCACGATTCCTCCAAAAATCGAAACTGGGTCAGCAGCCTTTGCCTTCTCGAAAGCCTCGAGAGTTGAATTTGCACAGGCGACAGCGCAGGGGTTGGTGTGTTTGACAACGACGCAGGTGGTGTCCTCGAAATCTTTCACAACCGACAAGGCAGCGTCGGCATCGAGGTAGTTGTTGAAGGAAAGTTCTTTTCCATGAAGCTGTTTTGCATTGACGATTCCAGACGGAACAAGCACATCTTTGTACAGGGCCGCTCGCTGGTGTGGATTTTCACCGTAGCGAAGTTCGCACACCTTCTCGTAAGATAACGTGAGGTATCTTGGGAAGAGATCACCCGCAACGCGAGAGAAGTACTGAGCAATCATAGCATCGTACCAGGCGCTGTACTGAAAAGCCTTCAAGGCGAATCTCAATCTGTCGTTCAAGGTTAAGGAGTTGACCTTCACCTTTTCAACAAACCATTCGTAATCGGACACATCACACAGCACAGCAACGTGTTTGAAGTTCTTGGCTGCGGCCCGAAGCATAGCGGGTCCTCCGATGTCTATGAAATCAACAAGCTCGTTGAGTTCTTTCTTTTCATGTACCGCGCGCGAGAAAGGATAGAAGTTCACGATTACTACATCGATTGGTTCTATCCCAAGCTGTTCAAGTTCTTTCATCTGAGAAGGATCGTCACGGTTCGCGAGGATCGCCGCGTGGATGTAGGGATGCAAACTCTTCACCCTGCCTCCCAGTAGCTGGTTGAAGGATGTGATGTTAGAAGTGGGAACGACGTTCACGCCGTTTTTGGAAAGAAATTCGGCCGTTCCACCTGTACTCATAATTGTGAATCCAAGCGTTGCAAGTTCGCGCGCAATCTCCACTATCTTTGTTTTGTCCCAAACTGAAATCAACGCTTTAGGCATCGTCTTCCCTCCTGATGAGAACCTTCCTACCGACTATGCGCAATTCGTTTTCCACGATCAACTTGATCGCTTCTGGCAACACCTCGTGCTCAACTTGTTTCACTTTTTCGGCGAGAGTCTCAGGCGTGTCGTCATCGTCAACCTCGACGGGTCTCTGCAGTATGATCGGACCTCCATCGACGCTTTCGTCAACGAAATGGACCGTGACACCCGTGATCTTCACCCCGTACTGGATCACGGCCTCGTGCACTTTCATTCCGTAATAGCCTGGACCACAAAAGGCAGGAATCAAAGACGGATGCACGTTGATGATTTTCCATCTGAAGGCGTCGATGAAATACGGAGAGAGTATGTTCAAAAAACCAGCCAGAACGACCAGATCAACGTTGTGCGCCTTGAGAATGGCTATCATTTTGTCCTCGTATTCGGTTTGGCTTTGAAAGTCCTTCTTCCTGACGACGTACGAGGGTATGCCCAAGGATCTCGCTTTCTCCAAGGCTGGAGCATTCTCTCTGCTGCTTATGACGACCGAAACGATTGCAGGCAATTCCCCACTCAGGCATTTCTTCGCGATCGACAGCATGTTCGTACCGGTCCCCGACACGAGAATACCTAAGGAAGCTTTCCTCAAAGAACGATCCTCCTTTCACCCCTTTTGATCTCACCGACAACCCACACCTCTTCACCGAGATTCTTGAGTGCTCTGGCGATTCTGTCCGCAGAGTCTCTTTCAACGATCAACATGAAACCTATTCCCATGTTGAAGGTTCTGAACATCTCCGACTCGTTGATCATCCCGAGTCGCTGGATCAGGCTGAATATGGTCGGTACTGGCCAGGAACTTTTGTCGATTCGAGCCTCCAGACCAACAGGTATCACTCTGGGAAGGTTTCCAGGGATACCCCCACCCGTAATGTGCGCCATCGCATGGATAGAACTATCCAGAACTTTCAGCACGCTCTTCACGTAGATCTTGGTCGGCGTGAGCATTTCCTCACCGATAGTTCTGCCAAGTTCGTCAACGTAAGAATCTACTCTGTAATGACTCAAGAGGATTTTCCTCGCCAAAGAAAAACCATTGCTGTGAAGCCCGCTCGAAGCGAGCCCAAGTACGAGATCACCTTCGCTGACCCTTGAGCCGTCCAGGAGCTGATCTTTCTCAACGATACCAACCGCAAAGCCAGCCAGGTCGTACTCGTCCTCGCCATAAAAATCTGGCATCTGTGCCGTTTCTCCCCCTATGAGTGCGCATTCGGCTTCCACGCAACCCTTCACGATCCCCGTGACGATCTGTTCCACACGCTCAACGTTCAACTTCCCCACCGCGAGGTAATCAAGAAAGAAGAGCGGTTTTGCGCCGTGCACCAAAACGTCGTTGACACACATCGCCACACAATCTATACCCACAGTATCATGCTTGTCCATCATGAAAGCGATCTTCAGTTTCGTTCCCACACCATCCGTGCCGGACACGAGCACCGGTTGACGGTAATTCGAAGGCAATTCGAAGAAACCACCGAAAGAGCCTATCCCTCCGAGCACTTGCGGTACGTACGTGAGCCGCGCCAAGCGTTTGATCCTTTCTACGCTTTCATCGGCTGCGTCCCGATCCACACCCGCCTCCTTGTAAGATCTCATCAAGGTTCTCACTCCTTTTCAAAAAGGTACTTCGTGCAAAAACTCGGAACCTGCAAAGGATAAATACCGTTGAAGCATGCGAGACAGAGACGATCCGAAGGCAGCCCAACAGCCTTTACCAGCCCTTCGAGGCTCAAATAGCCGAGCGAATCAGCCCCTATGAGTTGCTCGATCTTCTTTTCTTCGAGAACTGCCGCGATGAGTTCCCTCCTGTCGGATGTGTCGACTCCGAAGTAACAACCGTACCGTATAGGGGGTGAAGCGATGCGAACGTGAATCGACCTTGCCCCGGCAGTTCTCAACATCTTCACAATTTGACCCATCGTCGTGCCCCTCACGATGGAATCGTCAACCAAGACTATGCTTTTTCCTTTCACGAGCTCTCTCAAAGCGTTCAACTTGAGTCTGACCCCCAGGTTCCTGAGCTTCTGAGATGGTTGTATGAAAGTCCTACCGATGTATTTGTTTTTGATCAGACCCATTCCGTACGGGATACCACTCTGATTGGAATAACCAATGGCGGCGACGGTGCCAGAGTCTGGCACGCCTACGACAAGGTCTGCATCGGCAGGTTGTTCGATCGCCAGTATTCTGCCGGCTCGCTCTCGTGCAGCATAAACGCTCACGTTCTCCAGCACACTGTCGGGCCTGGCGAAGTAGACGAACTCGAAAATGCAGAACGCACTCCTTGAAAAAGCCGTCTTGTGAGACTCCACACCATTTTCATTCACCAAAACGACCTCTCCAGGTTCGATGTCTCTGACGAATTCGGCTCCCACGGCATCCAATGCGACCGTTTCCGAGGCGAACACCACGCAGTCATCCAGTCTGCCCATGCAGAGTGGACGAAAACCGAGTGGATCCCTGATGGCGATCAAACTATTTTGGTTCATGAGGAGCAAGCAGTAAGCACCCTGCAGGGTACGTGTCACATCGAGGCAAGCATGTAACATGTCCGGGCCTTGCTCGATCAAGAGTAACGCAATGATCTCACTGTCAGTGGTCGAACGAAAAGGTAATCCTTTCTTTTCAAGTTGACTCCTGAGCTCGCGCGTGTTGATTATGTTTCCATTGTGTGCCACCGCCAAGCTGCCTTGTTGACCTGCAACGACTATGGGTTGGGCGTTCTCGAACACGTTCGAGCCCGTCGTCGAATACCTCACATGGCCGATCGCAACGTGTCCGGAAAGCTCACCGAGCACTTCCTCGTTGAAGACGTCGTTGACCAGTCCCAAACCCTTATGATACTTGATCTTCTCTCCATCACCAACCGCGATGCCTGCACTCTCTTGACCTCTGTGCTGAAGAGCGATTAGACCATAATAGACAGTTCTGGAAATCTTCGGATCAGGTTTTGGAGAAAAGATTCCAAACAGTCCACATGATTCCTTCATTGGTTCACCAGCCTTTGCAAGGAAGACTCGTAGACCTCTTTGATCTTCCTCACCGGTTGGTCGATGAGCTTTCTTCCGTTCAGTTTTACGACGAGTCTGTCGCCCATGACCCTTCCGAGGACCGCTATGGGTACGTTTTCGTTTTTGGCGAGCTGGATCAATCGTTGGAGATTCTCCTCGGCCAAGCTGACGAGTATCCGGGACTGTTCTTCACCAAACAATAGAAAATCGGCTCGAGAATCGCTCCATAAATCGCATAATGCCCCGATGTTTCCTATGATGCACGACTCGGCAAGAGCGACTACCAGGCCACCTTCAGAAAGATCGTGTGCAGAATTCAGCAACCCATCTTTGATTGCGTTCAAGCAACACCGTTGAACTCTCTTTTCGAGCTCGAGATCGATCGTTGGGGGGAGTATGTTCTCGATCTTGTGTATCAGCCTCGTGTACTCACACAAACGCTGATCGGCAGACATAGGCCCGAGAAGGACTATGACGTCGCCTGGGTTTTTGAAACTTGCGGAGCAGATTCTCGATGCATCCTCTATGAGTCCCACCATGCCGACGATCGGTGTGGGATGGACCCTGCTCGTTTCTGTCTCGTTGTAGAAACTCACGTTGCCACTCACCACAGGAGTGTTGAGTGCTGTGGCCGCATCTCTCAGCCCATCGATCGTCATTTCGAACTGGTAA
>DOKY01000034.1:0-6860 GCA_003510135.1 Pseudothermotoga sp.
ATTTTGTAATGGATTGACACCAATCGTAACCTTTGCTATAGTTATTATAGCTTCGCAAACCTCAGAGAGAAAGCACCATTCACCGCTTGAACCTTTAGACGTTTGTCAAGATATCCTACCGTTTCTTGAACTTGGTCTGATCTTTCAGCTTTATTCTATCTCCAAAAGGAGGGATTTGTGTGAGAAGGTTGCTTTTCGTGGTGTTGGTGTGCACAGCGGTCCTGCTCTTCGCAAGCGTTGAGGACAGCATAATTCAGGTAGGCCGCACGCTTGAGAAGAACGGCATCAACGAGGTACGTTACGCGGTATGGGGCACTGGAGATCCCAACAGCGTGCTCAGAGTTCTGGGCATCGTTGAAGCGGCGAGGCGCATCAACGACATCTGGGCTAAGAACAACATCAACGTCAGGGTGATCATCAGAGAGACACGTTACGAGCTCGATTTCACACAGATGTACCAGGAATTTTTGAGCAAGCAACCTCTTGGAACTGCCGGTGACTTTCTGGTGAACTCGTACGTGTACATAGCACCGCTCGCCGAGGAAGGTTATCTGCTCGATCTGACGCCGTATCTCGAGAAACACAAGGAGCTTCTGGAGGACTTCTTTGCCTCCCACATCGAGGTGGCCAAGTACAAAGGAAGGATCTACGGTTTGCCACAGGACACCGAAGCGAGACCTTTCTACATCAGGAAAGACGTCGCAGCCAAGGTTGGACTTGACCTGGAGGGCCTAAACGAGAAGGTTTTGAAGGGCGAGTTCACGTGGTTCGATGTCTACGAATGGGCGAAGAAAGCCGTCGAGTCGGGCGCTTCCGAATGGGGTCTGATTCACAGAAGGGGTAGCGCACATCCAGACCTGATGCAGTTCATACTCGCTTTCGGAAGCAAACTGTACGATCGTGCGGATGGAAAACTTGTTTTCGACAAAGAAGCGATATACAAATGGCTCACGATCGAGTGGGTCTTCGCGAGAGAGAAACTGCTTCCCTCCGACATGATGGCCTGGGATTGGGCCAAGCAGGTTCACCCGGCGATTGTGGATGGAAAGACTCTGTTCGACATCGGAGGCACGTGGTACTGGACAGAGTGGCAGACCAAGGACTACTACACCGATCCGAAGACCGGGCAGATGAGGGGATTGAAACCCGAAGAGGTCGAGCAGTGGTTCTACTACACGCTGTTCCCGGCGGGAGAACCCGGAAAGAAACCCGTGACGCTGAGCCAGCCGTTCATGTGGATGGTCAGCTCGAAGGCTGGCGCGCAGAACCCGAAGTACAGCGCTCTGAAGTCCACCTACGATGAGCTTGCTTTCCTGATCGTTGCTAAGGCATCCGATCCAGAGATCAACGCCATACACAGCATCATAAGCGCACACTTGCCGGTTGGAAAATCTTCGGCCGCCCTGCTCGCCAACAAAGAATGGCTTGACAAACTTTACAATCTTGAGATCGATCTTGACCCAGGCGTGAAGGAGAAGATCGCGGGCATCGTCAAGGCAACGGTGAACCCGATCAACGCTAAATTCTTGTCCGATGTTTCCTATATGCTCGAGCACACCAACTTCCCGCCGATACACCCGATGTACGCGAAGCTTTCGGCGATCTTAGCTGAAGTCGTCGATTACGTGTTAAGAGGTCAGATGGATCCGGTCAAGGCGATCGACTACGCGATCGGTAAGATCAACGCGGACCTTGATCTCAAGGCTGGTGTGAAGATCATCAACGAGATACCGAAGGATTGGAGATTTGCCGGTAAATGATCAGGGAAAGATCCTCAAGGAAATGGGAGCTGTGGGCCTTCCTGGCCCCGGCTCTCGTTGTTGTAGTGATATTCTACGTCGTACCGCTCATTCTGACTGTTTACACGAGTTTCACTCCTCTCAGAAACTGGAACATACAGCGTTACGCGACGAGACTGATCGGTTTTTACAATTACCAGAAACTTTTTCACGCCATAGCGAACGACCCATCGGTGAGGGCCGTCTTTTTGACCACCGCTGTTTTTGTGGGTTGTACCCTGCTCGTGAACGTGCTCGGAGGATTGATCCTCGCGTTGCTCACTTTTTTTGTTGACAGGAAAACGAACTCTATCGCGAGCACGATCTGGTTGTTGCCAAGGATGTCGCCAATCGCTGTCTACGGACTGGTCTGGTACTATTTCTTCCACGGCAGTGGTGTGGGCACTTTGAATTCTCTGTTTCTGAGACTTGGTTTCATCGATAAGCCCATCGCGTGGGGTCAGGCCTTCATTCCGTACGGTCCTTGGAGTGTGATCATCTTCGTCAACGGGCTGGTGGGTGTGAGTTTCGGGATGATCGTGTTGTCTTCGGCCATCAAGAGCATTCCGGGTGAGTTCGTTATCGCCGCGAGGGTCGACGGTGCGACGGACTGGCAGATCTGCAGGAGGGTCCTGATACCCCAGATCAAGTGGCACATCATGTACGTCACAACGTGGCAGCTGCTGAGTTTGCTCACCTCCTACGCGCACACGTACCTTCTGGTGAGCTGGAGGTTGGTGAACAAATCTTACGGAACCCCATGGGCGCTCTACGTGTACGATCTTGCGTTCACGGGTGTCTTCGACCAGGGATTGGCAGCCGCAGCGGGAACCCTTCTGGTCCTGGTGGGAGGATTGCTCGGTCTGATCACGCTCAGAATACTGGGCTTTGGAAGGCTCATGACGGAACCGCGTGGTGATATCTGATGAGTCTGGGCGATGTGGAAGTTCGAAGCAAGAGCAGACAGATCTTTTATTCCATCATTCTCATAGCGCTCTCAGTGCCGGTGATCGTGGCCTTTTCCATGCTCGTTCTTTCAAGTTTTGCGAATCAGATGGTGACGAACTTCGATTTCTCCAAGGTGAGGTTCACGTTTAAGAACTGGCAACTTTTGTTTCAGGGAAGGATCGCCATAACTGGAGGGCTGAGGGAGAACATATTCCTCTACTTAATCAACACGGCGATCGTCGCGTTCGGAGTGGCGATCGTCACCACACTCGTTGGAACTCTTTCCGGTTATGCGATCTCAAGAATCAGGTTCAGAGGAAGAAGATTCGTGCTGTTGATGATGCTCATGCTGCACGCTCTGCCTGGCTCGATCCTCATCGTTGGGGTTTACTTTCTCTACAGACTTTGGATGCCCACGAGCCTCAACGCGCTCCGGTATTTTTCTTTCTTCTACGTCATCGTCGCCCGCGCCGCACTCGAGGTTCCGCTTTCGGTGTGGCTCATGAAGGGCTTTTTCGATCTGCTGCCCTGGGAGGTGGAATGGTCTGCGCTGGTCGATGGGGCTTCGAGACTCAAAACATGGGCGAAGATCATGATGCCCTTGATAAAGCCCGGTGTGGTGGCCATACTGATCTTCGGTTTTCTCGCCGGCTGGCAGGACATCATCTATGTCAGAACGTTTCTCATAGACAAAACGCTCGCAACCTTCATCGAATCGAATCTGGAGTCTGAGATGGCTTACATGCCCCTGCTCGCCGCTGCAGCCACGCTTTATCTTTTACCTACGATTTTCTTCTACATAAGTTCTCAAAAGCTTTTGTTCAAAGTCTACGCAGGTGGCATCAGGAGGTGAAGGGTCTTGGCATCCATCGTGCTCGAGAATATCACGAAGAAGTTCGGTAAGGTGACGGCTCTCGATGGGGTGAACCTGCAGATAGATGACGGTGAGTTCATCGTCCTGCTCGGCCCTTCGGGCAGCGGCAAAACCACGTTGATGTACCTGATCGCAGGCATCTACAGACCCACTTCCGGACGCATCCTCTTCGACGGAAGGGACGTGACGAACCTGCCTCCGAAGGAAAGAAACGTGGGCCTGGTCTTTCAAAACTGGGCACTCTATCCGCACATGAAGGTGTTCGACAACATAGCCTTTCCCTTGACGTTGAAAAAGGCCGACAAAAACACAATCCAACAGAGAGTTCACGAAGTGGCAAACATGCTCAGGATAGAAGCCCTCCTTGATAGATACCCCTGGCAGCTGAGCGGTGGGCAACAGCAGCGTGTGGCCATAGCGAGAGCTCTGGTCAAGCAACCTCAGATCCTTCTGTTCGATGAGCCACTGAGCAACCTGGATGCACTTTTGAGGATCGGTGTCAGGACGGAACTGAAGAGGTTGCAGAAAGATTTGAAGATTACCTCGGTCTACGTCACGCACGATCAAGCGGAGGCTCTGGCGATTGCAGACAGAATCGCGGTGATAAACAACGGAAAGCTGATCCAGGTGGGCACACCGAACGAAATCTACTACAATCCGAGACACACGTTCGTGGCCGGTTTTGTGGGAAATCCGCCCGCCAACCTCTTGAACGCCGAGTTCGATGGAACAAGATTGACCATAGAGACCAAAACCTTCCAGGCCCCGGCTGAACTCTTGCAGAGGATCTCCGGCAGAAGAAGGATCGTTCTGGGCTTCAGGCCGGAGAAGGGATCTCTGCTCGATCATATCACAGAGAACGCCGTCGGTATCGAGGTACAGGTGTACGAGGTCGAGTCCATGGGAAGAGAACAGATCGTGACCGTTTCGATAGAGCAGACGATGGTGAAGGTGCTGAGACCTTCCGAAGAGAAATTCCAGGTGGGTCAAAGACTGTTTCTGTGTGTTGATATAAAAGATTTGATGCTTTTCGATTTCGACACGAACGAGGCACTCGATGTTCGGTGAGTTTTGAGCTAACATATAACTGTGAGACCGATCGTAGGCATTAGCTGTTCGGTGGATGAAGAATCTTTGAAGCTCAACATGAATTACTACCAGGCCGTAGAAGAAACCGGTGGTTTGCCCATTCTCGTGCCGATCCTCAGGGAGCGCGAGAATCTGTTCAGGCTGGTAGATCTTCTGGACGGGATGATCTTCTCAGGTGGAGTGGATGTGGACCCTTACCATTACAATGAAGAACCTCATCCAGGCCTGGGACAGATAACACCGGAGAGGGACGAGCTGGAAATAACGCTGTGCAGAATTCTGTACGAAAAGAAAAAGCCCATCTTCGGTATCTGCAGAGGCATTCAGTTGATCAACGTCGCGCTCGGCGGAACGCTCTATCAGGACATAAAGACGCAGCTCTCCAACGCTTTGAAACATCAGCAGGAAGCCCCGGCCCACAGTCCAACGCACGAGGTTCTCATCGAAAAGGACAGCCTGCTGTTCTCCATTCTGAAGAGCGAAAGGCTGCGGGTCAACAGTTTCCACCACCAGGCCGTGAAAGACGTCGCGGCGACTTTGAGGGTTGTGGCGAGAGCGAAAGACGGCATCATAGAGGCGCTTGAGTCCAGAAACGACAGGTTCGTCCTGGCGGTTCAGTGGCACCCGGAAAGAATGTTCAAACGGCACAGAGAACACTTCGAACTGTTCAGACGTTTCGTTGAAGAGTGCGCAAAGAAAGGGTGATCGAACGTGAAGATCTACATTTCTGCCGACATGGAGGGTATCTCTGGCGTTGTGGGGCTAGGCCACGTGTCACCCGGCGACAAGGAGTACGAGAGATTCAGAAAGCTCATGACCCGTGAGGTGAACGCAGTCGTAGAGGCAGCCGTCCAGTGTGGAGCAAAACAGGTGCTGGTGAACGATTCTCACAACACCATGGACAACATCCTGATCGAAGAACTGCATCCCAAGGCCGTGTTGATCAGCGGTAGTCCGAAGCCTATGAGCATGATGGAAGGCATAGATGAGAGTTTCGATGCTGTTTTCTTTGTGGGTTACCATGCGAGAGCAGGTAGTGCACCCGCAATCATGGATCACACTTACACCGGAAGAGTCTTTTGTGTCGAGGTGAACGGAAAGAAGTTGAGCGAAGCCGGCCTGAACGCCAGGATCGCGGGTTGTTTCCACGTTCCTGTCGCGCTCGTGACGGGAGATCAGCTCACCATAGAGTGTGCTAAACAGGAACTGAACGATTTCGTCGGGGTGATCGTCAAAGAAGCCGTTGGAAGGTACGCCGCGAAAATCTATCCGTTCGAGGTCGTGGAAGAAAAATTGAAGGCTGGGATTGAAGAGGCCATGCGTAGATTGAGAGAGTTCAAACCAACGGTGGAACAAGAGCCGGTGGAAGTGAAGCTCACCTTCTACAGTTCCGCCTTTGCTGAGACTCCTTCACTTCTTCCGAACGTGGAGCGGCTCGACGCCAGGACACTTAGATACACAGCCAAAAATTATCTCGAAGCTTACAGATTGCTCAGAGTCTGTCTCTCACTCTCTTCTTTGGCCAAATAGTCGTTCGTATCTTTTGAAAAACTCTTCGAGCAAAGTCTTTTGAAATCTCAGCCTGTTTGCCAGGAAAGAAAGTCTTTGCTTGCCAGCCTCGGTGATCCTGTACGTTCTCCTGGCGGGTCCCTGGCCGAGCACGTCCCACTCCGACTGCACCAGACCCTCGGCCTCGAGACGTGCCAGCAACCTGTAAAGGTTCCCCATGGGTCCCACGCCTTCGAATCCCACGCCGAGCTCGCTCAACTTTCTGGCGATTTCATAGCCATGAACTGGTTCTTCCGCGATCGAGAGGAGCACGAGGGCCTCGAGGAAATGACCCCCGCGCCCCATTCCGTGACGGTGTCTCACTGGGCTTCTTCCCTTTTGAGTTCTTCATCGACGAGTTTCATTTCTTCCTCGAGCCATCTTCTGTATTCACGAAGCGATTCTTTACTCGATCTGTACCACGGATGAAAAGCCCAGCCGGGGAATCTCGATCTGTGCCAGAACCAGCCGTGTCTGTGTCTCATTTGCAGGCCCCACCAACACCAAGGTTTAGGACCATACATGTTCATCACCTCCAAAAACATTATATATCAGATGAATATATATGTCAAGTGACGCCAACTTAGGTTCATCTTGTTTTCTTCATTCTGTTACCTTTTTCA
>DOKY01000034.1:7088-11813 GCA_003510135.1 Pseudothermotoga sp.
TGTTCTTCAAATATGTTCAAAAGGATAAAAGCGCTCCCGATGAGAAAGATTTTGTTGAAAAATCAAGCTCGATCAGCAAGCTCACTGATGCTCACAACAAAAGAATGAAAAGTCGATAATGAAAACCAAAGCCCCAAAAATGGGGCTTTTTGTTTTGGCTGATCGAAGAAGTTCTCATCTGGCTTCACGATCTCTCTGAGCAGCGCTTGACGTGGGCAATGTTCGGTGATAATATATAGACGTCTAAATGTTTGACGTCAATGAAAAGGGTGAGGAGAATGAAAGAGGACACAATCTTGAAGAGATTCTTCGTGATCCAGAGGTTGCACTTCCACATTCTCCACAGGGAACTGGAGAAGCACGGTATACACCCGGGCCAACCGCCTATGATCATGATCATCTCGAAGCATGAGGGCATGACACAGAATCAGATCGCTGAAAAATTGAACGTGAGGCCCGCCACGGTTGCAATCATGCTTAAGAGGATGGAGAAGGCAGGCTTGATACACAGAAAACAGGACGAAACAGACCGAAGGCTCCAGAGAGTTTACCTGACGGAAAAAGGAAAATCTCACTGCGATTTTTTGAAGGAGCAGATGAAAAGGATGGAAAGCATAGCCACGAAGGGATTCAGCGAGGAAGAAAAGCTTCAGCTTGCAAACTTACTGGACAGAATCATCGCTAATCTCAGGACTCATGCGAGAGGTGATTCGAATGATTAAGATCCTGAAGTATCTGAAGCCTTATCTGTGGTTGGTAATCGTGACGGTCTCGCTTGTCATCGTCGATTCGTACGTGACGCTGTACTTACCGGATCTCATGTCACAAATCGTGGACAAGGGAATCACGAAAGGCAACGTGGACTACATCTGGCAGATCGGTGGCAAGATGCTCCTCGTTTCTCTGATCCAGGTTGTTGCGATCATAATCATGAGTTACACATCCTCCAGAGCAGCGATGTGCGCCGGTAGAGATATTCGTGCCGACCTTTTCAGAAAAATCCAGAGTTTCTCACTCGCGGAGATCGACAAATTCAGCACCGCTTCTTTGATCACCCGGACGACCAACGACATAACGCAGATACAACAAGCATTCGTCATGATTCAAAGAATGGTGATAAGGGCTCCCATCGTCGCGGTTGGGAGCATACTCATGGCGATTTCGAAGAATACCAGGCTCACTATGATACTTTTGATCTCCGTTCCCTTAGCTTCGCTCGCGCTCTATCTGATCTTTTCAAAGGTCATGCCTCTGTTCAAGAGCATGCAGAAGAAGATCGACCGACTCAACCTCGTTCTGAGAGAAAGGGTCATGGGAATTCGAGTGATCCGGGCGTTCAACAAGGAAGAGTACGAGAAAAACAGGTTTGAAGAAGCGAACATGGATTTGACACGCACGGCACTGAAAGTGAACAGAATAGGAGCGATCGTCTTTCCGATTATGACCATCGTTATGAACTTCACGATAGTTGCCCTGATATGGTTCGGAGCCAAGCAGATAGACGCCGGACAACTCCAGGTTGGCGCAATGATGGCCGTCATGCAGTACGTCATGCAGGTTCTGTTTTCGTTCATCATGATCTCACTCATATTCGTCTTCCTACCTCGTGCTTCCGTTTCCGCACAGAGAGTGCTGGAGGTGCTCGCAACCGAACCGTCAGTGAGAGAACCGGAACATCTCGTGGAGCCTGCAGGCGAAGGAGTGGTGCATTTCGAGAACGTGACGTTCCGCTATCCGGGGGCGAAGGAACCAGTGATCAAAAACGTTTCTTTCACTGCGAAACCCGGGCAGGTGACAGCGATCATCGGGAACACGGGCTCTGGGAAGACCACGATTCTGAACCTGATAATGAGGTTCTACGATGTGACTGAGGGTTCAGTCAAGATCGATGGGGTGGACGTCAGGAAGATACCTTTCGAAAAACTGAGAAAGCTGATAGGCTATGCACCACAAAGACCGATCATCTTTTCGGGCACGATCGCTGAAAATATAAGATTCGGTCGAAGCGAAATCACAAACGAAGACATCTTCAGGGCCGTGGATATCGCGCAGGTGAACGAGTTCGCTCTGAAGATGCCCGAAGGGCTCAACGCACCGGTCGCGCAGGGTGGGACAAACCTGTCTGGTGGTCAAAAGCAGAGAATCTCGATAGCGCGTGCGATCTCGGGAAAGCACAGAATCTATCTTTTCGACGATACCTTCTCGGCGGTCGATTTCAGAACGGACGCGAAGATCCGTTCGAGGCTCATGAACGAATTGAAGGATGCGACCGTGATAATCGTCGCGCAAAGGGTGGCCACGATCATGCATGCCGATCAGATCATAGTGTTGAAGGATGGCAGGGTGGAAGGTATAGGAAAGCACGAAGAACTCATGAAGAGTTGTCCGGTGTACAGAGATATCGTGTTCTCACAGATCTCCGAGGAAGAAGCAACCATCGGAGGTGAGCTCAATGGCAGATGAAAGAAAAGCGGTTCAACCGCGAGGATTGCCGATGCGAAGGCCGGGTCCGGGTGGCCATCCGATAGGTATACCCGCAGAGAAGGCTAAAGACTTCAGGGGCACGCTGAAGAGGTTGATCCTCTATTTGAAACCTTATCTTCTTCCTATAGTCATCGTTCTGGGCCTTACGATCGCCGCCACCGTCCTGACAATAGTCGCACCGAAGATCCTCGGAAGGGCAACAACCGAGATCTTTCGCGGCGTGATGGCGAAGATGCTCAGGCTCCCGAACGCGAAGATAGACTTTTCGTACGTGGCGAAGATACTCATGCATGTGGGCCTAATCTATTCTCTGAGCGGTTTACTCATGTATCTGCAGCAGTTCATCATGGCGGGAGTTTCTCAGAAGATCGTGATGAAGATGAGAAAAGATGTCTCCGAAAAGCTTGCGAGGTTGCCTTTGAAGTTCTACGATTCTCGAACTCACGGTGAAATTTTGAGCCGCGTGATAAACGATATAGATCTGATCAGCAACACGCTGCAACAGAGCCTCGTTCAGTTCGTCTCCGGGATAGTTTCTGTAGCGGGCGTCACGATCATGATGCTCACGATAAGTCCTCTGCTCACGGGTGTCACGCTGCTCACCCTGCCGTTGAGTATCGTCACAACAATCTTCATCGCGAAACATTCGCAGAGGTTCTTCTCCAGACAGCAGAAAAGACTCGGAGAACTGAGTGGGCACGTGGAGGAAGTTTACGCCGGCCACATCGTTGTGAAAGCTTACTGCAGAGAGAAGGATGTGACTGAAAGGTTTGAAAACATAAACGAACAGCTCTGCGATGCGAGCCACAAAGCGCAGTTTCTATCTGGCATGATCATGCCGCTGATGCGGTTCATAGGCAACCTGGGTTACGTGATCGTCTCGGTGGTTGGAGGTATCCTTGTCACGAAGAGGTCCATAACCATAGGTGATGTCCAGGCCTTCATACAGTACTCTCAGCAGTTCACGCAACCCATCGTACAGATCTCGAACATTGCCAACCTCATTCAGTCCACGATCGCGGCTGCCGAGAGAGTTTTCGAGATACTCGATGAAGAGGAAGAGAAGCCCGAAAAACCTGACGCGCTGAAGATCGAAAAGGCGAGAGGTGACGTCAAATTCGAGGGCGTGTACTTCAGCTACGTACCAGAAAAACCGCTCATTGAGGATCTGAACGTAGAAGTTTACAGTGGCCAGAGGATTGCCATCGTCGGTCCGACGGGAGCCGGGAAGACCACCCTGGTCAACCTGCTGATGCGTTTCTACGAAATACAGAAAGGAAGCATCAAGCTCGATGGGATAGACATCAGAGACATCCACAAGAGCAGTCTGAGAAAGTGTTTCGGCATGGTTCTACAGGACACGTGGCTGTTCAACGGCACGATAAGGGAAAACATTGCCTACGGAAAGGAGAACGCCACAGAAGAGGAAATAATACAGGCCGCGAAGATGGCACAGGCACACCACTTCATCATGGCTTTGCCAGATGGGTACGACACCGTGATCAACGAAGAGGCAACGAACATATCTTACGGTGAGAAGCAACTGATAACCATCGCGAGGGCTTTCTTAGCCAATCCGGACGTGCTCATACTGGACGAGGCCACAAGCAACGTCGATACGCTCACTGAGATATACATCCAGAAGGCGATGGACGAGTTGATGAAAGGAAGAACGTGCTTCATAATAGCCCACAGACTTTCAACGATAAAGAACGCTGATCTCATCCTTGTCATGAACGAAGGAAAAATCATAGAGAAGGGCACCCACAAAGAGCTGCTTGCGAAGGGAGGCCTCTACGCAGAACTTTACAGAAGCCAGCTCAGAAAACCTGTTGCATTCATGCAACCAAGATGAATACTCCCGTGATAACGCTTGGTGGTGTAACCACCCAAGGTGGTACAGATCCGAAGTGGCGTGCGTGGAGCGAAAGGTTCCATCACCATGTCAGCAAGATAGCCCCGGTCTTCTGATAATAACGCATTCACAAGTCTCACCGGTAGGGTTTGGTTTTAATAAAGTTCAGTCATCTGTACTCGATATTGCCCTTCTCGTTCGAGAAGAATTCACACGGTCCAAGCCTGTCGGTGATGAGTTTTGACGAAAAACCTATACGAACGCGCACGTTCTGATGGCACGCCCTTCTGATCTTTATTCTCGCCCGCGGTCTCACTTTGCTGGGATCTGCTTGATACTTGAGAACGTTGAGCGCGGTGCGTACCCTGTGCAACTGTTTCTGCAGA